>JAWOFX010000100.1:0-2639 GCA_046497275.1 Promethearchaeia archaeon | reverse complement strand
TTGCTCTAGCATAGATAAATGATATTGTAGTTGCTCATTTTGTAATTGGAATTTTTCCTTTATTTCATCAAAGGACATAGCATTAATATCTATAAACTTTAGAAGTTCCCGTCTCGTTTGATTAGTCATTACTGAATAAAGATGGTCATGTTCCTGCTTAGGATCAACATGTTCTGTTTTCTCTAAGTATTCGTTCATTTCATCTTCTTTTAATATGCACTTTTCTAAAATATCATGATCTCCAATAAAAGTTGAATGATAAATATCTTCATCCTCTTTCATACTGAATATGAAGATAATGTTATTTATAATTCTTATACACTATCAAAAAAGAGAGAGAATCAAAAGATATCTGAGGTTATAAAATAAAAAGAATGTAAAATTCTTCCTTATTATTATTCTTTAATATCTCTTTTTTTATTAAAAAAATTCAGAGTAAATTGAATTTATATTAAGGAAAAAATGCATTAAGATAAAAAAAGATTAAAAAAATTTTTCATTGGTCTAACTCAACAACAGCATATCCCGGACTATTAACTCTTTCTCTATAATATAATAGTCCTTTCTCAATATCTTTTGTTTTAATATAGCCCTTTTCATAATCTTTTTTAGAAATATAATTTCTCATATCTGCTTCAAATCGCTTAATTATCTTTCCCTCTCTTTCTATTTGAATTTTTGTTATGGTTTTTTGTTTAATATCAAAATATACTCGTTTTCCTTCTATTTTATTAATTATAGCTTCAGTGATTAGTTTATCTCCGCATCTTACAGGATATCTCATTTCAACACCAACTTTAATGATCTTTCCATACTTTTCTCTTTCAATAAAATCATCAAGTAATTTTGTGATAAATCCGAAACTAAATAATCCATGGGCAATTACCCCTTTATGTCCCGCTTCTTTAGCAGTCTTGTCATCATCATGTATCGGATTTGAGGCTAATTTGGCAAATCCCCCCAATTTTGAATACCGTTTAATCAGATCTCTGGAAATATTATTAAACTCTCCTTTAATTTTTTGGCCTTTTTTTAATTCTGAAACATTTACCATTTTAATACCCTCCAGGAGCGATAGTTGCTATAGTTTTAACTTTACAGACGAGTTCTCCATTCTGATTTTTAACTCTTTGGAAAATCTCTCCAAATAATCTCATCTTCTCATTTACCCAAATATCTCCGATTTCTCCTTCCATTGTTAATTTATCTCCCGCCCTAATTTTTACACAATCCTCCCAATCATATTCATTGGCCGCATGAAGTAATTTTTTAAAGTCGAGGAGAAAACCCCTCGTTTTGCCATTTTGTTCGAATTGGATCGTTGCCATATTCACATATAATTTAGCAGAAAATGCATTTGCGAATGCGGGACATGCAATAATCTTATCTTCATCAGGACCGATATATTTAGGATCTGTTAAATCAAAACATTTAGCAAATTCCACCATGTGTTTATATCTACAATGAAATTTAACTTTACCAGGGATTTTCATACCGGGTAATTTCTTTTGTAAAAATTCTGCATTACGTTTTATAGTTTCTTTATCCATTTTTATACTCTTATTTTCTAATATCAGAATCTTGATATAATAATAAATTCTAATTTGTTGATTGTATAATTTGTTTTAATTTTATTTAAGATTTATATAGAAATTAAACAAAATTATTGTATTGTATCAAAATATATTTAATTATTTATTTTAATTTAAGAGAATAATTGGAGGAATCAGTTTACTATGTATAGCGAAAGATTTTGGATGAAAAATTGGGATGAGGATATGAAAGATTTAGATCCAAAAAACTGGGAAAAAACATTTGTGGAAGCTATCGCTCCAAGTTTCGAAGATTTTCCAGAAAAAATAGCCTTAACTTACTTAGGAGTTGAAATTACATTTGGCGAATTAGATGATTATTCCAATCAGTTCGCAAATATGTTAATAGAACATGGATTTAAAAAAGGTGATATCATAGGGATTAATTTACCAAATATCCCTGAATGTGTTATCGCCTATATTGGAACATTTAGAGCGGGATGTGTTGCTTCAGGTATATCTCCACTTCTTTCAGATGTTCAAATGGAATATCAATTAAGAAATTTAGGAGAAGGAGGTAAAAAAGTTGGATTAGTGACACTCGATGTTATTTATCAAGCAAGAGTAATTAAAATAGCTCAAAACCTTGCTCAACTGGAATTGATTATAACAACAAATATAGGACAATTTCTCCCTAGAATTAAAAGGTTTCTTGGAAAGTTATTAAAAAAAATTCCCTCAGCAAAAGTTGAACCCCTTTCTTATGTGAAAACTATAAATTTTATCGATGCGATAGAAAACCAATCAACCATTAGACCAGAAGTTGATTTATCCCCTGAAGATATTGCCTTAATTCTTTTTACCGGTGGAACAACTGGAGAACCAAAAGGAGTAGTTTTAACTCATAGAAATGTAGTTTGTGATGTAATTATTGTTTCTACATGGTTGGGATGGGAAAGAGGAAAGGGATCTGCAGTAAGTGGTTTTCCCTTTTTCCATATGGGAGGACTATATTTCTTAGAACATTGCTTATTTTTAGCATGGGGACAAAGCTTAATTCCTAATCCCCGAGACATTGATTATATTGTTAAACAAATTAAAAAATAC
>JAWOFX010000159.1:0-5721 GCA_046497275.1 Promethearchaeia archaeon | reverse complement strand
AAACAGTAGAACTTACAATTGCTGAATTTGAGGCCATGAGATTAAAGCATTATGTTAATCTTAATCAAAAAGAAGCAGCTGATAAGATGGGGGTCTCTCAACCCACATTTTCAAGAATTTTAGACGCTTCACATAATAAAATGACAAAAGCCTTAATGGAGGGTAAACAAATAAGAGTAGTTGGAGGAAATATTCAAATAAAGAAGGGTTTTACAGGGTATGGGTGTCTAAATTGTGATAATGAATGGAAAGATGAGAATGCGTCTAAAGATAAAAAAGCTACATGCCCTAACTGTGGGTCGTCAAATGTGTATTTTTTAGTAAGAGAACCAATCTAAAAATGTTTCTATTATTAATATTGATTATAATTGGATATGTAACATCTATCTCCTATTTTATTGAATAATTAAAATTAAAATCATGTGAAAATATATTGATTGAAAAACTCTGGTATAAAGTTGCGAGAAAAGTTATTAAAGCTGGGAATTTGCCCTTCCCTCTGAATGATACTTTAATTGAATTATTAAAACTTTTAATTAATGAGGAACAAGCACAATTCATTAATTCAGTCTTTCGAAAACCTAATCTTAATATGAATCAAATTAAGAAAAGAACTGATCTAAGTGAAAATGAAATTTTAAGAATTTTAGATGAATTAATGATTGAGGGAGTAGTTACTGGGACTCAATCAGAAACAACAGGTATAACAGTATATCGTTTAATGCCTCCATTTCCTGGTTTGTTTGAATTTACCCTCATGCGAGGAAAAAAGGGTGAGAAAGAGAAGCGCTTAGCATTCTTATTTGATAAACTTTTTAATAAGATGAGTGAATTAACCCAGAAAAATTATGATGAAGTTGTTGAACAATATGAAAATTTCCCGCCTATAGATCGTATAGTTCCAGTTGAACAAGAGATTGAAGAGGTCCCCGTAGAGAATGTTCTTCCTTTAGAAGATGTTTCAAAAATTGTTGATAAATATGATGATATTGCATTAGTCCACTGTTATTGCCGTACCGAGAAAGATTTGTTAAATGATCCATGTAAAGTCACAGACCAAAGAGAAAATTGCTTACTTTTTGGAAAGGCTGCTAAATTCGCTATTGATTATGATTTTGGAAGAACTATTTCGAAAGAAAAAGTAAAGGACATTCTTATTGCTGCTGAAGAGGATGGGCTAGTTCATAAGGCATTCCATATACATTTAGATGTCGAGAGAGATGAAGAGGCTATTTGTAACTGCTGTAAATGTTGCTGTGGTATATTCCAACTCTATTATAAAGGAATCATGCCATATAATTGCTATACTTCATATATTGCTAATATAAACGAGGAAGATTGCGTTGGTTGTGGTACATGCACCCAAAAATGTCCTATGGAGACTATCGAATTAAAGGATGGCGTAGCTGTCTTAAATCAAGATAAATGTATTGGATGTGGAGTGTGTGTTCATAATTGTCCCGAAGAAGCAATTACTTTAGAGAGAACTGGGCTACGAAATGTGTTTGTACCTCCCCCTAAAATAAAATCAACATAAAAAATCCTTAAAATAATAATTTTTATAAAAATTCAGCTTCTTGAGTTGGTAAGGAATGGAAAAAAAAGAAATATTGGAAATAATTAAAGCCCTCGCTTCCAAAAGAGCCCCTTCAGGTTTAGAAAATGAAAGAGGAAAAGTATTTGAGAAACAAATTAAAAAAATTATTGAAAAAGATTTTAAACTTAAGAAAGATCTGCTTGGAAATTTTTATGTAAAACTTCGAGGAACAGCATCTAAACAAAAAATAGCTATTATTGCACACATAGATGAAATCGGCGGTACGATTAGAAAAATAAGAAAAGATGGAAAATTAGAATTCTCTCCACGAGGGGGTTATGAAGGAAGATGGTTAATCTCTAAAAAGCTACAAATACTCAATAGCGAAGAGAAATGGATTTATGGGGTAATTTGTGGGAGATCAACACATTCTATTCCTGAAAAATTACGCGGAAAAGAAAAAATTGACCCCCTAGAGTTAGAAATTTTCATTGGTGCCGAAAATAAAGAAGAAGTTTTAGATAAATATAAAATTCATGTAGGAGCACCATTTGTGTTTTCTGGAGATTTCGATTTATTAAATTCAGATATTGATGATGATATTATTGCAGGATATTCCATGGATAATTTAGCAGCACTCACATGTTTAATTGTGTTGACTGAAAAACTTATTAAAAAACTGAAAAATGAGAGAGGAAAGTTAAATCTAAAATCAGATATCTATATTGTTGCCTCAACTCGTGAAGAAATTGGGACGGAAGGAGCCTTCTATTTTACTCGTAATCATTCAATTGATCGAGTCATCGCAATTGATATAGGGATAGTGGAAGACGCACCTGGAACAATTCATTCAGAGTTGCAATTAAAAGGGGGTCCTGTTATAGTGTGGCAAGAATCTCGGGGTCATGGAATTTTAGATTATTCCTTCTGCAAAGATCTAACTCGAACTGCAGAAAAATATAATATCAAATATCAAAATGGTGTGTTTGAATTTTATGGATCTGATGCAGGAAAAACCCAAAAATGGCTTGGCTTACCTTCTGCATTAATAGGAATTCCAACAAAATTCAGTCATAATGTTCCAGAAATTAGTACTCTCAGCGGAATTGTCGCTGCGGCTGAATTAATTTTACATTATCTAAAAGAATATCAATAAGAAAGAATTAAAATAAGTGATAATAAAAAAGTTACTCATTAATTAAATTATTAATGATCAATTCGGAAATATCTCCTGAATATTCACCAGTTCTTCGAATACTTTCAACGATATAACTTGTGGCAATAGAAATTTCTAAATTATGCCCATTTCTATTCATAGAAATCCCTTCACATGCAGTTACTAATTTATTCACTGACTCGATATTATGATTTGCCATTCTAATATCTTTATTCATACGAGCATCTAAACTTTCTTCTAATAACTCAACTGCAATTCTACTTGCGGCTGATATTTTTTCAACCATTTCTTTTTCTATTCCTTTTTCCAAAAGAATTAGGACATTTTTAGCAATTTTAACTGCGTGATCAGCTATACGTTCTAAGAATCTACTCATCAATTGATAATGATTAGCATCTTCTAATGTGATTCCCATTTTTTGGGAAAGAATGATATCTCGAAGAACAATATTCGATTGTCGGCCTATTAACCAATGTAATCTATCGATATCATCATCTCGTTTAATGACCTCTTCAGCTAAATTTTTATTATTTGTTTTCAAAGCTCTGATCGCATCTTCATGCATCGATTCAGCGAGAATATACATACGTCTTATGGTTTTATCAAAGGGCATTTCTTTTGGATTTAGTAAATCTTTAATCACAATATAAGTATTGCTCTCCTCAATTATTTCTGGACCAATAGCTATCTGAGTGAAATTAATAACGCAATCACGAATAAAAGGTTCGAATTTTTTGCTTGATTTTATTGTAATTTTGGAAAATCCCATGATATAGGTTCCGATAAGTACTCGAAATAAGAAATTGTAGTCCTGATATTCATCGGCGATAATTTCTTTGTTTTTTAATATATCTTCTGAATTTATTTTAGGGGTTATTAAGAGATTTCCATCAGGCTGAGCAAGAATGCCTAGAGTATCCTTTTTTTCAATGTTGTTTTTTTCAATCCAAGGTTTTGGGAGACTAATTATGTAGGATGAGCCTCCGGTTTGTTGCACTTTCCTTGTCTCTATATTATATACCATATTTAGATATAATAAAATATAGAATAAATATTCGATCTATATATTTTATATATTTGAACTTTTTTTGTTTAAAAAATTCAATTTAAAATATCTATTCCTCATCCGTTAATTTTTAAAGAAATGGATTTGCTGTCTCGATATATATGATCTTTTTAATCTATATAGAAAAATTATTATTTTGTTATATTAAGGTTCTGCTTTCAATAATATAATTTTAATGAAATGTCGAAAACCTCAAATAAATTATGTTTTTTTAACATTTCTGAAAAATAAATTCTTGAGTATAAAATAGATTTTCTAAAGATTTTATACACATCACAATAATCTTATATTTTTATCAATAGATTAATCGAAAAATTATATTTTCTATATATATTATTTGAAATATTACATTTAATTATAAAATCTATACTTAAAAATAATTTGTTAAAAGACTGATGAGGATGGCGGTCACAGAAGAAGAATTAGAAAAATTAACTATTGATGAATTAACGCATAGATTTATGGATTTAGTTAATGAATCAACCCTCAAATTAATTGAAGGAATTGAATATCTTACAGAGGAAAATTTTGAAAAATTTGATGAAAATTTAAATTATGTTATTCAAACATCAGAGGAGATTCAAATCAAAAAGAGATTTGAATCGAAGATATTCAAATCAAAACTCATGTTTAGTAAAGCTGATCGTTTAAAAGTCTTCAGCAAAATTAATGATATGAAAAACATCGGGGAATTCTTAGCTCATAAAATGTTATTATATAAAGTAGTTTTTCCTGATGAAGAATTTAAAAAAGAGATTTCCGAAATTAATACTTCCTTAGAGAAGATATCAATGAAGATTACCCAAGCAGTAAACTTTATTGGCTCTGATCTGACTAAAGCCCATGATATATGCGAGGAAATTAAAGAAGAAAGAAGATCTATGAGGAATAAAGAATTCGATTTATTGAAAAGATTGTGGGATTATGATATGGATTATTTATCGAGGACATTCTTATACTTAAAAGAATTAATTGAAGGCATAATGATGTTAGCAGATCATATTAAAAATTTTTCTGAATATATCCAGTTTCTTTCCACTAAATACTTAATTTTTAGATAAGCAAAACGGGGTTTAAAATGGATTTAAATTCAGGGGGAATCTTTACAATACTGCTAATAATTATGGGGATTTCCTTAGCTTTTTCAATTGGAGCTAATGATGAGACTTTAGCTACTTTGGTGGGGGCCGGAGTTTTGAAATTTAATTTCGCCCTGATGGCCGGGGGATTTGCAACGGGATTTGGAATGGTATTCTTAAGTCAAGGGGTGGGAAAAACGGTTGGAGCAGATATTCTAGGTCCTGGAGTAAATTATTCAATTTTTATGCTTTTAGCTGTTTTAATTAGTAGTATCGTTTGGCTTATAATTGGTTCCCTTGCAGGTATCCCACTGAGTTCTACACATAGTACCGTAGGGAGTATATTTGGCGTATTAATCATTTATTCCCTTTTTCAAGGAGGAG
This sequence comes from Promethearchaeia archaeon, assembly GCA_046497275.1. GTDB lineage: Archaea > Asgardarchaeota > Lokiarchaeia > Sigyniarchaeales > SOKP01 > TEKIR-8. Next base: position 478 of record JAWOFX010000159.1, on the reverse strand, counting down.
TTACTCCTGCTAATGCTCTTAATTATGAAAAACTAATGAATGTAGTGCTTAGTTGGTTTTTATCCCCATTTTTTGGTTTAGTAATTACTTATTTTTTGTTTAAAATACTTATTAAATTCTTTCTTTCAAAATTGAAAGGTTTAAATCAGATCGAGAAAACTGAGAGAAGAATGAAATGGCTATTATTAATAAGTGTTTTGTTTGCTGAAATATGGGTAGGAGCAAATTCTGCTGAATGTATTGGAATCTTTTATGGACTTTATAATAGTGGGGCTATAAATTCTATGTATTATTCTATTTTTGTTGTAATTTGCGGTATTTTTGTCTTTTTAGGGATCTATGTTGCTGGAAGATTTGTAATACGGAATTTAGCAAGTCAAATGACTAATGCGAGACCTAGTGAAGGCTTAATCCTTCAATCATCATCCTCAATAATTTTAATGATTGCTACTTTGTTAGCTTTACCAATTTCTCATAG
>JAWOFX010000111.1:0-41719 GCA_046497275.1 Promethearchaeia archaeon | reverse complement strand
ATAATAAAAATGACTGAAGTGGAAGAAGAAAAAGAAGGAAATAAAGTTTTTGATAAGATAGGGGGTCGGGAAAATTTTAATAAAGTTCTTTATGGTTTAGCAAATGGTGTTGCTGGATTAGCATTAGAAGCATTTACAAATTTAAAGATTGAAGGGAAAGAAAAAATCCCTCTACATGATAAAGCAATACTCACCACCATTAGTGATAATGTCCTTAGAGATATGATAGCTATTGTTCAATTATCGGGTAGACAAATTCATTTTATGCTAGATCCAAAATTAATTCGACACCCTGTTTACGGACCAATTTTAAAAACCTTGGGGATGTTTAGAAGCACAGAAAGCAAAGAAGATCAAGAACCTGTCGATAAAGTTTTTGAATATCTCAACCAAAAAAATGATCTTGTAGCAATGACTCCACCATCTAAACTTGACGAAGAAACCCAGATTAAAGCAATGGCGTCCATTATAAAATTTGCAATAGCAGGTAATGCCCCCATAATTCCTGTTGCTGTTATAACTCGCAAAACGAAAATATTTAATATAATTGATGTTGATGGACTCGTTGTGAGAGTGGGAAACCCACTGGATATAGAAAAAAAATTAAATAGAGATAAATATCGAGATCAGCGGTATGATTTAGCTGAAGGAATAATAAAAATAATCGATGCTTTAAAAAATCCTGAATAAGATATAATTTAAAAATCGAGTGAAATAAAATGGATGAAGAACCTGACTATAAATTTGAAAAAGCTAATTTGGATGTATCTAAATTAATTGAACAGTTTAAAAGCGAGAATCCTCCCAATTTCACGAAAGAAGATGTAAAAGACTTATTAACTAAACTGGATGTTGATACAGGTATAAGTAATATGGCTCATGATTCAGTTAAGAACTTATTCGATTTGGGATTTGAAGCATTTAACAATATAAATCTCGAAGTAATTTTAGACATGTTTGAGAAAAAAAAGTCTGAAAAGGAAGAGGAAAAATAATTTTTTCCTGTAAATCTTATTTTTATCGGTATGAGATTAGTTCAAAGTCAATTTTAATCTATTATTTCTAGAAAAGAAAGAAATGGAATGAAAAATAATTATTGAATTAATTAGAATTTATTAATTTCCGATGTTTCTGAGAGTATTTTACTATAGCTATCAACGAAAGTAATGCGATTGAAAAAAAAATAGAGAATGGAAAATTAGAAATAGTCCCTCCATCATCACCAAGGATCACATCAAAAAACTCCAAAACATCTAATTTCATATTTATTGTAAAAGAATGTTCCACATCACTGTATTTTTTAAACCTTACATTATAACTGGAATTTTGAAGATAATTGCATTGAGTTTCTAAGCGTTCAGGATCACTATTTCCCCATATTTTTATTTCCTCTTCAGTAAGCCAGGGTTCGGTATGATAAGTTGAAGAATTATCACTATCTCCAATAAATATAAACTGCGGAACACTTTTTAATAATTCTTGCTTGTAATACTCACTACCCGTTAAATTATAAAAATCATTTATCCCCATAGGCCAATTTAATTCTGAACCGTTATATTCAGAAATTGGCATAGCGAGCCATCCTCCTGCTTGACCTATAGCTACTGCTTTGATCCTATCAGGATGTAGTAAAGTATATCGATTTGCCCACATCCCTCCCGCAGAAAAGCCAGATACAAGGATTTTTTCGGATATAGAATATCCCGCATTTGTAAGATTACTTAAAAATTCCGAGATAATAGTATTAACCTTTAAATCCGGTCGATAATAAAATTCCGGAGTTGAATTGTTAAGGGAATACCAATTTATACCTTGTGGATAATAACCTCTGGAAAAATTTCGAGGTATAGCAACAGTTACCAATATATATTTTTTCATTTCAGAAATTATCTTCCATCCTTCTAAATTAATTTTTGCATCTTCTGTGAGATTATTATAATCTTCTATTTGTGCATGACTTTCTTCTAAAAAAATGTATGTAAAATCAGATTTATGAAGGCTTTCTGGAATATAATACCACCAGTTGTATCCAGCAGTCGTTCTCATTTCTATTTTGCCGTTTTCAATAGAAGTATCTATTTTATTTAATAGCGCTTCTGTTGATCTTGTTAGTGGTGTAAAAAAAAGAGATCCTATTAAAAATAGAGAGAGAATGACTTTTAATCTCATAATTTATTCATCTATAATATTTATAATAATTTTAGACAGAAATATAAAATAATTGAAGTTTTATAATTTTTATTTTCTAAACTTAATTTAATGAGATTAAATAGTTTTTTAAAATTAGATAATAAAATTTTCAAAGATTAAAATAAAAACAATAATAATTTTTAATACTCATCAAAATTTAATAACGCGTACGAGTTGACTGGATTCTTAACTTTGCTTTTGTTTGTTCATCTTTATCTTGTAAAATTATATATCTAGTCTTTTCCGGTAAATTTATCTTTATTTCTTGTTCTGCTATAACCTCGTCTTTTCTCAATGGATCTTTTTCCCTCAATTCAACTTCCAATGTTATGTTTTTATCTTCTCCCCTTCTTATTGTTTCAAATTGACTCCAAACATTCATATCTGCTTTGGATGTAAAAGTTTGATTTTTTGCAAGCTTAATTTCACCTGCATGAGGATATCTTGCTTTAAACATATTGCCAGGACCATCCGTCTTAAAATAAAATTCGCCGGTAAACCCAATATCCTCATCAGTGAGAGTTTTTAAAGAGATTAAATCTACACTTATTTGATATCGCTCTTTTTCCTCTCCAACATTATCTTGTTTAAAGTTTTCATCCTTAGCATGGGTCTTTTTTCCTTTTCTAATATATCGAACCATTTTTTTCACACTAAAATTTTATACTTTTTAATTTATGTAAGAATTTTATGTAAATATTTTATGTTATTAGGTAGTTATTATATGAAAATTAGATTTTTTAAAATATTCTCATTACAAATTATAAAAAAAGTATAAATAGAATTCTAGTCTAATAATAATTCATTTATGATAGCTAACGCATTTTCCTTATTTTTGGGAAAAGCTGCGATTTTAAATCTTATCAAAATACAATCTCCTTGTTCCGTTAATTGAAATATATTTTGATTTAATAATTTATTTTTATCAAAACGTAAAAAGAAGTTAAAATTTTCGTCCAATCTTTTCTCTGCTTGGTTTAAAATAACTTCTTTAGTATGATTTCGTAAATTTTTAACCATATTTAATAAGAAAGCTTTTACATGTCTGTTTTTAGATAAATTTACTCTAAATATTTTAATTCTCTTCTGATTGAATCCAGTAGCGGTGTCTTCTTGAAGATTTATCTCTTCCTTCTCAAAATCAAATGGAAATAAATTTATGAATTTCTCTTTGATAGTAACAATATCTTCATCGGGCGAGACAAAAATTTCTATAATAAGTGTGTGAGCAATCATTAATTTTTAACTTTACTCCATAAATGATAAAAAAGTAATTTTGGTTTTATTTTTAATTAAATCAAATAACAAATTCTTTACTATTGATAAAAGATTATTCCATTTATCTAAATGAACTATGTTTAATATTTTTCAACATTAGAATATTGAATTCTCTAATTATAAATAATGAGAGTTTTTACATTTATCAAGTTAATTATCCGTATTTAGTCTTAAATCCTGTGCCTCCTGAAGGATAAGAGAATTTGATTGCATCTGTAGGACAAATATACCAGCAAGAACTGCATTCCATACATTTTTCTAAACTCTTTATTTTAGCTTTTTTATTTCTAATCTCAAAGCAGCTAGCTAAACACACCATTACGCAAGCGGCACATCCAGTACAGAGTACTTCTTCAATCTTTATAAACTCTTCGGAGGGGGGCACCCAGCTAACTCCCGGAAATTCTTCAAATCTTTTTTCCACTTATCTTATCACCTTTAGGTAAATAAATTAGGATTTGCATATCGGGTAAATTTTATTAGTTTATGACTTAGTAAATTCAAAAAGGGTTCCAAAAAGTTAATAATTTTCATAAATAGGGGTTCAAATTTAGGTAGGATTCTTTTGATGAATGGGTTAACAAATTCTGCTGACGGAATGACTCTTTTTAACATCTTATAAAGTTTCACAGAAATTTCAATTATAATATCTATGAAATGAAGAAAGCTTCTAAATAATATTTCATTTTTAGCATTTCTATTCTTACGGATTTGATTGTATCGATATTTAGATATTTTCGTTCCATAGTTATTATAAATATAATTTTGGAAATAGCGGAAATACATTTTAATCCATCTCTTAATAATATAAGGTTGCTCTCTCAGTGACATTCCCACCATTTTAATTAATGGCATTGTAAAGTGTGTCAAGGCACCTAATCCCCAACCATTATGGATATATTTTTTCAGCTCTTTTTTGTTATGAGTTTTCTGAACGAATCGCAAATCGTATCTATTTCTACCAGATATAGACCATTGAATGATAGGATGGTCTCTAATCTGCTTATCATAAATGGATAAAAATGAAGCTGAAAAATCATTAGCCTCTATAGCGGAAATAGCAACTTTAGCAGCGATTTCTGCCGAGAACCAGGCACTAGGGACACCATCGCATAACTCTGTACTTTCTAATCCTGCGGCATCTCCTATTAATAACATTCCACCTGTATAATTTGGCATATTTCTGAGATTTTTCTTTAACCCTACAAAGATCTCAAATCCCTGAAACATTTTTGCTCGAAGGTTCGCATAAGGAGCGACATTATTTTTCCAAAAAGGTAATTTTGAAGTAATGTTTTTATGAAAGGTTTGAAAATTTTTCTTGAGATTTGGAATTTTATTATTTTCTAAAACAAGACATTGATCTTGAATGAAATGTATACTCTCTCTATAAGGCCAAAGCATTAATCCATTCCCATAACCAAGTGGAGGGGCAATTTTCTGCTCGTCCCATCCCCAACAGAACCTAACTGAATAACCAAAGATGTTATCAAGTAATTTCTTTGGCATCACATAATCATAAGTATCAGCGAGAGAAATCATCTCTGGGGGGTATTTTTCTCTTACACCTGCATTAACAGCCAATAAACCTTGAGATCCTTCCGCGTCGATTAAGATTTTACAATAAAATTTTTCTCCCTTGTCAGTTTCCACTCCTTTAACTATTCCATCTTCCTTTATGATTTCTACGACCGTGGTTGCATTAAGGAAAGTAACTCCTGATTTAATAGCCATATCAGTTTCCCATTCACAAAATGGTTGGCAATATGTATTATATCCAAATGCTATGATAGGTGAGAGGGGTTTTGGTATGTTAAGCGAATCATCAATCTCGATAATTCCTTTATCTATATCTAAAATAATATAATTAATAATGCCATCAGCGGGTCTTTCAATAGGAGGATTTCCGTTTGTGATAAATTCCGGTCCAAATAGAAATCCATAAAAAGGAATAGTTAATCCAGATATAACTTTTTCTCCGGGTTTTTCTGCCCTTTCAATTAACATGGTGCCTAGCCCGGCATCAGCACAAATTTTGGCCGCAACCGGTCCCCCAAATCCAGCACCTATTACAATGATATCGAAATCATTAGTCATAATTTAAAAAATTAGTTATTATTCTAAATTATACTTTTTTATATTTAATATTATAATCACTGAATGACCTAAATTTAGAGAAATAGTTCTAAAATTTGAAAGGATTCAGAAAAAAAGAATTTGAAGAATTATTTTTAATAATTAAAGATAAAAATATTATTTTGATTTTTTTGCTTTAGAGGTTAATAAAACCTCTACTCTTCGTCTTACAGCATCAATAATAAATTCAGAGTGAGAACGATATCCTAATTCTTTCTTTTCTTCCAAAATTTTAAGTATTGATTCCACGAGATCTTCTGGTATCCTAACTGTTCTATACTTTATCATAACTTAAATTTATTAAGAATTACTTTTTAATAATAGTTGATGCGATATATTTGGGTTAAATATGCTTATTCTATGTTAATAAATTGTAATTAGTTATGGAAACAGATGAAAACAATAATATCCAACTAAGTTCTTATTTGTAATATAATCAAAAATCATTTATAAGATATTCGACAAGAAAGTAAAAATTCAATTTAGTATTTTTATAACCCCTAAAATAAAAGGATATTGTGAAATAAAGGTAATAAGGAAAAAATCCTTTGAGTGAGTATTAATTAATAAATTAGTTTTATTCATAATTTATTATTAGAACTGCGATTAGGACAATTATTCCTCCTAAAATATTTAAAATTAATATTGTCTCCTCTCTCTGTAATAAAAAAGAAAATAATAGAGTAACAAAGGGTTCAATATATAAAAAGGAAGCAGCTTTAGAGGAATTAATTTTATGTTGAGAATCAGTCCAGATAAAATATCCGATAATATGACAAAATAATCCTAAATAGAGAACACTTAAAAATAATTCAATGCGAAAAAGATTCATGAATAATATCGGAAATTGGTTTGTAAATAAAACAATAAGAAATAATTCGAAAGTACCCAAATAAGTAATTATCTCTAAAAATTTCATCGTTTCTAATTTCTTGGTAAGCTGCTTGGAAATTATAGAATAGAATGCCCATAAAAAGGGTGTTAATATGGCATAAAAGTATCCGAAGAAAGTAGCGGTTTCAGGATTTAAAACATTGATATCACCCCCTGTCACTAATAAAAACCCTCCAAAGGTGGCGATGATGAAGCCGATAATTTTTAATTTATTTAATCGCTCATCGAAAAAAATTAATGCTAAAGTAGTGATTATAACAGGAGCTAAAAGACATACGAATAATGCGGGTAAAGATGGCCCAATTATCTGAATGGAGGAATATTGGGTGAAGAAAAATAAAGAAACACCAGAGAAACTTGCAATTATTAAAAAAATCCAATCAGGCACTGAAATTTTTTGATTCATTATTAAATCCTTTCCCAAACTCTCCTTAGGAGATTTGAGATAATTAAAAACACGAATAAATATAAAGGCAATTGAGGATATTATAAATCTGTATAAAGCTAATGATAAAGGAGTGATATAATCAACTCCTATATCGACCATTATGAAAGAAAACCCCCAAATTAAAATCATTAGTGTTAATTGAAGATATATTCTTTTCATAATCGGATATCAGAAATAACTATTTATGGAAGTTTTAAAGTAAATTTGCATTAATTTATTTAATTAAAACTAAAATAATTTATTTTGGAATTAATCTTGAAAAAAATATCATATAATTTACATTGCGCAATAATAGGATTAAAAGAATTTAGTAAACATATTATAGGAGATTATGTAGTCACAAACTTAAAAAATCGGCACAATCTACAAAAGAATTTAATTTCTCAAGATAAATGGAATTGCTTGGTACTATTCCATGATCTACCATTCAATTTAGAAATAACATTTTTTAAAAAGGCTGAATCGATCTTACAGGAATTAATTTATACGGATTATTTCGATATTATCTTTCTTACAGTTGATCTAGCTGACAACAATCCTCTAGAAAAATTACAGCACCAATATGAAAAAATTAGGGAATTTTCAAAAAAAGACACTATGTATATATTAGTGCATTATACTTCAGTTGAGAAGGATATTCAAAATAAATTCAATGATTCTCTTATTTCAGTAAGTAAAAAACTCGATATGCTTTATTGTTTTTTATTAGACAAAAGTTATCCAGAATTATCGCATTTATTTAAACGTATATTGAGTGACTTCGAATTTCAATTCAAATATTCAAGCCCTGAACTTTTTGAAAGAGCAAAAGCTTATGGAAAAAAACTTAGTGAAGAAGAAAAACCTTATTTGGAAATATATTGATTCTTCATTAAATTGAAAGCGAATTAGATATAATTAAGTGTTTTCAGTTAATAAAGGAGATAAATTTAAAATAATGAAATCTTATTACAAAATCTTATAGAATTATTTTAAATTAAATCAAAAGATTTATTATACAAATGAACTAATTTTAAAATATCAATAAAATAAAAAGAGATGAATATTCTATATGGGAGAACGCGATGACATATTAACAATCGAAAAAACCGAGGGAAGAAGGGTTTGTCCTCAATGCGGCGAGGAAAATCCTAATATGATTCATGAAAGCACGGATAAAAATAATATAATTATGGATTATCCACGCGTTTATGGTCGAAAATATAAATGTGGAAAATGTGGGACTGAATGGCGTGAGAAATAAAGAGTTTGGAACTATTACCTATTCTTTTTTATTACTATTTTTTTATTAGGTTTATAAAGCGTAACTCAATTAAAATTATACATTTTCTACTATAGTTTCTTTAACTTCTTCATAAGTTTCAGTTAAATGAGGTTTTAGATAGAAAATTGCTATTAAATAGATAGGGATCAACGCTAATTCCACAAAAATGGAAATTATGAAGGGGGCAAAAATATTAATATAATCCCAAACTAACCCACCAATTATAGGTCCAGTAAAATTTCCTAAATTTTTACACATTGAATTTAAGCTTAGAATTTTCCCACGATGTTTCAAGGAAATTCTACTTAAAAAATTATTTAAAACTAAGTTAGCTGAATTAACGATCGTGTAATCAAAGATTAATAGAACAGCAAAAATGTAAAGATTTTTAGTACTTATAAGCAAAAATGTAAATAATGCCCCTAATGAACTCGAAACTATAATTCCCACAGCAGGATTGATTTTATCAATGTAATTTCCTAGTTTTGGGGCAATTAGTAATGAAATTATGTACCCTGGAAGGAATCCGATTACTGCCAAAATCGGATTGCTTTCAATATGCTCTAATAAATAAATATTCAAGAATGGCTTAGCTAGAGATCCATTTATATTGCTAAAAGTTAATGCTATTAAAAGAAAGATTAACCCAACATAGAAATAAATTTTTACATTACTTGGATTTTTCTGGACTTTTTCATTCTCAATTTCAACAAATTCATCTGAATATTTTACAGTTTCATCCACTTTGCGGACAAATTGAATCCCAGCTATAAAATTAGAGAATCCGAAAATTGGAATACCTATATATACAAGATACCAGTTGTTAGGGATAAGAAAGTTCAAAATACCAAAAATACTAAATCCTATGACAGATCCTACTAAAATGCCAATTCCTATTGAGTAATCTCTCTTTCCATATGCGTATGAACGTGCATTTTTATCTGATTTTTCAGCGATCAAAGTATCAAAAGGAATCCAGAAAAATCCAGCAAAAAACCCTAATGTAAACATGCCAGTTGCTATGGATACTAAATTACTATACACTATTGAAAAATAAATAATAAAATATGAAATACCGCGTCCAAAAGACCCAATTACAATTAGAGTAGTTTTAGATTTTGTTTTATCAGTTATCCAACCAACAAACGTAGAACTGAAAATATGACCCACTACTAAAATCGAATAAATCAATCCGATCTGAAAGCCTGAAGCACTCAGCTGCTGGCTAGTGAAATATTGAACTAGAAATTCCAGAAAATAAAATCCAACACTATTTAAAATAACTATCTGGATCATTGAGTTAAAATCATGGGTAAGATGTTTAGATCCTTTACTTCTGAAAAAAATATTAACCACAGATTTCCACTGATTTTAATTTTATGATTGACTTCGATAATTAAAGATAAAATATGTACTTTATTTATTCAGATTTTATATTTACAGATTAGTCATGATTTTTGAATTAAATTGGAATTGATATTAAAATCGTTAGAAAGAATTGCAAGTTGAGTTACTTAATTTTTCATTTTCAAAACAAAAAAAGAACTTCACCGATAAAGCTAGCTAAATCCATTATTCTGATTTCTGGCTTATCTTCTAATAAAGGCTCATTAAGATAACAATTAAAATGCGTTAAACATTTTGGGCATGATACAAGTAAATAGTCTGCGCCAGTATTAACAGCTTCTTCAATTCGATTTTTTCTGAGTATTCGAGTAAATTCATTACATCCAGAAAAAGCAGACACTCCACAGCAATTTGCATCCTCTCTGATATTTTCCATTTCTACTAATTTGACTCCGGGTATCTTTTTAATTATTTCTCGAGGTGGATCATATAATTTTGCTCCAAGACGCCCTAATCTGCAAGCATCATGATAAGTAACCTTAATATTTAATTCATGAGGAAATCGAAGGTGCTCAAAAATGTCTTTATTAAGAAGAAATTCAGTAAAATGAAGAATTTCAAAATCCATATTGTCTATATATTTGGGATAATCATATTTCCACGTTTTATAGCCTTCGGCACATCCAAAAATAATGGTTTTTACTCCAGCATTTTTATATAAATTTACATTATATTCAGCTAATTTTTTATAATTCTCTTCATCAGCTTGACCCCATAATAGATCATGACCGCAGCATTTCTCATTTAACACAACAGGGGTAATGTTTGCTTCATTAAGCAATCCAATTATTGATTTTGCGCTGTTGGTGTAGTTCAACGGAAATCGATATATCACATCTTCTATAATTGGAAGGCATCCAACAAAATATGCGATTTCACCCGATTTTGATGTTTTTAATCCTGTTCCTTCAAGGAAACTAAGTTTATCAGGCGGATCGGGATTATTTGCTTGAATTCTTGCAATGAGAGGGAATATACCTTCATGTGTTTCGCATTGTTCAATTTTTTCTGTTTCATAATCTAAATCTTTAGCGATTTTTCTCAATTCTATAATTAATTCTGGAATATTTACTCCCTCTTTTGCTGTAGTCATTGGACAATATTCGCTACACTGACCACAGGTTAGGCATCGCCAAATATTATTATTCTCTAAAGCTTGTTTTAAAGATAAAAACGCAAGATCATTAATCAACCTACGAGGGGAGAATATATTTAACTTAGCCAAGGGACACACATTCACACAGCGATTACAATTATAGCAATAATTCACATTGTGTTCTACTTTCTTAAGTATTTTCTGTCTGAATTGTTCTTCTTGATCAGTTGATTTTGAATCAGTTGACTCCGTCATAGTTAGAAAAAATTAAGATATTTGTATTTAGATAAATCATTTCATATTTTTTAATGCATTTGTTTTAGCTGATACGCTTGCTTTAAAAAAATTCACATTTTGATAAAAAACTATTTTAAAGTAAAAAGAACTTTTTTTCACTGATGTAAAAATATATATATGGTAAGTTTTTACAATAAACATTAGTAGGAAAATACTTAAGGGGTATATATTTTAAGCTAAGAAGTAATCTTTATTAGCATCTACATATAATTGTTATAGGAAAGAGAAAACCAGCAACTTTAAAAGATAATAAAAATACTAATAGAACCACTGAAAGATTAAAAGAAAGAGCATATTACATTAATGGGGTAAAAATAATTTGTATCAAATCCATCTTGCATTAGATCTAGCGCGAATCATTTTAGTTTATATTGTATATGGAGGATATGCGATATCTTATTTATTCATGACACTAAAAATACTTAGAAGAAACCCAACTCGGTTAAGTTACCTATTAGGAGGCTTTTATATTAATAGTGGATTGGGTGTTATTTTTAATGTTATATATACCTTAATATATATAGAAAGTGTGGTTATTATTTTGTATTATATAACGATTTCCTTTCTATCACTATCTTTAATTTTCTTATTCCTCTTCATTTTTACTCTAACAAAATCAGAAAAAATAGTTAGTTTACGTGTTATTATAATTATATTTATAATATATTTCATTTCCGTAGTATTAATTTGTTTTATACCAAATGGAGTAATTATAAATGAAACTAATAATTGGAAACCTATATGGAGTTTGGAGTTCTTTATTTTTGTATTAATAATAGGAAATACAGCAATCTTACCCACATTATACTATTCTTTTAAAATGTATCAACAATTTTCAGATACAATTTTAAAAAAGAAATGGAAATATTTCCTAGTGGGGATTTTAGGGTATTTTTTCTTATTCTATGGTAATTGCATCAACCTTGTCTTAAATAATCCCTTAATAAGGCAGATTTGGTCGTATGCATCCATTCTTTCTCTACCTTTTGTTTATCTTATTTATATTTCCATTGGAAAGTCACTTAATTAATTTTTCAGAAGAGAATAAATAGTAAAAAATTCTAATCCATTTTCAAAATTTGGCACAAATTTTAATAAGAAAAAGGTTGCATATTATTATAAAATGAAATTTAATTAGGTTTTAAATATATGATTTTAACTACTCTAACTTTAACTAGGATTATTACCGTATACTTTGTTCAAGGATCACTGTTTATATTCTTCCTGTATTTGGCGTATAGAATTATAAAGCGAGAGAATAAAAAGCTAAACTATATATTCAGTGCATTTTATATTTGTGAGGCTATTGGACTCTTTATAAATTTTATCTATGCTCCTATAGCAGACCCATCAATTGTGAGGGTATTAAATTTTATTACGAATTGGTTTTCATTTTATGCTCCAATTTTCTTGCTTATCTTTATTTTAATACTCTTAAAATCGGAAAAAGCAATTACTCCTACTAAACAACTAATAATACTGGTAAGTTATGGAATTCTCTTGTTCTTAATGATTTTTATTGCTTTTATTCCAAACATAGGTGTTGAAATTACCATTGATGGAGCACCTCGATGGGGATGGCCATTTTATATTTATGTAAATGCGATCTTTAGTATATTTTCGACCATACCTACCCTTTACTATTCTTGGAAAATCTATACGCAATTTGGAGATGAAAGACTTAAGCAAAGATGGAGATATTTTCTCGCTGGATGTATCATATTATATATTTTCATATATTTGCTCTTTTTCAATAATACGAACGATCCAGAATCAATTGTTAGAACTCTATTTGCTTTAATTGGATTGGTTTTAACGATATCTGCCTCAATACTTCTATATTATGGAGTGGGAAGACAACTGGAGTAAAGAAAAAACAATTCTAAAAAGATACTAAATTTTTTCTTTTATTTTTCTTATTATAAAATATAAGGAATTTTTTATCCTTAAATTATATTAGAGTATAATTAAAGGAATATCCAAATTTGGGTTTTATATAACAATTATAAATTTAATCTTGCTTTATGTCTGATGAATTAATTCGCGTAAAGGGAATAGGTCCAGTTTCAGCATCACGTTTACAACAGGCAGGTGTAAATTCAATTGAAGAGATAGCCAAATCCACACCTGAAGAATTAGCATGGATAAAAGGGATTGGAGATATCTCCGCAAAGCAGATAATTGAAAATGCGAAGGAAATATTAAAGCTTGAAAAAGGGATTCAAAAGGTCTTAAATTCAATCAGGGAAAACTTTTCTAAGCTCTGTCCTAAATGTGGTGGAAATATGAATGAGAAATATATAATCCTTAATCCTGGACAAAGACTGAAAGTTCAACAATGTGAAGTATGTAAATTTTATATGCCCAAATAGTAAAAATTAGAAAAATTAACTAGTTTTAATTCTGTCCATTAATTTTTTAAAGATTTTTCCGGCACTCCCCTTTAAAAAAACATCAGCAATCTCATCCATCATTGTGTCCTCTTTATTTATGAAGATTACTTTTGCGTTATTTCGTTTTGCAAGTGGGGGTAAGAAATTCGCGGGAGTGACTAAGAGAGAACTTCCTACCATAATAAAACAATCAGCTTTCATTACTGAATTTATTGCGGCATCTATAGTTCCACTCGGTAAGGATTCTCCAAACAGTATAACTTTCGGTTTTATATAACCGGAACATTCCTCACAGACAGGATAATCAACATTTTTGGTATCAATTTCATCAAATTCATATTCTTTCCCACATTTAATACATTTTAATTTTCCATAAGCACCATGGAGTTCATAAATAGGAATATCTTCATAAGTTCCACTTCCCGCACGTTGATGTAGCATATCAACATTTTGAGTAATTATTGCTTTCACTTTCCCCATTTTTTCTAGCTCAGCAATTGCCTTATGGGCCGCATTAGGCTTCGCTTCCTCCAATTCTTCTGTCAATTCGTTATGCATGGTCCAAAAAGGCGTTGGATCTTTTAAGAAATAATTATAATTAGCATAGATGTTTGGGTCATATTTCGACCAAAGTCCTGCTTCACTTCGAAAATCAGGTATCCCAGATTCGGTAGAAATACCTGCCCCAGAAAATACTACAATATGATTCGAATTTTTTATGATATCTGCTGCTTTTTGGAGCTTTTCTTTATCCATATTTTAGAAAAATATATAATTTGAATACGCTGTATTGAATAATATTAGCGATTTAATATGTTTTATTATTAAAAAGAAAGAAATAAAACACTTTTAGCTGAATTTAAATTCTAAATTAAAGGATCCAGCGATTCTAAATCTTGAAAATTTACTCGTAACTAGTTCCTTCATCAAGGTTAACATAGAAATTAAATCTGGAAGGATTATTGGATTGGAATTGGTGAAATTCAGTAAAAAATTAGGATCATTTATCGGTAGTTTATGAGTTTTTAGATATGGTATCATTGGATTAAGCTTGTAAAGAGATTCACATAAGTTCCATACTAATTTTGAATAGGCATTTTTAATATAGACATTATCAAAATGTGTGATGAGGTTTTGTTTTTCTAAATTTCTAAGATGATATTCCAATGTTGAAGGAATTATGGATAATTCTTCTGCGATCTCATTAAAATGTAGCCCATCATTGTATTCTAATAATAGATTTAATATTTTGAACCTTTTTGCCGATTTAAGGCATCCGAGGGCTTTATTGATTTTTTCATAATACTTCATAACAATTCAAATTACAATTTAATTGAGCGGAAATATTTCTTTATTAATTAATATACAATCCTTGCTTTTATACGAATTTTTTCGTATGGTTCAAAAAAATATTGATAAAATGGCAAAATTCTTACCGAGTTTTATAATGAATTACACCATTTGTTATATAATTAAATAAAAGTATTGGATGTAAGCTTAATTACAAAAAAAGAGATTTTGTTATGAAAGAAGAATTTAAAATATTTTTGGAAAAAGTTCCAGCATTACGATCTAAAGGAAAAGCATTCTTAACCATTATTTATTCACTCGGGTTGATTGGGCTTTCAATTATATATTTTTACTTTCTCGATCGAATTGCATGGTACATGCCAATTATTACTCAGATTTTCATGGCTATTATTGTTTCTATGATTGGATATGTACATATTAAAAGAGCTAATTATTATAGAAATAAATATGGAGATCTTGCATATCAAAAATATTTTTATCGATATATAATACCTCTTCTTATTACCTGGTATGCCATTTTTTTTCATCCTTTATTTATTTCGGGTCCACCTATATTCCCAATCTGGGTTTTTCCATTTTGGACCCCCCTTTTAATTGGAATTATCCTTTTCATTGTGTTTATTCTTGTTAATTTACATATTGAGAGAGCAGGATTTAAAATGGTGACTCATGGAATGGATATTTATACAATTTTTCCCGAAGAAACTCCAATTGTTAGGGGAGAGATCTATAGCTACATCCGTCACCCTTTATATTTATCTCTTACATTAGGCTGTTTTGCTTTAGCGATAATTGCCAATAATTATATCGCTCTCATTTCTGGGTTTATCCAAATCATCCCATGCATAATTATGGGAAAAATTGAGGATAAAGAACTAATAAAAAGGGATGGTACTAATCATTTAGAATATATCGAATCAACAGCTATCCTTTTTCCAATCAAAAGGATTGGAGGTTTCTTAAAATTACTGTTCTTTCTTAAATAATGTTTTTATTTTTTTCTACAATACAGCCTCTTCTAATTTTTTTTAACCTCTTGAATATATCTATCAACTTCTTGGAAAGTATGAAGTGGCTCGTAATAGTGAAAATGAAAATGAATCTGAGAATTGATCGTAAATATTAGACCGCTAATCTATACATCATTTTAGAAACTTCCTATAAAAATCCTTAAATTTAGTTAGAGCTGTTGGCCTTCTTGCTCATCCAATTCTCGAATATTTAAGTATTCAATACTTTCATTCTTTCAATTGTTCAATTAGTCATGAGGATGTGCTCTCAAACGATAAGAGATCCGACCTGTTTATCCATGTAGAGAAATATTTTAAAGATTGTATCGAAGCAAATCAGGAGTTAGTAGTTTTTCCAAAAGAAATCAGATTTATTACTATTGATTTTACCTTTTCATTAACTCCAACTGTAATAATCGATAAATTTCATAAAAATTATTAATCCGAAAGTAGATATTTAATTATCGTGTTATTACGAGAAGATGAATCGGTTAATGTTGAAAGAATGAAGTTCTTTCTCAATTCCGATGAAAATCTATCTGAACAAGATAAAATTAGAATAAGTATTTTTAATCTTAAAGATTATTTCGTTTTCTTAGATCTTGATAAAATTGTAGATCTATTATGTAATGGACGACAACTAAATATCGAAAATTACAAAAAATGGAACTCCAACAATGATTTTAAAGGAGAAATAACTCTAAAGTTTTTGAAAATAATAAATTTATGTTTTTGCGTTTTGGAAGGAAGCAAAAAAAGTCTTTGATGAACTCATTAGATTAAGTAACCTTTATTCAAAGAAGCTAGAGGAAGAAAATTGAGTCCGAATTATTATAAAGTTATTGAGAAAAATACGGATTAAAAATTTTTATATTTCCCAATATCATCGTATTTGAATATAGCATAAGTGCGTTCTCTAACATTTTTAAGAAAGCTCAGATACATTTTATTTGTAAATTTAATTTTATGTTGAGAATTATAAATCTGATACCATTCCATTAGCTTTTTTGCTTTTTCCTCACTAATTTTTACATTTAATTGTTTTTGAATCGAGTCATCACTAAACCTTACATAGGATGGTATCGCATAAATAAAATATTCAGCACTCTTCAAGTTTAAATCCTGTGCTGCTCCTACAGCAATATCGTGGGTTGCTTGGTGGTCATCATGTTTATTGTTATCACTTGGGAACACAAGACGCTCAGCATCTTCAATAAGGGGTTTCACCTTTTCAATTGCTCTAGATACATATTCTTGCCCTTCTGCATCATGGAATTTCAGTAAATGATGATTTTTATGGGGAATTCCTAAAAACTCTATTGCTTTTTTTGCCTCATTTATTCTCATCTCTGCCACATCATCTTCTGTCATGGTGGCAACATCATCTGAATAAGAATCTTCGCCCGATCTATAACATGCTCTGCCATCTGTCACTGTTATAATATGGATATTATGGTTTTCCTTAATCCAATCAAGTAATATAGGACCAGGACCGAATAATAGATCGTCTGGATGGGGTTCAAAAATTATAATTTTCATATTTCTAAATCCTCAACAAAATATAGTGTTTCTTGGTAGTTTTGATTGACTATGCTTTAAAAGTTTTTAAATAATAAAATGCTTCTGATTAAATTATAAATCTGTCCTAAAAAACAAAGAATTGACACATAAGGAAATATTTTGAAGTTTTTATGATTAAAATACTCAGAATTTCCAATATTCTTAAATATAACTAAAAATAATATCCATACAAATTTAAAAATATCATAAAGGTGAAAGTTATGGTTATTGACGTATCTCCATTAGTACATATTGAAGTGGTAGTCCCAGATGCCGAGAAGGCTTATCAATTTTTATATAATATATTTGGAGTGGAAAAAGTAGAGGAAGATTTAGCTGAAAATTTGTCTTCTATTGGTGTGATCAAAGCAGTACATGTGCAGTTAGGAAATCTGATTATACAATTTATTGAACCTACCAGCGATGATATTGAAACAACTTGGTCTAGATTCTTAAAAGAAAAAGGACCAGGATTGCACAATATTACTTTTAGAGTAAAGGATGTTAAAGAAGCTGCTAAAGCTTTTAAAAGAGAGGGCGTGAAAACGGAATTGAAATTTCGAGTTGATTGGTCTGAACTCATCAATCCCGAGGATCTTCGAGATAAACCTCCAAAAGTATATATGATTGGTGGAGATGATATCGTTGGATTTAAATTTGAATTATCAGAAAATCCATGGAGAGAAGATAGAGTACCTGAAGGATTCAAAATTAAACCTAGTTATAACTTGAAAAGATAAAAAAAGATTTTTTTCTTTTTTATAATATTACTGTTCTCATCTTTAATATTTCTCTCAATAGTATAAGTCGTTATTTCCTTTAATAAAAGTAAAAACTTTTTCAAAGATTTTATTTCTATCATGTCCTAACCAAATTAAATGACCTATTAAGAATAAAAAAATATAGAAAGTAGAAGTGGATATCCTAAGATATAAATCGATATGAATAAAATTCCAGATTTCCAATCCATAATTTGTCTTTTAGAAACCACACTAATTACTATGATTGAAGCTAAAATAGTATAGAGGATAGTTGGTATAGCGAGATTGGCAGAAACGGCTTGAGGAAATAAGAATTGTCCGATTGCAATGGAAATGGTTGAATCAACGATACAGCTACCAATAATATCTCCTATAGCAAGAGTATATTCTTTTTTTCTTAACGCTGTGACGTCAACGGCAAGCTCTGGCAATGATGTGCCGATGCTTAGAAGAAAAAAACTAATTATAAATTCGTTAACATCAAATCGACTGGATAAATAAATAATACTTTGAACAATTAAGTATGAGCTAAGGCCAACACCCACAAATCCAATAATAGCAAAAACCAAAAAATGAATTCTTTTTCGAAGTGTTTGATTACCATCCTCATGTATCATTAAATCAACCTGCGTAAGCATATCACTTTTCGTCACGTTATAAGTCACCATTGTGTAGAATATGAAACTAAGCATCATGAAAAGAGCATCTAATCGCGTAAAAAAACCCTTTTCTACAACAGTGAATATCAGAATAAGTGAAAGAATTAAACATGAACCGATAATAAGAAATTCTTTTCTTTTTACGATAAAACTTCCGCATATTAGAGGTAAGAGTCCAAAAACAAGTGTTATTTGAGTTAAACTTGATCCTACAGAATCACCAACATCGATATCTCCATGTCCCAGCGCACATGATATAATAGAATTAAATATTTCCGATACATCGGTACCGATAGAAACTAAAGTAATTCCGATTATTAAGCTAGAGATTCCAAGGCTTGAGGCGAGAGCAGCAGAATGCTTAACAGCAATATTACTGGAAAAAATTATTAGAATAATGCTGCCTATGAGGATTAAAAATGCTATAAATATATTTAACATTATTTTTTATTCTCCTTTTTCTTAATTTGGGAATTAAATTGATCAATCGAGGTATTATTGCCGAAAATTAGGTGATTCTTTTAATTTTTTGCTTAAATGATCCTTATATTAACTCTCAAACAACTATTAAGTATAATAGTTTAGATTACCCAGATTCTAATGATAATAGAGGTAAAAAAATATCTCCAATTAATTTCGACATTACTAATTTATACTTCATATTATTTAAATATGATGCAGAAATACATCATTTTAAAAAGTAAGGAAGATAGAATCACAATTTCTCTTTTCTTGTTAAAAATTTTAAAAAAAAGGGATAGTGGGAAAAAATTAATTTTTTATTTCATTCTAGATAAATCTCCGTCTATAGCAGCTTCGAGTATTGGTCCGATGGTCTCCTCCACTTTATCTAATGGAACGGGATTAGGCATAGCTTCTAATTTCATTGTGTTTTCTGCGGCATCTTTTATAGCTTTTTCTTTATATTCTTGTTTCCATCCTTTCAAATCACTTATTTTAGTTGGAAATCCCATTTCCTCATACCATTCTAACATCTTACTCGCTACATTCGTTCCGATATTTTTTCCTTTTTCTACTCCAAGCATATCTGCGATAGGTTCTAATTTTTTCATTACTGTAGGATTTTTACCATAATACGCAATATAATATGGCATCATGATACCGGTTGCCTTTCCATGAGCAATTGTATCTGCCCAAGAAAATGAGTTCATATGAGGTCCGGCAGTACCTTTAAATCTTTTTCCCCCAATTACAGTTCCTCCTAATAGACATGCAATAGACATCATTTTTCTACCTGTATAATTTTCTGGTTCTTTAACAGCAACACCCAACCATCTAAAGACTAACTCTAAAGAAAAAAGTGCTCTTTGATTAATATCTTCATTACCTTCATCTTGGACTCTATTTAAATACCCCTCCATAGAATGTGTCATAGTATCTAATCCAACGGTTAAGGTTAAATCTTTTGGGCAAGATATAGTTAAAGTAGGATCAACTATAGCATAATGGGGATGTATTGCGATGTCTGAGATTAACTTTTTTATTCCCTTTTCAGGAAGAGTTACGTTTGAATAGCGAGTAATTTCTGAAGATGTGCCACTGGTTGTTGGAATGCATATACATGGTGATATTCTATCTAATTCATCACTCACTTTATTTACTCCAAAATATTTTGTAATGTCATGGTCTCCAGTGCCTGTTAGGATTAAAGCTGCTTTTGCTGCATCCATTGTGCTTCCTCCACCCAAAGCGATAGTCACATCATATTTTTCTTTATTAAAGGTATCTGCTATATCTTCGACAGTATTTTTAGAAGGATTCGGTTCGACACCTTCATAAAGAGAATGTGTTATTCCTTCCGCTTCTAATGATTCAATTAATTCATCTAAATAACCAAATCTCTTTACTGATCCCCCCCCAATCACAATTAATGCATTTTCTCCAAATTCTTTGGCATAAATGCCAGTATCTTTCAATTTATCTTTTCCAAAAATTATTTCTGTCCGTGGCCATTCCTTAAAAATTTTCATTGCTTGTTTTTCAATTTCTTTATCTCTCTCGGATAAACTCATTTTATATCATCTCAATATAGATATAATAATATTTAATAAGAAAAAAATAAAATGATTAAAAAAATTAAAAATATTCACGCATAGGCTGATATTTTAATAATTAACTATAAATTAAAAAAAGAAGAGCATTAAACCTAGAAGTTAAATTGAATTAGACCGATCATTCATATCCTTTATTTCTGAGACTAAAAGTTCCAATTTTTGAGAATCTATTGTATAAAAATCTTTTGAGATTCCTGTTGCAACCAAAAAACAATCTGCATCTGGATAATTCTCTACATTATTAGGAGTTATTCCAGAAGCAACAGCTAGATGAGAATTGTGTTGATGCGCTATTTTTGCCATTAGAGAAATTTTATTTAAATCTGCTGAAATTCCAGTAGCAACACTAGATGTAGTAATCACATCTGTATATTTTGAAGCAATTTTTGTCATTTTTTCAATATTTTCTACTTTTTTTTGATATTTAAAAGCAATTCCCCCGAAATACAAACCATCCCATCTACATTCTTTAATCTTATCCAAAACTTTTTGGGCATATGTTTGAGTGTCAGAATTTTCATCTAATTCTATGTTATCATCCCATAAACCATTAATATCTTTAGGAAAATCAGTAGAAAAAAATTGTAATGGCATTAGAACCAAGCAATTTAATCCAATCCATTGATCCGAATGGGATTCTCTTACTTTTTTATAAATTTTATACAATTTATCATGCCAAAAGTCATGGTTAATTAAAAAAATTCCGTCGCCTTTCTTTTGAAAAGCAAGCTCAGATTGCCTTAGCGCTTGAGTCTCATTCTTTACATGGATTACCGCAAAAAGGGAATAGCGTTTTTTAAAGATTTCAGAATAATTCATATAATTTGGTAAATCATATTCATATAAAAAAATTATATTTGAATTCTTAGTAAAAATAACAAGGTAGAATCTGATAATTTAATGATCCAGAAGAACTGTAATTTGTAAGATTAGAATAAAAAAACTATAACAGCAAGATATCCAACACCTAACAAAATATGGAAGAGTGCGAACAATCCACCCACTTTAGTTAATCTTTTATAGGACATATCTTTAACATTGTTATCCCTACTAATCTCAAGTGTCATCATATCGGCTGCTGAACCTTGTGGAAGAAAGTTTCCACCCAAATTGATACCTAATATAAATGCAATAACTAATGGACCAAGAGCAAATTCTGGTAAATTGAATAATACCCGAACGATTGGTATAAAAATAATGGTGACAGGAGTGTTATCTATCAATCCACTTAATATAGACGTAGTTAAGAGAATAATAATTGCGAGGAAAAACTCATTTTCAGCTGATACATTTTTGATCAAATTTTCAATGATCTCAATGGTTCCATTTAATTCCATAAGCCCTACAAAAATGAATAGAGCCATAAAAAAATAAATAAGCTTATAATCGACCTTCAAGAGATAATAGGAGAGAGACACTCTTTTTTTTACCTTTACTTTTAATGATTGGGTTTCTTTGTCTTTCTTATTAACAGGATTAATTGCTCCAAATAATAATGCACCAATGAGTGCTGCTAAGTAAAGTTGTGGGATTGTTATGAATAAAATAATTAATATAATTAAAGCTACAATATTAAGGATGAATTTATGTTTTTCTATATTAGGTTCAGCTAATAAATCAATTTCATTGATGTCATCTGGGGTACATTTATGATTAGAACAATAAAGGATATCTTTTTTTAGTATACCTTTATCTAATAAAAATAGTGAAGAAAATAATGAAATTATAAAATATGGTGCTAAATTTACAATAAACCAAAAAATATCTAATCCAAATTCAGTAGAGATTAATATATTTTGCGCAGATCCAAATGGTGTTAATGTTGCGGCTATATTAATGCATATAGTCATCCCTAATAAATATGCTGCTGGTCTCATATTTAATTTTCGACTTGCAACAATAATTATTGGAGCAAATATCATTGCTATGGAGAGATCCTCTACAATTGTAGCCAATAAAGTAGAGATTACAATAATTATATAGAAGGCCTTTCTTAGATTATGTTGATATTTTATTACAATCAAGCGTGCGATCTCATCAAATATTTTATTTTGTTTAAGAATTTCGACAATTGTGAACATCGCAATCAGAAAGAAAACTACCTCCCATTCAATGGCTTCGACATAATATTCCAGGGAACGAGCTTCTGGAACAAATATAGCAGTTGTTATTCCCGCGATCACGATAAATAAAAATGTAAAGTAAATATAATCATGTTCTTCAAAAAAAAGAATTATAACTACCCCCAAAAAACAAATCAAAACAAAAATTTGAAGAAAGATATTTACCATAATTATGAAAATATTATTTTAATAGATGATTTAATATCTAAGGAGATAAATCCAATCCAAATATTACTGAATATTTCTGTGAATTTTAAAAGATTCTTTTCTATTTCCCCAAAGTTAAAACAATCTTAAATAAATTAAATTTGAGTTTAAAAAAGCACAGAGTATTATTGTTATTTTATTTCTGGTATATTTTTTCAGAGAGTAATCAATGGAATATCAATTATATTGCTTAATACTTTAAACTTGCTACTGCTAAAGCGAACTAAGTACAGTAATTTCTAAAATCGTAAGATCATAGAGGTAATTCTTCTAAATTATCTCCCATTTTGAAGAATCATCCTTTATGTTTTATAGATCTCTATTATAGTTCATAATTGTTCCTTATGTTTCTCTAATTTTATAAAAAAATTGTTCTGAATCAAAATACATAATTATAGAATTCTTTATAAATATCTATTAAAACTTAAAAAACGAAGATAAAGAAATAAAAGTAAAGAAATAAAAATTAAAATTATTCGATCTTTTCGCAAATCTTATCAATCTTTTCGATAGTTTCATCAATGATCTTAGGAGTGTGTTTTATATTTGTATAAAACCTTGATCCCGCCACAGAAATTAATTCCTGATCAACTAAAGCCGCACCTATTTTTTCCATAAATTCTTTTCGTTCTTTGATTTGTGGGGCTTGTGTTGGATCCGTAATATCTATGCCAAAAACACAGCTCGTATGGAAATGGACTGTGGCATTATAATTATAAGAAAACCAGGGTAAATTATGTTTCTCAAAAATTTCATTCATTCCATTTGAAAGACGAGTAGCAGCCGCACCTGCTCGCTCAGTTGCATTTTCTTCTTCTACGAATTTTATTGCCCAATATGCAGCCGTGCATGTTAGAGGATTCGCAGCAAGAGTACCTCCGCAATAAGCTCTTTTTGACCCCCCGCCCACACCAGCCGCTACAGTGTTCATAATATCCGCCCTTCCGCCGATTGCTGCAGCAGAAGGATATCCGTGTCCTACAATTTTTCCGAAAACTGATAAATCTGGCTCATATCCAAAATAAGCTTGACCACCACCCATATGAAGTCTAAATGCACATACCACTTCATCAGAAACTAATAGTGCATCATTTTCATGACATAATTCCGCAACTTCTTTATTAAATCCTGGTTTTACGGGAATTGCTCCCGATTCCGCCCCCATAGGCTCAATGAGGACTGCTGCAACACGTCTCTTCTCTTTAAACATTTCTCTTAATCGTTCAATATCGTTTGGAGGGCAAGAATCGATATATTTATAGATATTTTTTGGAATCCCATGAGATTCCATCCTTTTAGTTCCAGGAATATGAAGATCATATACAAGTTGATCTGACCACCCATGATAATGAGCTCCCAATTTAATTACATGTTTATTTCCCGTATATACTCGCGCAATCCTTATTGCCAACATATCTGCTTCTGTTCCACTTTGTAGCCATCTGATTTTTTCACATGATGGAAAATGTTCTTGTAATTTTTCTGCTGATTTATATTCCATCTCATGAGTAATTCCATGACAAGATCCATTTTCTTGAATCATCTCAACAACTTTATCAGTTAAAGGTTTATAATTATTACCTAGTATAATAGGACCTCCACAACACAAATAATCAGTCAAAACAACATCATCTATGGTTTGCATATAGCAATCCCACAATTTCTTACTTTCTAATGGAAATGGAAAGTTGAAAGCAAGATTATGCTCCACACCTCCCGGAATAATTCTTCTGGCACGCTCATAAGCTTCTTTAGATTTTTTATGGTTTTTTTCATATCTTTCAACAATGCCTCGTAATTCTTCCGGTTTAAATTTAGGTACGGGTGAAGAGACAATATTATCTATCTTTCTTACTTGCTCTTCGTATTCCATATTCGTTGACATTTTAATCCTCGTATTAGGTACTTTATTCTTAATTTTTTATTCGTATTATTTATTATAAAATGTAAAACTATAAAGAATTTTTCAATTAAGTGAAATGAGTTACGAACTTGTCAATATTAACTATTTAAAATTATATCGAAAAGCTACTTTATCAATAAGATCTTTCTTACTAAAAAAAGAGAAAAAAAATATTGCTCAGGTAAAGCAATCTATTTCTTTTGAATAAATTTTTTTAAGTCTCTCATCTTGGAAAATAATCTCTGCCTTATCAATTGACTCATATTCAAATAGAGCACATTTTTCGCAAAATCCATTATTGATCTTAAAATCTACTAGTATATCATCTAGCCATGATTCCAATCGTGCTGAATATAGAGGAGTGCCACATATCGAACATTTTTCTTCTGGATTATAGGAATTCAACACCGTTAAAATCTTCTTTCGTTGGCAGGAATATTTAGTTTTTGATTGAAATGCCATTATCTATGACTCTTTTTCTATGTGAATTTTTAATATAAAAAGTTATGAGTAATTATTATTTAAACAATAGAGAGTGAGATCGAAGTGATTTTTATTATTTATCTGTTGATATGCGCAAGATTTTAAAATTCAAATAAACTATAAATAGAAATTATAAATTTAAGCAGAATTTTGTGGTTAATGAAAAGGAATTCCATTAATTTTAAATTTTTATATTGAAACAAATTTGAAATTGTTATTATTAATATGGAAAAATTTTCCGGATTTGTGGTCTCAAGTCGAAGATATCAAGAAGGACAAGCAGCTAGAGAAATTCAATATGTTTTAGAAATGATCTTAGATTATGAAGAGGTAGAAGTCAACCCTGTTTATCATTTAAGTGGTCTTTCAATAGCTCATTTTAATAAAGATCCTACTAAAATACTTAAAAGAATTAAAGAAAAAATGGAAGAGGATCCAGATATTTTTGAATATGTTCTAAAGATTGTTCCTATTCAATATAAATTAAAAACAGACATATCAGAAATAAGTAGATTAGCTTCCAAATTTGAATCAGAATTAAACGAAAACGATAAATGGAGAGTTTTATTAAGAAGAAGAGCTACCGATATTCCTCATGATGAGATTGTAGAAGCTGCAGCAAGGGAAATTGATATAGGGATTGTAGAATTAGAGGATCCAGATTATATTGTTAGGATTGAGGTTATGGGTGATGATACATATATGAGCCTTTCTAAGAGAAAGGAATTGTCAGTAATCAAAACTCGAAGGCAGATATTGGAAATATAATCTATTTTTTTCAGTATTTAACTAAATTTATTATTTTGTAAAAAAATGGTTTAAAGGTCCGTGTCCATTACCTATCCCTAAGTGAATTGCACTTCTGATAGCTTCGGTTATATATTCCTTAGCAATTCTTACCGCCTCAATAAAATCATTCCCCTTAGCTATCTCGGCTGCGATCGAAGAGGCATATGTGCATCCAGTTCCGTGGGTATTTTCAGTATCTAATCTTGGAGCGCTTATATGTGTGATTTTTTTACCATCATATAGCACATCAATCGCCTCTGAGATACCGGGTATATGACCACCTTTAACAACCACATTCGCAACCCCCATTTTATGAATTTGAATAGCAGCCTCTTCAGCCTCTTTGAGGTTTTTAATTTCTTCCCCCGTTAAAACTTCAGCTTCATGATGATTTGGAGTTAATATGTAGGATAACGGTAAGAGTTGCTTTATTAAAGCCTCTTGGGCTTCTGTTCGCAAAAGAGAATCGCCACTTTTCGCAACCATTACTGGATCCACAATTAATTTTTGAATATTATACTGTTTTGTTTTATTTACTACTACATGAATTATTTCAGCATTAGAGAGCATGCCCGTTTTCCACGCATCAGCCCCTATATCACTCATCACGGAATCTATTTGCTTTGCAACAAAATCAGCACTTATTTCAAATATTGCTTGCACACCAATAGTATTTTGAGCAGTCAAAGCTGTAATTGCGCTCATCCCATAGACCCCTCGAGCAGCAAATGACTTCAAATCCGCTTGAATCCCAGCCCCTCCACCACTATCTGAACCTGCGATAGTTAATACCTTCTTCACAATAATCTCCTCACTGTTTATATTTTGTTAATTTAAAAATCATTACTATAAGTCAGAATAAATTGCTCTAATTAATTTTTATTATTTTGATATAAAAAAGGTAGGTTAGGATATTATATCATAATAATAAGTGAAAATTAGAAAAGGAAAAAAAAAATTAAATTTGGATATTATGTATTTTTTATAGAATAAAAATCGAATCAAGGATGATTGAAAGACAGTAGATTAATAGAGAAGCATGGATTAGAGGTAAAACCTTCAAAGCTGCTTTAGAGGTCTTTTTTACTAGTAAGAATGTATTTGCAATTCCTATAAGTAAAAATGAAAGTGAAAACCCATATAGGGCAATTACACCAAGCTCAAAAATCAAGAATAGTGAAGCAGTTATCAGATGAATTATTGAAAACCCTAAAATCCAAATAATATTGCCTTTTATTCCATATAGAACCGTGACTGTTTTAAGATTTTTCGCCTCATCATTTTCCAAGTCAATAATATCATTAACTCCGAGATGTAGTTGCGCCCAAGGATAGAGAAAAAGTACTAAAAATAGGATAGTTGGGTCTAAATTTCCATAGCATAGATAACCTGCAACAAGAAAAAAAGTTAAATCAGTACGCCCTAATAATTGTGCGATTGGATATTTTTGATCTCTTTTTTTAATCTGGTAAAATATTTCCATGCCATAACCATACACCATAAACCCGTAAATGAATAGTGAATTAGGAAAGGGTAGGATTGCGATGAGGATAATACTTATGATCACAAAAATTGAAAAGAGTGCAATCGCTTCCCTATAGGAAACTTTTCCCGCAGGAATTGGTCTTTGCTTAAAAGGTCTCCAATAATTAGTAAGATTTTTTTTATCCACATCCAATTTATCCAAATTTCTATCAATAATATCATTCAAAACCATACCTGCTTCAAATCCAAATAAACCAATAAGCGCTACTATGATAATTAAATTCCAAGAGAAAAAATTATTATCTCTAAATGCTAACATTAATCCCGTACAGAAAAGTAAAGGCCAAACGATAGCAAAATGTAGTCTTGTTAAATCGACATATGCTTTTAATTTATCACGGATATTGAAGCCTTTTTCTTGATCTTTTTCAACAAAATCTTGCTTTAACATAATTTTCTTTCACATAAAATAAATTAACCATTTTTAAATAAGTATGTGAAAAATAAGATAAATTATAATAGAAGTCCAGTTATTGTCCCCTCTGTTAATACTGAATAATGATTCGCATAATGATTCGGAATCTAAATTTGGACCAAAAATAAATTTAAAAGAACATCTAATTTGAGAAAAACTTAATCAATCTTGGAGAAAGAATTTAACAGCTGAAAGAAAATCTTCAGGGTTTTCTCTTCTTATATTATGTCCTGCGCCTTCAATTTTTACCCATTTAAAATTATTGTTTACTTCTAATACTTTTTTAGCAAATTCATCTCCCACTATCCCATCCTCCCCCGTTAAAAGGAGTGTTGGACACTCTATTCCTTTCACAACTTCTTTCCAATCATAGGGATTATTCAATGCATTGAGTAACTTTTTCGGGTTTTGCTTCTTAAATTGAATTTTAGATCTTGCCCACGGTTCAAATTCTTCTTCTGGCCATGTAGGATTCTGTTTTTTTCCTTTTCGATAGATTTTATCAAGATTTCCTCTCAAAAGAAGTTTAAGATACAGTTTCATTACCAATTTGTAGAATAATTTCTTAAACCAAGAAAATTCTCCAACCACAAATCCAGGTTCCTCTAAAATCAACTTTTTTACTAAACTTGGATATTTTTGAGCTACTTTCGCGCCAATATTTCCCCCCATCGAATGTCCAATAAGGTTTACTCGTTCAAGTTCAAGGAAATCGATAATATTTTTTATATCCTCAGCCATTGCATCATAAGTCCAATCATTATCCAGTGTTTCAGTTAACCCGTGGCCTCGAGCATCAGGCATAATTAAATGATATTGATCACTCAATTTTTCCGCAATATTCGCCCAACATAGCCCATTATCCATACCTCCATGCAGTAATAGAATTGGTTCTTTGTCATTTTCGCTCTCATAAAAATGAATTTTAGTTCCTTCCATCCTAATATCTTCAGATATGAAATTCATTTCTTATAATATAAAATAATTTTTAATAAACTTTGTAAAGAAACCATACTCTTAAAATCTATAGTTATCAGATATAATTCGTATAAATTTTTAAATAGAAGGTTCAATCAAATACAATTTAATTAAAATTTATAAAAATGATTTAGCATGAGAACTTTTATAGAAAAAATTAAAAAACCATTAATTTTGATCCTTATCTCGATAATATTGATGATATTAACCGGGATTGCGAATACGCTAAAAATTGCGAATTCTGGACCATTTAATCTTGTATTTTTTGGAGCTATTGCGTTTGGTCTTTTGATGTTTCTTGGATTATTAGGTTTAATTTTTGTATTTCTACATGACAGAGTGTTTACAATAAAATCTACCTCAACCAGAATAGGGAAGATTAAAAAGCTTCTTACGAATACAGGTATATTTCTGATGGCATTATTCATAAGTCTTACCGCGCTACTTGGTGTAATGCTCTCCTATTATTATATACGATTACCGCCATCTTATAGTGTAGATCCTATGATTCAATTAGAAACTTGGACGGCTATCCCTCCTGGAAGTCAAATAGAAAAGCACCATAAATCTAATACAGATTTATATTATTGGAATAACAGTTTTTATTGCATATATCAAAATTCGAAATGGCATCTTCAGGATTTAGATGGAGAACTAGTTATTGAACGTTCACCAGATGCTTCTGCTGGAAGCTGGGAAAGAATTGCTTCGATTAAAGGACCGGGTCACAATGATGTAAGAGATCCACTTCTAACAGAAATAAATGGAACACTTTTCGTCTATTTCCTTCCTAACTTTCTATTCGACCCAGAACCTAACACTACATATTACACTTCTAGTAATGATATGATATCTTGGAGTGAACCAACAGAAGTGAAAGTAAACGTCTCCTATGATGAGAATTGGGAAATGGAAGTAGGTTGGATCTTTGGAAGAACTGAACCTATAACTAATGATAATAACACTTGGTATGTAACGGCATTCGGACAGAAAAACGAAACCTGGATGACTTTATTATTAGAAAGTCGTAATGGAATTGATTGGAAGGAGGTTTCAGTGGTATATGACACTTATCCTAGCGGAGAACCATGCATAGAATTTTTACCTAATGGAGAGATTATTTCTACTCTTAGAGTCGGGGCTATGAGTAGTTGGACGGGGTATGAGTTTGGCACACCCCATGCAGGGACCATAATTGCTACATCTTATCATAATCTTACGAAATGGAGTCATCATGCAGATTTTCAAACAAGACTAGATGGTGCTAGATTGTTCAAATTGGTTGATGCTGAAAATGAAACAAGAATCTTCGCTGCCGGAAGAAATCATTTAGGACCGGGGTTGGTTGGCAACCATTTGGGTAGAAAAAGAACCACAATATATGAAGTAAAGGAAGATCGTCTTATACATCTTTTTGATTTACCCAGTAATGGTGATACAGCGTATACCGGAGTAGCAATAGTGGGGGATGAAGTCTATGTTTCATATTATACTAATCCGATTAGAAGGGATCTTCCTTGGATTGTTGGACTTGCATTCTTTTCTAAAAGTGAGATAAGGATGGCAAAATTCAGCGCCCCAGGACTAATTAACTATGCAAATGCAATAATAGGTGGTTAAAAATGAGTGAAGAAGAGAGACCAAAAGAACTTACACAAAAGCAGAAATTTATTATTGATGTGATTATCATGATTGCTGTTGGATTTCTAGTGATTTTACCATTCACAATATATGCATATCACTTTTTTATCTGACTTGGAGGTTAAATAAAATGGACAAAGATAAAATTTGGGTTTCAATAAAGAAGAATAAATGGAAAATCTGGAATTATTTTAAAGCTGTTTATTTTACGGTAATTCTTGGTATCGCTATTGCTTTTATTTTGCTATTAGTTTTCACAATATTCATCTAAAACAAAAAATTAAATACAAAATCAATAATAATTTTAATTTAATATTCTTTTTCTTATATCTTATTAATCTGATCAATACAGCTTAACAGCTCCGAAAGATTGTTTATAATATAGTCAGGTTTTATTTCATTTTTCTTTGCGTTGTAATTATTTTTTATCCAAACTGTATGCATACCAGCATCATTCGCTCCTTTAATATCAGTTTCCAATAAATCTCCTATGTGAACAGCGTTTTCGGCAGCTCCACCTATTGTTTTTAGGGCTATATTAAAAATTATAGGATTTGGTTTATAATACCCTACTTCATCAGAAAATATAGTGGCGCTAAAAAATTTTAAAACTCCATAATTTTGAAACATCTTTTTGATGATGCGTCCTGGTGTTACTCCCGTATCTGATATTAATCCAATTTTATACGTTTTTGATAATTCATGTAAAACTTCATAAGCATCCTCCTTTAAAGTTGGTGGATCATTTAACATATAACTCTCAAATGTATTTATCAATTTCTTGGTTTCTAATGAAAATATATCCAAATTATAAGATTTGAAAAAGTTTTCAAGTCTATTTCTATTATAAATATGCCTATGTTCATTTAATTCTGAATTGTAACTAAATCTGTGAAATGTCTCTTCATAAGTCCTCTCAATATCGTTTAAATTAATATTAAGTCCCTTTTGAGTTAAAGAATCTTGTAGAATCTTCACTCTTACATTCTTATAACTCTTATTATCAATAATTGTATTCCATAGATCAAATGTGATTACATCAATCATAACATCTTTCCATTTTAGTTAAACTTATTAAAATAAAAATGAATTAATAAACAATATAATTAATCTGTACTAAATTAATATTAACTATGTCTATTAAAGAAAAAAAATATATTTTAGCAATCGACCACGGCACTGGTGGCCCTAAGTGCGCCATAGTTTCCACTCACGGAGATGTTGTAAATTGGGCTTTTGAGCCAGTTGATCTTATCACAGGCAAAGGTGGTTTAGCCGAGCAAGTTCCTGATGATTGGTGGATTGCAATTAAAAAGGCCTCTAAAAAAGTGATTGACGATTGTGATATACCTGTTGAGGATATCGTAGGAGTGTGTAACTCTAGTCAATGGAGTGGCACAGTTCCAATTGATAAAGATGGAATGTCTCTCACTAATGCTATAATATGGATGGATACCAGAGCAGCTAAATATGCGAAAGAATTCCATAAAGGGTTATTACAAATAGATGGGTACAATATTTTTAAGATGCTCACATGGATAAAGAGAACTTCTGGAGGTCCTTCTCTAAATGGTAAGGACCCTATTTCCAATATTACTT
This sequence comes from Promethearchaeia archaeon, assembly GCA_046497275.1. Lineage (GTDB taxonomy): Archaea > Asgardarchaeota > Lokiarchaeia > Sigyniarchaeales > SOKP01 > TEKIR-8. The sequence continues at coordinate 9,257 of JAWOFX010000111.1, read as the reverse complement.
GGTTACAAAATGAAAAACCAGAGATCTATAATAAGACTTATAAATTCCTAGAACCACAAGATTATGTTAATTATAAGCTTACGGGCAAGATTGCATCATCGTTTGCTACTATTCAAATGCATTGGGTCACAGATGTGAGAGATATTAATAATATTAAATATTCTGATAAACTCATTAAAAAACTGAAAATTGAAAAAGAAAAACTCCCTCAAGATCTTAAATGGTCGACCGATGTGTTAGGAAACGTAGATTCGGAGGTAGCAGATGAGTTAGGGCTTGAAAAAGAGACAAAAGTTGTTATGGGAGCCCCAGATCTTCATTCCGCAGATATTGGATCTGGAGCAATAAAAAATTACGACGGTCATATCTATATCGGAACCTCTGATTGGATCGGTTGTCATGTACCATATAAAAAGACCGATATATTCCATAATATGGCAAGTGTGCCTTCTGCGATTCCCGGAAAATATATGTTAATCAACGAACAAGAAATTGCAGGGGGAGCGTTAACTTATCTGAGAGATAACATTCTATACCATAAGGATGAATTATTACAAGAAGAGGCAGTCCCAGATGTGTATAAAATATTTGACAAAATCGTAGCAGAAACTCCAGCTGGATCGAATGGACTTATTTTTACACCTTGGTTGGTGGGAGAAAGAGCACCTATAGATGATCATACGATCCGTGGAGGATTATATAACCTTTCATTAGAAATGAATAGAGAACACATCATACGAGCGATTTTTGAAGGAGTTGCTTATAATATCAAATGGCTATTAATCTATGTTGAGAAATTCATTGAAAAATGGGTAAAGAAAGAAGAACCCGGAAGAATCGTGAATGGAAAAATAATGCCAGAACTGAATATTATTGGAGGGGGAGGCTCATCAGATATATGGTGTCAAATCTTTGCAGATGTGCTTGACAGAAAAATAAAGCAAGTGAAAAACCCAATACAAGCAAATGCTCGTGGAGCTGCCTTTATTGCGGCTGTTGGTCTTGGGTACACTGAATGGGAGCACATTCCAAAACATATTGAATTTTCTAAGATATTTACTCCAAATCCCAAAAATAGAGCACTCTACGAAAAATTATTTAAAGAATATCTCAACATTTACGATGCAGTTGGAGATATCTACGAACGAATCAATGAATAAATTGTAATCATTAATTTCTCTTTTTATTCTTTTTTATTTTTTAATAAGATCAAATGCTTTCCAGAATTATCATCCTATTTCCTTTAATCCTATAAAATCTAAAGGAGTTATATATCTTTGAAAATATAAAAAAAATAAGAGAAAATAAGATAAAATAAAATTAAAAGTCTTTTTTTAACCTTTGATGTCTCTGCCTTTTTCGATTCTGCTGAGATCCTTCTCTTGCAAGGCTCTACGTTGGACTTTTCCAGTCATACTGACGGGTAAATTCTTGACAAATTCAATATACATAGGGGTTTTCCACTTAGCCATATTCTCATAACACCATTCCTTCAATTGCTCAGAAGTTATATCTTTTCCATCTTTATAGCCTTCTTTGAGAGTTACCCATGCTTTTGCAACTTCTCCACGATGCTCATCAGGCAATCCAGCGATCGCAACTTCATCAACCATTGGATGGTTTCCCATTAGTTCTTCAACTTCTTTTGGAAACACGGAATGTCCGGAGACTTTAATAAGCGATTTTTTGCGATCTCTGATTTCACAGAATCCATGCTCATCCATAAATCCGATATCTCCTGTTAGCAACCATCGTCGGCCATTCCATATTTTAAGATTATCTTCTTGCTCTTTTTGTTCTCCTTTATATCCCAGCATAACTTGTGGTCCGAACACGCAAATTTCACCTGTATGTTCTACTCCAAAATTGCCTTTCTCCTTAGTCCCATCACAAATAGGACCTGCCTCAAAATTATTTGCATCAAAAATAGCCCAATCAGTACCAGGGAGAGGTAATCCAATTTTGCCAGTTTTATTTGGTCCCCAGAATGGAGCCACGGAAACAACTGGGGAGGTTTCAGTTAGTCCATACCCTACTCGAATAGGGCAAAAGATCTGTTCGAAAGGAACGCGTACATATTCATGAAGTGGTCCTGCTCCTTGAGTCGCATATGTTAATTTTTCATGAAAATCGTAGCGTTTTTTGAACTTTTCTTCTCCCATTTCTTCCACAAAATCCGTTAATCGTTTAAATAACATCTCTACCCCAGTATATATGATACCTTCGGGAGCATCCAACTTTTTAATTGTTTTGCATAAATCTTCCTCTTCTGGTGGTTTTGGGAACAAAAGCATAACCATTCCAAGAGATAAAGCTCCATTCATCACGCAAGTCATCCCGAAACTATGGAAGAAAGGAATTGAACCAATTGTGATCATACCTGGCTCTAATTGAACCCAATCTTGCATTTGATATAAATTTGCTATTAAATTTGCGTGACTTAACATTGCTGCTTTGGGAAGTCCTGTTGTTCCTCCTGTCATAAGATATACAGCGGGATCAGTCCAAGGATCGATATCCACTTCTATTTCTCTCGGTTCAGTATTTTCTAAAATATTGGTTAACCTATGAATTTTAAAAGTCTCACCTTCGTCGGGAATGCTATCTTGAAAATCTGGTACTTTATCTCTTAATAGTTGAAACATTTTTTCCGGAACATTTATAAAATCAAGAAGATTTGTTGGAATCAAATGCTCCACTGGACTTTTAGGCAATGTAGTCTTTATCAAGTTATAGAGAGCATCCATTACAACTAAAACTTTTGCGTTAGTCATTTTTAATTCATGCATCAATTCCATAGGTTTGTATTGAGGATTAACTCCAGCCACAATCGCACCTATATATTGAGTACCAATATATGCAACGACAAAATTAATAGAGTTTGGCAGATCAATAGCAACTACATCACCTTTCCGTACACCTAAGTCATATAAATATGTTCCGAACCTTTTTGCATAATCAATCAATTTTCTATATGTTATCTTCTCAATGTGTGGCCCAAATACAGAAAGACATATAGGCGTGTCCCAGAGGTCATTATCATTCGCATTTCTGATAAAGCCGTCAAATAATGGCTCAATTTTTACACCTTCAACGTCATAGAGTTGTTTTGGAACACCTTCTGGCCAATACCCTTCGGTAAACCAGACTTTATTCTCATCGATTTCAAAATTTTTTAAACTAGGCATATTTACTCACTAATTTTACAATTTATTAATTTTAATTTTTTATTTCATGTGACAATTACTAATTTAATTTGATATTAGGATATTTAATAATTTTTATGGATTTATTAAAAAAATTGAATTTATATAATTACATCTTGATATTGAACAAATGATTCATAAATTTGTAATCTATTCAAAAATAGCATGTATTGAATTAATTAAATTATGGGATTTAAAAAAAAACTTGTTAAAAATTTAAAAGGAAAATTTTCACAAGAAGAGTTAGATCTATTACCGAGTAGTTATCAAACATTAGGGAAAGTCATCATTATAAAACTTCCTCCCGAATTATTAGATAAAAAGAATCTGATTGCAGACACCTATTTAGAAATTTTACATTATATGCGTTCAGTATATTTAAATCAAGGAAAGATTGAAGGACAATTTCGAGAACCAGAAAGAATAGAATATGTGGCGGGAGAGAAAAATCCTATAGTACAACATAAAGAACATGGTGTAGTATATAGGTTTAATATTAAGAAAATAATGTTCAGCAAAGGTAATATTAATGAACGGAAGCATTTAGCATCTTTAGTGAAAAATGAAGAGATTATCGTGGATATGTTTGCGGGCATAGGTTACTTTTCGCTTCCAATTGCAGTTTTATCAAAACCAAAGAAAATCTATAGTATTGAACTCAATCCAACCGCCTATAAGTTTTTTGTGGAAAATATTCGAATTAATCACGTAGAAAATATAATAGAACCTATCTATGGTGATTGTAAGGAGGAGGTTTTAAAATTAAGTGAGAAAGGCATCAAGGCAGATAGGATTATTATGGGCGTCTTTCCCGCCCCTAAAGAATATATACAAGAGGCTCTAACATTAGCGAAAGATTCTGGAACCATTTTACATTATGAGGGAGTTGTTGATAAAGATGAGGATCTGGCATTATATGAAGAATTTTCAGAGATTGCGAAAAAATCAGATTTTAGTACCCAGTTAAAAGATAAACGTTTAGTAAAAAGTTACGGTCCGAATTTATATCATATAGTTTATGACATCTTTGTCAAAAAGAAAGAAAAATAAAAGAGTATGTTATTGTATTAATTTTAAGAATATTAGAAAAATTCAATACCAAAGAATATACTTATTTACGATAATGAGATAAAATATATCATAAGAAAATGAGCCTTCAAAAAGGTAGGATTGCATTAGATTATAGTCATAATAATAAGCTAACGATGGAATCCTCTTCATATTCAGATTTCATTCAATTCCTTTTTAATTCGGGATTTAAAATAGGAAAGATCCAAGCTGGTTTTGATTCGATGGAAAAATTAGAAAATTATGATTTAATTTTTCTCTCACCACCTAGAAGTGCAAAAATCTCTGAAGAAGAGATTAATAATATTGAAGAATATGTTAAAAACGGTGGGAGTCTTTTAATTTTAAGTTCAGCTGGTGGAGATTATAAAAATAGAACAAACACAAATCGGCTTGCAGAAAGATTTAAATTCAAATTTATTTCTGATGAAGTAAATGATTCCATGAATTACTCAAACCTCCAAAAACGACCTATTTTTTCAAATTTTAAGCCACACACTATTACAAATGGAGTCAACAAAGTAGTTCTCTCGAGCGCATGTTCATTAGATGTTCAAGAATATATTGAAAAAGACCAGAGTATTAGTATTGATGTATTAATAAGAACAGGGTTGAATGCATGGCACAAAGTTTATAATGGAGAGAATTGGAAGGAAGAAGATATTCCAAATAAACCTTTAATGGTAGCTATCGAATATTTCGAAGGAAGAGTTATAGCTTTTGGATCAATGTCCCTCTTTTCTTCATTTGGAAGAGAATATGGATTTCACGGATATGATAACAATATTTTAATAGGAAATGCGATAAAATGGCTTATTGAGAAAGAATCTACAGAGGAAAAACTCGTTACTATTACCCTCAATAGAGAAATCTTTCAATGGGTCGAACAAACTATAAAAAAAGACAGATGGGGAAGTTTTTCAGATTTAGTGAATGTAGGAATTAAGTTTTTCAAAGATAATTATGATAGCATTATGAAACAGTTAGAAGCTATACAGTTAAAAAAAAAGGAAGCATATGAAAAAGAAAAGAAGGAGAAAGAGGAAGAAGTCGTGGAGGATAAGATGATTAATCTAATCCCCAAGAGAAAAAAGGGAGATCTTATAGATATTATATCAACGTTAGAAGAAATAACTGGAGAAGAGTATGAATTATCGATTGACTTAGACAAACTGGAAATGGAAGAAAATTTGGAAAATTCTACTAAAAAATCCGAAAAAGAAGAAATTGAGAAGAAGGAGATAATTTCAATAGATGATGAAACCTTAATGGAAGAATTTGAAAAAGAAACGGGAAAGAATGCAATTTGGCAAGGAAAAATAACTCAACAATATAAAGATTGGGTTCAAGAAACATATGGGATTAATGAGGATAATTCTAAAGACAATACCTAATTTTTTTTCATCAAATAACTAAAGAATATTATTTTTAGAAAAGGAAATCCAAAAAAAGAAATTAGATTTTTCATTTACTTTTTTAAGAAAGTATTATGGATGATTTCATTTTTGTTCTTGGAAGTAATTGGAAACTATCATTAGCTGAATTAGACACATGTCTGAAGAGTGAACCATTTAAAGGGAAAATTAATGATTATTCCTCTAACATTGCCTCCGTAAAATTTGATAATTTGGTTAAAAGAAAGCATTTTGTGGATGATCTTGAGACTCTCCAATACTACTTAGGGGGGACTCAAAAAATAGCTAAAATCTTTGACTTTTTCAATATATTAACTCTAAAGAATGCGTTTCCGTCAAAGGTTGAAAATTTTAACGAAATCAAACGAGAGAGGAAAAAAATAAAAACAATTCTTAAGAATAGTATAGATAAGATTTTCCAGAAAATTGAGGATGAAAATATATTTTTTGTAGTATCAATTTATCCAAACTTATTTGATGATAATTATTACAGAGAAATTTTAGTAAAACACTTTTTACCCTTTTTAAATAAGAATATTTCAAAAATATTGAAGGAAAAAAATGCGAGTAAGGCAATTTATTTTAAATATCCAGAAAAAAATATCGATTCTGGGAATTTAAATCCGATATTTCCTCATCATGTAATAAAATATGAATTATTGAAGCAAAACAGAGCAGAATTAGTATTTGCGATTACAGAAGAAGGATGTTATATTGGTCGAACTTTTACTAGCGATGATCCTAATTTCAAAAGAAAAATTGATGAACAAAAACCTCATAAAGATTTTAAAAGTGCTATTTCTCCTAAACTAGCCATAATGATGTTGAATTTTTTGAATATATTTAATGATCGACACCAAAAAGCGATTTTAGATCCATTTGTAGGCAACGGAACTATTGCTTTGTTTGCACTTTTAGAAGATTTTAAAATTTATGGCTCTGATATTGATAAGGAAAAAATAGATCATACTAAAAGAAATATTCAATGGCTTCAAAAAGAATTAGAAATTCCTCCTATCCTTGATCTTTCAAATAGATTTAGAATAATTAATATCGAAAATCTAAACAATAGTTTTGAAGCTGAATATTTTGATGGTATTGTGACTGAACCCAATTTAGGACCGTTTTATAAAGAAAAACCATACTATACAGAAGCGATGGAATTATTTGAGAATAAATTGGAGCCATTGTATAATACAATTTTTGAACAAGCCTATGATCTTTTAAAATCGAATTGTAGAATTTGCATTGTTGCCCCAAGTATTAGTTTAGTGGACGACAAAAGTGATTTTCGTATGGATGTGCAAAAGATAGCGATTGAGAATAATTTAACTCCTATATCATTAATATCACAAAAAAGAATTGCTAATAAATCTAATGAACTTCTCCAGTTTCGAAAACAAAATCTTTACTCAATTATGGATACTAAAGAAGGCCAAATCATCAAGCGAAAAATATTTGTATTCGAAAAAACTTAGACGGGGTTTAAATGAATTATAAAGAATTTTTTGACAAGATAGAAGCTTCTTTAAAAGGAAGTGCTCATTTAGATGAGTTAGCAAATGCTAAAGAAGATCCATTTAAAATCTTGATATCAACAATTATTTCAGCACGTACCAGAGATCAGAATACCAGGAAAGTCACTAAAAGATTGTTTAATAAATATGAGACCCCAAAAGAAATTGCTGATCTTGAAGAAGAGGAATTACAGGAATTGATTTATGAGGCGGGTTTTTATAGAGCTAAAGCAAAACATATAAAAGAAACCTCAAAGATTATTCATGAAATGTATAATGGAAAAGTTCCTGCAGAATTTAATAAATTAATGCAATTACCAGGAGTGGGGCGAAAAACTGCTAATTGTACATTAGCCTATGCTTTTAAAATTCCTGCAATATGCGTTGATACCCATGTTCATCGAATATCTAATAGATTAGGATGGACCCTTGTGAAAACCCCAAAACAAACAGAAAAAAAATTAAAAGAATTAATCCCAAAAGACCAATGGATCAGAATTAATCGTCTATTTGTAAAATTTGGGCAGCAAATATGTTTACCTAATAATCCAAAACATGAAATTTGCCCGGTAGAAGATTTATGCCCAAAAGATTTCTCAATGGAGGAAAAATGACATTCTTATGCATAATAATCTACTCCTGGATGATATAATTTTCTAAAGAAATATCCTAAACCAATGCCGCCAATCAGACCAAAAATATGAGCCCATGCATTAATACCCGGAGCAAATGAAGATGTTAAAAAAAACATAACATAAACAAGAGCTAGAATTAAAAGGGAAGGATTTTCGAATGCAATTAATATAAAAGAAGCACCCAGCAACCCAAAAATCGCTCCCGACGCTCCAAGGCTAATACTGAAGATAGGTAATAAAAAGAGTGAAAAAGTATTCCCTATTAATCCAGAAATAAAATATATGAAAAGAAATTCACTTTTGGAAAAATTATTCTCAACTAAAGCACCGAAGAGTAATAAACCAAACATGTTTGAAAAGAGATGCATAATATCAGAATGTAAGAACATTGCGGTAAATAAGCGCCATACTTCAAAATCATTGATTATTTTGTAATTAATTTGGACAAATAAAAATAGATAATTTTCCCCTACAGGAGTAATAAAAAAGAAAAAACATATAACATTGAAAATAATTAAACTCCAAGTTAATTTAGAATTCTTTATATCATCTGCGTCAAGAATAATCATATTTAATTTAATCTTTTATATCTTTAAATTTATTTTATTTATAACTAATAATTCATAAATTTTAATAATCTGAATCACCATTTAAAATGTATAAAGAGATGTGAATATGGTCAACCTAGATTTTAATGAAAAGAAAAAAAGATTGGTAGATTCTCTAACATCAAATGATTTATTAAAAGATAAACGCTTATATAAAGCATTCTTGGAAATTCCCTTAGAAGAGTTTATCCCAAAGAATTATCAAGATTCATTAAAGATCTATGAGGATATTCCTAATTTATTCTATTATCACGACCCAAGTAATTATCGAACAATATCCGCACCTCATATGATAACTATAATGCTTCAAGGATTATCCTTAGAAAAGGACGATGATTTATTGATATTAGGAGCAAAATCAGGATACATAGCCGCTTTAGCTCATAGATTAGCACCACAGGGAGAGATAATAATCTTAGAAGCAAATTCGGAAATTGCAGAACTCACTGAAAAAAATCTAAAAAAATTAGATTTACATGAAAATATTAGTGTGATTGTAAAGAATCCCTTGGAAGGTATGCCAGATTTAACACCATGGCAGAAAATATTAGTAACGGGAGCAATTAAACAGAATAGAATAACTCCATTACTAAGACAATTAGATATAGATGAAGGTGTTCTTTACGCTCCTATAGGAGAAGGTTTAGTTCAAACGTATACTCAAATTCTAAGAATTGAAGACAACTTTTATGGAAAAAAACAGCTCCAAGTAAGATTTACTCCATTAATGACCCAAGTAGAAATAGACGAGTTGGAGCTCATAACAGATATAGATCAATATGAAGAAGTGGATGTAGAGATTAATCCT
>JAWOFX010000044.1:0-36773 GCA_046497275.1 Promethearchaeia archaeon | reverse complement strand
ATTTATATCATCCCAAAAAGTTGATAATTCAAATTCCTTTGGAATTATTATTGCTGAATTGTAATACATCGCTGGAATGATAACTAAATATCGTGAAAAAGCCTGAAATAAGAGTAAAGGGCAATAAACTTTATGATTATCTGCACCAAATCCTATATCTTCTAATTTTGTTCCTACGCTGATTCCAGATAACATATGATGATTTTTATATACCACTCCCTTAGGATGTCCGGTTGTTCCAGCTGTATATAAAATTTCTAGCGGTTGAGAAGATTTAATATTTACATTTGGATTTTCTGAATTCTTTGAAGTGATTACTTTGAAATCAAGTAATTTTCGATTATATTCAAATCCAGCGGGAGCATTTTGAATTATAATCCGCTTAATTTTTGTTAAAGTATTTAAAATTTTCTTAATGTTCTTAAAATATTTATAATCTATGATAAGAATTTCTGAGTCACTATTATTTAAAACAAATTCTAAATCATTATCACTTAGCATAAAATTTATTGGAACGCTTATTCCTCCAATTTTAGATATTCCAAACCAAGATGTAATCGCTTCTAGACAATTCGGAAGGAAGATTGCTATTTTAGGATTATTTAAATTTAATTCCTTGAATAGATTTAAAAGTCCATGAGCTGTTCTATTTGAAATTTCATTTACTTCCTGGTAAGAGAATATTTTCTCGGGAAATATCAATAAAGGCTTATCTCTATTATATTCTGCTTTTTTTTCTACTAACTTAGGCAGAGTTGCATCCGGGATTCCATATTCTTGGGTGAGATCACTCAGAGTAAAGATTTTTTTAACTGTTAACTCATTATCCTTTAAATCTATTAAGACTCTTTCTCCATCTTTAAAGGGAAATAATTTATCTTTTGAAATTTTACTGGGAACATATAACCAAGTGCTTTTATATCCTCGATTTCCTGATTTTTTTTCTGTAATTCTTCCCTTTCCAATTTTCATCTTCCATTAAAGATTTTTACTTAAGTAAAATAGTTTTAATGATATAAATAGTAATAGTATCGATTAGCATATTAATTCATCTATTCAAAAAATCTCAGTAGAGTTGAATTTGAGATAATTGCTTTAAAAAAAGATTTTTTTAAAATCCTTATTTAATATCGTCTTAATAAAAATTGATTAGAAATAACTTTATTTCTAAAATTATATTATGCTATATTTCATAAATTTATTCATATGATCTTAATGCTTTTGTAAATTTAAGGAGATTTACTTATCAAAAAGACCGTTAGTTTTCTATTTCAAATAAAAATAATTAAGAATAAAGAATAAAATTTAAAAAAAAAATTAGAATATTTTATTATTTTTAATTTAAACTAATGATCCCCAACTTGTATTTACCCAACTAGGAAGCGAATATGGCTCTGTTTCCATATCAGTTGGATAAAAGGAGAATGGGTTAATAGGTGAAGGTAATAATCCGCCAGCAGTGAAATTCACTTGTTCTATAAACCAGTCGGGCCAACTATCTACAGCTACTTTCTCTCCTCCCTCTTGCCATTGTGCCATTAATGTCTGAGCAAGTTCAAAATCATCACCAAATTCCATATAGGCTACGAGATCATGAAATTGATTCCATTTAAGCTTTCTGACAAAAGGGCTGAAATTCTCAAAGGTATTATCTTCTAAAAATTCTATGATCTCAGTGTTATTAAATCCTTGAGTTTCATTTATCGCATGGACTAACATCTTCACACTATCATAAGCACCACTCGCAGTATACAGGGGAGAATGTCCAGTATAATTTTTATATGCATCATAATATTCTATCGTCTTCTCAGTTTTATTTGTTCTTACGAGAGGTTGCATCATCGTTTCATAGCGAGCATCACCAAGAGTGTCGGTCCAATATTCATCTAGTTGAGACTCAACATTAATTCCAACAATTACACAATCTGGCTGTCTTGAGTGGTATTTATCCATCATAAAAACACCCGTTCCTGCGGATATTATGGGAACTACAAGATGTGCTCCATCAGTCTGGTAAGTCTCAATCTGTTGCCATAATTGATCAAAATAATCGGCAGTTGAATCAGCGGGATATGGCTTATCCTGCACATTAGTAAAATTATAAGCAGTATTATGCGTTAGAGCATATTGTATCAAAGGTCCCATACCTGCAGTCCAACTTAAATCTTCTCGTAAAATTACAGCATTTTTAAGATCTTCTGTATGCGTGGAATTAAGCCACATTATTAATCCTAATACAAAACTTATAATTTGGGTACCTAACGCAGTTGAGTTAATAGGCATAAATCTAAAAAAGTATTTGTATCTGCCATAATCATCAGCTACATTTTCGCAGAAATCATCAGTTGCGGCTCCAGTGCCAAAAAACAATGTTTCAGCATCCATAACAGTTTCTATATATGCCTCTAATACTTCTGTTCTAAACCCTCCCACAATATATTCAGCTCCATGTACTTCCAACATTCTTTCAGCAGCAGCCACACCTATTGTTGCATCATACACGGGACGAGACTCGGCGGTATCCTCTTTTGCTACTGCGACATAATAGGTGGTCCCATTTACTTCGACACCTCCATTGCTATTTATTTCATAGGCTGCAAAATGTGCCCCCTCATAATTTCCTATTCCTTGAATGTCATTTAGATCTCCTAAACATCCAACTTTTATCCACTGATCTTCAGGGATCCCACTAGGAGCTCCAGGCAGTAACCAAGTAGGACCTCTTAGGGATAAGAATAACCAAATACCCACTCCTGAAGCGGTGGCAATGACAACAATTGCTACAACGGCAACTAATTGCTTTGTTCTTCTTTCCATTTTTTAATTCACTCTTTTTGAATTTATAATTAAAACTTTTTTTTTATTTAGATATCAAACTTTATATTAACTATTTTGATTTTAATAGTATTTAAATATTTTCGAATATCTTCATAGTAAAATTGATTTACTTCAGTAAAAAACAATTAAATTTATATATCATAATAATAGAAGAGGAAGAAATCTATATTAAAAAAAGAACAATTGATGGATTAAAAATCATAAAAATTGAATTTAATAAATTTTGAGAATATTTTAATAATTTTCCTCATATTCAAGCAATATTTTGATTGAATGATATTCTATTTGATATTTTAATAAATAATTTGAAATAAGATAAAAATTATATTTTCTGGAAATTTAAACTTACTGAAGTAAAATTATTTTTACTATGAAGATATTCGAAAATATTTAAATACTATTAAACCAAAATATATGATAATATAAAGTGTGACATGTAAATTTAGAAAAAAATTTAGATATAAAGATAATAAATGAAAAGTGAATCAAAAGAATGGAAAATGAATCAAGCAAATACTTACAAATATTAATAACATTAAAAATAAAAAGGAGATGATAAAAAATATGCTGGATATTATTATCAATGTTTTAATTTTTGGTGTTATTTTTGGCAGTGTAAATGCATTATTAGCTATGGGGTTCACCTTGGTATATGGAGTTGGAAAAATATTAAATCTCGCTCATGGGGGTTTTTATTTAATTACAGGTTATCTTCTTTATATATTAATTAGAGAATTAGGTTTATCATTGCCAATAGCAATGATTATTTCATTAATACTTATTTCGATTATAGGGGGAGTTTCTTATATATTATTAATAAAACCTTTACAAGAACGTGAAACAACCATTTTAATAGTCACATTTGCATTAGCTTTTTTTTTTGAGCAGATTATTACTCTTTATTATGGTGGAAAAGGTAAATTTTTGGAGCCCTTAATCCCTGGAACTATATATATTTTTGAAGTGGGTTTTTCAGCCCAGAGTGCTTTCATGATTATATCTACCTTAATAATAGTTTCAGTATTGGGATTATTTATTTTGAAATCAAAATTAGGAAAATCAATTCGAGCAGTTTCTCAAGACCGAGAAGCAGCTATGTTATCTGGTATAAATGCCGATAGGATATTACTATATACTGTGATTATTTCTGCCTTCTTAGTAGGATTAGCAGCGATCCTCCGTGTGCCTGGAGGCTCAATTGCTCCTTTTATGGCATGGACTGTTTTAACCAATGCTTTTTCTGTCGTAATTTTGGGGGGATTAGGAAGTATAAAAGGAAGTTTTCTTGCCGCTTATATTATAGGTATTTCACAAAGTTTTGTAAGCGTTGTTTGGGGATCTGATTACTCAAATTTGATTCCTATTATTATAATACTAATTGTTCTTTTAATAAGACCACGTGGTCTATTTGGAAAAAAGGAGGTCAAATAAATTGCAAAAATATAAAGAAAACGGAAATTTTGACAGACTGATCGAAATAGTTAAAGAAAAATCGATAAATTTAAAATTCTGGCTGAAAAAATTTATTGGTGGTTTAACTATGTTATGTTTAATAGGTTTAGCAATTATTCCAATATTTATACAGGATCCATACTATTTAAGAAGTTTCTTCATCAAAGCAATGATTTATACTATTTTTGCCGCTAGTTGGGATTTCCTTGCTGGGTTCGTTGGTCAAGTAAGTTTTGGACACGCAATTTTTCTTGGGATGGGAGGATACATTACTGGATTCCTTTTGGTTAATTTAAATATGAACTGGATACTAGCTCTTTTGATAGGTGCATTAGGAGCCATTGCATTAGGATTAATAATTGCAATCCCTGCGTTGAGATTAAAGGGACCTTATTTTGCTTTAGGAACTTTAGTTTTTGGTGTGATTTTATATACTATTTTTAAAATGCCTGTTTTTGATGATTTTATTCCTGGAATAACTGGAATACCAAAACTATCTACTAACCCAGTCATTTCATATTATATTCATTTTATATTCATGATCATATCGCTTATCACTCTGCTTCTTATTACTAAGTCTAACTTTGGCACAACTCTTAAAGCAATACGAGATGATGATAAAGGAGCAAGGGCTTCAGGAATAAACATTTCAAAAAAAAAAATTATTGCCTTTATAATTAGTGCATTATTTGCGAGCATAGCTGGTGGGTTATTTGCTATGTTCACAAGAAGTGCTGATTATGGGAGCTTTCAAGTTCAATTCTCCTTCTATCCTGTTATATTTGCCTCTATAGGAGGTATTGCTACGATTACTGGTTCTGCATTGGGAGCATTTTTCTTTATTCTTGTGTTAGAATCCTTGGTTTATGCTGGAGGTTCTGTTGCTATTGGTCTACTAATTTTATCAATAATTTTATTAATCGTGATTCGCTTTGCTGAAGAAGGTATGTTAAAACCAGCAGTCGAACATTTGAAAGATCTATATGATGTATTAATGGCAAAATAAAAATCGAAAAAGGTGTATATTATTATGGGTATTATTTTAGAAATAAAAAATTTAACAAAAAGATTTAGTGGGTTAACCGCTGTGAACGATTTTAGTCTTGAAATAAATAGAGGTGAATTTGTTGGGTTAATTGGTCCTAATGGAGCAGGAAAAACAACTATATTTGATTTAATTTCAGGATTTGAGAAACCAAATAGCGGGATAATAAGATTTGATGGAATGACAATTACTGGTAAAAGACCCGATAAAATAGTTAATATAGGAATTGCTAGAACGTTTCAGATAGTTAGATCATTTAAATTCCTTACTTTATTAGATAACATTAAAGTCTCTTGCTTGTCACCTCGTGGTAAAAGAGTTTCAAAAGATATTGGAATAAATGAATATGCTAGTACAGTCCTTACATCAGTAGGATTGATTGATAAAGCTCGGTTACCTCCCGTGATTTTACCTCATGGCGATCTAAGAAGACTACAAATAGGTAAAGCAGTCGCAACCAATCCGAAATTATTGCTTTTAGATGAACCTTTTAGTGGTCTAACTCATGAAGAACAAGGGAAAATAACAAACCTAATAAAAAGATTAAATGATGATGGCGTTAGTATTTTTATAACAGGTCATGTTTTACACGAATTAATGAATTTAGTTCCAAGAGTAATTGCGATGCATCAAGGGAAGTTTATAGCTGATGGACCCCCAAGAGAAGTTGCAAACAATAAAATTGTTTTAGAGGCATATTTAGGAGGTGCAGAGGAATTTGCTTGAAATAAGTAAAATATATCATTATTATGGTAAAGCAAGAGCATTAGAGGAGATCAATTTAACTATAGAGGAAGGTTCACTCGATGCGGTTATAGGGCCTAATGGAGCAGGAAAAACTACACTTCTACGAGTGATTACAAAATTGGAAGAGCCAGACAGAGGAAAAATCTTTTTTATGGAAGAGCGAATTGATGAATTAGAACCTTATGAAATTTCCTCCAGAGGGATTATACACTGTCCAGAAAGACGAAGGTTATTCTATGATATGACAGTTTTAGAAAACTTAGATGTTGGTGCTCATAATGTGAAGGATCGAGACAGATATGAGGAATTATTATCATTTGTATATGAAATTTTTCCGAGACTTGAAGAGAGACAAAAACAAAGAGCGGGTACTCTAAGTGGAGGAGAACAACAGATGCTTGCTATAGGCAGATCTCTTATGGGCGATCCGAAATTGCTTTTGATGGATGAACCATCATTAGGATTAGCCCCTAAGGTAAAAATAAATATTTTTGAAGCAATCGAGAAAATCAGAAGAGAAGGCACAACTATTCTATTAGTTGAACAAGATGCCACCTTAGCAATGGAAGTTGCGGATCTCATTTATGTTCTTGAAGAAGGAAAAATAGAGATGAGAGGAACTAAAGAGGAATTGATGAGAGAACCAAAAATAAAAGAGGTTTATTTGGGAATATAGGAGGTTTTAAAAAAATGTCAGCATCGTTAGAAAAATTGCTAAGAAATGCAAGAATAGATTTAATTGTTTCAAGAGTTGAAAAAGATTCTTCTATTATTAATGATATAATTAATTTTTTAAATAGTGAAAGTAGATCTGTCCGATTCAACGCTATTTTAGTTTTAGGTGAATTAGGAAATAAATCAGAAGGTGCGATCGATGAATTAATTTCATGCTTAAGGGATGAAGACTGGAGTGTCTGTCGTGAATCCGCAAGAACTTTAGGAAAAATTGGTAATGTCGCTGAAAAAGCCATTCCTGAATTAACGAATTTTATAAATGATGAAGAAGTCTCTATTAGGAAAGCCGTCGTTGTTACTTTGGGTAAAATTGGGAGTGCTAAACATGAAGCTATTGTGAACCTAATAAAAACCTTAAAGGATGAATCACCCGAGGTGAGGATTGAAGCTGCTAATTCATTAGGAAAGATTGGAACAGATGCGTATGATGCTATTCCTGAGTTGATGGAAGCATTGAAGGATATAAATTGGGAGGTAAGATCTGCTGCTGCTGAGGCAATTAGTGAAATCGGAAGAAATACTGAAAAAGCTATTCCTGCATTGATTAATGCGCTTGGAGATTATGATTGGAGAGTTAGATATAAAGTTATAGATACTTTAGTAGAAATTGGAGAAGCTTCTATTCCTTCTCTTTTAAATGTTTTGGATCATGAGAACTCTGTTATTCGAAAAACCGCAACAGAAGCATTAGGAGATTTAGAAATTCCAGATCCAAAAGTGATTCAAAACCTATCAAAATTATTAAGTGATAAAGATGAGGCTGTTCGAGGGAAGGCTGCCGATGCAATGAAAAATATTGGAGAAGAGGCTCTTTCTGCTTTAACTGATAACCTAGAATCTGCGAATAAGAGTATGAGAAGAATTATTTTATTCTCTATCGGAGGAATGGGAGTAAAAGCTGAAAATGCTATACCAGATGTAATAAATTATCTAAAAAATGGTAAAAAAACTATTCGAGCAGAATCGGCAAGAACTTTAGGTAAAATTGGTCTCAATTCCGATGCAGCTGTTCACGCTTTAGAAATAGCGTTGAAAGATTCGAAAAGTACTGTGAGACGTGAAGCCGCACTCTCACTTGGTAATATTGGAAAAAATGCAGAAAGTGCTATTCCTTCCTTATTAGAGGCTTTGAATGATAAAGAACCCGATGTAAGATGGAGAGCTTCTGAAGCTTTAGGTAAAATGGGAGTGAAGACTTCTGAAGTACTTTCTGGCTTAGAAAGTTTAGTTCATGATGAATGTGATTATGTATGTGAATCTGCTATTAATGCTATAGATAATATAGAAGGTTGATTTTTATTAAGAGCAAATATTAAAATATAAATAACTAATAAAAAATAAAAAAAATAACAACAAATTTGGTTTATAATTTATGAGTGAAAATCCATATGTCGAAAAACCGTGGTTAAAACACTATGATAAGGAAGTTCCCCATCATATTGACTATCCTGAAATTAATATAAAAGAATTTCTTGATAGTGCTGCTAAAGATTTTGGAAGAAATACAGCAATTTGGTTTATGAAAAATAAGATTTCCTACAAAGATTTCAAAGATATTGCAGATAGATTAGCGACAGCTTTAGTCAATCTTGGAGTGAAGAAAGGTGATAGAGTTGCTATTATGTTGCCAAACTTTCCTCAGTTTCTTTTTAGTTTTTATGGAATTCAGAAAGCTGGAGGAATTGTAACAGCTTGTAGTGTACTTCACACGGAGCATGAACTTGCATATCAATTAAATGATGCAGGAGCGGAAATTATAATAGCTTGGGATAATCAATTAGAAAAGATAAACAATATCAAGGAACGAACACGATTACGACATATCATTATTACGAATGTATTTGATTATTCACCGAATCCTCCCATTAAGCCTCCTGAAATAGCTGGAACTAAACAATTCTTGAATCTAATTAGAGATACAAAACCTAATCCCCCAAAATTCGAAACAAATGCAAAAGAGGATATTGCAATTCTACAGTATACAGGAGGGACAACTGGTCTCCCTAAAGGTGCTATGTTAACTCATTATAACATTGTATCTAACTGTGTGGCAACAGCAACATGGGTCGCTGCAGAAACAGAAAGAGGGAAAGATACAGCTCTAACAAATTTACCCTTGTTTCATATCTATGGAATGACCGTTTGTATGAATACTCCTATATATAATGCATCCACAATTGCTTTGAACCCGGATCCGAGAGATCAAAAGTCACTTTTCGAAATAATTAAATCTACTCAACCAGCATTATTTCCAGGAGTTCCAACTATGTATATGCGTTTGTTGGAAAGAGATGATCTTGAGGATTATGCAAAAGACTTAAAATCAATAAGAGTATGTAATACAGGGGCAGCTCCTATGCCTCCAGAAGTATTGAAGGAATTTGAAGAAAGAACAGGGGGAAAGATCCTCGAGGGATACGGAATGACTGAAACATCTCCTGTAACTCATAGTAATCCAGTAAATGGTGAGAGAAAAATAGGTTCAGTCGGATTAGGGTTTCCCGATACAGAAGTAAAATTAGTTGACGTCGAAGATTATACGAAAATTGTACCTATCGGGGAAAGAGGAGAGATAATGATAAAAGGCCCACAAGTGATGAAAGGGTATTGGAATAAACCAGAAGAGACGGCAAATCAATTGAAAGATGGATGGATTCTAACAGGTGATATAGGCAAAATAGACGAGGATGGTTATTTATATATCGTTGATAGGAAAAAAGACATGGTAAATGTTAGTGGATTTAAAGTTTATCCTCGAGAAGTAGAGGATTTGCTATTTGAACATGAAGCAATTGAAAATGTGGCTATAATTGGTATTCCAAACGAGAAGCTTCCTGGAAGTGAGTTAGTTAAAGCCTATGTGGTTCTAAAAAGTGGATATAGGGAAACTGATGAGATGAAAGCAGAAATTAAAGGATTTGCTAGGGAAAATCTCGCACCATATAAAGCTCCAAAATTTATCGAATTTAGAAAAGAACTCCCTGAAACTCTAGTAGGAAAAGTACAAAGAAAAGATCTTAAAGACATAGAAGCAAAGAGACGAGGAGAAGAAGTCTAAACCTACTCAAAGGATTAATTTTTTCTTAAAAAATATATTATATAACTTTTTTTATTTCACTATCTTTATGAATTAGATCCTTTTTTTTATTAAAAATAATTAAGAATCTTCTTGAAATTTAGTATTTTCCTAACAGATCGTGTGGTTTCTGTTCAATCATCCCCACAGCACTTACTAAACCAATTTTATTGTTTTTCATTTCGTCTATATTCCGTGCTCCAGCATAGATCATTCCGTTTGAGAGTCCTTCAGTAAGAGATTCTATAACTCCAGATACTTCGCCCACATAAGGAACATAATCTGATACGCCTTCTGGCAAAGTTTTTGCGCCTTCCACATATCTATCAAGGACATAATTAGTGGTCCTAGCTTCCTTAGAACCCATTCCCCTATATACTTTAACCTTGCGTCCTTGAATTGTATCAATATATCCAGGACTTTCTGTACAGCCAGCAAAAAAATGACCCGACATGATCATATCTGCTCCAACCGAAAATGCTTTAGGTAAATCGCCAGGATTTTTAAACCCTCCATCAGCAATTAATCCTATATTGGAGTTATAATCTTTTATAGCATCAGCCACTTGCGCAGTTGCGAATAATGTGGGAGCACCAACCCCAGTTTGAATTGAAGTTGAACAAATTGAGCCCGAGCCCATTCCAACTTTTATTCCAATAAAACGATCTTCAAAAAAGTCACATTTTGAGAGAAGATGTTCTGCAGCTTCATAGGTGCCTATGTTTCCAAGTACAAATTCCGATTCTAAAAATTCCATTAGCTTTTTAACACTCTCTATATCCTTCTCTTTATAAAAATCAGCAACATCAATAAAGAAAATATCAACAAATTGATCAATTTCTTTTAGTCTTTTTTGAGTCGAACTAGATTCAGGCATTTTTGGACTGATTGCTAATGCACATAATAATCGACCCTCCTTATCGATAGATGCATGAGGAAATTCAGGCTTCAAGTCTTTTTTGGTTATTAACCCTCTCAAGTATCCGTCTTCAATAATTGGGAGCTTTTCTATTCTATTTTTATAGAGTACATCCAATGCTTCTTGTCTTGAAACATTTGGTTCGATAGAAATTAGATCCCGTGTCATATAATCTTTAACTTTTCCTTTACGTGCTTCCTCTTCTGAATAGGGAATATCTCGTTTAGTAAAGATCCCACAAACCTTATTTTCGTTATTTAAGACCACAAGTCCACTAATCCCAGTATTTTCCATCAAATGTTTTGCTTTTCTAACCGGTGCATTTACATCAATAGTGGCAACATCACGGATTATAAAAGAGCGTGCTCGTTTTACATTTTTACACATTTCTAATTGTTTTTCATAAGAACAATTTCGGTGTAGAACTCCAAGCCCCCCGAGAAGAGCCATCTTTATGGCCATTTCCTCTTCTGTCACTGTATCCATAGCAGCCGTCATAATTGGGATTTTAAAATGATACTTATCTAATTTAGCGGAAATATCAACTTCATATGATTGAGTATACCCTGGTAAAATTAAAATATCGTCAAATGTCGCGATAATATCATTATAATGTATTTTTTTTCGAAAATAGTCTGTCATATTTAAAGAGATAAATTAATTATTCTAATAATTATTTGAAATTTGAATGTTAATAATTAAGATATTTCTAACTATTAAGTTTTTTGAATAATAGAGATTAAATGAAATATCTTTAATAATATGTAAACCCATTTAAAATAAATTTTATTGATGATCAAAAAAAATTAGTTTACTATTAATCTCTCCTAATGATTGTGAAAAGAATTTACATTCTTGTGCGATTTATCCTAGGCATACTTTTTATAGCGGGGTCATTAATCATGTTTTCTAATGTTATTATGAAACGTTCCCTATCCTCTTTTATATTATCGGTTTCTATATTACAATAGTTAGAAACATGGTCATTATAGACTTCGGAGTCAACGTTTTCCCCTAATAACTCAATTATTTGCTTTTCTTCCTTTAGATTCTCAACGGGACTTAATAATTCAAACTTTCCAGATTTCCAATCATCCCAAAGAGGAGTATTTGGGAGAATATTCAATGTTCTAAATCGAAAAATAGTAGGATTTACCTCAGTTAAGACTCTTGCTGTTCCTTCTACATGGTCTTTAGAGTATTTCTTACCCCCTAATCCTAAAATTATATAAAGCGATAATTTAATTCCTGCTTTCATAACCCTCTTTCCTGCTTCAATTATTGATTCCGCATTAGTTCCTTTTTTCATTATCCGTAAAATCTTGCTTGAACCGCTCTCTAATCCCATATATACGATATCCAGCCCTGCATCTGCTAATTGCTTTAATTCATCATCTGATTTTCTTAGAATATCTAAGGCTTTTGCATAACAGCTTAAACGTGGAACATTTCGAATCTTTTTCCTTACATATGATAATATTTCTACAAGATATTCTGTAGGAGCTGAAGTGGGATTACCCCCTGCTAAAAATACGGGATATCCATGATAATTTTTTTCAGCATAATAATCAATATCTTTTTTTACATTCTCTAAATCTCGAATGGCATATTCCTGTATCACTCCATAAACTCCTTTATAGGTTCCGCAAAACCGGCATTTATTCCATGAGCACCCCCCTGTGACGGGAATTAGAACAGAATATGCTTCTACTGGTGGACGTATTACAATATTATCCGGAGGAAGTTTTTCAAGCATAATAAGAATCTTAAATATAATTTAATCGAAGTTTGAATTAAAATCAATTATTTAAATAAAGAAAATTAAACTTTTAGATTTTATGCTTATATTATAGATGATTTTCAATTATTTTTTTAACTATGAGTAATTAGATTAACCATAAACTCTTTGGAAATTAATTCAGTATTTAAGAGCTAATAACAAAGCTTAATGATGAAAGCTAGTAAAGAAGTCGCTTATTGCTTCAAAATTGTTATAGTTGGAGGTGGAGGTGCTGGAAAAACATGTTTATTCAATAGATATTGCTTTAATTCTTTCAATATGAATACTGAACTTACCATCGGTATTAATTTTCATTCTACTTATATAGACATTGAATTAAAGGATGAATTTTCTGATAAGAAGAAAGAAAAATGTATCGTTAATTCAATATTTGATTTTGGAGGGCAAGATCGTTTTAAACCATTGATTCCAAGATTTATAAAGGGTGCTGATGGTGCTCTTTTAGTTTTCGACTCGGTTAGTTATTCTTCTTTCCAACAACTTGAATATTGGTATAATTTATTAAAAGAAAAATTAAAAAAACAAATTCCAATGATTTTGGTCGCGAGTAAGACTGATTTATTAGATAAAACTTCTCAAATGGAAATTGTGAAAGAACATCTTATCCAAGAGTTTATAGAGAATAACGATTTAGATGGCTTTTATCGGACATCAGCCTTAGAGAATTATAACGTATTGGAAGTTTTTAAGGCCATTAATTGTTTGATGTTAGAAAATTATGAGTTAAATGCCGAAATAATATAGAATTTTAAAAGAATTAATTATCTAAAGTCTTTCTTTTTTATTTATGATTCTCTTTCAAAAACATAATCTGAAAAAGTCATAAAAAACTTTTTTTGATCCTTATTGAGATCAGGGTACATATCTTCTAAATATGTTTTTGCTTGAGAAATTAAATTTTTTGAAAGATGTTCAGCAATTTTCATAGCACTCGTTTCCTCAAAGATCTCTTTTATTTCTTTTACATCATCATCCGAAATATTATCCTTTAAAAATAATTCTTTTAGTTTAATTGATTGCTCTTCATTGGTATTCTGTATCGCAAGGATATACACTATTTTTTTCTTTCTTGCTTTAATATCTTCTTCAACATCCAACAGATCATCTTTAATCGCATAAGCTTGACCAATCCTAAGCATAGCTTCTGAGAGTGGCTTAATTTGATAATGAATATTTCCTTTTGCTAATATGGCGCCAATTTTCACTGATTTTTCAAAAACTCTCGCTCTCATCAATTCCTCAATATTAAGATATTGTTCTAAAGACATAACCATGCTGTAATTTGTCATATATTCTTCTATTATTTGCCCTCTTAATAGATAATCAATAGCATCTGAATATTCTTTTATTGCCATTAATTTTAATTTTTCGGGAAATTCAGAATCTTTTATTATATCCACACCCAAGTTATAAGCATATGTACTTCCTAAAACACTCATATCCTTACCATATTGTGTAATTCTTTGATCAAGTGCTTCCTTTTTATGCTCATAATATTGATTTAAATTATTTTTAAATTGTCTATGAAAAGATAACTTTCCCCTCCGATATTCATCATCATCTATTAGATCATCTTGAATTAAATGAGCGTTATGTAAAAATTCTACTGAGAGAGAGACTTTTCGGATATCAGTTATTTGATCTTCCAAATACATAGGATTAATGATTCCTTTAAATGCGGCTATTAATAATGAGGGATGTAATCTTTTCGCCTTCTCATTTAATATAAATCCTTTAAATTCGTTAATAAAATCTTTAAATATCTCATCTACTTCTCTTTTTTCAAGAGTTTGGAAATATCTCTGCAGTTCTTTATCAACTGACTTTTTTTCTAAATTTAAATATTGAATACTCATATAAATCGCAAATTAGATTCTTAATTATCTTTAACAAATCTCTATTAAAATATATTTTTATGGTTAAAATTTATTCAAATTAAAAACTTTTAAATAGAAATTTAAAAAATTACCAATTATTAACAAAAATAAAAAAAAATTGAATGAAAATGTTAATAGGTGTAATCGGAGATACTCATGATCATATGAGTAATATCTCTGAAGCAGTTTCTATTCTTAATCAACGCGAAGTTAATGCCCTCATTCATTGTGGAGACTATGTTTCCCCTTTTACATATAATGCTTTTAAGGAGCTAAATGACAATATTAAAGATAATTTTATGGGAGTATATGGCAATAATGATGGGGATCGTGTCTTTTTGAAGGAAAATTTAGGGAGACTTTGCGATTTAGTAGGAATGGAATTAATCACAGAATTAAATGGAAAAAAAATTTATGCAACACATATCGCTAGTGAGGACACAGTTAGCGCATTAGCTGAATCTGGACATTTTGATATAATATTAATAGGGCATACCCATAATATTATCAATAAAAGATATGAAAATGGTACATTAGTAGTAAATCCTGGAGAAGCGTGTGGTTATTTGACTGGTAAGCCAACATTTGCAATAGTAGATACGGTAAAAATGCAAGCTGAAATAATCGAAATTTAATCTCTTTTTTTCTATATTTATTATTTTGAAACTTAATATCGAATTGTAAGAAATTTATGCATTTTTTAGAGCGTACATCTCTAAGAACCGCAAAAAGTAAGTGAATTGGTATTAGGTAAAACTATTATTTAAGTATATGCAGTTTGAGTAATTGAAAGGAATTTACTTGAACTCATCTGATACTTTTATTTTCTAATCTTACTTTTATTTAGCCTTTCTTCTCTTTTTAACTCTTTTATGAGTATTCCGTTCGACGGACTAAATAAAATTCGGGGACTCATCAAAAATCTATTAACCAAACTTTTAAATCTTCTTCTCTCTGAGTGAGTCAATGTTTTATGTTTAGATTTCAAATGATCGGGGAGAAAATTATATGCAAGGTAAAATTCTGAATTTAAACCAAAATTGTAGGCGATTATCTCAATTGAAAAGAGATCTGGATGTTTCTTTCTGTCGATGTTTCCCGCACCATTGGTATCTCCGTGAATAATATGACAATTTCTTAAGCGGAATAATCCATTATGTTTGACTCCCTTATCAACCAATTTCCGTTTTCCTAATTATTTTTCTTAAAATGTAAGTATTTTAATTAGATTTTTATTCTAGACATATTCAAATTTCATAGAGATTGGTATCCTAAAAGAAATAATACTCATACTCATTAAATCTGCTAAAAAAAAACAAAAATAAAATACTTAAATAAAGTTTAGAAAATAGCTCGTGAGAGTGCAACAGCTATTCCACTTACAACAGAGCCGAGAGAAGAAAGTTTTTTGATATAATCTTTAATATTTGTTTTGACTTTTATTGTTCTAGTTTCACCTCCAACAATATGACCATCGGTCGTTTCTATGAAGATTTGAATTGTTTGTTCTCCCTTTTTTATTGGTTCCAGTGTTAACCAAACAGTATCTGCATTTTCTAAGATCATGGAGAGAACTTGCGTGATATCCAGTCTTCCATCCGACACCAAGGGGATATTTTCACTGGGAATCTTAAAAGATCCCCTACCCTCGACTTCGATACCTAATGAAACCTTTTTAGGTTCAAATCCGGGAGCATACACTCGGATTCTATAATCTCTTGGTTCGGGTCTATTATTATAAAGAATAATCATAACATTCAGCTCTGAATGTAAATTAACTACTTCATTGGCAGATGAGTCAAAATATATTGGATCATTAGCAATTCGTTCGATATTATCTACTAACTCAAGTTGTAGTCTATCTATTATTGTGAAAAATTCGGGATTATGTTTCTTTATGAATTTAAATATTTTATACATATGTTTTTTAGCAAATACCCATTTTTTTTCGATGCAATATCCATCTTGAATATCGAAATCTTTAGAATCTAAATCTACAACTTCTTTAAATTCTTGAATAAATTGCTCTTCTGTTAACACATCTAGATATTTAAGGTAATAAAGAAAGAGAATCTTTTCTATAGCGAATGTGATTGGAAGTTCTTCCTTTTCTTTTTCAGAAATTAGTTGAACGAATTCTTCAGTAAGTATATCTTCTATTCCAAGTATATAATCATCCCATTTTAAGTATGTAACAGGATCTAAATGATTACTAAAAACTTCAGTAAAAAAATTATCTAATAAAATACTATGGGTAAGTGGCTCAAAGAATTCTTGAAGACCATTTACATCGGTTATGTTAAAATTAACAGTTCTTATCAGCAAAGCTAATCCTAATCCTACAAGTGTTGTTCCCATTGCAATATAACTTAACTCGACATTTCCTATCGTTAACATTATTGCAAATAATGTCACTGATGCTATGGATATTAAGGCTGTTATATTCATCAAGATTAATACACGATTAATATTATCCATAACTAATCGGAATCCATCAAGACTATCGATTGGTCTTCCTTTTCTTTTTTCATAGTCTAATCGAAGTTCTAATGATTTATTAGTTCTCCTTGAAGTTATTATCAATATTAATGAATTGAAAAAATATATCGCTAAGACTATTACATATAAAATGGTTAAAATTTTATAATCTACTGGTGAGTCAATCCACTTAGTCGCTTCAGGAATCTCCTCAATTAAAACGATTGTTAGGATAGTGATGATTACCAAAATGATAGGTAATACAAATAATAGCCACTTTCCGAAACGTACTACATAGTTCATAAATTTTTTCTGTGATTCCTCAGTCTCAATTACTTTTTCTAATTCTTCTTCTAGTTTTTGATTCATATAAATCACTTTTTACTATTGATTTATAATAAATGATTTGTTATATAATTCCTTTAAAACTTGGCTTATTGTGTAAAACGTTTTTAAAAAACTTTTGTAAGGAAAAATATGTTAATTAAAAAATGAAATGAAATTTAAAGATTGGTAAATATTCATTTTTTTCCCTCTCAAGTAATATATTGTTAAGAGTGCAATTCTCTGTAGACCGTAAAAAATACGTGAATTGGTGTTAGGTAACACTACTAGCAAATATTATACATAGGCAGATTGTGAGTCAACACTAGAAATTTACTCGGACTCATTTGATACCTTTGTGGTTTGATTTTATTGAAATTAAATTACACTTTTCTTTTTAGTTTTTCTGTAGGAAGATCGTTCTTTGGCGAAAATTTGATCGGGGGTGATGAGGAATTTGGAAAGTTTATAGTCCCTTTTTTCTCTAAATAGTGAAAATAACTAATAAAGAGAGAAGCATTCTCCCAAGGAGTAAGATCCATCAAAATAATTTCTCTAATTTTATTGAAAATTCATTGAAAGATTTCTCCTCCTTCTTTTTCGGCGATCCTTTTGAAGTCGTCCCAATTTGTCGCTTTAAGCGTTCTGAAAAGCTTTCGACAGCGAAAACATCTGAGTAGAATATCCTTTCCACTAAAAGGACCCATATTTATTCATTTATGAAAGTTTCAGAATTTTCTTGAAAATATATAGTATCATCAGTTTCATAACGGTAAAATACGCCGGTATTTTAGAAATCTTTATTTTTGGTGTTATTATTTGTCTTTTTTTTCTTTTTATGGTTTTTTTATGAATAAGTAATATATTTTGAGATTATGTCACACGGTTATCCAAAAAAAACCCAATTTCTAAAAGAATAAAAAACTAATTTATATTTATATGACATTACCTTTAGAAAATATAACAGTAATAGATCTAAGTAGAATGCTCCCTGGTCCTTATTGTTCAATGATCTTGGCAGATTTGGGAGCAGAAATTATAAGAGTAGAGAATCCCAAATTCCCTTATGCAAATCCTCCACCTTTTTATCAAAAAGGCAGACACAGATATAGCGCGTTTAATGCAATTATTATGCGAAATAAAAAATCTATAACGTTAAATCTCAAAAACCAAAAGGCAAAAGAAATTTTTTACACCTTAATTAAAAAGGCAGATGTTTTATTAGAGACATTCAGGCCTAAAGTAACGGAAAAATTAGAAATTGATTATAAAACCCTTAAAAATATAAATAACAGAATAATTTATTGTTCACTTTCAGGATATGGGCAGACAGGTCCTTATGAACAATGGGCGGGACATGATATGAACTATGTTGGGATTTGCGGAATGTTGGATTTAAATAGAAAGAGAAAAAAGTATGATGTAGAAAATCAAGAGAGAAAACCTGTAGTTCCAGGAATACAAGCAGCAGATATTGGAGGGGGTTTATTAGCAACTATAGGAATTTTAGGTGCTATTTTAGAGAGAAAAAATAATCCAAATAATCAAGGACAATATATTGATATTGGTATGCTGGATACTGTCTTTTCCTTTATGCCTATGGCTGCCGCATATCATTTTTCTGAGGAAAAAAGTAGCACTATAGTACCTGAGAACCCTCTTCATGGATCAGCACCTTATTATCAGATTTATAAAACAAAGGATAATCGTTATCTAACAGTAGGAGCAATTGAAATGAAATTTTGGCACACGCTATGTGAAACATTAGGAAGAGAAGATTTAAAATTAAAACAAGGTCTTCAAGGAGCGGAAAGAGAAAAAGTGTTCAAGGAGATCCAAAAGGAATTTATGAAAAAAACTCAAGAAGAATGGATGGAGATCTTCGAAGGTAAGGACGCATGTGTCGCACCAGTTAAAAAATTTTCTGAAGCTTGTAAAGATCCTCAAATAATTGCTCGAAATATGGTAGTTAAGCAGTACCACCCTAAAGTAGGGGAAATCTCAAATGTAAATACACCAATAAAATATTCTAGGACTCCTTTAAGTATTAGATCTTTAGCACCCAAAGTTGGAGAACAGACAAAAGAAATATTAAAAACATTGGGGTATTCAAGAGATGAAATTAAAACTCTTAAAAAAAAGGGAGTAATTTAGGTTTTATTGGATTAACCTAAAAATTTTTTTGTATTTATCCTTTCTCACTTTTTATTAGCTAATAAATTTTTAGGTCTTTTGATAATAGATAATTTTAATTAAGTATTTTATTATTTATTCTATAAGATTTACTTAATTCTATAAAAATATCTCCATCTTATTATGTCAAGAGAATTAGAGAAACCCGATAATGAAGATAGTGAAACTGAAAAGAAAATAGATAATGAATCCGATCTAAAAGAACACTCAGGAAATTCTATAGATAGTTATGATCTAAAGTCAAAAACGATTAGTGAAGAAGAAGAGGAATATGAGAAAGCTGTCATTATTAAAGCAGAAGCATATAAAACAATTATTTTATACGCGAGTAGATACGCAAATAAATCTATCCCTCCAGAGAAATGGAAAGAAATCTATGGAATACTTATAGGATATACTGATGAAGAATTTGTATATGTTGAAAGAGCGGAAGCTTTAACATTTGGACATGCAACCGATGTTCAATTAGATGAACGACATTATGGTTTTATTCAAAATATCGAAGAGAAATTAGAAGAAGAAAATCAAAACCAATATATAGTAGGATGGTTTCATTCTCATCCTGGACTTGGTCTATTTTTTTCATATATCGATTTGATTAATCAATTAGGTTTTCAAGGAGCAAATCCAGATGCGATTGGATTAGTATTCGATCATACCTTACTGGGAAAGAAAAAAAAAGAACAAATAGAAGGGACTGAACATAAAATTACAAAATTTGATACTGGATTTGAAATATATCGTCTCTCAGATGTACAGATGGATACAAATCATCCTAATTATGATTCTAATTATCATGACGTTGATTATATTGTCAAAGGACTGAACAAATTTTTCTTCGCAAATGTACTCTCAGAATTATCTGCACTTGTTTCTGCTGGTAAACCCTTACAATCGGCTTATGGAGAAGATTTCAAGTTAGAATCTAATTATACTGGAAATATCGAACAAATCGAAAATCAAAGGAAAAAAACTCAAAACCCTCGTAATATCAATATGGAATTTGATAAAGAAATGTTGGATGAAATTCCTATGGGTAACGAAATTACTTTTGATGGGGATGATTTATTTTATGGAACTCAGAAAAAACCTTTTGAAGATCAGAACATACAAAAACAAGCTTTGGCAGAAGAACTAGTGTATGAAGGAAATCAAGCTTTAAAAAATAGAGATATTTTCCTAGGTGTGGAGAAATATCGTGAAGCAATTGCTAAATATGAAAATATTGGAGATATTGGGCGTGTTTTAGAATTGTTGAAACTTATTTGTGAAAACTGCATTTCCAGTAATCATTTAATTCTGGCAGAGGAATTTGCAGAGAAGTTGAAAGTCCTCGCAAAAAAAGAAAATTCATTGTTTTATCAAGGGGAGGGAGATTATTTATTAGGGTATTTACTCCTAAAAAGAGGAGAGAATAGTGTATTGGAAGAGGCTTTAAATAAAATTGAAAATGCAGCTACTCTTTTTGTATCTGTAGAAGATTATGTAGGCGCAGCTCAATGTTTCCATAAAATAGGAACAATATACCAATCGAGATTAAATTTATTAGAAAATAGTTGTCTCTTCTATAGAGAGGCTATTGAAAATTACAATATGGCGCTAATAAAAAATCATCCTTTACGTAAATCATTATGGACAAAAACAGATGTATTAGTTCAAAAAATTACAGATTTGAGAAATATTTTAGAAGAATTACTTCCAAATTTAGAGGATAAAGATATTCAAAACAAAATCAGGGAAGATCTGGACTCTATAAATTTTAATTTTTAATTTATAATTGATATAGAATCAATTATCATATTTTAATCATAAAAATTTTATTTTATAATTCATTTTTTTAATTACTACTTTTTAGTGATATACAATGCCAAGAAGAAAACAAAAACTAAAATATATCAGAAAAAATGCTTGTAAGCATCTTGAACCATTAGGTAATATTTCTAGTAGTTTGCAACCTCTAGCTTATTGTCCAGAGAGAGATCTTGTATTAGGTACCAAAGCATATGTTTGTCAAGTTTGCTCACTTTATTCTCAAACAAATCAAAAAGTTTCAGATATATATCAAGAAAGTAAATTAAAAGCAGAAAAACTCATTAAAGAAAAGGAAGCCGAGGAATTAAAACTTGCAGAAATGGAAGAGGAGGAGGAGATTGACTTATCTGTTGAAGAATTCGAGGAAGAAGAAGAGGAAATTCCAGAAAGGTTTGAAAAGAGAAAAACAGGGAAAGGGATCGATGAAAGTGAGGATTTCGCAGTAGAATGTCCCTTTTGTGGAGAAACATTTGATAATTTAGCGGCACATATTACAGAATGTGAATTTGCTCCTGAAGATGTAGATCTAGATGATTATATTCCCACTAGACCTCGAAAATCTAAGAAAAAGAAAGAAAAAAAGCAGGAAAAAGAAACTATTCCCTGTCCTTATTGTGGTAATGAGTATGTCAGACTAAGTCGGCATTTACCATACTGTGATGATAGACCAGATGAAGCTGACGAAGAAAAAGAAGAATTATATATGGAAGGGAAAATAGATTTAGAAGAATTTAAAAAAAAATAGATAATCATGTCTGATAATGGTGATATTTATTATTGTAGACCCGTATTCAGACCTCCCTCAGAAGGTAATTCATTATTGATTCAGCTTACGGAAGGATGTACTTACAAATGCGATTTCTGCATGTCAAACTTAAGAAAACAGTTTAAAGTAAGAGAGGTTATTAAAGTAAAGCAAGATCTTGATGCTGCGAGAAATCAATATGGACCAAATGTTAGAAGAATCTTTTTCTTAGACGGAAACGCAATGGTTACCCCTGTTAAAAAATTATTAGATGTAACAAAATATGCATATGAGATATTTCCACATTTAGAGCGATGTGGTGTATATGCTCATTCCAAAGATATTATTAAAAAAACAGATGAACAATTAAAAGCACTATTCGATGCTGGATTGAAGATTGCATATGTCGGATTTGAATCAGGTTATAATGAACTTTTAGAGAACGTGCATAAACACGCATTAAAAGAAGATCATATTAAAGCTTCAAAAAAATTGTTCAAAGCTAATATTACACTTTCGGCAACTTTTATAAATGGATTGGGGGGAGCAAATAATCCCGAACTTTCAAAAAAACACGCTATAGAATCCGCAGATTTAGTGAATAAAATATGTCCAGAAGATGAGAGAATTTGGTATATCGCATTTTTAAGTCTGATGGTACCACCTGGCACAGAGATGTTTAAAAGAAAGCAGAATGGAATGTTTGAAGAGATGTCATCAGAGCAAATCTTAAGAGAATTGAAAATATTTATCGAAAATATAAATTTTCCTAATAAAAAAGCCCATTGTGTGTTTAGATCCAATCATGCATCAAATTATCTTCCTATAAAAGGGATTCTTGAAAAAGATAAACAAAAGATCTTAGATACTCTACAATATGGACTCTCACATAAAGAAGTTTTACGACCTGAGTTTTATCGTGGATTATAAGATAATTTGATTTTTATATTCATTTTGAGAAGATTTCTTGTTGATTTTGATAATAATATACGATGCATTGAATATGATAACGAAAAATTTAATACTTTCATAAATTCTCCAATTATATGACATTTAAAATAAGTCTTATTGTGGGTTCTCCACGTAAAAATAAGAGTTGCAATTTTTTAATTGAAAAAGCAATTGAAGGAATAAGAGTAATTTCGGAAGAGATATCAATTAATAAACTATATATCGGAGATTTTGAAATTAGCGCTTGTACAGGCTGTGATCAATGTCTTAGAGACCCTTATGAATGTCCTTTATCGGAAAATGATGATATGAAGAAGCTGGAAGAGACTTTGCTGGATTCAGATGCTATATTAATTGCCTCACCGAGCTATTTTGGAAGTGTTTCATCACAACTCAAAGTTCTAATTGATCGTTCTCGCCCTTGGAAAATGGATAAATACCGATTAAAAAATATCATATTTGCACCCTTAGTCGCAATTGGCACGAGAAATGACGCTGCGGGGGGTGTTATTTCTGATTTAATTAACTTCGCAATAATTCAGGGGATGATAATCGTAGGTGCACTTGGTAATCCGGTCTTAGAGCAAAATATTCCTGTCACTTCACTCCAAAAATATGGAAGAAAGGAGTTTTTGCGAAAAGAGGAAACAGATGAACTAGCGGGAATTATAGCAATTAATTTAGGAAAAAGAGTTGCCGAACTATTAATTAAATATAAAAAATAAAAGGAAAATTAAAATTTAATTTAGTTTTTTCTTATTCTTATTTGTTATTTTCTTCTTCGGGTAAAAGATCTTCATCAAAATCAGAATTAAGTTCATCCTCTTCAGTCAGAAGGTCATCTTCGGTCTCAAACTTAGGTTCTTCGTCCTCAAAAGAAGAAGCTTCTTTAAAATCAGTTTTTTCTTCTTTAGTTGGCTCTTTCTCTTTTAATTCCCCTTTCTTAGGTGGTTTATCTCCGGGCCAGTAACAATTGATAATAATACCTGCTATAATAAGGATAACAAAAATCACTATATAGATAGTCCAGTCGTCATCAGGAAACCATTCTAAAGCATAACTAATCCAAAATACCATGAATTCTCCTATTGGACTCACAATTGGACCTAAATAGGTTAATATCGTACCAAAAATATTTGCGATGGTTTGCAGGAAATCAAGTGATTGAAATAGCATTTTTATTCTCTCCCCCACCTTTTTTGTCGTATTTTATCTCTATTAATTGTAAAGTCAACAAGGTCATAGATCTTTATGGCAATAGTTAGAAAGTAAATACCCATATATATCAATACCATTTGTTCCAGATTAATCGTCACAAATCCATCATATAAAATAATTTCAAATTCAACGGCAGTCGCACCTGAAAATTTATAGCTCCAGAGATACATACAATTTAGGATAATTTGAATTAAAGCGAACACTCCCTTTCGAATTGACTGTTTTGGTGCAGAATACGTGAAAAATGAACATCCGCTTATCAATAAACCGAACGCTACCACCCAAAAGATAATATTTTCATATCCTTGTTGAGT
This sequence comes from Promethearchaeia archaeon, assembly GCA_046497275.1. Lineage (GTDB taxonomy): Archaea > Asgardarchaeota > Lokiarchaeia > Sigyniarchaeales > SOKP01 > TEKIR-8. Next base: position 12,248 of record JAWOFX010000044.1, on the reverse strand, counting down.
TAATCCAAGTTCGATACCGGATATTTCTAAAGTTCGTATCCAAGAAAAAGTTATAAAAGGGACGATGATGGTAAATCCAACATATCCAATCATAAATAAAAAACCTTTAACCATATTTTTTGCTGCGCCCATTTTAATCATCCTAATTTAATAGAGAGTGTCACTCCATAAATTTAAATTGTTTATATTAACTGAAAATGATAATAAATCCAATGAATAACGGGCAGAAACCGATATATTAAACCATAATTCAATATTAGGATCGTCAAATGATTCTGGAAAATTTCCTGGAATAAATCCATCTCCATTTAATGCTTCAAAGTTAGAATCTAAGACACTACCAGCTGGTATGTTAGGAAAGGTTTGATTTTTCCTAAATATAAATGCCTCTTCACTAGTACTATTATATACTAAAGTTATATTAATAGCAATATTTAGACCATTGAGACTATAATATCCATCGTTATTTAAATAAAAAGGAACTGATACATTGGTTTTTTCGGGTTGGGTAGAATTAAATTGAAATAACACTGGATCATCAGCTATCTGTATATTCGCCGGATTTGATAAGATTTGAACCGCTGAAAGACCTCCCAGTACTGATACTGCAGTCATTGTTCCTGTCAAAAAGAGAACAAAGATTCGTACTGTCCATCTGAACACACGAGCAGCTCTCATATTTCTTAATCACTGTAATGTTTTTTTTAAAGTTTCAGTTTTATTAGATAAATTTAATTAACTTTTATAAAAAACTGTAGGCTTATAAATTTTTTATTTTCCTCTAAATTAAATAAAATAAAAAGGTTAGTTTATTGAGTATAAATTCTTAAAAATTATATAAATAGAACCTTAGTATTAGTTTAGCTAATTAATCAAAATATAAAATAGAAAGTTTTGAATTAATATGGGATACACACTTGCGGAAAAGCTCTTAAAGGATCATCTCATCGATGGAGAATCCAAAAAGGGTGAAATGATTGGAATAAGAATGGACCAAACACTTACCCAAGATTCAACAGGGACGCTGACATATCTTCAATTCGAAAAAATGGACGTACCACGAGTAAAAACGGAATTATCCGTAAGTTATGTGGATCATAATATCCTACAAACAGATTTTAGAAATGCAGATGATCATAGATATCTTCAGAATATTGCTGCTAAATATGGATTATTCTTTTCTCGACCAGGAAATGGAATATGTCATCAAATCCATCTTGAAAGATTCTCTGTTCCTGGAAAAAGTTTATTAGGCAGTGATAGTCATACATCCACTTGTGGAGGCATAGGAATGATTGCAATCGGATCAGGAGGGTTAGATGTTGCTGCTGCTATGGCAGGAGAGCCTTTCTATCTTAGAATGCCAGAAATTGTTAATGTACGTTTAACTGGAAGATTGACTGAATTTGTTTCAGCAAAAGATATTATTTTAGAAGTTTTAAGAAGAATAGGCGTGAAAGGAGCGGTAAATAAGATATTAGAATATACTGGTCCGGGTATTAGTACACTTTCTGTTCCAGAAAGAGCAACAATCACTAATATGGGAACAGAAACAGGAGCAACAACTTCAATTTTCCCATCGGATGAAATTACAAGAGTATTTTTAGAAGCACAAAGTAGAGAAGAAGTGTGGACCTCATTAGAGCCGGATAAGGATGCTATCTATGATGATGTTATCGAAATTAATTTAGATGAACTTGAACCTCTAGTAGCTGAACCTCATAGTCCTGGGAATGTTAAACCAATACATGAAATTGAAGGATTGAATGTTGATCAAGTTTGTATTGGCAGTTGTACAAATTCTTCTCTAAGAGACTTAAAAATTGCTGCTAATATGCTTAAAAACAAAACAATCAGTCAACATACCGTCCTTACAATTTCTCCAGGATCTCGTCAAGTAGTGAACCATATGATTCGTTCTGGAGAAATGGCCTATTTTATTGAAGCTGGAGCAAGGATCCTTGAAAATGCTTGTGGACCATGTCTTGGTCAAGGATTAGCTCCTAAAAGTGATGCTGTGTCTTTAAGGACATTTAATAGAAATTTTCTTGGCAGATCTGGAACGAAAAGTGCTAGCGTATATCTTGTAAGTCCTGAGACTGCTGCAATGGCTGCAATCGAAGGAATAATAACAGATCCTCGGAAATTTGGTGAGTTTCCTAAAATACAAATGTCTAAAAAATTCATTGTGAATGATAATATGATCATCCCCCCTTTACCTCCTAGGGAGGCCAAAGATGTACAAATTGTCAGAGGGCCTAATATAAAATCTCTACCGGAATTTCCTCCGTTAGCTGCCAAATTGGAGGGAAAAGTATTACTTAAAGTAGAAGATAATATTACAACGGATCATATAATGCCTGCGGGAGCAAAAATTCTACCTTTGAGAAGTAACATTCCCGAGATTAGTCAATATGTTTTCAATCCTATAGACCCAAGCTTTTCAAAAAGAGCATTGGAAAGTGATGGAGGATTTATTATAGGAGGAGAAAATTATGGTCAAGGTTCAAGTCGAGAACATGCTGCAATAGCTCCTAAATATTTGGGAATTAAAGCGATTATTGCCAAATCGTTTGCAAGAATCCATTTAGATAATCTTGTTAATTTCGGAATTGTGCCTTTAACTTTTCAGAGATTGAATGATTATGATCTTATTGATCAAGACGATGAGATAGAAATTGAATTAGAATCTCTTGAGAAAAGAGAATTAATGGTACATAATCTCACACAAAATTCTGAAATACCTGTAATTCATAATTTAAGTAATAGAATGACTGAGATTTTAAGAGCTGGCGGAAAATTGCCATATATCAGAAACAAACAAAAATAAAATTGTTTATTTTTCATTTCTTCTTTACGATATTCATATTATATTAAAAATAAAAGAAGAATGTGAATAAATCACATTTATTTAAAAAAAACAGGCGCAACCTGAAAAATCACTAATCTTCTAATATTTGTAAGATTAGATCATTTTTTTAAGTAATTTTTAATTAAGGTAAGTCGAGCAGTTTTTTGACCATATCTTTCGATTCCTTTTCCATCGATTATTAGTTCCTCAATTGAATTTAAAGTGCTTAGGGTATCTTTTTCTATATAAATTTCAATTCCATTATTATTTGTCATATATTTGAAGTTCCTATTTTTTTCAACGTCTCGTTTGTCTGCCATTTGAACAAGATCCATGCAAAAATATCCAGATCAAGATCCACTCGTGTATTGATAAATCGCTAATACTATGTTTTGTATTTTTTCTCTTTCACGAATCTTTTTGCTCTGTTCCTTAATTATTTCTTTAGCATCTTCTGTAAGAGTTATTTTAATACTAAGAACACCTTATTATTTTTCTTAATTATATTCTTAGTATAATCTAAATAATTAACTGAATAAAAAATTCAGATTATATTTTAAAATTTTAATAGAAGAAGTTACTTTAATTCTATTCTATATTTGTCTTTTAATTTATAGCACATAATTAATATGGAATCTATAAACGGACGCACCGTCAATCCCCAATCTTCGAGGTTTTATAAGATCAGATCATTTTTTATCCATATATATATTTGAATCTTTTTTAATAAACAGCATCCCATATTCTTTATCTTTTATTTCTCCTATAACTGCATCAATTAGTAATTCCGGTTTTTGTTCAATCTCATCCATTACTTGATCTTCAATAAATATATCGATAGGTGGATTTCCCTCCACATCATCCCAGAGAATAAAAAGATGCGAATCGTTCAGAATTTTATTTTTATCTACCACTTCGACGATATTACCACAGAAAAATGTGGTTCACGTTGAATTTTGATGATAAAATACTGCAATTGTCGGTTTTCGATTGCTGTTATCCGGATATTTTTTTTCTTGTTCTCGATAAATGAATTTTAATGCTGTTTTTGTAATCTTAACCCTAAACAAAAACCACCTTTTTTGAGTTTATATTGTCGTTTCTATTTTATTCTATATATTAAATAAGACTTTTAACATAAAATTTTTTGGGATGACTCAATAAGTTCTATTCTTAAACTAAAATGAGTTAAGCATTTTCAAAATCAACAATTAATTCACATCTATTGAATAAACTCTTTCTTCATAAATAGCATAAAAACGAAGATTTTGAATTAGATCGATTTATTAAATTTAAAGTATTAACTTATATATTTTTAATATCTAATACAAAAATGTTACATAAAATTTGATCTAAAAATGAAAAATGAAGAATTAAACGTACATTCATTAAAAGTTGAAAAAGTAGCGGATGAATTAGATACATCGACAAAGAATGGTCTTAGTGAAGAGGAAGCTAAAAAACGAATTGAAAAATACGGTACAAATGAAATTGAGAAAACTAAAGGAATTTCAGCTTGGCAGATTTTTCTTAGTCAATTTAAAGATTTCTTGGTCTATTTGTTATTTTTTGCGATTGTTATATCAATTATTATTGGGGTTTATTCCATTTACTCCGGTGAAGAGCCTTCAGAATTTGTGGATGCCATTGTTATATTTGTAATCCTTATCGTAAACGCTATATTAGGATTTTATCAAGAATATAAGGCAGAAAGAGCATTAGAAAGCCTAAAAGAAATGGCACCTCATTATGCAAAAGTTATTAGAAATGGAAAAGTTAAAAAAATTGAAGTAAAAGAAGTCGTCCCAGGGGACATACTTAAATTAGATGAAGGTGATAAAATTGCCGCAGATGGAAGACTCATAAAAGCTTATTCCTTGTACGCTGATGAAGCAATTCTTACAGGAGAATCCCAACCAGTTGAAAAAGATCTTAAATTATATGACGAAAAAACAATGTTGGCAGATAGAAAAAATATGGTCTACAGTAACACAGTTATCACACGAGGTAATGGTCTTGCGATTGTAGTAAGAACTGGGATGAAAACTGAAGTAGGAAAAATAGCTGAAAAAATACAAGAAGAAGAATATGAAAAAAGTCCCTTTCAAAAGGAAGTTGATAGTTTTGGGAAATTGTTAGGAATAATTATCCTAATTATTTGTTTTGCCGTTTTTGCTATAGAATTTATATTAATTACAATAGACGAGGGACTTCAATTCAATCAAGAAGAAATTGATGCAATAATTGAAGCTTTTAAAATAGCAATTAGTCTTGCGGTATCGGCAGTACCAGAAGGTCTTGTAGTTGTAATTACGGTAGTCATGAGTATAGGGATGCGAAGAATGGCGGAGAGGAATGCTTTAGTGAAAACTTTAACCGCTGTTGAAACGTTAGGAAGAGTTAACATCATATGTTCGGATAAAACGGGAACATTGACGAAAAATGAAATGACAGTTAAAAAGGTATTTCTCGGAGGGAAGGTATATGATGTAGAAGGCGTTGGATATTCTCTGGAAGGGAAAATTGTGGATAATTCCGAAAAACCAGTCTTAATTGATGAAAATGATTATTTAAAAAGATATTTGGAAGTATGCTTGTATTGTAATAACTCTACAGTCAATCCTAAAAACGAAAATTCCAAAAAGACCGATGTTATTGGAGATCCTACAGAAATATCCTTGAAAGTCCTAGCAAAAAAGATGGATATCGATTCTGAAGTAGAAAAAGTTGATGAAATCCCTTTTAATTCCGATAGAAAGATGATGTCTGTTGTAGTTAGAATGAATGGAGAATTATTTTCCTTAATCAAAGGAGCACCGGATGTTCTTATAGAAAAAGCAGGAAAAGGGCTTTATAACGGAGAAATTAAACAAATAGAGAAGATTAAAGATAAATATCTTTCTAAAAACGAAGAATTTGCCAAAGATGCTCTACGAGTACTGGGAATAGCATATAAACCTTTAGAAGAGGGATATTCCAAAGAAGAGGTTGAACAAGATTTTATATATCTCGGATTGGCAGGAATAATTGACCCCGCGAGAGATGAGGTAAAACAATCCATCAAAGAAGCACGAATGGCTGGTATTCGAACTATTATGATTACAGGAGATCACAAAATTACAGCTATAGCTATTGCAAAGGAGATTGGATTAACAGATAATGAAGAAGCGATAACTGGTGCTGAATTAGAAGAAATGTCTAATGATGAACTACTCCGAAGGATTGAAAATATAGATGTTTTTGCTCGTGTGACTTCTGAACATAAATTAAGGATACTTAAGGCATTAAAAGGTGAAGGAAAAGTAGTCTCAATGACGGGTGATGGAGTAAACGATGCCCCAGCAGTAAAGGGAGCAAATGTTGGTGTAGCAATGGGAATAAAAGGAACGGAAGTGACCCGAGAGGCGTCTGATATGATTTTACTTGATGATGATTATTCTACAATAGTAGATGCAATAGAAGAAGGAAGAGGAATATTTGAAACGACAAAAGGATTCTTCAGATATATGTTAAGTACGAATTTCGATGAAATATTTTTAATTCTTACGGCATATATCGTAATGAAGTTCTTCGCATTTACCTTCATCGCTTTACCCGTCGTACCAGTTCAAATATTATGGTTGAATATTGCAACGGACGGTATTCCCGCAATGGTGCTCGGTTTGACTCCTACAGACCCTGATGTTATGAAAGAAGAGCCCCGAAAAGGTTTTTCATTAATAACAGAAATTAAGGGCCCAGTTCTTTTACTTGGAATATATACATCAATCACCGATATAACACTTTATCTTTTGTTATGGTCAGTTTTAATTCCAGCATGGGCTCAAGCGGGAATTGATCCAAATTTAACTATGAATTATTTGATTGCAGGTACGGCAGCAAGAGAATATGCGATCTCATTAGCACAGACAATAGTATTTACAAACTTAGTAGTATGTGAATTATTGTTTGTATTCGCATGTACTTCAAATATCAAGCCCTTTTGGTTATTTCCGAATAAACATCTTTTCTGGGCAACTGGACTCTCCTTAGGACTACAGTTATTAATCCTCTATACACCCTTAGGAATAGCTTTTAAAGTAGTACCCCTTTATCGCTTAGAATATTGGATTGTTCTTCTCTTAGGGGCTTTTAGTGTGTTTCTTATAGATGAGATTCGAAAATGGAGGATCAGGATAAAGCGAAAGATGACTACATTTACAAGTTAAGGGTTTTGTGTTTATTTTTTTTTATTTTTTTATTTTTATAACTTTTTTAATATTAAATCAATCTTATGGCTTTTTATAAGAGCTCTTATGAATGGGAGTTTCAGACATACATCGGTATCGTGGAGAGTCAGAGTGAGAAAAGTTGTTTAATTAGGACTAATGTAGCGAAAGTTTTGGTTTTCTCACCGATGGTATCGAAAAATAAGATTATATGTTCAATGTGAATTTTGATTTACAAGATAAATTTTTTTCAAACTTACTTCTAAGTTATTTAAAGTAAGGGGTATTTGAATTTATAAACACATTTTAATCTTTAATAATTTAAAACTAAAAATTTAATATAAATTCAAAGGTAAATCTAAAATATAAGTACCAATTCTAATATTAAAACTATATAATTTTTATTTTAAATACGTAGTTATAAATCAAATTCATAAAAAAAAATGGAAATTAAAGAATTAAGCGCTCATGCTTTAGAAGTTGAAAAGGTAGCGGATGAATTAGAAACATCCATAGAAGATGGTCTTAGTAAAGAAGAAGTGCAAGAAAGAATAGAAAAATATGGATATAATGAAATAAAGGAAACAAAAAAGGTGACAGCATGGGAAATCTTTTTTAGCCAATTTAGAGATTTTCTCGTATATTTATTATTTTTTGCTATTGCTGTTTCCCTTATAATCGGTTTTTTTGAATTATCTCGAGGGAATGAAGCTTCAGAATTCTTGGATGCAATTGTCATTTTTGTAATTCTTATCGTAAACGCAATCTTAGGATTTTACCAAGAATATAAAGCAGAAAAAGCATTAGAAAGTTTAAAAAAGATGGCGCCTCACTATGCAAAAGTAATTAGAGAGGGGAAAATTAAAAAAATAGATATAAAAGAAGTTGTTCCAGGTGATTTAATCCAAATAGATGAGGGGGATAAAATACCAGCGGATGCACGACTCGTAAAAGCGTATTCATTATATTCAGACGAAGCAATTCTTACAGGAGAATCTCAACCAGTTGAAAAAGATCTCAACATTTATGAGGAAAAAACAATATTGGCAGATAGGAAAAATATGGTCTTCAGTAATACAATTATAACTCGAGGAAACGGCAAAGCTATCGTTGTAAGAACGGGTATGAAAACAGAAGTGGGGAAAATTGCCGAAAAAATACAAGAGGAAGAACACGAAAAAAGTCCTTTCCAAAAAGAAGTAGATATTTTCGGAAGAAAATTAGGAATAATTATCATAATTATATGTGCTATCGTCTTTATTACAGAAGCCATATTAGTTTTTGCCTTTCCAACTGGGGGTGGGAATCAAATTGAGAAAATGATTGATGCATTTAAGGTTGCAATTAGTCTGGCCGTCTCAGCGGTTCCCGAGGGTTTAGTGGTTGTTATAACCGTTGTGATGAGTATTGGAATGCGAAAAATGGCGGAGCGTAATGCATTAGTTAAAACACTTACTGCCGTAGAAACATTGGGCAGAGTTAATATTATCTGTTCTGATAAAACAGGAACCTTAACAAAAAATGAGATGACTGTTCGAAAAGTTTTTGTCGGAGGAAAAGAATATGATGTAGAAGGTATTGGTTATAATATTGAAGGGAAGATAGTAAAAAACTCTGGAGAGGGCGTCAAAATCGAAGACAATGAATATTTAAAGAGATATTTGGAAGTGTGTATGTATTGTAATAATTCTACAGTCACTCCCCGAAAAGATGGAACTAATAAAACCGATGTTATAGGCGATCCAACTGAAATATCTTTAAAGGTTCTTGCTAAAAAAATGAATATAGACACGAAAACAGAAAAGATAGACGAGATTCCATTTAATTCTGACAGAAAAATGATGTCAGTAGTTGTACGAATGAATGGACAATTATATTCTTTAATTAAAGGGGCACCCGACATTCTTATAAATAAAGCGGGCAAAGGATTATATGATGGAGATATAAAAAATATTGAAGAAATAAAGGACAAATATCTTTCAAAGAATAATGAATTCGCTGAAAATGCCTTGCGCGTCTTAGGGCTTGGATATAAACCATTAGAAGAAGGGTATAGTGAGGATGATATTGAAAAAGATTTTATTTATCTCGGTTTGGCAGGAATTATCGATCCCGCTCGAGATGAAGTAAAGAATTCCATACAAGTGGCCAGAAACGCGGGTATTAGGACTATAATGATAACAGGAGATCATAAAATTACTGCAATTGCTATTGCAAAGGAAATTGGTTTAACGGATAAAGATGATGAAGCAATAACTGGGGCGGAATTAGAAGAAATGACTAATGATGAATTACTTAGAAAAATTAAAGATATCGATATTTTCGCACGAGTAACCTCAGAACACAAATTAAGGATTCTTAAAGCATTAAAACAAGAAGGAAATGTCGTTTCTATGACTGGTGATGGAGTAAATGATGCTCCTGCAGTGAAAGGAGCAAATGTTGGGGTTTCAATGGGTATAAAAGGGACTGAAGTAACTCAAGAAGCATCAGATATGATCTTATTGGATGACGATTATTCCACAATCGTTGCTGCTATAGAGGAAGGACGTGGAATTTTCGAGACTACTAAAGGCTTCTTTCGATATATGCTAAGTACAAATTTCGATGAGATCTTTTTAATTTTGACGGCCTATATCGTAATGAAATTCTTCGTACTTACGTTTCTCGCACTTCCAATAACACCTATTCAAATATTATGGTTAAATATTGCCACAGATGGAATTCCAGCAATGGTTTTGGGGTTCACTCCAACAGATCCAGATGTAATGAAGGATAAACCACGAGAGGGGTTTTCTCTAATATCAGAGATAAAAGGACCTGTCCTTTTATTGGGTGTATATACATCAATTACAGATATCACGCTTTATATTTTACTTTGGGCAGTTTTAATTCCTGCATGGACTACCGGAGGGATAGATCCTGCTTTAGTTTCTGGAGGCACCTTCTTCGGGGTCGCATATACAGCACAAGAATATCAAATCGCGATAGCACAAACAATAGTTTTTACAAATTTAGTCCTCTGTGAATTATTGTTCGTGTATTCGTGTACGTCAAATAAAAAGCCATTTTGGCTATTTCCAAATAAGCATCTATTCTGGGCAACTGGTCTTTCATTAGGATTACAATTATTAATATTATATACCCCCTTAGGAATTGCTTTTAATGTAGTTCCTCTGTTTCATCCGTTCTATTGGATAGCTATAATTATTGCAGGATTCAGTGTCTTTCTTGTAGATGAGTTACGAAAATGGAGAATTAGGATCAAACGAGATATGACTGTGTTTACCAGTTAATTAAATCTATTTTTGTTTTTTTTAATCGAAATCTTTTTCTTTACTTCTTTATGATACTTTATATTTTGATATGCTTTATATAAAAAAATAAAAAAATTTTTGAAAATTATAAATGAAATTCTGTACCTACAACACCAAGAGTATGTGCTGGGTGATCTGACATTAGTTTATTAAATCCGAAACCCGTACAATGCATACCACAGATTATTTCAGGATTCAACTCTTCAAAATATTGAACCTTCCTCTTTAATTTATCAACTGGATTCCACTCTTCATGAAATCCTCCGATAACAGCATATACTTGATCAATACCGGTGAGGTTTTGTCCATGTTGTATTGTATTCATTATTCCACAATGACCACAACCTGTTAAAACTGCTAGCCCTTTACCTTTTATATTGAAATAAATCGCAGTTTCATCTCTAAAATTATGTTTCTCAAATTCTTTCCTACCTTTTTGAAAATAAAATCCTTTTGTAATTTCATCCTCATCAAAGAGTTCTATCTCTCCGCTGGTGCATATACCATCGTATAATTTCATAGGTTCAGTTGTTTCAATTATTTTGATATTATTCTCCTCAGCAAGATTCATTATCATAGTTTTATTTAGCTGAGGTAATTTCTTATTTATGAGAAGCTTTCCTTCTTTATCCAATTTTCTTAGATTAGGACCTAATTCTTCAGCGGGTATTTCTTCTCCAGATTTTGGTAAAGCAACATAATTTTGCTCAAATACTAAGGGATTCAGAATGAGCTCAGTACCTTCTTTAAGTAAAGGTATGACAGCAGGCAGTGCACCCCAGTGATCAAAGTGTCCATGGCTTAATATTAATTTCTCAACTTCGTTTAAATCTACTCCTAATTGTTTGCTATTATCGATGATCGCTTGAGTTAACCCTCCTGTGTCTAATAAAAATAAATGTTTCTCTTCTCCATCTTGAATTTCAATACTCATTGATAATCCATGTTCTCCAACGACTCTATTAGCTGCTGCTTCAGGTTGTATCACTTTTCCTCCGAATTTCTCTTCGGTTAATACGGTTATACTAGCTGTATTAGTTGTTAACACTCTTAAAGTAACTTTTCCCTCTTCAATTCCTTCAGAAATATCTATACTCATTTTTATTCCAGTTCTATTTTGTGATTTTGAATAAATATTTATTAAATTTTGTGAAGAAATTCTTCAAAAAAAACTTTGGCTAATAACTCGTAAAAATTCTGAAAAATACAAAAAAAATACCTTAAAAGCATTAAAAATAAAATTTAAAGTATTATATCTTTTCCTACTAAATGTTTTAATTTATTTTCAATTAATTTAAAATCTATATCATTAACCCAAGATATTGATATTTAAATAATTTTAAATTTTAATCATAATTCTATTAAATAATCAGATAAAATATTATCATTCTAAAATACTAAGGAAGAATATAATTATGAGTGTTTCAGATATATTAAAACGGAAAGCTGAAGCAGGGCAAAATGTCCTTACTGAATTTGAATCTAAGGAGTTATTGAAAGGAATCGGCATTCCGATTCCCGAACAGAAATTGACCAAAGAAAAGGATGAGACAATACAAGCCGCTGAAAATATTGTATACCCAGTCGTAATGAAATTAATGGCAGAAGACATCGTCCATAAATCCGATACTGGAGCCGTAAAGCTAAACCTTAACAATAAAGAAGAAGTTGAGAAAGCTTATGATGAGCTTATGAATATCCCTTCAAAAACAGAAAAACAAATTTCAGTTCAAGGAATGGCTAAAGAACCTATTGCGGAATTAATTATTGGTATGACAACTGACCCCCAATTTGGACCAGCATTAATGTTTGGAATCGGAGGGATTTTGGTTGAACTTTTAGAAGATGTCAGTTTTCGGATTGCCCCGATTA
>JAWOFX010000136.1:0-3707 GCA_046497275.1 Promethearchaeia archaeon | reverse complement strand
GATCCCGGTCTTTTCGCTCCCGCGTTTTATACAGTCACAAATATAAAAACAGGGCACACAATCTCTGCAGGTTCAATAAATAAAAACTTATTAAAAGAATCTTATGGTTTAAGTTAAGATTTTTTCTATTGAATCTTTTTCTTTTTATTTAATTTTTAAATTATTATCCGATATTACTTGATCCTCTTAATCACTATTATTAAGAATTAATCTATAAGTCTCTCTAATGGTACCTATATAGAACGGTTGTTAAGGAAATCCTTCAATAATCTCTTATTTGATAAAAATTCCAAAAAACTTATGTCAAATCATTCTTTAAATATGATAATGGTAAGAAAGAAAAGAAAAAAGCGAGGTTTTCCTGTCGGAGTTCTAGTTGGTTTTGATGAGCAAGTAATTCGTATTTGGAAAATATATAGTGAGTCTGTAAGGAAATTTGACCGCTTGCATTTAGAAAGAAAATGGAAAAATACTAATGATAAAGATCCTTATCATTATTTTCAAGATTTATTAGATCTTTTAAGACCTCTTATAGATAACGGTCTTAAGAGCATAATACTTGTTGCACCAAAAGGAAAAGAATGGCCAAAAGCTTTTTTATCTCATATTGAAAAACATCATCGATGGCTAATTGTTCCAAAAGGGAATAATCAAGCTTGTTTTGGGCAAATTACGGGAAATGCGAGAAATACTATTGAAGTTAAATATTTACTTGAAAAAAAAGAGACGAAAGAAGTAATAAAGAACCTTACATCTCAAGAAGCCTATTTTATCATTAAGAAATTGGAAAAATCCATTAATATAAACAATCCAAAAGCTACAATAATTTACGGGTTAAAAGAGATTGAGGACTTTATATATAAGGGCGGGAAAAAAGATGAATCTGTGGCGCAAAATGTAGACTATCTTCTCTTAACTGATGAATTCCTTGAAAATCATAAGCAAAAGAATCGAATTTATAGACTAAAACAGATTGCCAAAAATAAAGGGCTCATCACTAAAGTGATAAGAGAAGAAAGTCCCGCTGGTGACCGTATAAGTCAATTTGGGGGGATTATGTGTTTTAAAACTTGCAATTATCAATAAATTGTGCTTAAAATAATTTTATGATTTATTTTTATATATTTGTTAATTCTTCTTGATATTTTATTACTTCGGCATCTGAAATATCTCTATCGAATTTAATTTCCTTTTGAATGCCTAAATACGCACAAGCAAGTTTAGCCGCTGCTGCTATTTCAGCTTTTTTAAGAGTGATTGAATATTCATCTCCAGGATAATCATCTCCGCTAAAAGACGGTTTTTGAAATTTCTTTTCTTGAAGCTGAAATGTCCTTTCAGATTTCATTTTATGAAGTAAGGAGGCCATTTTATCAGCCACGATAAATGCTAAGTTATTTTTTATTACCAAACGGGTTATGTTATTCACATCAAAATAATTTAGACTTTCAAACTTTGCCCGAAGATAACTTTTTAAATTCTCAGAATCTCGTTCACATTCGATTTCCGTCCAATCGTGAATAGCTAAACGTCTTCTGAAAAATATTAACTCCCAATCTATTTCAAGCTCCTTTAATAACTCTAGTAATTTATCATCGTTAGGTATTTTAGATTCTATTGTAAGGTAGAGTTGTAATCCATAATACTTGTGTTCTTGTTGAAGGAAAAACCCTCGCTGTTGCATAGAGGCGAGAATTTTTAATTTTATAGTAAAAATATTTTCAGATAAGTTTTTCTTGCCACAACTAAGATATATCACATTTCCTTCTTCATTGATGTAATCACAATCGAGAAATCCTAATATGCTCTCTTGGTTTTCTTCTATAAAGTTCATCAATCCAGTAAGTGTTGGTTTGACATCAAATTTTATTAGATCGGTTTGGTCAATCGTGACATAATCAGATTTACTTCCACCTATTGCTAATTTTATTGAGTTCAACTGAAGATCTTTAGAATCACCGAAAACTTTTTTAATTGCATCATTAATAGGAAAAACTTCTTCTTGTAATATCTTGATTTCAGCCATTGAACTCTCATATGGGTCGGGATCGCTTAAAACCTTATTTAGAACCGGAGCTTCAGAAGCATCTACTTCAATATCATAATTTTTTGCTAAATCTTTACGAACGACACAATAAGATCGGTTTTTTTTATTATACATCGAGAGAGATGTATTAGTATCAATTACGGCCCTGAACTTTTCACTTGCCTTGCTTTCTGTTCTATCGGATCGAGTTCTTCTTCTCATTGTGATCAAACATTTTTATTTTTTTACTTCTATATTTTATAAGATACTTCGATCTTAAAATCTTTCCTAGAATAATTTATTAAAAAAAAATTTGAAAACTATTCATTATAGTTTCATTTTTTAGTAAGTAATTTAAGTACTAGAATTTGCTGGTTTTTCAATTTATTCAAAAGAAATAGCTCTATTCTAATTCTTCTTCTAAATAATATGTATCTCCCTTTTTAATATAAGTAATTTCACTGCCAAAATTGTTAATGACTTTATAATTATTATTATTTACTTCTACCACTTCGATAGAATAAGGTAAACGTCTTGATCGAACAATCTCTTCAGCGATAACTCTCTTCTCTTCGGGATCCATATTAATCATAATATTTTTTTCAAAAAAAAATTTATGGTTTCAAAATTAAATTTTAATAGTCTTGAATTATTCATAGAGATATAATATTTTAAAACTTAAAATTAAAGGAAAATGTTGATTGAATGGTGTTTATGAATTACACCTACGAACAACAAACCACCATAGATCACATCCATACAACTATTTACGGATTTATTAAATTTCCCTCGCTTTTTTAATAATATAACAAATTATTTAATTCGATTAATATTTAATTAAATATCGATTTGATTTACATGTCTGTGGGATTTTAATTATGGTACGAGAAAGATTACAAATTGGCATGTTCACTTGCATGTACAGCCAAATGAATGGTTCTGCACATGCTGTTCGGTTTCTAAGTGAAGCCTTAGCAGAATTAGGTCATGATGTTCATATTTTCGCTCCAAGAGTCGAAAATGGTCAAGACAAACCAGAACATATTCATTTTCATGATTTAGGAGGAGCTAGAGTTGCAAAGAAAACCGGGTTTGTACTTAGTGTTCCCATACATAAAATATTTAATTGTGATTATAGTGATTTAGATATAGCCCATATTCAAACTCATGCCACTATTGGAGCATTAGGAGTAAATTGGTCAAAATCTTTGGGGCTCCCTCGAGTAGGATCTCATCATAGCCCAATGGCTTTTTATGCTGCTCAATATGTACCTATAATTGGCAATATTCTTTCAAAAAATGATTTTCTTTGGAGATATGAGCGTATGTTATTAGAAAAATACGATATTTGCCATGTCCCAACTAAAAGCAAGAAAGAATTATTACTTAAATATCGATTTAAGGAACCTATTTTTGCTTTAAGCAATGGGATTCGAGATTTTTATTTTAAAGATCTTAAAGAAAATGGAATCCGTGAAAAATACAATATTGAGGATAAAAAGGTACTTTTATATGCATCTCGATTATCTCCTGAAAAACATCCAATTCAAATCATTAAAAATTTTTCAAAAATTCATAAACGTGTGCCTAAGGCACATCTACTTCTTGTTGGGAGTGAAGGTCCCTCAACCGAAAAAGTTGAAAAGATTGTTAAGAAAAGAAAATTTAGAGATTGTGTATC
>JAWOFX010000135.1:0-29630 GCA_046497275.1 Promethearchaeia archaeon | reverse complement strand
TCTAAAATCGTGTTAGAATTTAGAAATATAATTATGATAAAATCTTCAAATTTGAAATATATCTGAACTTTAATATTGGAGCCATGGATTTCCAAATGTGATAAATTTTTAATATTTGTCTCTCCTGCAAACATTTTAAAAGAAGAGAAATACATAGAAATGAGATCGATATCAATTAAATTTGCATCGTCTTCTGACAAATATTTTTTTATAGGATTGTAATTCTCCTTTCCATTGGATTTATATTCTGAGACCATAATTGTGTTTCCAAATTGATCCGATAAAATTATTCCTATAATAGGGGGGATGATATGGAAATTATTAGAACGATTTTTTATATTTAATAAATTCTTCTCAATTAACTCTTCTGTTATTGAACTAATATTGTCGGCAGTCATAAAAATTCATATTTTGCGCACATTTTAGTTTTATAAATTAGAGAAAAAAGAGATTCAAATAAAAATGGAAGAGTGTGACGATTTAGAAATTCAATTAAACCTTTTGGATATTTCATCTAAAATCTATTATTTTAGACCCATACAATTTAAAGATCTTTCTTAGAATGGTGTAGAGAATCATTCTTAATTACATCTTCCTCGTTAGAATTCCAATCCTCCATTAAATTTTCTTTTTTAATATATCGAAGAAAATAAAGTGTCGGAAGGATTAATATCAAAGTTTCTAACATCCATATGAGTCGATAAACTGTAAGAGTAGCCTCAATAGTTCCAAAAGGCGTGGTAAATGTTCCATGATGCGCTAAAGTAATTAATAAAAAATCAGGAGATTCAAGAATAAAAAACGGAGCAAACAACTCAATATATTCATGAGAAGGTAAATCAAGAAGTAAATGAGTAAATCCGCCAATAATTGCCGAGTATGAAGCGACAATAAAGAATCTTTTATCAAATCTTTTATTTTTGAGATAACTCCAAGTATCAACTCCAAAATAATTGAAGATTTTGGCTATTGGATTACTTTTATTTGCCAATCGCGCAAACCAAGGTCCAATATATTTAGCAAAGATAATTGTGGTAAGAATAGTAAATGGTAAGGTCCAAATTATTAATCCTAAAAGGGAATGGCTTATGCTTCGAACTTGGTAAGAAAATATTGCCCCAAAAAAAAGATTGAAATCTGGAACTATAGTACTGAGACAAATTGCTGTCCCATCAATCTTTTTGGGATATTTTAATTTAATTAATAACGCAGGTGCTTGATGAGAGATAATAGAACTTGGCATGGAAATTAAATTGAAACTGTATACTAATTTTTAAGGTTTTATATAAAAGATAAATCTTTTGATTAAGTCTATTAAATGGGGGTTTGATTATTAATTTATGATTTAATAAAACTTCATGTTATATCATGCTTATCTCTTAGATGTTGATTTAAAGCATATTTGGTGTTAAAAATTATTTTACACTTATCACATGTAAAGTAAGGTTTTGCCTTAAATCTTCAATATTAATTTAATCTCGTGGAGGATTTTCGATGATTTTATAAATGTTATGCTTTACCTCTAAACATTTATTATCATAATCTATACATTTTTGAATTAATTTGATATTTTTTGACTTTATTAATACATAATTTTCAGCGTTTCTAATCATTTTATTATTCTCAGCAATATTATCACTCCAATTTGTGACATCTTTATTCTTAGGATTATAATTTATATTTAACCATATTATGATATGAAATTAATAATTAATTATTTTAAGATTTATATACTAAATTTGGTTTATCTTCAATATGGATTCCTCTTCTAAAGCTCAAACTAAACAAAGTTTATTTTACAATAAATCATTTATTGTAGAAACAATCTACCTCATCATTATCATTATCATTACGATATTCATTTTTCTCGATTTCATAGACACGGGATTTTTCCTCGGTGCATTACGCTTCTCTCATTGGATGGGAATAATTGGAGCTGGTTTTATTATTGTTTTCATACCTTTATTTTATTATCTAAAACGCCGTTATCCCAAACGATATAAAATTCTGATGAATATCCATGTATATGGTTTTACTACTTCTTTTTTATTCGTGTCCATCCATTTTGCTGGACAGCTTAGTCGCCCATTACAATTTTATCCGGATTTAGGGGCGGGATTAGCTCTCTACATTATTGTAGCCCTCATTGTTGGTACAGGGTATTTGTTTAGATATTTTCCCTTTAAATCGAAAAATAAAAAACTACCCCCTCATTTTAATAGGATGCTACATGTAAGTCTTATAAGTGGATTATACATTGTTATAACCGTTCATATTGTATTAAACTTTGTACTAATTTAAATCTAACAGAATTATCTTTTTTTTCCCTTAATATCATTTTATATTTTTTTATAAATTTAAGAAATAATCAAATATTGGGGCTTTTCTTACGTTGCTTGCTTATATCCATTTATTTTATAATCTTCTCTCTTGATTAAAATATTAGTATCTTGACAGGACTGAGAATTTAAATTTTTCCCAAAATTCATTAACCATTCATTTATTTATTTGCCATTTTTTCATATTTCTTATATGCTAAAATTATGAATACCAAAATAGAAAGAAAAATCTAAAATCCTCATATTTGACGATTTCAGAAGATTATTTTTAGTGTTTTTTAGAATGATTCAAAACCTTAATATAAAATACCCACAAAAAAAGACCTATTTTTCATTCCAAAATTCACTTTTTCCACTTTTTAGAAAATCGTAATTTTCGAAATGAGAAGAACGCCTCTATCCTCATTCTATTGATACCTCATTTTTGCTATTTCGTGGTATTTATACAACGATATTTATACATTCTAAAATCTTAAAATTCTCAAGAAAATTCTCTTCAAAAATCGTGCATTTTATTCACTATCAAATTTTATGTTTTATTGTTAACTTAATTATCTCATAATTCTATGTTTAATTATAATTTAGTGAGAAAATTTTGAAATTCATATCAAAATCTCCTCCTCCCAGAGAAGTGGAAGTGGAAGCTCTTGAAGATCATGATAGCTTAACTATGAATGATTTCAGTACAATAATCATTAAATTAGAACAGAAATATCGAAAGCTTATTCGATTTATTCTTGAAGATCTTAATGTAAAAAATTATTCAGAGGTTTTAGAAATTGGCTCTGGTCCAGGATGGCTCGGCATATGGATGGCACAAATGAATCCTACTCTTAAAATAACTGGGCTGGATTTATCAGAAGATATGATTCAAGTTGCAAATAAGAATAAAAATGAAGAAAAGGTTCATAATAGAGTTAAATATATCAAAGGAAATGCAGAAAATATGGATATGTTTGGGGATAATTCTTTTGATGTTGTTTTTTCAAATGCAAGTCTCCATCATTGGATACATCCTGAAAAGGCGTTCAATGAAATAAATAGAGTTTTAAAACAAGATGGAGTTTTTTGCATAACAGATGGGAAACGGAATCTCGGGTTTATCGCAAAATTAAAATTTCATATCTTAAAATATACCATCCCTAAAATTATAAGAGATGGGTGGAAAGCATCGATATTAGCGGGTTATACCAAACAAGAAATAGATCAGATATTGAAAAAAACAGATCTCAAGGGTAAATATAAAATAAAAGAGGATATGCTAAATCTGATTATAATTAACTTAAAAAATTGAATGATATATTCATTATTCATTTTGAAAATTATAAATTTCTCTCCTTACCCATATAATAAATAAAAGGATAATTAAGTTTCTTAATTCGTAAAACTTGTGGAATTAAAAGAAACATAAATTTATTTATATTAATTTCACTCTTATACTTGTGTAAAAGTATACAGATTATATAAAAATTATCCTATTGGGTGAACTAAAATTAGCACTATCCGAATTGATAAAGAACACGCAAAACTTTTAGATAAATTAATTGCGTATTTGACACTAAAGGGAGAAAAGATTTCTAAAAAAAAGTTAGTGGGTAAATTAATTGAAAATGCGGCATCATCTGAGGGATTAAAAGTTTCTGAGAAATTACCTCCATTAGAAGAGGATCCCGCCTGGATAGGATTAGAAAAAACCTTCTCATTGGGAATTTCAGATTTATCAGAAAATGTGGATTATTATTTATATGACATGGATGAGGATTCATAATATGGGAGTTTTTCTTGATACAGGTTTTTTAATAGCTCTGAAAAATAATGATGATAAGAACTTTAATCCAGCTCAATCATGGATGAAACGCTTTTTAAAGAATGAGTTTGGAGAAATTTACACATCTACTTTTGTTTTTGATGAAGTTGTCACTTTAGCTTTAGTTAGATTAAAAAATATTAAATTTGCAAAGGATATGGGTTCATATCTCCTTTCAAGTCCCCGTATTAATCTAATTGAAGTAACTAAAGAGGATTTTAAAAAAGCATGGGAATTTTTTAAAAAATATGGGAATAAACGATTATCTTTTACTGATTGTACCATAATTGCTTTATATAATCGTTTAGGATGCAAATTTCTGGGAACATTTGATCATCATTTCAAGGGGATCTTACCAACAAATATATCTTAGAGAATTTCCCTAACTCCTTGAGATTTCTATTTTTCCCAGAAAAAAACTTTCGATCATATATTTTAATAGAATCTTTAAATTGTGTTTAAAAAACCAATAGAGTTTTGATGTTTAAATGTTCTTTTTAAATTATTATTATAGTTTCTTTCCCTTTATGCTGTTTGGCATTAAAATTAATCGGATTCTGGGTTAAGACGACTCTTCTTAATTTTGGCATTTCTAATAACCATTTAGGTACTGAGGATATTTGGTTGCAACTAAGATCTAAAAATTCTAAAGAATTTAAATTTTTAATACTCTCTGGAATTTCACTTAAATTCGAGTTCTTCAGATTTAATTTTATTACCCTGTTTTTTTTCGTGCAGAAACTATTTCTCACATCTTCACGAAGGGATGGTGTAAGATCTAGATTACGCTCAACCCTTAATTCTCTTATAATTATCGCTTCTTCCGTTATTAAGGTTGCGTCTATTATTTCTTCCTCAGATAAATATCCATCCAGGCCGTTGACAATTAAAAATCTTACTACTGGTATATTTTCCTCTCGAATTCTTCTTGATATTTCGCGCCTGAGAATTTCCTTCATCTTACTCGATCGCTTTGCTAATTCATGTAATAATGGAAAAGCTAAATTCTTATTGATTAGTCGTGTATCATAATCGTTTTCTACCCATGCTTGTAGGTTAGAGCAATGTCCCCAAAATTTCTCTTCCGGAGAAATCGCTAAGTCGATGGGTTTTAAGCTTTCTTCCAAATCAGATGATAACTGCTGTTCCGCCTCATCTATGGATTTAATATCCTTTTATTTAGGATTATTTTGGGGGGTTTATCAAGAGCAAGTATTTGCATTGACGAAATGGAGAGTCTCCTACATATAAGACAATCTTATCATCAACAAGTTTCACACTTAGGAACTCATTAATAAAAAATTCTTTTTGGAACTTTTTTTTGCTCAATTTTCTAGATTTCCTAATCTATTAATTCTCTTTTTAATATTGATATGATTTTTTCTCTCTCTTATTTTTTTCGATTTCTTTTGAATAATATTTAGTTTCTTCAGAATAAAATTTTTTAAATTTTGAAAAGGGAATAAAGATTTTAGAATAATTATAGTTGAAAGAATTATCGTATGAGTTTAAAAAAATCATTTGTTCTTTTTTATATTTACTTTCCATTAGATTAACCTCTATTATAGAAAGCCCCTTTGAAATTCTCTATTAAGTAGGATAGAATTTTCCATCCTTGTAAATTAATTTTAGTCCCATTTTTTGTAGTTCTATACTGTTGCTTAAATTTATTTATACATTTTATTTATTAGGTTTAGTTGATAATATTTCTATATAGAAGATTCGGGTGTAAAATGTGTCTAGAGTACAAGAAATTATTAAGCGAAGGAGAAAACGCAAAAGAAGATTGGAAGCTGCTCTAGAATCGATAAAGTCTCAATTAATCAATTTCGGAGCGCTTAAAATTATATTATTTGGATCTTTAAATAATGGAACCATTGATAGTTATAGTGATCTAGATTTACTTGTCGTTATGCCTTCTTATAAAAGTGGAAAAGAATGGATGGATTTTATTTATACAAATATTAATCGAGACATAGCTTCTGATATCCTTGTGTACAATGAAAAGGAGTTTAATAGAAATTTAGTTAGTAATTCATTTCTAATCGAAATAAACAACACAGGTAAAGTTATTTATGAAGCGTAATCATAAAGAAGAAGCTTTAAGATGGTTTACCCAAGCATCAGATGAATTTAACGATGCAAATGATTTAAGGAAACTAAAAAAGTTTTATCTTGCATTATTTCATTTTCAGCAGGCTGCTGAAAAAGCTTTAAAAGCGTTTTTATATCAAGAATTAAAATCGCGGGAAGTTTTTTATACTCACTCAATCGCAGATTTATCGAAAATGGCAATTGAGGTTGATATAGATTTTAAAGAAATTAGTGTTACTAAAAAACTTGACCAATATTATATACCAACTCGCTATCCAAACGGATTACCTGGAGGGATTCCATCTCGCTTTTTTGATGATCCCAAAGAAGCTGAAGAGGCTATGTTGCTTGCTAGGAAAGTAATTAATTTAGTGGAGTCTAAATTAAAATAAATAGTCTATATATTGAATTTCTTTAGAATAGTGTTTAATATAAATCATCCGAGTTCAGCTTTACAAGATCATCTACTTTTGTGGATTTTTTCAAGATATTATAATTTCTTAAAACCTTTCATTCTCTGAT
The DNA here is from genome assembly GCA_046497275.1 of Promethearchaeia archaeon. Classification (GTDB taxonomy): domain Archaea; phylum Asgardarchaeota; class Lokiarchaeia; order Sigyniarchaeales; family SOKP01; genus TEKIR-8. The sequence continues at coordinate 22,868 of JAWOFX010000135.1, read as the reverse complement.
TTCCATTGATTTTGGTATTAGATTTTAATTGAGAAAACGATATAATATAGTTTGAAATATTAAAATGTGGTTTTGGTTCTAAAAATGCCCTGAACTTAATTATTCACACTAATAACAAATAAGCTATTTTAGTTCTCCTTTTAAAATGGTCTTTATATCAATATCCTTTTTATCAGGAGAGTTTTGAAAATTATTTGATTCACTATAAATAGTTCGATTTGTAATAAATTTTGAAAAGGGAATAATTAGCTTTGAATAATTAAATCTATCAGAATTCAGACTTACAGCATACGACCTACTTTCCATATTTTGATTATTAGATTTAATTGAGTTTGAACTCAATTTCTCAACCCCTTAAGATTTTATTCAAATTTTAAATTTCTATTGATGATAATGCCATCTTTATAACTTAATTTTAACCCTTTATCTTCTAATTCTTGGTTATGGACGAATATAATTTTCTTTAGAGTTTTAGGATTAACTTCCAAGAATTCAGCCGCTTCTTTAGCACTTATTTCTTCAATAGAATCGAAAATTTTAGGTAGTTCTTCCATAATTTGTTGCTCTATCTCTTCTAACTCTTTCTTTATGGAAACTCCTTTTGTCTCAGCTATAACTTCCCTTCTTAGAGCGCCTAGATCTATGTCCCAAGTGTTCATCATTCGATCTGAATTTTGGTTAATCCATTCTCGAATCATTTGGTGTATAACACCGGCATCACTATTGGCGATTACTCCATTTAGGGTCTCAATTATCTTATAATCAATTATATCAAGATTTACAGTGATCCGAACTTTATCGCTTGAAGACCCCATTTTTAACTATTCAAAATTTTTACTCGTCTATTAAAAAGTTAAAAGTATAAGTATTTAAATTTTACGAAAAATGCATCATTTTGCATCTTCTTGCATCACATTTAAATATAATTAGTGTTATATGTGTATTATTAGAATAATATCGAGAAATTACAACAAAAAAAATCTCGAAAAAAATTCAAAAAAAAGAGTGTGTGTGTAAAATGCTTGAACTAATACCCTATACTCAAGAAGTATTTAATACGAAAGATCGGGTCACTATTGATTTAATAAAACAGGGGGAAGAATTCTTGCGCCAGTTTGACATAAATCAAGAATTAGTAGTAGATACAGTTTCTATTATCTATAAATATGTCAGAAAGAGAGGAAAATTTCCACAGAATTTATTCAAATATTTCATTGCTGCCTATTATATTAACTCTCGACATCCAATGGCTTTTCCTGCTCATCAATCTAAAAAAGACTTCTGCGAAATATTTGGAATGAAAGAAAGTTCACTTGATTACTGCGTAAATGAAATTATCTCAACATTAAATTATGTAAAGATTTTAGACGATATGAATTATCCTTATTTTCTCAATCCAAAAAAAGACATAAAATTTAATCTCCTAAAAAAAGTGATTAAAACAAAAGTGGAGGACGCGATGATGAATTTTATGCTATATCATCAGGCAATTAATCCTCAAATACTTAGTGAAGAGATTGTAGGAGAAATCATTTTCGAAATGAACTTATTTCCAGAAGAATTATTTCGACAATTTTATGAGCTTATAGAGAATCTCGTAGAAAATCAACTCATAAACTATACACAATATGTAAATCTACAAGAAAAATATTTTATTTAAACTCTCTTTCTCAATTTTTATTTCTTATTATAGAATTAAGAATAAAAGCATGTTTTATATTTTAGTTATTAAAAAAATCTTCAGATTTTTGAAAGCTAACCAGCCTGCATTTAGTATAACCCAAGCAAAAGCAGAAAATACTACGCTCCATTCAATTGCGGGGTGACCCGTGAATAAATAAGTACCAAATACACCAGCTACAAGAAACCCAAGAATTGATTGATATTTAGAGAAATTTTGACTTTTAATCATAAGATAACTAAACAGGATAAAATAAATCATCCCACTCAAAAAGAATGATGAGGAGACGATATTATGCATTATTAGAAGGGTTCCAAACATTGGAAAACATCCAATTAATGAAAGAGAAATTCCGCCGAAAATTGAGATTCTTACAGCTATTTTTCGTATGATCTCATCAATTCCGTTCGCTTTTAACAATTTTCCGAGATGTATAAAAAAATGAACAGATGCAGCACCGATTATGATAACACCTACATTAAAAAATTGAGCACTAGGTTTTGGACCAGTTCCTAATTGAGATACATAGAATTCAATCATTGAATAATCTGGATATTGAGAAAGTGAATAAAATATAAAACTTATCCCAATGAGTATGGGGATAAGTGAATATAAAGCTGTTGATGCTGGTTTAATAAATTCATTCATTTGAAATTTCTCATTTTTATTCATATAAATTTCACCTAAGTCTATTTAAATTAAAATTTTTAAGTTCCTCTGATATAATGAAAACCCTTAATCTACCTATGAAAATAATTATAACATAGGTATAAAAATTTTTGCTCTCTAATGATTTTAACCAAAAAAAAAAATAGGATAGCAAATATTTAAAGGATAATTAAAAGAAATTAAAAAATAATATTCAATATCTTTCTATTTACTCATCAAATAAATTTTTATCTTTAAGGAGAGTATAAGTTTTTGAAAAAAATCCAAGGATCATACTCAGTTCTTTTTTCGACATCAATGCTCTTTCAAATACATTCTTAAAGGCATAAAGCGCATTTTTTTTTCGATAATTACGTATTTTCAATTTCTTTATTAGTTTTTTAATGTAGTTATAGAGAATTTTCCTATCACTTCTTTCTGCTAAAAGTATAGGGTTTTCTCCTCTGCCCATAGTAATTACATGGAGTTTTTTATAGAATTCATATAAAATAATTCCGCACGCATGAGAAAGATTTAAGGTCGAATAAGAATCGCTCGCAGGAATTCTTAATAATATATCCGAAATCTCTGCTTCTTGATTTGTTAATCCTCTTGATTCCTTTCCAAATAATATTGCGATTTTAAGAGGTTTCTCTGAAATAGGAAGCGAAAAATCATCTAAAAATATCGCTAACCTGTTAAGGTTTGTATATCTTTTCCCTTTTGCGGTAGTTCCTATTACGAGATCAAAATTGTTCAAATAATTCCTTAACAATTCGATATGTTTGTTTTGATTGTCAATCTCAATTATATTCGCATTGAGAAGGATATCTTTTCCATGCATCGCATATCCTTGAGCTTCATAACTTAAAATATTATCAATCGTTTCAATAGGATTGAATATGATGAGGTCATCAAACTCAAAATTTTTCATAATTCTAGCAATGGATCCAATGTTTCCCATATTCTCAGGCTGAACTAATATGATTGAGAATTTGAGATTTTCAAATTTTTTATTTCTATGTGTTCCAAGAAATGTATTGACTTCCTTTTTTATGTTTTTCTTATCCAAAATTCCCCACTTTAATATAGAATTTAAGATTTCTCTTCAATTAAAATATAAGATTTTTAAATTAATTTAATAATTAATCCAATATAAATCGCTTATTATTAATTATTTTCAAATAAAAATATAAATAATAAAATTTATTTATAAACCTAAGAGTCCTTAAATGGTTAACATACCTAAAAGTAGAATGAGAAATTAACACATAAATCTAAAAGTGTTATAATTTAAAGTATTATTATCTTATATCAATGCTTAAGACAAATTTTGATAATATTAAGGAAAAACTCAACTTTATAAATATAAGTACTGATGAGTTGTCTTTGGTAGAATGGAAACCCTTTAGATCTTTTAAAAGTTACATTCTTGATTTAAATATTGTAAAGGAAAACGCTGCTGAGGATGTTTTCTTTCATATTTTCAAGGGAAATAGTAAAATTGCTCATATTAAAAAAGATTATCTTATATATTCTATAGGAGCAAAAACAGATGTACAATTTCAGCTAATGGAAGCACTTTTAGAATATGTGGATAAAAAATTTAAAGAGATTTATGATATCGATGTAATTCTCTCTTTTGAAAACGTATCATCAAATATTTTTAGAGATTTTAACAATACTATAGAGAATATACTGGACAATTTAAACGAATTAGATCTTGTAAAAAAGATTTCAGTTTATTGTCGTGTTTGTAAAAAAGTATTACATGTATATGTGAAGAGATCTTTCATAGAAAATTCGGAAGATTTTCCAGTTCCCATTGTATATAATCACGCAGGTCACGCTGTTCTTATCTTTATTGATAAGAATTTCGATGTACGTGGCGCTGAATTAGTAAATTTGACAGGGTAGGCATAAATTTTATTTCTTGTATATCAAATATCTCAATTGCTAATATCACACTTATTTTACAAAACCTTTTCTTATAAATTAAGCAAAGTAATAAAAACTTGATTTTCTATTTTAAATTTATGGAAGAAGAAAAGCAAACTGAAACTGATAATTATTATGAAACTGTTATAAAAAAAAATAAAACTGGGATTACATTTCCAAAAGAATTAAGAGAAGAATTATTTAATCCAGATGAGGAGGTATTTTTCAAGTTTATTGTCCCACAGAAAAAAGACAAGATTATTTTAAAATTTATATCTAAAGAAGATGCCGAGAAATATTCGAATAATGTAAAGAAAGAGGACCGTATAAAAAAAATTTCCAAACCTGGACAAAAAACAACCTTAAAAGAGAAAAAATCCGATGAATTCGAACCAAAATGGTCAAAATATTTTCTCTATGATTTTTCTAATAAAGATAAGATACAAACTATTTTGGAATCTGCTTTTTATAAATTTGCTGAAGGTCCAGAAAATTTTGATGATGCTATAGGAAGAGTAAAATATGCATTAGTCTCATTTTTAACCTCAACTAAGACAGAAAATGCCAAATTATTTTATTCAGTTATAAGATTTCTGATCGATGTTATTAAAAAGTATAATCAACCGAAATTACTTGATTGGATATACGAAAAGGTCATTCCTATGATAGAGAGCAAATTTCTCTACGAATTAGCTTTAATTGATACATTACAAGTGAGTATAAAAATCGGAAGACTCGATAAAATGGAGAGTTCAGTTAATGAAATACTAAATAGTATAGAAAAGTACGATCTTTCGGAATCGTATAATATTATGAATAGCTTTAAACAGCTTGTTAAAAAAGTTAAGAAATTTCATAATATTCCTGAATCTGTTTCAATTTTTAATTTAATTAAAGAAATATTAGTAATTTATTTCGAAAGATTTGAAAGTGTTGATTATAAGATACAAATTATAGAGCTATTAGAAGATCTTGGTTTTATTGAAGAAGCATATAAATTTGCAGATAATTTAGTAAAGAGTCTTGAACCCGAAAGTATAATGATAGCAGAAGTCAAGAAAATTAGAAATAGATTAAAAGAAAAACCTATTTAATCTAATTAAAGTGCATTATCTTTATTTAATCCCCGTCTTCTTCATCCATATCTCGGATTTTATTTTCTATTCTCTTTGCTTCTTCCTCTTTTATCTTATGTTCCCTCTCCTCAACTTCTTTTTTTTTGAGTTCTAATTCTACTTCTGATAATTCTTTCTCTTTCTCTAGTAATTCTTCTTTTTTCTTTAGCGCTTTCTCTTTTTCTTCTATTTCTTTTTCTTCCAATTCTTTCTCCTTTTCTTCTAATTCTAATTTTTTCTTTTTGAGTTCAATATCTTTTTTCTTAAGTTCTAATTCCTTATCTGCTATTTCTTTCTCATCACCTTCTATCTCTCCTTCAATTTCTTCTCCTGGTTTTTCTTTCTCTTCTTTTGTAATTTCTTCAATTTTTTCTATTGATACAATCGATTTTAATATGTTTTCGATATTTTTTTTCAGTTCCTCATCATCTGGAAATTCCTTGATATAATCTTTCAAGATTTTGTTGATTATAGAAGGATTTTCTTTCCCCATGATTCTTAAAGTTTGTATTGCTTTTTCTTCCACAAAATCTTTTTCATTTGATAATTTAGAAGCAATCACTTTAATTTTGGATTCATCAGTTATGTTTTTTTCTCCACCACTTATGAAAATAAGTATTTGTAAAATCGCTTCTTTTACGTTAGGATCTTCAGAATTCAGGAGTTGTTCAATATAAGGAAGAAATAAATCAGATTCATTTTCACACATAGGTTTTAGCAACAATAAAAATGAATATCTTAATACAGAATCTCTTTTTGATAAATTATGAAGTAAAGTGGGGATATCAATTACATTATGTTCAATTAAGAAACGGAGAACAGTTTTTCCTCCATGAAGTGTAAGTAATGTTTCTAAAACATTTTCCATGCGATCTAAATAATTCTCTTCATTAGTTCCTTCAAAATAGTTTTTTATTTCAGCTACGGCTTGATCCAATCGTCCTTCATTTACTAAATCTTTTATAATTTCTATTTCTTTATCTTGAGCTTTCTCTTCTGTCATTTTTCTTTTTTCCTCTTCTTTTTTACACCCAAATCACATAAAATTTATTATAAATAAAATCTATGAAATCAATAATTTTTTGTAAATCTCGATATCTTAAGGGAATATTTAGTTTACTATCATCGCTATAATTTTTGGTTTCCGTATCTATCTGCATTATTAATACTAAATCTTTCATTCTATTCATATCTAAATTGATTTTTTCACAGAATTCTGATAATCTAAATAAGTCCTCTGGAAAAGTATTCCAGAAATAGTAATCGGGGCTCTCTTTATGTTCATTTCCTACCTGAGAGATCTCCTCAGTGACATTTGAGATGATGTCGAAAGGAATTTTTAATTTAGTCTCAACATATTCATTTGAAACTAAATTTATATTGAAATCTGGAAATGATATCTTAGAATACAATTCCAAAATTCCTTTTATCAACTCTAAATCGGAAATATTTTCTCTGTTTGCATTTGTGAGGGCATATCCTTCTTCTAAAAATACTACATGTAAGCGATCTTCAAATTTAAATATTAGATAGTTATCGGTTTTGTGATAACGAAATTTCTCTCCATTTTTAATTCTTTCATCAAACATTCGAAATGCTTCATCCCAATTTTTAAAGGAAATAAATTTATTTAATTTTCGATAATCTCCGTGAAAAAATATGTCAAGAAAGTCTATAAGATATAAATAGCTGTCCGATGGTTTATATACTACTGTTTTTCCTCTAAAATCCCGTTCTACAATGCCTTTATGGACACTATAACAAAACTTTGGTAAATCTTCCATTCCTAATCCGTTTTTTATCTTGAGTTTTAAAAGGAATCGTCTACTGCACATAGGAGTAAGCGTGCACGCAATTCTGTCAACTTGGCATTCTTTAAAGCAAAGATCATTGATTCTATTTATTAATAAATCGAGCAATTCTGAATTAAATCGTTCATTTACAGGATTATCAATGAATGTTAAGATATGTTTTTCTTCTAACGGCATTAGGAAACTTAAAAATTTTAAGTAATTAATATTATATATTTTTCAAATGAAATAATTTTTATTCTTAATTTTTATTTTTCTTATTGCTCCATATTAAATATTCTATAGTTCTTCCTATTTGAATTATCTTGATTAGAATAGGTACTTAAACATTAACTAATGAATTTAATCATCTACTTTTTAGAAATATACAAAAAATTATTAAAATCATTATATTTATAATAAATTTAAGTAATATTGAAGAGAATATTATTATAAATATGCTTCGACAAATTCATATCCTTTATCGGGGAGAACGTTTTTTCACCCATACTTTTGCAATGGCATTAAGAGAGGATGATTTAAAGAATGTCATTGAGGCTTTGGAAGTTCAGATTAATTCTCCGACATCTGGAAAAATTCTAAACCGTTCTTTTTCCGAACTCCAAGTTTTCCATGGAGGATATGGGGATATTTATTTTTTAATGATCGCAGATCTTGTCGATTCTATAAAGTATATGGAAGAGATTCTCGAGAAAGCAATTAAAAAATTTAAAGATTTATTTCCTAGTATTGAAGAACTAAAAAAATCGGATTCTAAACGGGAAGAATATATCGATTATTTATACAGTCTTCAAACCGAATTACATTCAAAAATCACTTTAATAGGACCAACCAATGCCGGAAAGACTACTTTATATGAACTCTTAACAAATAGGGAAAAGGAACGAGAGATAATGAATTTTGCGAAATCCTCTCTCTTAAACCTATATGCTTTAAAATTTGAAGTATGGGATTTCCAATTGAAAGATAATTTTTCATTATTATGGTCCAAATTCATTAGTGGTTCTGATTTAGTTATTTTTATTTTCGATATTTCAAACTATAATCTGAAAGTTCTCGATTATTTTTTGACACTTAAAAGAAAGGAGAGCCAATTATCAAAATTTCTTGTGATAGCTAATAAAGTTGATTTAGTTAGTGATGAAGAAATTAAAAAATTGGAAAATGAATTAGAAATTGATAATATTGAAAAACTATCATTAAAAGATCCAGAAATCAAACAGAAACTGATATCAAGAATTAGTGATACGTTTAATATTAAGAAAAAATTACCGGAAAATTTTGAAGATTTAATCAAAGAAGCTGTAAAATTTGAAGAAGAGAAAAACTTAGGCAAATCATTATCAAAATATAAAGAATTAATTAATATTGCGAATTCTTATCAACATTTTTCTTATCTTAAGGAATTTCAATATAAAGCAAATAAAATAGAAAAAAAAATACGAGAAAAAGCAGAAATTAGACGTAAAATCGAGAGAAAAAAGAAATTTGCTCCTCCTAAGAAGATAGAATTTACTAAGCAAATAAAGGTCAAAGAACTTCCTAAAAACCATAAAGGCTCAAAAGAAGAAAAGGATTTCAAGAATGAGGGATTGATAGACGATGTATTTTTTACTGATTCTTTAGAACCTGATGATGTGAAAATAGATTTAGACAAGTATAAAGAGTTTCAAATTGAGGAAGAAAAAATAGTTGAGAAGTCTTATCCTGAAGATAACTATAAAAATATTAATGAAGTTGACGATATTCCGAAATTATTACAAGAGATGATAAAAAGTCGAGGTAGCCAATTGAGTTTAAAATTGTGTTCTAAATATATAGAAGAGATGAAATCCTCCCTAAAGAGAGATCTCACGATTAAAGATTTAAAAACTGCTGTTGATTTCTTTATTAAGCAAGAAGTAGGCAAATAAAGGTTTGATCAAGTGAAAATTTGTTTAATCTTTTTTTCAGCAACAAATAATACGAAGATCATAGCGTTAAAAATCAAAAAAGAATTAGAAAGAATACACAAACCAATAAATATCGATTTAATTGATATTACTCCTTTTTCTAATCGGGAAAAAACTCTTAATTTAACTAAATATGAAAAATTTATTTTCGGATTTCCTGTATATGGATGGAACGTTCCTAAAGTTATTAGACAGTGGCTGAAAAATATAGATGGAAATGGAAGAGAATGTGCTATGTTTTTTACTTATGGAGGGATTAATCCAGGAGTTGTACATTTTGAAGCAAATAAGATACTAAGTGACCAGAATTTTAAAGTAATTGCTTCTGCTGAATTTGTAGCAAGCCATAGTTATAATTTAGGTGGTTGGAAAATATTAGAAAACAGACCAGATAAAGAGGATTTTAAAATCGCAAGCATCTTTGTCCAAAAAATATTCAAAAAATTTCAAAAAAAGAAATCAAAACCAATCTCTTTTAATTCACATAAATATTCAGATAAAATCTTAAAAAGAATCGAAAATAATCCTAAAAGATTCGTGAACCCCCCCAAAATTGTAAAGAAATGTAGTTTTTGCTCTTTATGCGAGGAATTATGTCCAACTAATGCTATTGATATAAAAAAAGGTTTAGTAGACGAAGAAAAATGCATTAGATGCCTAAGCTGCGTTTTAAATTGTCCCGAAGATGTTTTAAAAATAAATGATCTGAATTTTTTATTTGATACTGTTTTACAAATAGAACATCTAACAAGAGAAAAAATAAAAAATCGGAAAAGTAAAATCTTTCTATAAATTTATTGATACAAAAATCTTATTTATTTTAATAATTTTTTTGATGTATTAATATGTCTAAAATAAAAGAACTTAGAGAACATTTTTCTTCTCTTACCAGATTGAAATATATTAGCAATCTTCTTAATTGGGATCTTCAAGTGTATATGCCAGATGGATCAAATCAGGGGCGTTCTGAATTAATTTCATTATTAGGGGAAATATCGCATAAAAAACTCATATCTAAAAAAACAAAAGATTTAATTTCGAATGCTGAAAAAATAGATGATTTAGATTTAATTGATTCAGCGATTCTCAGAGAAGCAAAAAGACAATATGAAAAAGCTATAAAAATTCCCACTGAATTAGTTGTTGAAATTGCCAAAACCGCTACATTAGGGCATAAAGCTTGGGAGAAAGCACGGGAAAAAAGTGAATTTTCTATATTCCTTCCATATTTGGAAAAAATGATAGAACTTCAAAAAAAATATGCAGATCTTATTAATATTGGAGATTGTCGTTATGATACTTTATTAGATGATTTTGAGCCAGGTGCAACTTCAAAATGGGTTTCTTCAACATTTAACGAACTGGCACCTAAATTACAGACAATAGTGAGAAAATTAGATTCTTCGAATGATAAACCTACTCAAACGGTATTAAAAAAATACTATGATCCAGAAAAGCAATGGGAATTTTCAAATGAAATAATTGAGAAATTGGGGTTCGATTTTAATATCGGACGCCAAGACAAATCTGTACATCCCTTCACCACATCTATTGCTAGTGAAGATGTGAGAATTACAACTCGAATCATGGAAAATTTCCTCCCTGGTTGCTTATTTGGAACAATTCACGAGTGCGGTCATGCTCTCTATCAGATGGGATTAATGGAAGAAATTCACGCTACCAATCTCGCTGATGGATGTTCATTAGGATTTCATGAATCTCAATCGCGATTATATGAAAATTTTCTTGGTAGAAGTAAAGAGTTTTGGAATTATTGGTATCCTAAATTGCAGAAATTTTTCCCTGAAAATCTAAAAGAATATCCAATGGAAGAATTTTATAGATCAATTAATACCGTTGAGAGATCTCTCATTAGGGTTGAGGCTGATGAAATTACTTATTCCTTGCATATTATTTTACGTTTTGAAATTGAGAGAATGATTTTTGAAGATAAAATCGATATTAATGAATTACCTCAGATATGGAATGAAAAAATGGAATCATTACTTAGTATTGTTCCACCAAATGATGCAGAGGGAATCTTGCAAGATGTTCACTGGTCTGGAGGAGCTTTCGGATACTTTCCTACTTACACTCTCGGTAATCTTTATGGTGCTCAGATTTATGATGATGCTTTAAATAGTATTCCTAATTTATTAGATGAATTTTCTCAAGGGAATTTTTCAAATCTTCTAAATTATTTAAGAGAAAATGTCCACCAATACGGGGCTATTTATCAACCGCGAGATTTAATTGAAAAGATTACTGGAAAAGGCTTAGATCCAGAATATTTCATAACTTATTTGAAAAACAAGTTTTATCCAATTTATAAGATTTAAATATTTTCTATTTAATTTTTATTTTTTATTGAAATATAACCCATTATATATCCTTATTGCACTTCTAAGGGATAAATTTATTAAATTGATAATCAAAAACTGGTGGTGTTATAAGGAATATCCTTATCCTTTAACCATTTCAAAACCTGTGAAATATGGTGAAATTTTTCTCTCAAAAGGTTCAAAAGTATCTCATAAACGAATTCTGCTCCTATAGTATACCAATATTCAAAATCAAAATCACCGAATCTTTTTTTAACAGAATCTCCCAAATATATACCCTCAAATACTAAATCTCCATTTTTCTTTATAACTGCTTTTAGAAAATGATGTTCGTTTTCTCCCCATTTTTCTTCTTTTAATATGATTTCTTTCATATATTTTTTAAAATTAGAGAAATAAAAAAGAGATGTAAATTATTTTTAGTAAATAAAATTAGGAAATTTTTGCCTTTATTTATTCATCTCATACGCATCTTTTAAAGAATAAATAATATCCCACACTTTGCCAAATCTTTCTGGGTCGACATTAGGTTTCTTAATCATCTTTAAGCACCATTCCATTTGTTCAGGGGTCGTACTAGTCTTATTATATAAATTCAATGCATATTTAGAAAAATCTCTTACCAGAAAATCAAATATTTGGTCTAATGTAGCATCATCAATCTTGTAAATTTTTGCATTTTCAATAATTAGATGGGCATAAACAATAAGAGCAAAGATTTCTCCAATACCAGAAAGCATGAAATCCATATCCTTTTGTTGTTCCTTGCTGGGGGTGGCTTTGACGCCCATTAAATTAAACGATTTTATTTGTTCTAAGAATATTTTAACATTTGGTAAATTATATTCTTTAAATGCTGGTTTCCAATCATGAAGCTGGATTTTTCCTAATCCACGAGTAGGACCTTGGTTAAAAAGATAAGTATCATCTTTCACCTGATCTTGGCGAGGTACATATTCATAATCCTTATGATTCATGAAGAAATTTAACATAAATTTCAAGATTAATGCTATATTTACATGAACTGTGCCCTCAAGCTTTGGTAAAGCACGGATATCAATTGCCGCATTCTCAAAATACATATCTTTCTCAAACCCTTTCGCAGCAATCACATCCCATAAAAGATTAATAACTTCTTCTCCTTGGGTTGTTGTTTTCATCTTCATTACGGGTGCATATAGTAAATATCGGCGATCATCATCAGATGCTACTCTCATATAATCGGCTGTTCTTAAGCCAAATAATTTCATTGCAACCAGACGGGTGTAAGCATCCACGAAGTTCTGTTTGACATGTTGAAAATCAGTCACATACATTTTATAGAGGCTTCTATGAGCAGCATGATGGATTGCTTCATAAAATGCGTGTGTACAAATCCCTATAGATGCCCAACCAAGATTATATTTTCCTACATTTACAGTATTGAGTGAGGCATTCCAAGCTTCCTCACCTTTAGAAAGGATGTCCTCTTCATTAATAGGATAATCATGAAGTGCAAAGTTTGCTACATAATTTTGACTATCGCAAACGTTTTTTATAAGGTCATAATTTTTATTTTTATAATTGGCAACAAAGAACACATATTGGTCCTTATTTTTCATGTCATATGGAGGAATATTTCCATCTTTATCAGCAAACTTCCCGAAATTTGAAACCATCTCTGCTTCGTTTCCGTTCCCAATATAATATTTTTCTCCATTTGCTCTATAGGTGCCATCCTCTTGAGGAGTTAAGGACATCTCAGTTCCATAAATATCGGCTCCATGAGCTTGCTCAGATAAGCCAAAAGCAAATATAGCCCCATCCTGCAATAATTTAGCTGCTTTTTCTTTTGCCTTCTCATTTTTACTCATCCAAATAGGACCTAAGCCTAAAATTGATACTTGCCATGTATACCAATAATTTAACCCATAAAATGCAAGAATTTCATTGAATTCGCAAATTCTCCAGGTGTCCCAACGATAATTTTCATCTTCTCCATATTGAGAAGGAGTTAATAAATTAGCAAAAAGATTTTGTTCTTTCTGGAACTCAATAAAATCAGAATACCATTCTCTATTATGATAATCTTCCTTAAGCTTCATTTTACCTTTCTGTTCGAAAAATTCTATGGTTTTAAGCATAATATCTTGTGATCTTGCATCTGGGTAATATCGGTCGTGTTTTTTTGGATTTAATAGAAGTGTCATAATTCTCTCTTTATTTTGAATTATCAATTATTTTATAATTACTTTTTAGAATTATTATAAAGAATTTAACTTTTTTGTTATTTTTCATTGGATTACCAATAAGATCTTCATTCTATTCCTAAAAAGAAGGATGAACTAATATCCTCCAATTTAGATTTAGAAATTTTCAGAGGATCTTATTTATGCGAAAAAAAAAGTATATAATTTTTAAATAAATTTTGCTTTACAAGTATTTTGGTTATTATTTCAGTTTATATTATTTTATCAAGAGATGAAGTTTAACTAATCTGGAGCAATTCTTTTTGGATTTCTAGTTTGAGTGCAGAGTAATTCTTGAGTTAATCTCTCTAATAATTCAAATCTCTTTTTTTCAAAATTTTCATCATACCATAAATTATGTAATTCATGGGGATCATTTTTTCTATCGTAAATATCTCCATATCCTTTTATTCCTTCATAAACAGTTAATTTATGACTCTCAGTTATTAAATGTCTTAATCTACAATAGAGAGGGCCTTTAGGTCCTATCTCCTCATCTTGTTCGATTAAACAGCAGTCTCTTATTTTTTTATTAGAATCCTTCAAAATAGGAGTCATATCATAGCCCTGCATCTCAGGGGGATGCTTTCTGTCAGGAATTCCCAATAAACTTAAAATTGTCTTTGGATAATCGACAGAACTGATTAATGAGTCGGTGATTGACGATTTAGTGATTTTAGGGACCTTCCATATCATAGGAACTTGAAGAACTCCATTAAATGGAGCCGGCCCCTTAAAAAGCATTCCGTGTTCTCCCATAAAATCACCATGATCGCTTGTATAGACCACAATTGTATTTTCAGAGTACCCTAATTTTTCTATCGCAGATAAAACTTGACCAATACTATCGTCGAGTAATGTGATAATTCCATATGTATAAGCGATAAATTTTCGAAGTTCCTTTTCATTTGTTTCTCTTAACATCGCATTAGGCATAACATTGATATTATCTTTCAGAAAAGGATGATTAGAGAGATTTTCGAGATCATCAAAATTTTCAGGAAGTTTAATATCTTCAGGTTTGTACATATTTTTATATCTTCCAGGTGGATGAAGAGGATGATGGGGATCTGGGAAAGAACAGTGTAAATAAAATGGCTTATCTCCACATTCACCTTTTGCATGCCTTTCAAGAAAATTTATTGTCTTTTCTACTATATATGCATTAGGGTATAGATCCACTGTTAAATCACTGTCAACAAAAGGACCGAAAAGTGCATCTGGGTCTTTCCATCGTTTTTTCATTGATTTATAATGTGTTGATGATTTCTCTTCCAACCAGTCCATATAATGACCCGCCAAAGCTGTTCCATGTCCTAAAACCATCTCAACTTCTTGATAATTATAATATGGAATTGGAAAGTTTTCCCTTGTAGGAGTAAATTCCTCATCATTAGGAAAAACCCAATCATAAAAACTTTCTGCAGTTTTATAATTCCCTTTATATGAGGGCATATCAAATTGATGATGAAATTTTCCTATCCCTACTGTATACCATCCTCTTTTAACAAGAGTTTCAGTGATCATTGGAGAATCTTCAGGTAATATCATTCCATTACTTCTAACTCCATGAACATTGGGATAATATCCCGTCAAAAGAGTAGCCCTATTAGGCATACACATTGGATTAGAGCAATATGCATTTGTAAATCTAACACCTTCATTAGCTAAACGATCCAAATTTGGTGTTTTTACAATTTTGTTTCCAGCACAACCCATATGATCAGCTCTATGCTGATCAGACATGATGAATAAAACATTCATTTTTTCACTCATTGAGATCATGCTCTTTGCTATATAAATTCATTTTTTGCCAAATCTTAATTATACTTAATTATTTATTCAAAGATAAACAATATATATTAAATACTTTGTATTAAAATGTATTACATTATTTAAGCAATTCTTTTTTGAGGAAAAATGACGAGTAATCAAAAAAACCCTAATAAGAAAAAGCATATAATAAGTCTGCGTCTTGATGAAGAAACTTATCAAACATTAAACGATATTTCTAATAAAAATAACATATCTCAGAGTTTGCTTTTAAGAGATTCATTTAAAAAATGGGTTAATATTAAAAATATTCTTATAAAATCTAATTCTATCATAGTAGGGGACAATTTTCTACGAGGTTTATTTAATTTTGCAAATGATGAACAAATAATTAATTTGGCAAAAAATATAGCTGAAATTTGGATAAATGAATTTAATATTCATTTAATTGATATCGAAGCAAGACAAGATCTTGATTCAATGCTTACTGCTTTAATAAATGGAATTGGTCCAAATGAAGCAAACTGGTTTAATCAAATAAGTTATCGAAAGATTAAGAAAGACAAGATTCTTGTATATGGAATTCATTCCCTCAGTAAAGGATTCTCTTTATATTTTAAGACATTTTTGGAGTATGTTATGAATAAAGAGTTTAGCTATAAAATAATTCCAGAAGAAAGTAAAATATCAGGTTCGACTATAAGATTACAATTCAAAATATCTCAGAATCAATTAGAATAACATTTTAGATCCGAATTCTTAATTTTAATTTTTTCTATTTAAAAAAAGTAATACATTGTAGTGATAAATATCACAATATTTATATAGAATTTCATTTAATAGATATTAATTATTTATTAGAAAATTAAATATTAAAAAATTTAAATCTAAGAAGATGAGTAAAGAATCAACTGGGAGAAAGAGAAGATTTTTATTTGGAATATCAGCTGTTCCTGATCAGTTAACATATCAAATCTTTCAATTTTTAATTTTTACATTTTATTTCACTGTTATAAGATTACCATTCGCATTATTAGCTACAGGCTATATCATATGGGCGATATGGAATTCGATAAATGATCCATTGCTTGGGGCTTTATCAGAAAGGACAACCTATAAAAAAAAATTGGGAAAAAGGAGATTTTATATTATCATTTCTGTTCTTCCTTTATCAATAATAATGATTTTATTGTTTTATAATCCATTTGACACATCAATCACTAAATTTCTATATTTCCTTATAGTTATCATACTTTTTGAATTATTTTATAGTATGTTTAATGTTAATATGAATGCTCTATTTCCGGATCAGTTCCCTAATGAGAAAGAACGTGGTGCGACTCAAATATATAGAAATATAATGTTTGTAATCGCTCTAATTTTAAGTTCAATAATACCTGGAATAATAATATCAGATCTAGTACCAAAAAGCGATTTAGCAATCCCTCAAGTTAAGAATGAATATTTAACTACCGGAATAATTATAGCTATAATTATAATTTTAACAGCTATACCCTTTATCATTTGGGGTATCAAAGAAAAAAAAGAAACTTCAGAAGATTTTGCGAAAAGGCCTTCTTTATTTGATTCATTTAAGAAAACATTAAAGAATAAAACGTTTCTAAAATTTGTAATTGCCAATACGATGATTTGGTATACTTTTTCTATAATTCCAATGGTTATACCAATATATGCAGAATACGTTCTTAACATTCCAAAGGGAACTCTGTTTGTAAGTCTAAGTTTAATGTCAGCTTTTATTGTAGCTGCGATTTCTATGCCAATTCATAGATATATAGGATCAAAAATTGGCAGTAGAAACGGTCTATTATTAAGTTTAACTGTAGGAATTGCTATATTATTTCCTTATTTTCTAATAACTGGTGAGGAATTTAAGATAGTTTTTTTTATTACTACAGCACTAGTAGGCTTTCCATTAGGTGGGACAATGTTTTACATAGATCTTATACATTCTGATATAATTGATGAAGATTCTCTTAAATATGGAGTCAGAAGAGGAGCTAGTTTCTATGGTATTCTTTTGTTAATTCAAAGATTAGGTATAGTACTTCAGATTCTTACGATATGGATAATGTTTGGGACTATGGGATGGGAACAAGAATTTATTCCAGTACCTGATGATCTAGGATTGGTTATTTTTGGATTAAAATCATTGATGTTTATATTTCCAGCAATCGCGTTTATGATTGCGATTCTCTTTTTAAAATCTTATAGCTTGCATGGTGAAAAATTGAGAAATATTAGGGAAAAAATACAAAATCATACAGATTTAAGAACATAATCTAAATTTATTTATTTTTTTATATTTTTAAAGAATATCAAAAATGAAAAATTATTATTTAAATCTTAAAAATATTAAGAAAAAGATAAGAAAAAAATATTAATAAATGTAGTATAAATCTGAAAAGATTTAGAGATTCTCTATAATAGTTGCCTCAGAGACTCCACCGCCACCGCATAGAGTTGCAAGCCCATAGGACACATCCCGCTTCTTCATTTCATGAATGAGTGTCACAATAATTCTAGCTCCAGTACATCCTACTGGATGTCCAAGACCAATTCCCGAGCCATTCACGTTAGTCTTTTCAAAATCCCATCCTAATTCCTTTCCCACAGCAACATACTGCGCTGCAAACGCCTCATTACATTCAACGAGTCCTAAATCTTCATATTTCATGTTGGCTTGCTCAAGTGCCAATGGAGTACTATACCTCGGGCCCATCCCCATGAATTTCGGATCATTACCAATTTTGCTAATGGTCACAATCTTCACAAGAGGGTCTAATCCTAATTCTTCAGCTTTAGCTCGTTTCATCACTAAAGTGATACAAGCACCATCATTAATACCAGAAGAATTTCCGGCAGTGACACTGCCTCCTTCTTTGAAAACTGGTCTCAAGGCACTTAAATCTTCCATCGTCAAGCCTGGTCGAAAATGTTCATCCTTATCAAATGTATAAGTCTTTTTCCTTGTTTTGACTTCGATTGGAATAATCTCATCTTTAAATCTTCCAGATTGTGTTGCATTTTCCGCATTATTGTGCGAATCAAGTGCAGCCTTATCTTGTTCTTCTTTTGTAATATTGTATTTCTCAGCTACGTATTCAGCAGTCATACCCATAATATATCCATCACCAAATACTTTGCTTCCCGCATGTAGCCCTTCCATAACCCCACATTTCATCTCTTTATTTCTCAAACGTGCCCCCCATCGTGCTGAAGGGATATAATAACTTACATTACTCATGCTTTCAGTGCCGCCCGCTAAGATCACCTCAGCATGTCCTGTCAAAAGATCAACCATTCCAGCTCTTATTGCTTCCATTGCAGATGTACAAACTCGATTTATTGTCATTGCTGGCACTTCATACGGAATACCTCCAAGAAGGGCAGCAACACGAGCTACATTCATTTCTTCTTGAGGTTCCATACAGCAGCCTGCTTTTACATCAGAGATGTCTGATGGGGTGATCCCAGTTGATTCTATACAATCTTTAATGCAGAAACTCAACAAATTACTGGCATTATACGGTAATAAAGAACCTCCAAACGTTCCAATAGCGGTTCTCTTCGCATAACATATAACTATATCATTATCTCCCATATTATTATTCACTCGATATTTTAATATTGATGGATAGGAAAATATTCAATGAAAAAAAAGATTTCTCTTGTTTTGAGAAGGATTTTATGATATAAATTATAAATTAAAACTTTTATAAATAGTATCATAATTCATAAATAAAAAGAAATCCTCTTTAAAGTTTGATCATTTCTTATAAACTATACAAATTTTAAAGAAAAGAGTAAATAAATAAAATGGCAAATAAAAAAATAATTGGTTCGCTTATCGCGATATTTTTAATAGCAGGTGTTGCTGGCGGATTCGTAGGTTATAATTTTCCAAGATTAGACTTCGGGTCATTTAATCCTACAATAGATGGGGATTTTCAAAACTCTGATGGATGGCAATATGCAGACTGGCAATTCGCGGAATATTTATTAACTGATGTAAATTCCTCTGATGCATATAATTACTTTTATATTCATTTGAGTGAGAATTATCTCTATATTTTAATTGATTTAGTTAGCGATATTACACCAGAATTAGAAGATGAATGGATCTCAATCTGGTTTGATACAGATAATAGCAGAAGTTATTATAGTGATATTTCTTGGAATGAAGCCATAAATTCTCCTGGTGAAGAGATGTTATATTATATTCCTAAAACAGATAGTTTTAATCAAACCCTAAATTATAGAGGCAAGCAATTTAATTCCACTCTGAACTCATCTAATGTTATGTTAGAATATGGATTCCAGAAAACCCCAAACTCTCAAAAAGATCATCGTATTTATGAAATTAGAGTTGATAAAAATGATCTTAGAAATTTAAATACCACTTATTTTAACATAGGTTTTTTTGGTTATGGAACATTAGCAAGCATTTCTGCTACAGATAGTTGGGGTGCTCCATCTGATTTTAGTAGTCTTTTATATTACCTTGGATATCTTGAAGAGGTATGTTTTTTCAGATGTGGTTACGGAGAAAATATTTGGGATTTGAATAATAAACCAAAATGAATTTTTTTTATCTTATACCTTTTTTTTATTCTTTTATTTATAAAATCTAATTTTTTTTACTAAAAGGTACAAAAGATTTTAAATCTAAATTTTGATAATATTATTAAATTTGTATTTAAGCGGTTGGGATTAGATAAAATAATGGCTGATATCCTTGATGAAATTAATTTAAAAGTTGTAATACTGGGAGATGGTGGAGTTGGAAAGACGTTATTAGTAAATGCAATAACTGATAAGGAGATTCCCCAAAGATATATCCCAACGATTGGGTCTATAATTAACAAAAAAGAATATTTACTCGAAGACTCTCATTTTTTGATTTCTGTGAACCTGTGGGATATCGGAGGACAGCGAAGTTTTAATCCACTTAACCCCGTATTTTTTAGTAATGTTGATATTGCATTTTTAGTATATGATGTTTCAAACCCTTCTAAAACCATTTCTGTTCTCAAAAAAATTTATCTTTCTAATCTTCTCCAAAAAACAGGTGAATGCTTAGTCTTTATCATAGGAAATAAAATTGATTTAGAGTATAATGAACAGGTAATAAAGGATTTGCTCGAAAATGAAAAATTAGACCAGTTCCCTAATGTCTATATTTCGGCACTATCCTATGCGGACGTAGAGACTTTGTTAGAATTTGCAATATATAGTTATTTTAAGGAGATGACTAACGAATTATCTGAAAATACAATACCAATAGGGGCACAAGATTTTTTAAATTATTTAAGTAAACAAAGCTCTGAATTAGAAAGCATTTTTAACAATCTAGGTGAGATAAGTTATATAAAAATTCAGAGAAAGGCACCTATGAAGGTTTCAAAGAAAACTCTTGAGAGAGAAGAAGTAGAGTTTGAGAAAAAAAAGTTCGTTCATGAACGATTTGAAGATTTAGAGATAATAAAGGAGCAAATACGAGCATCTTTTCAAAAAAATATAATTATAATCGAGGAATTGATTAATAACCTAAAAACAACCCCTATAAATTCCTTAATCAAAAATATTAACAAAACCGTGAACCAATTAGATTATTTAAAGGAAGATTTTGAGTTAAAACTAAATTCTTTATTAAATATAGACAGTATAGATGAAGAAAAAACGTCCGCTTTATCGATAAAACCAAAACCAGAATTAAAAGGTGAATAAATATGCCAAAAAAGAATAAGGATGATTATGTAACATATAACAATTTTGACAAACTAAAAGTGAAGATTGATGATCTTAAACAACAGATGGAATTAAATGATGCTGAATACAAAAAAACCGTTGATTCTATTCATAAACGCATCGGTGCACTGGACGAAAAACTAGAGCGAACTAATGAACAAATTGAAACCCAAATAAAAACTCAAGATGAGATTATAATGGATATGATCAAAAAATTTAATGAAGAATTTTTAAAAAATAAAAACTCTCTTATTACTCAAATTGATGAAATTAAATCACAACAAGATATTCTAAAAATTTCTTACAGTATAAATGAGAAAAAATTATTAGAAAAAGTTCAAGATCTTCTCCGAGAAGAAATGAAAATGTGTGTTAGGGATAATGAAAAAGAAATTTTAATGGATATTTGGATAAGAGAATTAAAACAGATTATTAATGATGTGGAAAAATTAAGAAAATTAGAACCAAAAGAATTTGCACTTCAATTAAATGAAATATCAAATACTATTTCACTCTTTAAACAAAAACTTGAATAAAAAAATAAGAGTTATTCTCTTATTTTAGGTGGTGGAACATACACAGTACGTTCTCCTTCTGTTAAGGATATAGCTGATTCTGGGCAGAAATGAGCGCATATTCCACAACCTATGCACCAATCTGGATTTCTTTCCGCTTTCTCGCTCTCATTAAGTTCAATTGCATCAACTGGACATTTCTCGACACAAGTTCCGCATCCAACGCATAATTCTTGATCTATCTGCGAGAGAAAATTTGTATAATTAATCATAGGTAATACTCCATTTTTCCATAAATTAAATGTCCCACAGCAATCTTTACAACAATTACACACACTAGTTTCATCTCTATCTCTTTTACCGAAAGGATGATAAGCTTTATGAACCAAACCTTCGTTTTCCGAATCTATTAAAATTTTCAATGCCTCTTCTTTAGAGATTAACCTTCCAAAACCATTTTCAGAGACAAAACGAGCAGACTTACCAAAAGTAAAACAATTTTCTCTCATATCTGTTATTTGGCATGGATTTCCTAAAAGATCCTGATGTTGTCTACAAAAACAATATCCTACGGCAATGTCATCAAATTTATCAATTAATTTTTCGATATCTGTAGTTAACAATACTTTCTCCTGTGGAGCCTCTATTTCTTCATTTACACTAATTGTTATTTCTTTTCCAGATACATTTTCTTTTACAGGAATCGTTCGATCAATAGGTGGTATATTTCTAAAAACGGGGAGAAATGTATCATATCTTTCTTGAATGACATCTCTAATTTCATCAAATAATTTTTCAAAAAGTACAGCTAATTCCTTTTCTTTTTCGGTATATTCTATTTTTTGCATAAAACAATATTCAAAAATCCCAACGAATATTAATGGGAGTAACCTATAAACCATTAATCCACTAGAGCTTGGTTGATTGAATAAAGCACCTTTTTCCGCTAGGGAGTTAACATAACTTAAGATCTCTTCCTCTTTCATACCTGTTGTATTTTTTAACTGTTCCATAGTTTGAGAGCTTCTACGTTTAAATGCTTTTATTATAAAATCAAGTTCATTTTCAGAATAAAGAAGATCAACAATCTCTA
>JAWOFX010000112.1:0-4770 GCA_046497275.1 Promethearchaeia archaeon | reverse complement strand
TCTCGTCTTCGAATGTTCGAGTATATAATTGAGCAATAATCCCATATCCACAACCCGCACAGAATCTTGAGGAATAGTTTCCAAGAAGATTACCCGCATATGAACTTTCTAAATAGGGATGTTCTGGTTTTTCTTGTGGATACATAGGTCCTATTCCGGACATTTTATTTTGACACCTCCTTAATTTTTGTTAAGATTTCATTTGGATGATGAAATTCGCAAACATTTGGGATTCGGATAATGGGAACTTCTAAATCAGTAAAACGTTCAACTTGTTCTGCTATATATCCAGTGTAATTTAATTCTGGAATAATTATCGCCTTTTTATTCTTCACTGCTTCTTTAATTTGATCCTCAGGTAATGGCCACACTGTTATCAAACGAAGGATTCCAACTTTTATTCCCTCTTTTCGGGCCATGTCTACAGCTCTATAACTAGATCTGACTGGTAATCCATATGAAATAATGAGGATTTCTGCATCCTCTAATTTATAAGTATCGGTAAGACATATCTCGTCCCTATTCACATTAATTTTATCGATTAATGTTTTAATAAACTCCATAGGTTTTGGGGTGGGTAATCCATCCGGGCCGTGAGGTTGATGAATAAATAATCCAGGACAATAATCCGTTCCCATCTGAGGGGGTTTCGGAATAACATATTCTCCAGTCATATTATCTTGATATGAGAACATTCTCCCGGATACATCTTCGGGAAGTTCGCGTTCTATTATTCTTTCATGCAATTCTTCTTGAGTAGGGATATTCACAACCTCATGAAGGTGCCCTAAATATGCATCTGACAATATGAAAACAGGACATCGATATTTTTCTGCAAAATTAAAACCAGTTATAGTAAGATCAAATAATTCTTGACAACTCATAGGTGCAAGAGCTATAACTTGAAATTCTCCATTTCCAGAGAATCTCACAAAACCGATATCATTATGATGAGGTTCTGTTACATATCCTGTTCCGGGCCCATTCCTTTGTACATCACAAAAAACAAATGGAACTTCAAGATTTGCTGCCATAGAAATCGTTTCCGCCATCAGAGATAAACCAGGACCAGAAGTCGCTGTCATCGCTTTAGTCCCTACTAAGGATGCTCCAATTACAGAATTGATTGAGGCTAACTCATCCTCCATCTGCATACAACATCCTCCAACTTCTGGCAATCTTTTCGCTAAATGCTCAATTACTTCCGTACTTGGAGTAATCGGATATCCTCCAAAAAACTTTAATCCTGCTGAAATTGCACCTTCCGACATTGCTTCATTACCCATCATAAGATGTTTCCCTGGCTTTAAGAATCTTTTATTATTATTACTAATTTTTATCACCTCTAAGTTTTTGCTCCTTCAGATGTTTTATTTTCCTCTTTCTCTTCCAAAACATAGATA
Organism: Promethearchaeia archaeon; assembly: GCA_046497275.1. GTDB lineage: Archaea > Asgardarchaeota > Lokiarchaeia > Sigyniarchaeales > SOKP01 > TEKIR-8. The sequence goes on along the minus strand of JAWOFX010000112.1, from coordinate 3,367 downwards.
GCCCAATCTGGGCATCCATATTCACAACGTCTGCATCCCGTGCAATACTTCTCCTTTCCTTCTTTCACTTTCGGTATGTAAGCAATACGTGTGTTCAACTCATCACTCTGTTCAAGTATTCCAGTTGGACAGACGACTATACATGCATTACATCCGCCACATCTCTGTTTATTAAGAAAGAGAGTAAATTTTTTTTCTTTATTTTCAATTAATTTAGGAATAATTTTTCAACTCTAAATTTTATTCATAATTATATATTTTCTTTGACATTATTAATCTCTTTATTCACTTTTTAATTTAATTCAATATTTTAATTAAAAATTTTATAATAATGATTTATAATTACAAATAATTTTATAATTGGAAATAACTGAAATTTATTAAGTTTTATTTTTAGTATGAGAAACCATTAGATTTATTTAATCTTAAAATGGTATATGAAATTAATAAAAAACTGTTATTTTTAAGATTAAATTTTTTAACTTATTATATAACATCCAGTGAAAGTATTATTAGATCTTATTAATTTAGTTTAAGCATTATTTAGTTAGAATTAATTGGCAAACAAATCAAAAAAAAGTTAAAGATCCACAGTGAAAATATTATATATTAATCCCCCTCAAATTAGAGCGGGGCTTGATTATGTTTTTAAGGGACACCCATTAAATCTATTATCAATCGCAGCAACAGTATCTAATCATGATGCAAAGCTTATTGATTTTAAAACTCAAAAAGTTAACGAATCACAATTAGAATGTGAATTTAATCGATATGATATTGTAGCTATTACAAGTTTAACACCACAAATATATAGTGCATTGAGTATAGCTGAGCTAGCCAAAAAACAAGGGTGTATCACTATTTTGGGAGGGTATCACCCAACCTTGGACTCCGATTTTGTGATTACAAATACTTCTGTTGATTATGTAATAAGAGGTGAGGGAGAGAATACATTTCGAGAATTAATTGCTTTTTTAGATAGAAACCAAGAAGAGAAATCGAAGAAGAATATTGATGGGATTTCTTATAAAGATAAAAATGGGAAAATAATTAATACAAAAGATCGTTATTTGGAACCAAATTTAGATACTTTTCCAATGCCTAGACGAGATTTGATTGATTACAAGAAATATTCTTCAGTTGCATCTTTAGAAACATCTCGGGGATGTCCCTTCAACTGTCGCTTCTGCTGTATTCATAAAATGTGGGAAGATCCAAGAAATAAATTAAAATATCGGACAAAAAGCATAAAAAGAATAATGCAAGAAATTTATGATATAAATTGGCATAATAATTTCATATTTTTAGTTGATGATAACTTTACTATTAAATTAAACCGAACAAAAAAAATTCTAAAAACAATTATTAGATCTGGTGTTTCAAATAAAATTTATTTTACATGTCAATCCAGAATAGATACACTCTATAAAAATCTTGATTTAATTGATTTAATGCATAAAGCAGGTATGAGACAAATATTTCTTGGTATTGAATCTGTGCATCAACAGAGCTTAGATAGAATGAATAAACAAAATATAACGCCAACCATGACCAGAAAAGTGGTAAAAATACTGCAAGATTTTGGGATTTGCATATTTGGAGGTGTTATAATTGGATATCCTGGGGAGACTAAGAAAATGGTGAGGCAAACTATTCAATTTATAAAAGACCTTGAATTGGATTTTGTACAATTTACCCCAATCACAGCATTTCCTGGTACAGATTTTTTTAAAGAAATGGAAGAAAAAAATAAAATTAAGACTAGAAATTATAGAAGGTACGACTTATTTAATTCTATGATGAAAACAGATGAATTAACTGAAAAAGAATTACATGAACTGGTAATAGAGGCATACTCATATTATTATTTAAGTGGAGATTGGTTAAGACTTATTACCAAGAGATATGTGAATCCTTTTGGAAAATATAATTGGAATTTACCTCAAATTCCTAAAGTAGCAAGAAAAGTAATAGTTAATGGACTCCAAATGTTTAAAAATCAAGGCATTTCAGATGGAATGATATCAGATAATTTAAAACTAATGAATAGATAAGAATTTAAATCAGATATAAAGAATTTTCATCTAAGGCGTGAATTTTAAAAAAGATTTCCTATAATTTAGATTTTGTATTATTTTTCTAATTAGAAATAACTGAGATTTATTAAGTTTTATTTTTACCCTCGTTCACAATTAAATTTATTTAACCTAAAGTCAATATTGAATTATGACAAAACAGATTTTTTTAGGATGTCTCTCTTCATCTCATTATAAAGATAGTTGTGAAAGTGGGATAAAACTTATTCAAGCAATAGATAAGGAATATAAAGTTTTTGATGATGTTCCATGTTGCGGAGCTTTATCTTATCATATTACCCAACAAGATAAGATGAAACAACATGTAGAATATGTAAATAACTGGTTTCAAGATCATAATATAACTAAGATTACGACAATTTGCGCAGGATGTTATCAATATTTAACAAGATATTATCCAAAATTTTTAAAAAAAGAGTTTAAAGTTGAAGTAGAACATTTATTACAATTCTTAGCACGATCAGATAACTTGAACAAATTGAACATAAATTATGAAGGTAAAAAACTGCGGGTTTGTTATCATGATGCATGCCATTTACGAAACGCAGTTGTGCCTATAATAGAAGAGCCTAGAAAAATTCTAAACTCAATTAAGAATGTGGAGATTCATGAGATGGAAAATAACAGATTAAATAGTATTTGCTGTGGATCAGGAGGAGGAGTTTATTCAATATTCAAAGAGAATAGTGATTATAACACTAAAACTATTTTTGATCAAATGAGACGTGGTAAGATTCTTCTAACAGGATGTCCTTTTTGTTATACGGCATTTGAACGAATAAGAAAAGAAAATAATATTAATAAACCTGTTTTAAAAATTGAGGATTTTTTAATGAAATTAATAAATGGAGTTGACCCATTAGAATGAGTGAAAAAGCAAACGAATTATATGAAGAAGTTCAAGAAAAAGTAGACACTCTGAAAGATGAGGATTCAATATATGCAAAATTCGCAGATATTTGGAGATTAGCTTGTCTTGGAAAATATAGATCTTATGATTTACGCTATCTATATAGTGATACCAGTCGAGAATATATAGAAAAGTATAAGCCTGCGATGATTGAAGCAAAAGAAAAATTTTTAGATAATGTCGATGAGTATGTAGAAGAATGCATTAATGTAATGGAAAAAACCAATAAATTCAAAGTCTATTATGCTAAAACAAATGAAGAAGCACAGGAAGCCTTTATGAAAGAATTGGGAGATAATAAAGTAATCTACAAGTCAAAATCGTTGGAGGCAAAAGATGCAGGGATTATGGATGTATTGAA
>JAWOFX010000145.1:0-19434 GCA_046497275.1 Promethearchaeia archaeon | reverse complement strand
TCTCAGTGAAATCCCAGCATTTTGATTGTCATGCATGATATTTCTTTTTATGGTATTATTATTGCAATGTTCATACAAGATAATGCCGATGTGGCCATTATTGGAACAATTATTCTCTATAATGAGGGAATTATTGACATGATCCAAACGAATAGCGGCTTTATAATTCGCAGATGAGGCATCATATAATGAAGTATTGCGTATTATGAAAGGAACACTGGAATCACGGATTTCTATACAATTCTCAGTTCCTTTACCATCGATCATGATGTTCTTGATCACATAAGGATCATTCCACGTGCCACTCCCTGAACACCATGGTTGGTTTACTGCCCACGTCCAATTATGAGCACCGACTCCTGTGGCATCTCCATCGATATATATTGGCGTCATTGAATTATTAAAATATGCTCCATGTAATCCTCGGTGGTCTTGATTTCCATCTTTTTCGCTTAAATTATCAACTTTTATTAATGGAAACATATTTAGAAATGTAGCACTTAAAAGTAGGCAGGATCCTAAGAGAAAAATAATCTCTCTTTTAATTTTTGTCTTAAAACTTCTCATAAAATTTTATCAACTCAGTTTATATTAGATTTATAAATTTCTTAAAAAACATTGAATATTGATTACGATTCAATTCTATATATAAACATCCTTATGAAAGTTTCATGGAAGTTTGGATGGTTAATGGATGTTTGAATTCTTAGAACTAAAATAATTAAAGAACAGTATCTAAGGATATAACCTCAAAATATTAATATCGAGATAAAAGTAATTGTTTATTTGACATCGCATGAAAAATTCTGAATTTCTTTTTTTACTTATTTCGATTCAAATTAAAATGAGAGCTCACATTTGCAATTATCAAAAATACTTAGTTAAAAAAATAAAGTTATATTTGTAATTCGAGATATTACTTATAATAAGAGATTAATTTATTAATTTAAGAGTGGGTTTTTGAGTTTATGACCGATTTACACAATAATGAAAATAATACCTCAAAATTATCTCTGGAATTAATCGCATGTTCTCGATGTGGAAATCCCTTTTTTAGAGATCCTAAAGCTGAAGGAGAGATTGTGTGTGAAAACTGTCTCAAATTAGAGAAAAGGAAAAGAGAACTTCAGCTAGGCGTATTCGATGAAGTTATCGAAGTTGAGAATGCGATGGAAGAATCCATAAAAGAAATGAAATCTCAATTAACTGTGGTCAGGGGAAAATTCAACAAAGATTTTTTTTTAAAAAAAATAAAAAATCGCTCAGATGCTCTCAGTAAGTCAATCGAACTTATTGAAAAAATTGAGGAAACAAATGATGAAAAATATATCGAAGAATATAAGGCTTTATTTGAAAAAATGAAAAAAGAAAATGATTGATGTTTTCGATTTTAGAATAATGAAATCTAATCTCTAAAACTCCTTATTAAATCTAAGATTGAAAATGTTTCCTTCTAACTTTTTCTTTAGAATTTAATGAATAAATTTGTAAAAGAGTAAATAGGATGAAATATAGAAGAAACGGAAATAATTAATGACTAATCATTAACTAATTGAGTTGATAATTCATAGAATTTTTTGAAATTTTATCAGAAATTGGAAATTGGCTTGTAACTCATATTTGGTCTTTCATAGCTGCTGGGGTCACAATCCTAATAGGCTGGGTTATAATTTTTTTAGTAAAAAAGCAAATTAAGCGTCAACAACGAAAAGAAAAAATTGATGAATCAACTGCCAAAAATATTATTCGACTTTTTAAATTAGTGATCTATATAGTAGTTTTAACTATTATTGCAATTCAATTTGCGGAGACTTTGAGTTTATTTACCGGACTTATAACAGTATCAGCCGGAACGGTTATAGGTTTTGCTTCTATGAATACTCTAGGCAATCTAATAGCAGGTATAATTATTATCGCTATTAAACCCTTTAAAGTGGGAGACAGAATTTATTTTCTAGAACGTATAGCTGACGTTATAGATATCAAGCTTATCTATACTTTATTAGAAGATGTTGATGGAGTCAGAATTTCTGTTCCCAATCAAAAACTAATAAAGGAAGAAATACAGAATTTTGGAAGTCATAAAATACTTCGACGAGAAATATTTATTACTCCTGGGTATGGTGTTGACCCGAGATTAGTCGAAAAAGCTTTAATTGGAGCCGCAGAAAAATTTGATAATATTCTTCAGTATCCCAAGCCACGAGTAGATGTATATGAATTCTTAAATAATGCGGTTAAATACAGACTTATAGTCTTCATTAATAATAGTAAGATCATACCGAGATTTGATTATCAACTAAAAAAAGCAGTATATTACATTTGTGAGGATTATAAGATCGATATTCGTACACCTACTTTAATAGAGGGATTTAATGAAAAATTTGACTCCACTAAAACAAAATCCCAAAATTCTGAGTAAATTAAGAATTATTTCAAGCCAAAATTGACGGATCCATCTTTATTTTTCTTAAACTTTGCATAAAATTATTCCTATATTATACATGTCAGTTATATCTCTATATTTTACATCAATTTTCATAAAAAATGAAGAAATCGCAACTATCAAATTCCAAAAAATTCTAAACCACATTTTATTATTATAAGAATTTCTCAAGTGAATTATGGAATCCTCTATTTTATTAGGATTGAATGATTGTATTTCTGTTAATTTAAATAATTTGCCGTAAATTCCGAAGACCTTTTTAATTTTTAGAGCATTTTGATTTAAAATTTTCACAAGACTTTTTAATTCATATCTTCGATAATGACCTATTAACCTATCTTGAGCACTATAAAAATTTATGCCTTGAGGGATTGATAAGATTAAGGTTCCCTCTTTCTTCAAAATTCTACTTATTTCTTTAATTGCTTTTTCATCATCCCTCAAATGTTCAAGCACATCTAATGCAAAGATTAAATCAAAGGTTTTAGATCTATACGGTAAATCACATATATTTGCGTTAATAGGATTTAAATCTTCCTTTTGTCTTTTTTGGAGAAAATTATAATAATCAAATTTGTAGTCCCTAAGATAATATTTTAATGGTTTTTCTGCAATATCAAGCAAACTATTATGTTTTTGATGATCTAAAAAAAATAAAAATGAATTACCTGAACATCCTAAATCTAATGCGTTAGAATATGATTTTATTTGTTCTATATTTTTTTTTAAAATATCATATTTTATTTTAATCCCTGGGGAAATGAAATATTCTAAAAGTGTTCTAAGAGAGAAATTAAAATGATCATCATAAAAAACCTTTGAATTCATATATCCTCTCAAATAGAATAATCAAAATAAAAATATATTTTTTTTATACTTCTTACTAAATAAAATTATATTAAATAAAAATGGTTAAAAAAATCACAGATATGGAGTTTTTTAAAAATGTTAAAACAAATCAGTGTTTTTCTGGAAAATACTCCAGGTGTATTGAGTAAATTTACAAAAATTATTCAAGATAACAATGTTAATTTGAGAGCTTTAACTGTTGCTGAAACAGCTGACTTTGGCATATTAAGAACTTTAGTTGATAAAACTGAGGAATGTGTAAAAGTTCTTAGAAAAAATAATTATTTAGTTTCAATCGCCGATGTCATAGCAATTCAAATTCCTGACAAGCCCGGATCATTGCATGAAATCGCAGAAATATTAGGAGATAATGATATTAATATAGAATATATATACAGCACTTTAATTAGACAAGAAGCGATAATTGTGTTAAAAGTAGATGATATTGAAAAAGCGGTGAGAATTTTGGAAGATAACGGAGTTAAATTAGTTAAAAACCAAGATTTTTAATTGATTTTAATTTTATCTAAACTCATGAAAAAAATCTTTCTAACTGATAGAAATGGTATTATTTAAAATATAATCAATTCGAAATGCAAAGCTATTAAAAAGCTAGAAAAAATTCACTATTAAATAAAATAAAATAATGCAATAGTTTTAAAGAGCTCTTCAATTTTTATAACTTAGATTTTATATCAAAATATTATTAGAAGGAGTCTACAACACGAATGAAAAATATTTCAGTATATTTAAAGAATGTTCCTGGGCAATTAGCTCGATTTGCAACTTTATTAGTTGAGAATGATATTGAAATTCGAGCGATTACTGTTGCCGAAAATGAGGAGTATGGCTTACTCTTATTATTAGTTGATAAACCTAATAAATGTATTGAATTATTAGAAGAAAAAGATCATATTTATTCTGTTACAGAAGTTATAGCAGTAAAAGTTTTATCAGAAGAAGGACATACTAAGGGTGTCTTAAAAATCTCTAAAATTCTGGGAGAGGGTGGTATAAATATTGAATATATGTATTCAACTTTGGTCAAAGATGAATCTCTGCTAATCCTAAGAGTGGATGATAACGAAAAAGCTATAGATGTGTTAAAGAATAATGGATTTCTCTTAGAAGAACGAGAAAAATTCTGAATACTAAATTAAAAATATCTTATTTTGAATAGAGTTATCTTGAAAAGTAACGTTTGATTATTTTTAATATAAATAACTTTTTTAAAATATCAAAAAGAAATAAATTAATTCAAATTAAATATGAAAAAGAGAGTGTTATGAATTGATAACAGAATTAAGTGTATTTTTACCAAATAAACCTGGAGAGTTGGCGGATTTATTAAAAGAATTAAATGAAAATGGAATTAATGTTAGAGCAATATCAGTAGTAGAAACTGCAGATTATGGATTGATTCTACTTTTAGTAGATAAACCTCAGAAGTGTATAAACCATTTAGAGGAGAATGGATATGAATTCTCCTCGACTGAAGTTGTAGCTATTAAATTTGGAAATGAACCTTCAACCTTATTTAATGTTGCGAATATTTTAGGCAACAATAAGATAAATATCGATTATCTTTATTTAACGACTACACCTCAGCATAATAGTCTTATAATCGTAAAGGTTGATGATTCGGAGAAAGCTCTAGAAATTCTTAAGGCAGAAAATTTTGATTTGATAGAAGGCGATGAATTATAGCTTTCATTAAACACTCTATTTTATTATAAAGAGAAGTTAAATCCTAATTTTGATTATTTATTTAACAATTTAATTAATTTTTTTTTAAGATTATATATTTGAATTTATATGTTTAATTTTGACCATTAAACTATTGAGAGTTGATTTTATAATTAAATTTAGGAAGATTTTTTTATTTGTCCTATAAAAGAATTTAAGAATCAAATTTGAAAAAAAGAAAAAAATTAAAATATAATTAACTTATCGATTTGCCTCTCTTCTGTCTAGCTTTTTTAGTATTCTCATTAGTGATATAAAAACCAATAAGATAACATATCAATATGATCAGAAAGGAATTAAATGCAGCAATATAAAACCATCTTCCTGGATATCCAAAAAAATTTATAATTATCCATTTTAATAACCACATCACACCGCCACCTAAAGTGACAAATATGATATCCCAAACCGCGTTAACTACGCTATCTAATCCTCCAGGACGCCATCCCCAATAATATATTAAGGTATTTTCAAGAATCTCCCACAAAATACCAACAGCGATAGTTAGCAAAAATGCGCACCACCATGGAAAAAATCCAGTACCCTGTCCTAAATAATATTCAGGAATGGTGATAAAAAGGGAGAAGAATATGAATGCTGCGATACCCATGTCAACGTGCCCCCAACTATAAAAATCCCACGCTGATCGCCCTACATAATCATCAACCGCACCAACAAAGGGGATGTATTCTACTTTTTTTTCATTTTCACTCATTTAACCTTCACTTTAAATTTTTAGCTTTTTAATCTATAAAACTTATTCTTTATATTTAATTCTATTTTAATTATTCCTCATAATTCTATTGAAAATTGAAAAGGAAATTTTTTTTTGTGATTATATCGATAAAACTGTTAATATTCAGCCTTCTTTATGTACTAGTATATAATTGATTTATACAAAAAATCCTAAAATCTTAAAGATTAAGGTAAATTATAAAATTGAACCCGAATATCATATTTAATATAGTTGATATCCTTATAATAAAGACCTGTGGGTGTTTAGGACCACCTCTTCTGATTTCTTTCTTATTAAAATCTTAATAAAATCTATTTTTCTTTTCTTCCAAACTTAATAAATCAGAATTTATTGGGAAATTTGGTTGATAATCTATAAAAAAAATACATTCTATCAAATTTACTTAAAGATCTTTTTTTATTTTTAAGTAAATCTATGAGCTCTTTCTTTCTATATTATTATCTTAAGGAAGTATAAAAGAAATCTAATAAAAATGCTTACAAAATTATATCATAGCAAACTATTTAAAGAGATACTTAAACACAGCGTTCATAAAATTGACGAAAGATTTATTAATCTAAAAATACATATTATGAATTAGAAAAATTTTTTTCGACATAGTAATGGAATGTTTGTTTTTAGCCATAATTAATTTATTCCTCCACTAATAAATTTTAACGTGCTAATAACTATATTTCAAGCATTCCATTACTTTCTTTTCTTTTTTGAACTTTAATATCATAAAATTGAATCAGAATCAAGTACCCAACTAATTTGATTTAATCTCTTATAAATTCATTCTTAAATTCCCCGGTTTGCGTAGATTCTGATTTTAAAAGATTTTTATGTTAAAAAAAATAATAATAAAATAATAAAAAATTGATGTAATTTAAGGTCGAAAAATATGGAAAGATTTAATGGTAAAGTGGCTTTTATCACCGGAGGGGCTTCTGGACTAGGAAGACAGACAGCTAAGGATTTTGCTAAAGAAGGAGCAAAAGTAGTTTTATACGATTTTGATGCTGAGAATGGAAAAAAAGTTGAAAATGAGATAAAAGAGCTTGGCGGAGAAGTGACGTTTATTGAAGGAGATGTGAGAGATATAGAGGCTGTTGATCAAGCAATACAAAACACTTTTGATACATATGGTCCTAATGACTTTCTCATTCATTCTGCTGGTATTTTACAGGATGGTATGATACATAAACTACCCGAACAGAGATGGAATGCGGTAATAGATACTCACCTTAAGGGATTTTTTTTATCTATGCAAGCATGTGTAAAAAGATGGATTGATATATGTAAGGAAAACCCCAAAGAAGAGATTGCGGACTATCCTGACCGAAGAATTATTACAATATCGAGTCAAGCAGCTGAAGGAAACATTGGGCAATTAAATTATTCGGCAGCGAAAGCTGGAATGTTAGGTATGATAAAAACGGCGGGATTAGAATTAATACGCTATAATGTGAAGACGCATGCTATTATGCCAACATTAATTGAAACACCAATTCTCGGAGAATTGTTATCAAAACAAGATGGAAAATGGAGGAAATATTATTCAGGAAGAATTCCAATGGGAATTGGAGAGCCAGAATATGTTTCGCGTGTAATCCTTTTCTTATGCAGCGAAGATGCTTGGTTTATGAACGGCGAGATAATTGGCATAAATGGTGGTAGGTTAGATAAAGTTTAGCCTTTGGAAAATTTCTTTTTTCTTATTACTTTTTTTTAGGTTTTAAAATATACTAAAAATCAATTTATATGTCTAAGTTGATTTATATAAGAAAATATTAATTGTGGAAAAGCAATAAAAAGATTTTAAGTAAAAGTCAATTTAATTTTTTGATTTTCTTTTTTTTATTTCTTCTGTGAGAGCGGGTACCACTTTATGTAAATCATCAATAATTCCATAATGAGCCACATCGAAAATTGGAGCATTAGGATCCTTATTAATTGCCACGATAATATCTGATGTTTCCATTCCGACTAAATGCTGGATGGCTCCAGAGATACCACATGCGATATATAGTTTAGGCGACACTGTTTTTCCCGTTTGACCAACTTGTCTGTCTTGCTCAATCCATTCTAATTCAACAGTAACTCTGGATCCTCCAACTTCTCCTCCTAATGCTTCTGCTAATTCTTTAATTATTTTGAAATTTTCTTTATTTCCGACTCCCCTTCCTCCAGAAACGATTACTTCTGCCTCTTCAAGATTAACAGCAATCTTTTCTTTATCAATAATTTTAAGGATTTTAGTAACGGAGTCCTCTTCATCAAATTTTTTTTCGATAATTGTTATTTTAGGTTTTTTATCTATTTTTTCAATAGGTTCAAAAATACCTGGTCGAACGGTGCTCATTTGAGGTCTACTCGTTGGGGTTCTAATCGTTGCCATAATATTCCCTCCAAACGTCGGTCTAGTTTGTAACAAATTTCCCGTATCTTCTTCAATATCTAATCCCGTGCAGTCAGCTGTACATCCTGCATATAATCGTTTTGAGAGGCGAGGAGCAAAATCCCTACCGGTTGGAGTTGCTCCTATTAGAACAATTTCTGGCTTTCGCTCTTGGATTATTTCAGTTAAAGTATTAACATATAAATCAGAATAATAATCTTTTAAAATGGGAGATTTAACATAAATAACTTCATCTGCCCCATACTCTCCTAACTCTTTTAGTTTATCATCTAGATCAGAACCCAAAAGCACAACCGATACGTCTACTCCTAATTTATCTGCTAAATCCCTTCCTTTTCCCAAAAGTTGATAAACTACACTTTGAATTTCATTTCGAAATTGTTCGCCAATTACCATTATCCCTTTGAATTTAGAAAGATCCATTTTTGGGATTTTAAACTCTTCCTTTTCAATTGTGATCGCCTCAACGGGACAAACATCAACACAAGCTCCACATAATGTACATTCACCAGTTATGCACGCTACATTATCTTTTATTTCCATTCCTCCAAATGGGCAATTATCAACACATGCTCCACAGCCTGTGCACAATTCATTGTCTATTATTATACTCATTTTTTAACCTCCTTAGATTAGCTTATCCTCTCTTAATCTTTCACATAATTCACTTACTCGCTCTTCTATTGAGCCTTCCAATATAATATGTTCTCCTTTTCTTTTGGGAACAAATATCCTCCAAACTTCTGTCTGAGAACCTACCAGACCAATATTTTTCTTTATTGCTTCGATATCTTCATGATTTAAATATTTCACTTCTTTTTCATAAGAATCAACTATTCCATCTAAATTGGGATATCTTGGTTCGTTGAGATCTCTAAGGACAGAAACAAGAACAGGTAATTTAGTTTCAATTACAACAACTTCTTCCCCTCGGAATGCGCGTTCAACAATCACTTTATCATTTTTAATCTCAAATTTTTGTACATAAGTAATTTGAGGTATACCTAATTCTTCTGCCAATTCTGGTCCTACTTGTGCAGTATCTCCATCAATGGCTTGAGTTCCACAAATCACTAAATAATTATCTCTCTCCCCATAATTCTTTATCAATTTTTTGATACCCATTGATAGAGTATGAGATGTCGCCAAAGTATCCGCGCCCGCAAACGCTCTGTCTGTAAGTAAATATGCTTCATCTAAACCCATAGCTAATGCCTCTCGAAGAGCCTCTTCTGCTTGAGGAGGTCCCATACTGATGCCAATTGTTTCAGCCTTATATTTCTCCTTTAATTCTAATGCCAATTCAATCCCATTTTTATCCATAGGGTTGATGATGCTTGGGATACCTTCTCTTACTAGTGTGTTTGTTTCTGGATCAATCTTTACTTCAGAAACACCCGGTACTTGCTTAATGCATACAAATATTTTCATTTATTATCAACTCATGCTCCTTTTCTTAATAAATGATTAGCAATTACATAACGCTGAATTTCAGAAGTTCCTTCATATATTTCAGCCATTTTAGCATCTCTGAAATATCTCTCTACATCATAAGCTTTCATTAATCCATATCCACCATGGATTTGTACAGCATCATGAGCAGCTTGCATTGCTGATTCAGAAGCTACTAATTTAGCCATTGCTCCAGCATGTCCATAATCCTCTCCAATATCACATTTATATGCTGCCTTATAAGTTAATAGGCGTGATGACTCTACTGCGGTGGCCATATCCGCTATTTTCCATTGAATTCCTTGAAAACGTCCGATTTTTTGACCAAATTGTACCCGTTCATTTGCATATTTTATTGATGCTTCAAGGCAAGCTTGTCCAAGACCAACACATTGAGCTGCCATTAAAATCCTCCCATAATCTAAAATTTGCATACTCAATCTAAAACCTTGTCCAACTTTTCCTAGTATATTTTCCTCAGGCACTCTTACATCTTGAAATACCAATTCAGAAGTATTTGAAGCACGGACTCCCAATTTGTCTTCTCTGACCCCCACAGAATATCCTGGTGTGTCTGTATCAACTATAAATATTGTCAATTCCTTTCTTCTTCCTTTTTGTCCTGTAGTCGTCACAACTAATAGAGTTTCAGCAATACCTCCATTCGTAGCAAAAATTTTACTTCCATTAAGAATATATTCATCTCCATCCTTGACAGCCGTCAGTTGTACTCCTCCAGCATCAGAGCCAGCGTTTGCTTCTGTTAATGCAAATGCTCCTAATTTTTCCCCCGTTGCAAGATCTATTAAAAAACGATCTTTCTGATCATCCGTTCCAAAAATATAAATGGGGTATGCACAAACTGAACAATGAACTCCAGTCGTAATGCTCCATGAGGCATCTATACGTCCGATCTCTTCTGTAGCAATACAAAAACTAATTGTGTCGTCTTGTAGACCTGCTCCACCGTACTCCTTTGGAATACAAGTACCGAAATATTTCATTTTCTTCATCATTTCGAATACTTTAGGGTCTAATTGGGAGTTTTGATCGCTTTCCTCTACTACTGGAGAAATATATTCCTCTGAAAATTCTCTCGTTATCTTTCGAATCATTTTTTGTCTCTTAGTGAGCGAAAAATTCATTTTTAATCATATTCCATTTGTTTAATTTAAATTAGTCTTAAAAAATTGATGGAAAAATAAAAAATTTGTGAATTTACACATAGATCCAAAAAGCTACAACTAAACTATTTTTCTTCTTTTAATAAATTAATTTAAATCTATAAATTTTTAATAGTTTATAAATATCAAAATTAAGTTATTATGATAGATCTAAAAATTCTTAATTACTTTTTAAAAAATTAATTTCTTATATCTTATTAGATAATTTATAATCTATAAATTTCCTTATGCTTTTCATTTGTTATTGAAACTTTTTATTAATTTCAGATTCAAAAACATTGGCGCAATTCTTATTAAAACTATTTTTGATATAAGAAATGGTAAAATAAAATAAAATTTTCAGAGGTGTATTAAGAATGAAATTAAGATGTGCAAATTGTGGAAAAATAATAGAAACAATCCCTTTAACTTGTGGTTTAAGTATTTCCCTTAATTCTTCGGCAAATAAATGGGAATGTGATTTCGGAGAATGTGGTGTAAGAGATATAAAAGAATTATTATGCACTAATTGCTGTAGCAACTTAGCTTAATAAATTTTTAAAAAAAAATATTTATTTTAAAATTTTTTTCCACATTCTATACAGAATTTGTTTTTAATAGGATTTTGCTTACCGCATTTACTGCATTTCTTAAATTCTTGATCATTTTCTTCGAGATGTTGCTTTTGGGATTCTTCATCAGGAAATTCATTTCCACATTCAATACAGAATTTATTTTCTATAGGATTTTCTTTCCCACATTTACGACAGACCTTGAATTCTTCTACTTTATCGATAGAATTTGGTTTTGTGGTTTGTTTATTCAAAACTTTATTCCACATTGCTATACCTTCTTTTTCGTCTATTTTATATTTCTTATTTATCTTTTTCCAATTTATGTTAGCTAATACTCCATTGGTATACAGATTGTCGATAATTTGAGCAATATGCCTTATTTTTTCTTCTGTATCTGCATGAATTTTAATTTGTTGTAAATGATTTTTTTCATTATGCGCCCATCCAATATAAAGATCTTGATCTTCAAAATATATTTTAGCATTAGGAGCATATACAACGTAGGTTGATCCTCTTGATCCACCGCTTCTTCCTTTAACAAAAGAAGGATCGATTTGACTAATATAATTTTCGACTGCTTTGTCCGTATGGGGAACTATCCTAGCAAAAGTTTGTCTTACACCGCTTGGATGAGCATATAGGGTTACACCGGGAAGATTTAATAAACCTAATTTTTCAGCTTGGTCTCGAATCTCATTACCCATTTTAATTTTTCCTCTATAATCTTATTAGAATGATTAAAAATACGGATTATATAAATATAAATGTTTTTGATATCCAATTAATTAAAAAATATTTTCTTAATTATTATTCTATAGAATAAAATTTTATGATTAAAAGAGAATTACTTGATTAAAAGAATATCTCATTATTATATCAAACCAATTCAAATTGAATCAATTAAAATGAACAAATTATTTAAGAAATGAAGCAAAAAGATAACCATTTTAAAATAACTAAATTAAATAATAAAGTCTTTTCTATTCAGGAAAATATCTCAGAAATCCATCCCATCTATAGAAATGATCCTCTTAATCTTTATATTGTTCTAGGATCTAAAAGAGCAATATTGCTTGATACGGGATGTGGTCTTTATCCTTTAAAGCCTATTGTAAAAGATATAATAGAAGGAAGAGAATTAATTGTAATAAACTCGCATGCTCATTGGGACCATATTTTAGGGAATCATGAATTTGAGGAGGTTTATATTCATAAAAATGAAGCAAATATTATTAAAAACAATTATAATCTCACCTTTTTACGAAATTCACCCCGAAAAAGTGTAAAAAAGTATGAAAAGTACAATTTTCTCGTCCCTCCTGCTGATAAAATTCTTAATCTTCATGATAAGGATATATTTGATTTAGGAGATCTGAATGTAGAAATCATACATGCTCCTGGGCATTCTCCTGGTTCCATTTGTCTAAAGACAAATAATATACTATTCACGGGAGATGTAGCCTACTATGGAGATATTTTTTTACCTCCTCGAAACGAATTCCCTCTCGTATTAAAAACGCTCTCTGATTTAATCAATATTTCAGAAAAATACGAAGATATAATTCTATTTCCTTCACATTGCAAATCTCCTTGCAGTGTTAAATTATTAAAAGATCTTATGAATGAGATTAAATCAATAATTAAAAATTGGGAATTAAGGACATTCGATAGTTTTTTTCATGCGTGGCGAATGCAAGGAGAATATTTTAATTTCATTATCTCGAAGTAAAGAAAAATAAATATCTATTTTTAGAATATGGGTTAAAAAAAGATATATTTTATTAAGGGATAAAAAAATATAATTTTAAAAACTCTAAATATATTAAATTTATTTTATTAATATCCAATGGTAATAAATGGTTTAATCACTCCAGAAAATATTAAAACTGGCATTAAAGCGGGTTTTAACTTCTTAAAAAACAAAACTAGAAAAATACCTATGGCCGTAAATTATGATTTAACCTGGGAGTGTAATTTAAATTGTAAACATTGCTATTTTAATGCATCAAAAAGTGAATTAGGTAAAAATTCCTCTAGATCCATACAAGATTTAACGGATCAACAATGGCTAAAAGTATTTAATCATCATAGAAATTTAGGAATTGTAAGTGCGGCTCTAACAGGTGGTGAACCCACTCTTAGAATGAATTTAATCGAGCATGCTCTTAAAATATTTCCTACAATCCAAGTTGCATCTAATGGCCTAATAAAATTACCAAATTTTAAGGGTCTTAAACAACCAGTTTATTGGGTAAGTTTAGATGGTGGAGAAGAAATGCATAATTCAATACGAGGGGCAAAAATATTTCAAAGAATTATCAAAAATATTGAGGATGATAAAAGAGTAACAATTTCTCATACCATAAGTTCTATGAATTATAAGGAGATTGAGAAAGTAGTAAAAATTGCCTATGATATTGGTGTTTCAGGTATTTTTTTCTTATTTTATACCGGTTATTCTGGTGATCCATTATTATTAAGCGGAGAGATGCTTAAGTCAGTAACCAAAAGTATTTTAAAAGTTTTAAGTGAATATGGAGATTTTATTATATTCTCGAAGAAAATGCTTGAATTATACATTACAAAAGAATTCATCCCTAATTGTATATTTAAAATGGGTGGTGTTAAAAGTTATTATCCTAATGGTCAACGGAAATTTTGCGTAATGGGAAATTCAGAAAAATTATGTGAGAACTGTGGGTGTATCGTCCCTATAGCTGAATATGCAGCAAGTAAGTTTGACTTAGAAACATTAAGAAAAATTAATCGCTTTTCTTTTTAAAAAAATCATCTAATTCTTGTAAAATACTATTTCAATATTTATGATACTTAAAATTTTTTAATTAATTAAAACAATAGTAATTTATTATTAATTAAGAAATTAAATTTATTTCTTCAATTCGATTAAAAGTGTTATAATTATGTATGATGATGAATATTTAGAAAAGATCAGAAGAGAAAAAGAGAAATGGGAAAAAAAATTCAAGGATGTAAAAGAGCGTGATGTAAAATTCGAAACAGATTCGGGAATCCCAGTTAAACGATTATATACTCCCTTAGATGTAAAAACGAATTATATTGAAGATATCGGATTTCCAGGACAACCCCCATATACGCGCGGACCATATCCGACTATGTATCGGGGAAGAATTTGGACTATGCGTTTGTTTAGTGGACATGGAACTCCTGAAGAAACGAATGAGCGGTGGAAATTCTTATATGAGCATGGAGAAACAGGATTTAGCGCGGCAGTTGATGCATTAACCTTTAATGGAATCGATCCTTCAAATTCAGATGGAGCACCAGAAGTAGGAACATCTGGAGTTCCTCTCTATTGTATTGATAGTTTATTCGCGTTAACTGAAGACGTCCCAATTGATAAAATAAGTGTGGCATTGGTTGTTGAACCTTTTACCGCTGCTCCAGTTTCTGCTATGTATTATAATATGGCAAAAAAGAGAGGCTATGATGTAACTCAACTTATGGGAACTACACAAAATGATATTTTGACCATGACAGTCGGTTATATTCCCTATAAGAACGTTCCCCCGAAACATTTACTTGATTTGGCTTGTGATTTTATTGAATGGACTGTGCCGATGGGCAATGTACCAAAATGGCATCCAATTAATTTTACTGGATATAATTATCGAGAAGGTGGTATAGACGCAGTACAAGAATTAGGTTTTGTCTTTGCTAGTGCATGTTCTCATATCGATAATATAGCCGACCGAGGATGGAAGGTGGACGACTTTGTGAATAGATTAGCCTTCCACCTCTCTGCTCATAAAGACTTTTTTGAAGAGATCGCAAAATATAGAGCCGCTCGTAGAATTTGGGCAAAATTAATGCGAGATCGATATGATGTAGAAGATCAAAAATCCATGCAGTTTAGATTTCATGTCCAAACAGCGGGAAGTTCCTTAACTGCTCAATTACCGAAAGTTAATATTATTAGAACAGCCATTCAAGCACTAGAAGCAACGATAGGTGGATGTCAATCACTCCACACTAATTCTTTTGATGAAGCTATATGTTTGCCCTCTAAAGAAGCCGCCTTAATTGCCCTTAGAACTCAGCAAATAATTTCCGATGAGACTAGAATTCCTAACACTGTTGATCCAATGGCGGGATCCTATTATGTTGAGTGGTTAACCGATGAAATTGAAGAGCGAGTATGGAATTATATAGATAAAATTGAGAAAGTAGGATCAATAGATAAAGCTTTATCAACAGGCTGGTTATATAAAGAAATGAGAGATGCGTTTCATAAAAGACAGAAAAAGATGGAGACTGGAGAAGAAATAACCTTAGGTGTAAATAAATATCCAGTTCCGTATGATGAGGTCACGGATGTGTTTAGAACAAATGAAGAAGCTATGAAAATTGAAATAGAGCGTATTAAGAAATTAAAAAAGAGACGAGATAATGATAAACTAGAAGAAATTCTCGATGAATTACGAAAAGTTTGCGAACGAGAGGAAAATGTGATGCCTGTTGTAATGAAAGCCACCAAAGAGGGAGCTACTGTGGGAGAGATCTGTGATATTTATAGAGAGATATGGGGTATTTGGGATCCCCCTCTCGCCATTTAAACCGGAGGTGTAAAAATGCAGCAAACTAAAAAAATTAGAGTGCTTATGAGTAAGCCAGGGATAGATGGTCATTGGCGAGGTGGTATTGTTGTATCGAGAGCTCTTAGAGATGCAGGCATGGAATTAATTTTTGGAGGATTTCAAAACATCAATCAAATTGTGGAATCTGCAGTTCATGAGGATGTAGATATTATTGGATTAAGTATTCATTCTGGAGCTCATCTTGCATATACCAAGCAACTGATAGACAAATTAGAAGAAAAAAGGTTAAAAGGCGATTTTATGATACTAGTAGGCGGTGTTATTCCTGCTAAAGATTTCAAGAAGCTTAAAGATATCGGGGTTGCGGGAGTATTTGGTCCCGGAACTATGACTCAAGATATAGTAGATTTTATCCATAATAATATTGAAACAAAATAAATTTGAAAGAATTCATTTTTTTATTCCTTCTTTTTTACGACTAATTGTTAGTAAGGCTAGGCATAATGAGAAATAAGTAAAAAACACGATATTTATGATTTTAAGAAGAATTATTAATCTCAAATTAAAAACAATTACGATTTCATAAATTAATAATAGGAATAAATATTTTTCTACCTAAGAAATACAGAAAATTCTGTAATCTTATTTAAAAAAATATAGTGAGAAATGATGATATTATGGTGCATTCTTTTTGAATAAGAAATATAACATTGAAGAATTATGTCAACGATTCAAAAACCACGATAAAGTAGCCTTAGCAAGATTAATTACACTCGTAGAAAATAATCCAGATTCTGCATTAGAAATTTTTAAGCAATTTGATGATATTGAAAATGAATCCTATATAATTGGTCTTACAGGTAGTCCAGGAGTCGGCAAAAGTACATTGACTGGGCAAATTGTAAAGCGATTAGTAGAGAAAGATATGAAAATAGGAGTAATTTCTGTTGATCCAACTTCTCCTTTCACTGGAGGGGCATTTTTAGGAGATCGAGTACGTCTCTCAGAAATCTCTTGCCATCCCAATGTCTTTATGAGAAGTCTCGCATCAAGAGGATATAAAGGTGGAATTTCTCGGGCTGTTTTCGACATCTCTCTATTATATGAAGCATTCGGTATGGATATCATTATAATTGAGACAGTAGGTGTTGGGCAAGCAGAATTTGAAATTTATAATCTTGTATATAGTACAATAGTGATATTAATTCCTGGTGCTGGGGATGCGATTCAAATGCAGAAAGCAGGAATAATAGAAATCGGTGATATTTATGATGTAAATAAAAAGGATTTAGGAGGAGAAGAGGTGGTGGTGCAGATCGAAATGATGCTGGATGATGCCACATCCTCTCAAAGTGGATGGAGGCCTCCAGCACATATGACTAACTCTTTAAGTGGTGAAGGTGTCGATGAATTAATTGAGAGTATCTGGGAGCACAAAGATTATGTTAAAATGTCAGAATTGATTGAAGAAAAAAAGAAGAGACGATACGCCTACAAAGTAAAGGATGCTATTATGAATAAAATTGAATCTATATTATTGAATAATCTATTTAATGAAGAGGAATTAATAGATATCGGGTCTAATATAATCAATAATAAATTTAAAATTCATCAGAAGATTCATAATATTTTTGATAAAGTTCATTTTGAAATCAAAAAAGAATAAACACTATCTTAATATAAATTATATTATTCATTTATGAATCCTTATTTCAGTATTTATTAAAAATTCCTTATTTATGTCTTTCCCTTTTTGAAGAATATAATATTATATAGATGTTGGTATAAACTCTATATAAAATCATTTTAAAAAATTTAAAAGGATTATTGATAATGAAAAAAGTTAATAAATCAGAAACGGAGGAATATTCAACAAAAGGCGCTATAGCATATAGTTTTGGACACCTTTCCTTGATCACATCGTATCAATCATTTTCTTATCTTGTTTTTACATTTTATTTCGCAGTTATAGGAATAGATGTAAATTTAATGACAATAGGTTACCTTATTTGGAGTATCTGGAATGCTTTCAATGATCCTATTATGGGATATATTAGTGATAGGACTCATACAAAATATGGCCGTAGAAGACCATATATTATGGCTTTTCTTTTACCTCTCGCATTAACAATGTTTTTTTTATTTTTCGCCCCTAAATCTTATGGGATAACTGATCAAATATCAAATTTTATCTATTTTACTATAATTATTTTGATTTTTGAGTTCTGCTATACTACATATGATATTAATATTTCATCCACCTTTCCAGAAGTGTTTATCACTGAAGCATCAAGAGTTAAGGCAAATAATGTTAGACAAATCTTTACCATTATAGGCTTAATATTTGCATTTATAATGCCCACCTTTTTTATTGAAGATTTTTCTGATCCCGCTCAACTATCCAACTTCCATTTATATGGCATTATTTTAGTTTTTATAATAATCGCTATAGGACTAATCTTTCTTCTTTTTACACCACGAGAAAGAAAAGAATTTCAAGAAGATTATTTGAATGTACCTAAATTTTGGGAATCTTTTAAAATTTGCTTGAAAAGTAAATCTTTTCGATGGGCTTTACCTGCATTCATAGGAGCATTTTATATTGAATCTATTCTTCCTACAATAGTTCCTCTCTTTGGTAAATATGTTTTAAATATTGAAGATTCTATGTTTCAGTCAATAATGTTAGGAATTACATTTATTTCTGCAGCCATTTTTGTCAACTTTTTATGGAAACCTGTGGTAAAAAAAGTTGGTGTTAGAATGATGTGGATTATATCTTCCATAATCTGGATAGTTACATTGATACCCGTGCTATTTATTAATGATAGATGGTCAGGCTTAATAGTCTTCTTTTTATTTGGAATTGGTTTAGCGGGTTCTCTTTATGCTAAAGCTTTAATTATCTCTGATATTATTGATGAAGATGAATTAAACACAGGTACGAGACGAGATGCAAGCTATTTTGGTATTTACATTTTCTTTTTAAGAATTGGTTATATTTTTGTTTTTCTTTCTATAAATCTTGTATTTAATAGTGTTGGATGGAAGCTATATGTACCCGAAACGATAACTTCTGCTCAAATATTTGGATTAAAGCTTTTAGGCTCGATTTTTCCCATTATAGCATTGATCATCGTTATTCTTGCAATGTATAAATATCCTTTACATGGAGAATATTTAAAATCTATTCAGAGAAAATTAGATAAAATTCACTTAGATAAGAAGAATAAATTTGAAACAAGAAACAAATAAATTTTCTTTTTTTTTCTTTACTTTAGACTATGATCATTGAAATTTAGATCATTAATGTAGTTTTTCCTTTAACGATGGTGAGACGATGATAGGGCAAGAGAGACGCTGAGAGATACGCATTTGAAGGTTTTCGATCGTGCGCATTCCGCATTGAACTCGATATAACTTATTTATATGCGTATTAATCGATTCATTTACTACTTTAATTGCATT
>JAWOFX010000148.1:0-34524 GCA_046497275.1 Promethearchaeia archaeon | reverse complement strand
CTCATTAGATTTTATCCCGATCCAGAGATCTTTACTTTCGATGAAGAGGAGGAGTCAACTTTCAATTTTGCAACCATTGCAAATAGGATGAGAGAATTAGCTTTTTTAACTCCACAATCCAAATTCGAGATATACAATAGAATCACTGAAGAGCGACAATTATTCCATTATGAAGGTGGCCTTAAAGAATTCATTTCACACTTAAATCAAGATAAAAAACCATTACATAATCAAATAATTCATTTTCAAGATAGTTATGATGAAAATGGAGAGCCGATTGAAGTAGAAATTGCTATGCAATATACCCAGGGGTATCAAACAAATCTACTTACTTATTGTAATACTATAAATACCATTGAAGGGGGCACCCATCTAACTGGATTTAAATCTTCATTAACTCGTACTATAAATGGTTATATTGAAGAATATATGGCTAAAAAGTACCAAGATATCACATTAAGTGGCAGTGATACAAGGGAAGGGCTTTCAGCTGTTATTTCTGTAAAGCTTCCAGATCCACAATTTGAAAGTCAGACAAAAATTAAATTAGGAAATCCTGAAGCAAGGCAAGCGGTTAGTCAAATACTTTCTGAGGGCTTAATGAAATTTTTAGAACAAAGTCCTTCAATCGGAAAGTCAATAGTTCAAAAATCTATTGATGCAAAAAAGGCTCGTGAAGCTGCGAAAAAAGCTCGACAGTTAATTCGTCGCAAATCTGCTTTGGATAATGCCCGAATGCCAGGAAAGTTGGCTGATTGCTCATCTAATAATCCAGAAGAATGTGAAATCTTTATTGTTGAAGGAGATTCAGCAGGAGGTTCAGCAAAGCAAGGAAGAGATAGGCGGAGTCAAGCAATATTACCAATTCGAGGAAAAATCCTAAATGTTGAGAAAGCACGGATAGATAGAATTTTAAGAAACAATGAGATACAAGCAATTATAAAAGCGTTAGGAGTCGGAATTCAAGGGGTAAGCGAAGAAGATTTTGATATTGACAAATTAAGGTATCATAAGGTTATTATCTTCTGCGATGCTGATGTTGATGGAGCACATATTGAAACTCTTCTTTTAACATTCTTTTTTAGATATATGCGACCAATAATAGACAATGGAAATTTATATGTCGCAGCACCTCCTTTATATAAATTAAGTTATAGAAAATCAGAGCAATATGTATATACTGATAAAGAAAAGGAAAAAGTAATGAAAGAGTTAGTGGAAAAGTATGATCTTGAAGATACAAGTTCTATTAAATTAAAACGCTATAAAGGATTAGGGGAGATGTCTCCAGATGAACTTTATCGAACCACAATGAATAAAGATACTCGAATATTAAAAAGGGTTGTATATGAGGATCATTTAGAAACAGATAATGTTTTTACAAGATTGATGGGAAAAGAAGTTACCCCTCGAAAGAAATTTATTATTAATAATTATGATGAAGTTAATGTATTAGACATCTAATCTTTCATTTTTGAAATTTAATATTCTAAAACAAGAGAGTGCTAATTATTGACAATAGAAAATATTAAAGATATTCGATTAAAGGAAGAGATGGAAAGCAGCTATATTGACTATGCAATGTCAGTAGTAGTTGGAAGAGCCATACCTGACGTCAGAGACGGATTAAAACCGGTTCACCGCCGTATCATCTGGTCTATGACCGATAATAATCACTTCTATAACCGACCACATGTAAAGTCCGCAAGAATTGTGGGAGACACGCTTGGAAAATATCATCCTCACGGAGATGCGGCAGTGTATAACAGTTTAGTACGTATGGCTCAAGATTTTTCAATGCGATATCCTTTAATTGATCCGCAAGGAAATTTTGGCTCAATTGATGGAGATCCTCCAGCCGCGATGCGATATACGGAGACGAGACTTTCTCAGATAGCGAATGAGATGGTGGAGGATATAGATCGAGAAACGGTCGATTTCCAGCCAAACTTCGATAATAGTTTAGAGGAACCATTATGTTTACCTTCAAAATTACCTAATGTGTTAATAAATGGAACAAAAGGAATCGCTGTAGGCATGTCAACTTCAATGGCTCCCCACAATTTAATAGAAGTATGTCAAGGAATTATATCGACCATTGATAATCCCGATATTTCCATTGAAGAATTAATGGAAATTATTAAAGGTCCAGATTTCCCTACAGGAGGAATAATTACGAACACCACTGGGATATATAACGCCTTTTCAACAGGAACAGGAAGCATTCCAGTTAAAGGAAAAGTGGAATTAGAAGAGAAAGGAAATGTACGAAGATTAGTGATTACTGAAATACCATATTTAATAAATAAATCCTCATTAATCGAACAAATTGCAAAGTTAATTAAAGATGGTGTCATAAAAGATGTTTCAGATCTACGAGATGAATCCGATAGAAAGGGTATGAGAATAGTTTTAGATTTAACCAGGAAAGCTCAGCCTAAAATAATTGAAAATGTCTTATATAAGCGATCACGATTATTTACGAGTTTTAATATCATAAATTTAGTTTTAATAAATGAGGGTAAACAACCAAAGATTCTTACCCTCAAAGAAATGATTCAAGAGTATATAGATCATAGATTAGATATCATCTATCGAAGAAACCAATATGAATTAAAAAAAGCGAAAAAACGGCTTCATAAAGTTGAGGGCCTCATAATTGCACTAAATGATATTGATAATGTAGTTAATATCATAAAAACAGCTTCTGACAGAAACGATGCTGAACAGAAATTAATGGATAAATATAAACTCTCAGAGATTCAAGTTAAAGCTATATTGAGTATGCCACTCTCTCGATTGACAAATTTAGAGCAGCAAAAATTATTTGATGAAGAGAAAGAATTACATGCAAACATAAAAGAATATGAAGATATATTGGGAAGTGAGAAAAGAAGACTTGCAATAATTAAGCAAGAACTTGCAGAAGTGAGTAAAAATTATGGAGATGAACGTAGAACACAAATTATTGAACAAAAAGCAATAAAGAACATTACAAAGAAGGACTTAATTAAAAAGGAACCTACAATTGTTATTTTAACAAAAAATCATTACATCAAGCGGATTTCTATAAAAGAATACAGAACACAGCATAGAGGTGGGAGAGGAAAGAAAGGGATGGATGTAGATGAGGAGGATTTCATCAATGACTTATTCGTATGTTCCACACATGATACTATTCTATTTTTTACCTCAAAAGGACGTATTTATTCAATTAGATGCTTTGAAATCCCTTCACAAACCCGGACAGCTAAGGGAAAACCAATTGTTAATATTCTTAAATTAAGAGATGATGAAGAGATTTCTGAAATGATCCCTATAAATAACTTTAATACCAATGAGCGATTGATAATGGTTACCAAAAATGGGATTGTTAAAAAAATCCGATTGAAATTATTTTCAAAAGTTCAGAGCACTGGAATTCGAGCGCAACGTATACGTAAGGATGATAAATTGGTTAGCGTAAAGAAACTCTCAAACGAAATGCAAGATATATTTATCGCGACTAAAAAAGGGTATGCGATACGTTTCGACGAATCAGAATTACGTGACTTAGGGAGAAATGCGATTGGTGTGAAAGGAGCAGATCTCCGTGATGGAGATGAAGTGGTCGATTCCTTACTTGTCACAGATGATGATATTGTGTTAACAATCACAGAAAAGGGCTCGGGACAGCGCACATACATAAAAGAATATAGGAAAACAGGAAGGGCTGCTAAAGGTGTGATAAATATTAGTTTGAATGAAAACGACCAAGTAATTGCAGTTCGAATAGCACGAGAAAAGGATATTATTGTAGGAACTGAACAAGGGCAAGTAATACGTTTACCTGTGGATTCTATTCGAATCACTCATAGAAAGGCAAAAGGAGTTCGGGTAATAAACTTATATGAAGATGATAGCGTTTCTGCGATCGGGAAATGTCAAAAGAAGTTATAAATTAGAGAATTTATTAAAATATCCTCTTTTTGAAATAATTAAAATTCATAAATAATTATCATATCTATGAGTGAACACTCACCTAATCAAATAAAAGTTGGGATCTTATCTGATACCCATATTCCCTCCAGAGGTCCCCACATACCTGAAGTAATCATAAATGACTTTAAAAAAAGAAATGTTGAGTATGTTATCCACTTGGGGGATTTCACAAACATAGAGGTCTATAAAAAACTTATTGAGACCTTCGGAAAAGAAAATGTTTTTGGAATTTCTGGAAATATGGATGGGAATGATATTAACAAATTATTACCAGAAACCCGGGAAATAGAATTAATGGAGTATAAAATATTTTTAACCCATGGTAGCGGAGGTCCTAAAGGAATTATTCAACGATTAAACAAAAAGTATGATTTATCTGGTTATGATATCGTGATTTTCGGACATATCCACCATCCCATAAACGAGGAACACGATGGAATACTGTATCTTAACCCTGGCACTCCGACTGATAAGCGATTTACTGATGTGAATTCATATGGTATACTTACGCTTACAAGAGATAATATTGAATTTAAAATAATTGAAATATAGGTCGACTATATACTTTTTCATGAAAAATTATTCTTTATTGCGAGCTTCTAAAATTTTCAAACTAAAACTTAAATAAATTCATGCTAATATTTTTATTAAGATCTTATATAACCCACATATTCAAAATATACTATATTTTTGAAATAGAAAATGATTTCTCAATTTCCCGACTTAAGTGCAATTTTTGGTCCCTTTTTCATCTTTTTCACAATTATCCTTATAGGCATTGTGGTTATTTTCATTATAGTTATTATATTCATTTTTAAATTTTTCTTTGGGGGTAGTAAAGAAGAAATAGTAAGTTCGGAATCTAATCCTTACAGAGCGAAACCGAAAACCTCCGAAAGTGCTATTGATTCGGAAAATACATATATAAAAAAATCAGAACCCCCCATCTGTCAATATTGCGGTGCAAAAGTTGAAAAGAATCAAAAAATCTGCTCTCAATGTGGAGCAAGCTTAGATTAAAATCTTCCTCTTTCTTTTTATTTTAATTATAAAATGAATTTATCATTATGAATAAATCTTATAAGAATCAGGTAAAAATATGTTAAGAAGGGTAAAAAAATTGAAATTCCTTATGTCTTTTCCATCGTTTGACCGGATAATTTCTTATAATGGTTTAAAACTGCTTGTCTTGCAGCATACACGAAACCTCGCTTTACATTTACTCCAGTTATCGCAATAGTCTCATAAATCAATGTTTCACCTAGCTTAGCTGTATCTAATACTTGTCGAACTTTAGATACATCCACAATATCCTCTAAATCTCTCTTGTTTGCCAAAACAACCATCGGTACTTCTGGAGGCTCTCCAGGTCCTTTTGGAAGTAATTTATTACCGTAAAATTTTAATAATTCTTTAAGGGACCATATATTTTCTTCCCATTGATCAATTAAGCTGTCCCAGACAAAAATAATTGAATCTGTTCCTTTTAATACAGTTTGTCTCTGAAATTTATGTCTTCGCTGACCCGCAACAGTATATACTTGAAAAACTACATTTGATACTTTAGCAACAACTCTATCAAAAAAAAGTGTTCGGCCAGTAGGATCCTGAATTTGCTGCATATCTCCTGAAGCGAGTCCCTCCTTCCGATAGACCCAGTCCAATGCAGTGGTCTTCCCTCCTAAGGATGGTCCGTAAAAGCATACTTTGAAGACCAGAGTGCCATCACCACGACGTGAAGGAATCTATTCACCACCTCTTCCATTTATATATTTGTTTTGAATAGTCATTTTTCTTTCAAAATTTGCGAATCATGATTTTAGTTAATTTAACTTTTTTATATTAAGACTATAAAAGTTAATGAATATAAAAATATGTATTCCAAAAAACTTTATGGTATGAGCTAGATATCATGGATAATAATTTCTGTTTTAACCTTTTGGGATAAAATTAAGTTAGTTATAGACAAAATCAAATATTCTTATTCGTTATTAAATAATTTTAGATCTAGTATTAAATAATCTTTTTCCTTTAGATCTGAATCATTTGGTAAAGATAAATAAGTTTGCTTAGATAAAAGAAAAGAAAAGAAAAAAATATTAATGATTTTAAATCTTCCATTCTCCCTCTTTATAAATTATCTCATCATCAGCGAGGATTTTTGAACCTTCGATCGTCATATCTTTTAAAATATCCCAATGGATGCTGCTTTCATTTTGAGAACCTGTCTCTTTTGGACCAAACCCTAAGGCACAATGGATAGTTCCTCCCAATTTTTCGTCAAAAAGTATGTTCTTAGTAAATTGAGTTATTCCATAATTTGTCCCTACCGCGAACTCTCCTAGTTTATTTGCGCCGTCAATTTTTACAATATGTTCTAATAATTTTTGGTTTTTTGCGGCTTCTGCTTTCGTTAGTATACCACCTTTAAATTCTAAGTAAATATTTTCAACTTCTTGACCTGAATAAATACCTGGATAAGTAAATCTAATCTTTCCATCCACACCATCTTCCAGAGGACTAGTGAAGATTTCACCATCAGGAAGATTTCTCTGCCCAGAACAATTTATCCATTTTCTACCATCAACGGAAAGAGTTAAATCTGTGTCTTCTCCAATTACATGTATTTCTTCTTTCTTATTCAAATATTCTGCGATTCTTTCTTGTTTTTTATTTATTTTTTGCCATTCTCCAATTGGATCTTCTTTATCTATGAATAATGCTTTTTGTACGAATTCAGAATATGTTAGAATATCCATATTTGCCTCTTGTGCATATGCTTCACATGGAAAAGGAATAACAACCCATTCAAATTCTCCAGCCAACTCTCTTTCTTGGGTCGTTGTATAAATCTTTCTCTGATTTTCACTTCCTACCATCTTGCTTAATCTTTCTTGGTCGAAGGATCCAAAGGAATGAGTGTTATAAGTTGATCTTATAGAGATCAATCCGTCAAACTCCTCAAAGGCGTCTAAAATTACCTTATCTATGTAAGTTATCTGTTCATCATTACCATATTTGAGAAGAGCTTCTTTTTCTCCTTCAATATTAAGACTTATAAAGGGATGAGCTCCCGCTTTCAGAACTTCAATATAAATAGCTAACGCAAGTTCTTGAGCAACATTTGATCCCCTAATTATTACTCTTTGGTCTTCTCTAACATTTATCGAATATTTCACAGCGATTTCTGCTAATTTCTTATATAGTGGATTAATCATAATAAGAAATTGAAAAGAAATGTAAAAAATTTAATTTTTTTTATTTAAGAACTCTCTCTCCTATTTATTACCGATCAAAAAGTTTGCGACTCGATCAGACATTAAAAATCCCAAATAATATTCAACTGCGCTAGATATCAATAAAATTCTAATTAAAATCAATATTATTGGATTTGTGAACCCTCCTGCGTCAAAAATGCCTCCAATAGTGAAGGATAGAATACCCGTTAATATAAATTGTCCCTTCAGTTTCAGTTTCGGGGATGTTGATTTCATGGATTCTCTAGCAAAAATTATACCTGTTACCAATACAGAAGCGAGAGAAAATATTATAAATGACAAACCAAAAAGCGAATGCTCTGAATTAAAATGTCCCTCAATCGTAGCAATTTGATCGGGATCAACAATTAAAAAATAGAAGAGCAGAATCTCATTTAAAGCAGAAATTATCAAATATATAGGCATCACCTTTTTCAATAAATTCGGATATACCAATCTAAGGAAGGAATACATCCAACATATTAATGCGATAAAAATAAAAGCATCTCCAAGTATTATAAATTCAATCTGGGAAAATTCATAAGAAAAAATAATATAGCTCAAAAAAGAAAATGCAGAACCCCACCATGCTGAACTAAGAAAAATTAAAGCCAGACCAACTGTAATTAATTCTTTTTTTCTAAGTTCGAAATATTTAGTTAATATCCGAATACCAATTATAAGAGCAATAATAACAAATATAAGGCTTAAAAGACCATAGAGAATTTCATAATCTTTAATAGCATTTTGAAATAACATATTAAAATAGTAATAATACCTTATAATAAACCTTTTCTTCTACTTCTATTAAAGGGATAGAGTCTAAAATAAAACCAAAACCATAAAAAACATTTTTTAAATTATAGCAATTAATACTTCCAATTTGAGATATTACAATTAAATAGGTTTCTCTCTAATAATAATATTAAGTAAAAGCTTTAATTTATTTCTAAAATAAATTTGTTAAAAAAGTGTTAGTAAAATGTCTAAAAGTAAATCTGATCAAGAATCTAAATCAGAGCCAGTAAAAAAATCATCAAAATCAAGAAGAGAACTCACTTGGTATGAAGATCCAAATCTGCGCAATCTTTATGTAAAGAGTGCCTCCAACGCTATGAAGGGGTATCATTTACCAATTACCACTCCTAAGACAGTTTTCACCGGAACAAATAGTTTAACAGATTTTACAATACATTTAGGTGCTTTTTTAGATGAAGATGAGAAAAGAGTTCTTATTATCGTAGATAAAGATTTAAGAAAATTTGGAGAACAGGTTGCGGCATTTCTTAAAGAAAAACGAGATATAGAAAGCCGTATCTTCGATGAGGTTCTTCCAGAAGTGCCCAAAACAAAAATCAATAAAGCTATTGACATTTGTAAAGAATTTGATCCTAAAGTGTTTATAGCTATTGGTGGAGGCTCGGCCATTGATATGTCTAAACTTATTCTCCTTTATTATGAAAAACCTGAAATCAATGTGAATCAAATGATGCCTCCTAGTTATTTAGGACTCAGAAAAAAGGTTTATATTCTAGCTGCAATCCCTACTACGAGTGGTACAGGAGCAGAAGGTTCTTTCAATGCGATGATTTATGATGATACAAGGAAACCGCCTGTAAAAGTTGCCGTTGCTCTTTATGAATTTTGCCCAGATTTTGTGGTCTTACATCCCGATTTTGTAAAAACAATGCCCACATGGCTTACAATGGGAACAGGAATGGACGCTTTAGCGCATGCTACTGGTGCATATGTTTTAATCGGAAGTTCACCATTTACAGATGCAATGAATATAGCGGGAATTGAATTAATTTTAAAATATTTACCCAGAGCAGTGAAACGTGGAAATGATATGGAGGCTCGAGAAAAAATGCAATTAGCTGCTTATCTTGCGGGTATAGGATTCATAAATACCAGTGCTGCTGGGATTGAACACGCTTTAGGTCATTCATTTGGAGCAACGTATCATGTCCATCATGGTATTACTGTAGGTATTTTTCTAGCACCGTCTGTGGCATATCAAGCAAAAGTTACTGACAGATTTATCAAACTTGCGGAGATATATGCCATTGTATTAAGTGATAAACCTCGATATGAAGTCATAAATGAAATTGCTCATATGTCCAGAGAGGATGTGTTAAGAAATTTCCTATCAAATCTTAAGAAATTTA
Organism: Promethearchaeia archaeon; assembly: GCA_046497275.1. Lineage (GTDB taxonomy): Archaea > Asgardarchaeota > Lokiarchaeia > Sigyniarchaeales > SOKP01 > TEKIR-8. Next base: position 25,118 of record JAWOFX010000148.1, on the reverse strand, counting down.
TGGATATGGTGGGTGCTCCTAAATCTGTATCGGAATTAAAAACACCCAAAATTGATAAAGCTGAATATGAAAAAAAACTGGGAACCTTGTCTCATCAAGCATGGAGCGACACTTGTGCTTTATATTCAAGTAGACCTTTCACACTTGAAAATATTCGCCGAGTCTACGAAATTGCGTGGGATAATGATATTGAAGATTTAATTAAATTATCTAAAATGTAAAAGGTGGAAAAAATGTTTGGATATAATGGAAAAATTGCGTATATTAATTTATCGAATGATAATATTAGAGTTGAAGAATTAGATGATAATTTAGCAAAAAAATACATCGGAGGGGCCAGTTTATCAGCAAAACTCACTTACGATTTGCTTAATGAGGAAGATTTCAAAAAATTAAAGGAAGACCCCTATAATGAAATGAACCCATTGATATTTTCAACTGGGCCGTTAACAGCCTCAATTGTCCCATCAAGTAGTAGATATTGCGCTACAGCTATTTCACCATTAACAGGAATTTGGGGTGAATCTACATCCGGAGGATATTTTCCAGTAGCGCTCAGAAAAAGTGGTTATGATGCAATCGTTCTTACAGGTAAAACAGATAACCCTAAAATGATTATAATAAAAGAGGGTGATATTGAGATTGAAGATGCAAGTGAATTATGGGGTAAAAATACACATTTAACTACTAAAATAATACATGAACTTTTGGGAGATGATAAATTTCGGATTAATTGTATTGGAAAAGCTGGAGAAAATCAGGTCAGATATGCGTGTATAATAAATGATGAGGGAAGAGCCGCTGGACGCTGCGGATTGGGTGCCATTATGGGAAGTAAAAAACTTAAAGCTATTGCTGTAAAAGGATTTAACAAGATCGAATATGCTGATTTGGAGAAAATGCGAGATACAGTTAGGCCAATTAGAACAGTGATGGAGCAGAGTTTTGGTCTTAATTTCTTCAATCACTACGGTACTCTATGTTATATGGATATGGGAATGGTTTTAGGAGATGTTCCTCATAGATATTTTACCTCTACTGATTTTAAAGCAGAATATCTTACGGGCAGAGCATTAAAAGAGAATTATCCCGTCTTAAATTATAATTGTGCTGGATGCAGCGTTGCGTGCGGAAGATTAACAATAATGGAAGAGAATGGGGAAGAATTGAAAATCCATGGTCCAGAATACGAAACAGCAGCCGCATTTGGTCCTCTATGTGATGTTTTAGAATGGGATCCAATACTCAAATGTAATCATTTATGCAATTTGGAAGGGATAGATACCATTTCTGCGGGTGTAAGTATTGCTTTTCTCTTTTATTTAGGTGAAGAAGGACTTGCTGAGGATAAAATAACAAATTTATTAAAAGACATGAATTATGACGATCTTAAATTTGGAAATGCTGAGATAATGGTTAAATTGCTTCCCCAAATTGTTAATAGAGAAGCAATTGGAGATCTACTCGCTGAAGGTGTAAAACGTATAGCTGAAGAATTAGATGTAGATCCTGGACTTGCAGCTCATGTTAAAGGCTTAGAAATACCCATGCATGATCCTCGAGCTTATGCAATACAGGCACTAGCTTATGAAATATGCAATATAGGGGCAAGTCATGAAAAACCCGATATTTTTAATATAGAGGGAGACACTGCAGCAATCCCACGAGTTAAGACAGGTGAAAGGTTTAATCCCGATGGAAAGGAAAAAGGATTAGTATTATATTGGAATTTGACGAATTTATATGATTCAAGTGTAATTTGTAATTTTTCTCACATTCAACAAGCTCAGCTTGCGAGATTATTAGGAGCATCCACAGGATTTAAGGAATTAGGTAAAAAAAAAGGTGCTTTAGAAGCAGGAGAGAGAGGAAATCAATTAAAACGAATAATTAATTGTAAACTTGGAATTACTAGAGAAGATGATAAATTGCCCAATATAGTTACTAAAGTACTCCATAGCGGAGGGACTATGAATGTGAAATTAGATCTTGAAAATAATCTTAAGAAATTCTACAAATATGCTGGATGGGATTGGGAGACAGGATGCCCAACTAAAGAGAAAATTGAAGAATTGGCAATTTAAATTTTAATTTTTTATTCTTTATGAATTTTCTGATTAAAAAGCACATTTCTGGCTATAGGATCTAATTTTTTTAAATTCTGATTTAAAATCATTCTTATTTTTCGCGGAGTAATTTTTGGATTATTATAGACAATATCGTGGGCATAAGAAGTATATTTTTTTCCTTTATGAGCAAGCTTATAATGCGATTCATTTTTATTATCATAAATTGGAATTGGAAAAGAGAATGGGCGTTTATGAATATGCCGTGAGCTCTTAATCATTTTGATATACTTAGTTAAGATAGGACTGTTTAAAATAGCGGTAAGATAATAAGCTTCATTTTTTTGGTCAGTGGCATAATAATAATTTTCAGAACCAACAATAATTTTTTTTTCAAATTGCTCGATCACAGCTGATTTCAAATAGGAGCCACTGGCATTATATATTACCAGATATGGCTCTGTTTTTTTTTGCTTGGTTAATTTATTCCAATAATTCAAATTAGAAAATAAAGTGTTTATATCACTTGTGGCTTTTTTGCGAGATTTATAAATCTCATTCATTTCCTTATAAAATGTGAAAGCTTGTGGAAATTTTTGTAAATAATTAATTTTAAAATCAAAATCAGTTAGATCAATGGGTAGAAATACATCTCGCTCTCTTTTCAAGAAAAAAGGTACTAGATCTTTGTTAAGAAATGTTTTATATCTAAAATTTTCTTCAATTTTCTTATTTTTAAATTCAAATCTCCACTTATTTTTTGACCGTGAAAGAATATCTTTACTCGAAGAAATGATAAGAATATTATCTTTTTTTTCAGTGACTTGGAAAAATATTAATGGTCTAGGAACCAGTGTCGCACCTTGATAAAATTTATCTTTATATCTACTATATTTAAAATTTGATAAATGATCTAAATCTTTTTGAGGTAATAGTAGTAATGCACCATCTTCTTCTAATTTTAGGGATGAATATAGCAACTCTTCCTTAAGATTTAATGCAGCATCAAAAATTTTGGTTAAAATCGGATATTTTTCTTGAATAGGTTCCTTTTTCTCTCCTATATATTTAGCTTTTATGCAAACATGATTCACATTGAAGTTATAATCATCGGGAAAATCCCATATTTCAAGATTATTGAAAAATTTAAATGATCTGAACTTCCTGCAATGATCTCCATTTATAACACTTTTAGTGATCACAAAAAAGATAATGCCATTAATTTTTGAAAATTTTTTTGGAATAGCATAAAAAAAAATTGTGGCTAATTCAATATGGGTAATATATTGACTTTTGGGTTTAATATTAAGAGTATCGGCCAATTTTCTTATATTCTTCTGATATGCTTTATCATAGATATCCTTATATGTTAACCAAGGAGGGTTTCCGATAATTAAATCAAATGAATTGTAAATATTTTTTAATCTGAGATTAGGATCTTTTCGAGAATTTTCTGGGAAGAGAGAATCAAGCACATAAAAATTCAAATCAAATTTATTAAGATTAATGTCCGAGAAATTTTCATGAAGAATCAAAATTACATTTATCTTTAATGTGTAAATTGCTAATGGATTAATGTCGAACCCAAAAAGATTGTTTAGTGCTTCATATTTAGAATTAATTGGTTTCTCTGATTTGATTATTCTTGAAATAATCTCCATAAGAAAATTACCTGAACCACACGATGGATCTAACACTTTTTTCCCAAATTTATAGGTATCGCTCACCATTTTTTCAACTAATTTTGAAGGAGTGTAAAACTCACCAGCGAGATGCCTGATAGAAGATTGAAAAATCTGTTGATAAAGTGAGTGAAACAAATCTTCCGACCCTAAATGAGTATCAACAATTATATCATATATTTCTTTAAAAATATTCTCTTGAATTTTTATCCATTTGAATAAATCTATTATTTGATCAGATATTATCTCAAAATCTTTTGTTTTATATTGATTATAGATTTTTTTAAATTGAATATGATTTTTTTTCGATATTCTAATGAGAAGAATCACATATAATATGTTTGAGTAAATTAAATGGTCTAAAAATAACTCTTTATCAGATTTTGTTTCATAAATTGGGTGAAATATTTTTTTCCAGATTCCAAGTTTCTTATGAAATAATTTTTTATTATTTTCTATTTGATTATGAATATTTTCTGAGATTTTTACATAAAGCTTGGTTCCTTTTCCAAATAATTCCACTATGCTATTTGCGGTGATTACTTTCTTCTCAGACATTTCTTAAATATCCAACTAATCTTTTTTAATTATATTTAAATATCCCTTTAATTTTTAAAATAATTATTAAGAAAAAAGAAGATTATCAAAATCTACGATTTATTGATAAATAATTTAAAAATTTAGCGAGAATTAGTAATTTATCTCATAAAAGACGGAAGAAATAAATTATAATATTCTCTAATTGTTTCCAAAGTGGTCATGGATTTAACTTTGGTTTCAATTAACATTGACTCCTGTAACTCTTTTTTATCTAATGAACCCTGTGTAAAGATAGCTTCCTTTTCATTAAATAGTAATAGACTAGCGACATTAGGGTTGTTAATAACTTTAATGTTCCGCTCATTTTTTAACTCATCATAATATTCTAAAAATTCACTAGGTATATTACTTCTTTCAAGCGTTACCACTCTAATTTCAAGACCTTTGTTTGCAAGATTCATAAGTTCATTAGTATAAAATCTATCGATTTTTGGTGACAAAATATTAAGTTGATGATTTGTGGACCCTATTAGATTGATAATTTCATCATTAATCAAATTATTATTGTTTGGACCACCTGAAATCCCTATTTCGACATTACCAACTAAAGTTAATATCTTGTTTTCCAAATTTTCAACTTCTTGTTTTAATCTTCGATTTTCTACTCTTAATTCTATTAACCTATCATCTGACAATTTAAACCACTTTTAATGTATTATATATGAATTCTATTAATACTTTAGATATAAATTTAGTAATTATATTTCTATTTAATATTTCATATTTCTTATAATTTCTTCCAAGGCTCCCCAAAAAGTAGAAAACTAGAAATCGCTTGACTATTTTCAATATTGATATGTTGATCTTTTTCAATTTTATCAAATTTTGAAATTTGCTCTTGGATTAGTTTCGTGGTCCTTTCAGCTATGACTTTTTGTCTGGCATCTAAAAGGGATATACCTAAGCTCTTGTTTTCAAACAAATTGGAGAAAAAATTTGTTATTATTTGTTTTGTTTCGTCATTAAAAATAGGATAATTTCTACTCATAATTCCATTTATATCATTAAATCTAAATTGGGAAATAATCTCACCAAAACTTGTTAATTCTTCTTTTAGATGATTCCCTTCATTATCAAAAAGTTGTGTGTTAAAAAATAGAAGTGGTTTAATTCTGTTATTTTTCTTTAACATATCAAAAATCTCTGTAAATTTAACAATATTATCATCGTTGGTAATGAAATAGGAATTTTGTGGATTTAATTCAGAAAAGAAAATATTTCCTACGATATAAATTAAATGATGAGTACCAGAACCGATTTTATTAAGAATAGATTCACGTGTACTTTCTCTACCAGTAAGAATCTCCATACTTTCAACCTCACTTCTCTCATTAAGAAATTGGGTTATAAAATTAAGTTCATTTGCTCCCGATGGAAATGGAAACAAAATCTCTTTTGATTTTTTTTCTTCATTCCAAATTTTAGGTCCTAACGCATTAATTGAATCAATTATTAACACTTTATAAGATCCATCAGAAGCATTTTCGATCGAAGATTCATATTTATCTGGAGAAAATTTATAACCTTCTATTGATGGTTCACCAATATTATAACCACTCGAATATTTTAACAAGAAAAAATTACTATCATAGATTAATTCAAATGGAATTGACATATGATTCAGGATAAAGTATATTTGAGGTATGTAATCCAAACTTTTAATTTGAAATTGCGTAAAAAAATCTCGAATCAATTTTGGTAATAAAAGAAAGAGAATAGTACCGAATTCTTGAAGGTTAAAATTAAATTCTTTTTCTTTTTTATCTGAAAATAAATCATTGTAAATATCAAGAACGTGTAAATCGTTCCAATATTCATTTTTTATTTTTCCCTCAATTATTTCATTTGCTAATGAGAGAATTCGATAAGACATTTCCCCCGAGGATTTTATTCTAATAATGATATTTTTAATCTCAAATTCTTGTTGATAAAAAGAATGTTCCTTTTTGTCTTCTAAAAAATAGATCTCATTTTTTAATTCCTTAGTTTGCTTATGTAATTCTTCTAAGTTCTCTAAAAGAGGTCGTATTCGCTTTCCTAAATATGGGATTATCTTTTTAGCTAGTTCCAAATCATCTTGATCATATAAAGCGCGGTAGAAGATCATGTTCCAAAAATCTCGTCTCTCTAATGAAAAAAACATGCTTTTAAATTTCCAGAGATAGTTGCAAGTATAAAAATAATGGAAAATTTGAGGCGGTTTTTGAGGAGTGCTTAAATGATTAGTTAGCTTTTCTATCGATTGTAATAAATATTTTTTTTCTTTCATAGTAACGAATCGTTTGCATGCTTCCGCCCAAAGTTCAATAGTAACGTTATCATAGCCTAAATCAGATTGCATTAAAAATAAATCTTCTAAAAAATTATAAATTTCAAAAGCAACCTGAAAATTGTTTCGATCAATAGAATATTCTACAAATTCTCGTGTTACTGTAATTGCGTCACCCAATGACTCATACTTTTTTACCTTATCAAATAATATCCGTATAATAATAATAATCCATGAAGCCTCACCAATATTATTCAAATAATGAATCAAATCTATAAGATCATTCTTAATTGAATTAAAAGTTCCTTTATTTATTTTAATTCTGCTTAAATTACTAAAATATTCTCTTAGATAATTAGGTATTCGATTTACTAAGATTTTATTCATAATATTAATGAATTCTTCAGAATGTTCAATTAAATTGAACTTTATATTAACATTTTCCAAAATTATATAGAGAAAGAGTGCCCTTTTACTTGGTTCTAATTTGTAGATTATTCTTCCGAGATATTCCATCGCAGTTCGAAAATAATCCGTAGGGATAACTGATTTTCTTAAAAACATTAATAAAATTTGAAGCTCGATTAATTTTAAATAATCTTTTTCCTCAATCACTTTTATTGAGAAAGAATTAATGAATTGTGTTATTCCTTCAATAGAAAGATCTTCCATTTTAATGAAAGAATGAATCAAATTTGTAGCAAACTTTTCAAAGAGATGGAAATCTTCTAATTTTGTAAGAAATGAAAAAAATCGTTTATGAGCATCAATGTATCTTATCAAATCTATATCTTCTTTATTGCTTTTTTTAAGAGAATTAATATAGATCCAAAAGGAATTTGAGAGAACTAAAATAAGCTGATGCTTTTTTTGAGCATTAAGCCATTCTTTCGTTTCAATATCAAAATATAAATCTAAGATTAATTTAGAAGCCCAATGATGATTTCCTGATTGAAGTAATCTCCGTGCTTGGATTACACGGTCTTGAAATTCACTCAAAAACCTTTTTTTTTTCTCAACATCGACAGACATCTCTAATTCTCACTCTCCTCACTTTTTTCCTTCTCTAGTTTCGGGTTTCTAATCCATCCCTCTAATTTATCTAGACCAAATAAGATACTCGCCCCGATCCAACTCATATTATCTCTGCCTGAAGGAGCTAATACCTTTATCTTATCTTTCAATTTATCAGAAAAATAATTCTTTAAATCTGATTGCAGTCTATCCTTTAAACCTGGAATCAAACTACCCCCTCCAGAAAGTACGATATTAGATATCAGATGTTCCCAATTTTCCCGATCCCAAAACTTTACTATCTTCGCTATAACTTCTGAAAGTGATATATAATCGATATGAACAACCTTAGGGTCAAAAAGGGGTTCTGCTATCATAAATCGTTCAGAATTTATTTTTAATTGTGAATTATCTGGCAATTTTACGACTCTATCATATTTTGTTAAGCCCTCTTTTATACGTTCTCTTTCTTTTTTTGGATTTTGTACACATAGAGACATTTTTTCCTTGATTTCCTTAGCAAGCCAAAAATCTAAATAGAAATTTCTGCTTGAACCTCTTCCCTTTAAAATCATGTTCAAGAAATAATTTGTTAATTCTTCACCGGCGATTGGAAAAACATCTCTAGCCATTATATTGGTAAAACCATGATAAATTGAAGATATATAAGTACTATTTTCTCCCATATTCACGATTACTCCATCAGATTTCCTTAAGGTAGACAAGATCGCTTTATCAGCGGGAAGAAATAATAAAAAAGGAAATTGAAATTTCTCAAAAAAGATATGTTGTAATTTTGCTTTAACCATATCCGTTATGTTAAAAGGGCTGAGAATAATAGCTGGTTGCATAAAATGATATTTTTCAGGAATATTTAATTTCTGATAATGAAATAGAAAATATTTTTCCAAAATGTTGTAATTTTCTTCTTTTATAAATTCATGAATTTTTAATATATTTTGATATTTTAAAGCCTCTCCCCCAAAAAGATAATCTTGATCTCCTTCCCCTATAAATATCTCTTCCAAACCATTTATAACATCAGAGTTAAAAATATAATCTGAAATATCAACATAGATACTTGGGCTAAGAGTTTCTGGAAAATCATCCCCCGCCCAACCCAGTCTAAACATGCTTGACCCGAAATCAATTATGATTGGTCTTAAATATCTAGTATCTTCAGCCGACATTTTGATAAAAATCGATTTTATTATTCTTAATGGATTAAACCTGAATCAAAAAATTTAATGAAACATCTCATCTGTGATTCTTTTTAATTGATACTCTTTGATCTGGAGTTCTAATAAGCCTAAAACTTTTTTAAATTCCCGAGACATCCCTTGGACATCAACTTCGGCAATTTTTTCGATCTCATCTCGTTTTAATTTAAATTGGTCTAAATTTTTTAAAATCTTTTCATATGCATTATTGATTTCATGTGTTAATGATTCTGTGTTTTTCTTTGTTATTTTTCTCATTTTTCGTAAAATTGACAATAAAGCAGAAATGGAATTTTCCCACTCATTATATCTTTCATTATAACTCTCAAATAGGTTCTCAAAGAACTCTCCTAATTTTAAATAAATATCCTCTCCTTTAATTTTACCTCCTTTTTCCTTAATAAAACTTGGTTCTTCTTTAACTGAAGATGGCTTTTTTTCTTCTTTCTTTTCATGAGATAATTGTGGTTGAATCACAACTACTTCTTCTTCTGGTTGTTTTTCTTTCTTTTTATAAAATCCTTTCCCCATTTGTAGGACTTCAATTAAATTCTGGAGATCATTTTCTGTTTTTTTTGCTGATTTTAAAGCGTTATCTAATGTTTCTTCTTCTTTGTCTTGCTTAGATTTCTTTTTTGCCATGAGATTTCTTTAACTATTTTTACTTATTAAATAATGAAAAATTGATCTTATAAATATAATTATAGATTTTGTTTTTAAATTTAGACTCTAAATTATTTGCTAGTTTGCCTTATCAAGGTTTTAATCAGTAAAAAATATAAAAAAGAAATAGTATTTCATCAAGAGGTTTCTAAAGAGGTACAAACTCCACATTGAGAGCATCACCTTCAACTTTAAGCTTTTTTTCCAGCTCTTCTAATGGTATATTGGGTGTGGGACTAATAACGGTCCAGATCGCCTTTTTATCCTTTTCTATAACAACAGATTCACCATACATCAAAGAAATTCCTAATTTTCCAAAAGCTATCGCAATCTTGGCTAAAGCTCCAGGAGCATCTTCCATAGTAATTCGTAATTTTATTGGTTTTCTGTCTTCATCTAATCCAACTGGTGTAATCTTTATTTCTTTCGTCTCACTGTCCGCAACCATCATAACTTGAGAGTCTGTGGTTAAACCTAAACTCTCTCGAATAATTTGTGGGATCACTATTCTCCCGCGATCATCTAACGAAACTATCTTTACTTCTTTCATCCTATGGGTCAAAAATGGGATTAAATTATTATTATTTTATTTAATGAAAAAGACTAATATAAATCTATATGTCTTTTAAAGAAATTTAAGGTTCTAACAACTAAAATATGAAAAAGGAAAAAAATAGAGCTATTCTTTATATGCCTTCCCTTTTAATCAAAGCCTATATTTTTCCTAAAACTACATTAGCCTTACACATAAAAATATTTTAGTGTTTATGTGCTTTCAGTTTTACAGAGAGGTCGCGTGCTCTTTTAGAGTACCAAACTAATAGTTCTCCAGCATCATCTGGTTTGAAATACTCTCCACCGCATAATTGAGCGGCTCTATTCATCAATTCATCATCTGGGTTTCCAAGACCAACTATATAGATCACTACGTTGGGGTTTTCTGCGAAAAGCTGTATCGTATTAAAGAAAGCGTCGCCATCAGTGGGTACGCCATCAGTAAGCAATACTATCATAGTCGGTTGGTTAGGATTCATTTCATTGAACTCATCCAAGACCGCTTTTGCTTTGACCATTGCACTGCCCATATTCGTGGCTTGACCATATGCATTTCCAATCCTATCAACAATCAAACGAGCGGCATCTTCAAGTATACCTTTCTTACCACTGGCAGAATCCATATAGAAGCTCCCTCCAAATGGGAGAATTTGAGATTCATCAGCGAATCGAATTACAGAGACTTTTTCACCAAATCCCCTCCCTACTTTTTCACTTAAAAATAGAACTGCGGCAAATGCAGCAGATATTCGCCGTGGGATATTTACTCCGTCTTTAAATTTCTTCAGAAACTCTTGAATTTCTCTACTTTCCATCGCAGCTTTGATACCCTCTATAGCTGGGGCTATGTTTGTCACAAGGACATCTCGTGCCATCATTGAACGACTAATATCGATGATAAGAATTGCATTAAATGGTATTAATCCTTGGGGAGCCAAGGTCAATGCGCTATTGGGAGTTATTTGAGCTAATACATCACCAGTTAAATCTGGTACGCAACTAAGAATGGAACATGCTATGTTAACGGCTTTCCATCTAAGTTTAATCCCTTTAAAAATTATATATTTAGAAAGCCAACTCTTAAGTTGCCCTATATTTTGTCGAGCAGTACTCACGATTTCCCACATATTTTCCCCTGAGATGGGGGAAATACCCAAAGAAACACTCTGTAAAGGAATAATTTGTCTTTGATTTTTTGACACAGTTACTTCAAAACTGCCTATTCCGGATGCTTCTAATATTTCACTGTCAATAACAATGATATTATCATTGACTCTCTCAGAGATTCTCACTTTTCCCGCTCCCATCGCGCCTGTTAAATCATCTTCAAAAGCGATTACATCATCATTTTGAAGAGATAAAGTGTGTTGAGTTCTAGGACTTACTAATGCATATCCTTCTAATCCAGCACGGGACTCTACTTCTAATATCAAGCTTTCAGCTTTTTGGATGGGTGGTTCTGTAGAGTATATAACGATTTGATCTGATTGAATATTTGTATCTTCTTTAGTGTCTTGACTAATTTTAATTTGAGCATCACTTATTGCAGCAACATCTATTCTAGCTGAACCATTGGAGCGTGTAAGAGGATCTTCCCACGCAACAAGCATTCCTTGCCCCAGACCAAGTCTTTGTAAATTATTGGAGCTTAATTGAATCCTCCCTCCTTCTATCTTAGCGGACACGACAGGTTGAACGACAATTCCATTTTTTTGTTGTGCTAACATATTTGGATCAATTCTATTCGGAAAGGGTTCTGGCTCTGGCTGTGGCATTGATGATTCCTGTGGAAAAGACTGTTCTGAAGAGATAGGAGAAGGAGGTCGGGATCCTCCGGGTGGTTGGTACGAAACTACAGATGGAGGACGTGGGGATTGAGATGGAATATCTGAGGGGGGAGTAGGAGCTGATTGAGGAGGTTTTGGAACTTCACTAGGACTTGAAGTTGTTTGACGAGGTGCGGGAGGAGGAGGTGGTTTTGGTGAGACTTCTGGGCGTTTGAGTTTTGGCGGAGGTGTAAAGGTACCTCCAGCATCTCGAGGTGGAGGACTTGTAGCTTGTGTTGGAGCTGGTTGAGATGCGGGTTGAGATGTCCCCGTACCTTGGGAACGCACAATTAATTCAACACCAGAATAATTAACATTCTGTAAAATATCTTTTGAAAATTTACCCGCAAAATCTAATACATTTTCAGAAACTTGCACCATTGCATTCACGGTTTGTCCGTTATCTGGATTATAAACCTCTACATTTTGTCCATTTGAAACTTCTAATTTTCTTGCATTTTCTGGAGATATTATAACTGTATTGGAAATATCTTGTTTTTGATCCACGAAAATTTTTATTTCTTTTGACATCTTTAATAGATTTTTTAATGATTTATTTTAAATGATTAATAAATTATTTTATTTTTCCCAATATTAAAATCTATAATATTTACCTAAATGTAAGAATTCAATTTGGGTTAAATTTTAACTCTTTATAAAAAAAATAGCAAAAACGAATATAAATATATTTACTTCATATTTTGTGTGAAAAAAGAGAATTTTATTCTTTTCGTGGATATCGTTTTCTGATTTCACCAGAGTAGTATCTAAAAATTGAGACTATTTTTCCGAGGTCTTCAATTTTTCTACATGCACCCATTAAAAAGAATCTTCCAGCATCTGAGAGAATGATAAATGCATCCTCTCCACGTAAAATGACCTCGAGCATATTATGGTAACCTAATGTAGAAATCGCATCAGTGCCACTTTGTACTACTACAGCACTTAGACTTGAAAATAAATCGGGATCAACATTATATCCAGGTACGCTAGAAAAAGCTAATCGAAGACCTTCACGAGTTATTAAAGCTAAGGCTTCTAGTTCTGAATGTTCCGTAATATTTCCCAAAAAGTTTGACAAACTCTTTGCTTCCTCAGGAGTTAAATCGCTCATTTTTCAAAAGATGTATTTTTTTCTTTTTCACTCATATATTTTTAAATTGATAGACAAAAAGAATTTCAAAAATATATTATTTTTTGTTCTCTAGTTGCGATTTAATTTGGTTCTTCAACATACTTCTTTTATCTTGCTCTTCTACTTTAGCTTTGGTATTTCCTGTTTTTTTTAAAAATTCTATTGCTACGATATTACCACCCTCTGATAATATACGGGGGCTATAACTCTCCGCAAAGAAAATTCCTTCTGGTATCGTTCCAACTTTTTCAAGTATTTTTTCGCTAGTAGTTTTTCCTAGAAATGATTGTTTTTTCTCTACCAAAGCATATGCATGATTTCCAATAATTAATAATTCTCTTTCATAGCCATTTGGCATTTTTATTTCTTCAAGTTTTTGCATAATTTGCTCAAAATTGATTTTTTGCTCATCAGTGGTAAAAGCAGCTAAAGATTCCTCCCCTTTATAAAGAGGACCACTATTTTGCTTACTTCTTGTTTTACTTCCCGCAATATTCATATCTGATGCAGGTTCGGGAGGAGCAAATTCAGATTTTTCTCGTAATGGATGTCCTCCGCTTCCTTTAGAGGCACCCCCAATATCATCCGCTGAAATCTCTTTTGCAATACCATTAGTTGTCCTTCCACCAATTAACCCAAGAAAATCAGGATCTTCATCTTCTTCGTTCTGATCTAACGGCACGACGCTATAATGCATACCAACTTGTCCTCTAATTTCTTGACTTCGTTTGGCTCCAATAAATTTTGAGCGAACATTGCTTTTTATTCCTTTCCATAAATACACTTTTCGCACATCGTCGGATACGATCACATAAGCTTGATCATTTTCGAGCACATCTTTTATAGATCCTTCTGTTTTTACCTCCGAAGTTGTTCCGTCAGGGTTTATGAGAAATACTTGAACCATTTATTTTTCAGCCTTATTAATTTTTTATTATTAGTTCTATATTCGAATATATTCTTCTTTTTAATCTCAAATATATTAATTATATAGTGAATTTGAATTAAAAAGTTAGTGTTGTAATTATAAACTTTTTAACAAAAATAAAAAATTTAGTATTAATATAATTTTACTTTTCCCGTTTTTTATAAGATTTTAGGGAAATTGAGTATTTTTGTATTATTAAATGCTATTTTTTCTGTTCAAAAATTTTGTGTTCAAAGAAATATTTTGAAAAAAATTATAGAAGGCTTTGAATTGAATCATTTATATTTTCAATCATATCTAATGCAGTAAAACGCGGTCCGATAATTTCCTTAATATATTCTCCAAGATATCCATTTAAAAAAGCAGCTGCGCATGCGGAATCGAATCTATTTTTAATAGTCGCTAAAAAGCTTGTACATAATCCTGCTAAAACATCTCCCGTTCCACCAATAGCCATTTCAGGGCACCCCGTTCTATTCAGTTTTAAAATCTTTCCATTGCTAATATAATCGTAAGGACCTTTAACAAGTAGAGTTAGATCAAGGTTTTTAGCAAGATTATGGATCTTTTTACCACGACCACTAACATCGTCAAAAGGTGGCAGATCTATTTCCGACATTATTTTTAATTCTCCTTCATGAGGAGTTAAAATACATTTCTGTCCCTTAACAAGATCATGGTGGTTTTTTATGAGTTTTAATGCATCTGCATCTAATACAAACGATTTTTCTTCCTTTCTAAATTTCTTTAACAATTTTATTAATAATTCTTCGGTTTCTTTTTCTTCTCCTAATCCTGGACCAATCAAAATAGCATTCGCCCAATCTACTAACGAACTTATTTCTTCAAAAGCATCCATGGTTAACCAATCACCAGGATTTGATCTTACAATCATATTTGGAGAATAAGTTCTCAAAACATCCGCAATCACTTGGGGAGTATAAGTAATGACTAAATCAATCCCAAAATTAATTCCCGTTAACGAGGAATAAGCTGGAGCTCCTGAGTAAAATTTAGATCCTCCTATGACGAGCATTCTTCCAAATTGTCCTTTGTGAAAATCCGTTTTTCTAGATTTAAGGCTTGGAAGTAAATTTCCTCGTCCTAAGAACAGACTTGCTTCTTCTGGGATACCTATTGACTTAACAACAATATCTCTGATATAATTTCCATCGATTTCCATCCCTAATTTATTTCTATGAAAAGTAATGACTAAATCTGCTTTTACTGCTATATCCTCAACTTTTCCTGTATTTGGATTTAAACCAGAAGGAACATCAATTGAAACCACAGGAATATCTTTTTGTTCTTTAATTTCATCAATAAACTCTATAGCCGTCGCATATGGTTCTCTTACCTTTCCTTGTATACCTGTTCCTAATAAACCATCTATAATGAGTTTGTATGATTCTTTCTTTTGATCTAATAAAATTCCAAGTTGAACAATATCTGTCGAGTCCCTAACAGTCTCAGTTTTTATACTATGAGTGAGTGATTTTGATATAATATTCCAATTTAATAGAGCCTCTTCCGATCTAATACTCTTTGGTGTTCCCATTAAAAGAATCTTTGAATGAATTCCAAAAGCTGATAAATGCCTAGCAATTACAAAACCATCTCCTCCATTATTTCCGGTTCCACAAAAAATTAAAACCTTTGAACGTTCATCTAAACTATATCTTTGAATGATATCTGTCGCAAAAGAATATCCTGCGCATTCCATTAAATGAGCTTTTGGAATGCCAAGCCATTCCGCATTATTATCAAGTATTCCTACCTCTTCCGAAGAAATTTTTTCTGATGTTAATCTTTCCATAAGATTATTTATTAACTCCTTTGATAAAAAATTTATAGTTAAAAATTAAAGATAAATCAAAAATAATAAATAGTTTTATTAGATAACGATAAACTATCAATTTAATATTTGAATTATTTGTAATAACGTATAATAATGGAAGATTTAACAAAATTTCAAGAATATGGAAAAGCTATTGAGAGATATATTAGACCAGCAACTTATCCATTAGCAATTAAAATGATAAAAGATGAATCTGAAATACCTCCAAATACTAAAAGACCTAAAAAAGATTTAGATTTGCATAATTTTGTTTGTCAGAATTTTAAAATGGCACGATCATATGGGTGGACAATAGCAATAACAGAAAAAGATATTGCTTGTAAATTGGCCAGAACTGTTTATGGATGGGATCCAATAACACAAAATATAGCAGAATGGGGTCACCAATTTAACATAGGACTTTATTCTAAAGATTTAGAAACTTCAAAAAGATTAGATGACCATCTTTTTATCTTTCATGAGAATTTTGTTGGATTAATTATCTCACCCTTAACAAGAACTAAAATAGTTCCTGACATAATTCAAATATATTGTTTACCAGCACAATCTATGCGATTAATCCAATCATATCTATATATGAAAGGTGGAGTTATGGATTTTACTGCGGCGGGACGTATGGGTTCTTGTCATGAAGGAGTTGTGAAACCATTTCAAACTAATGAACCTCAATTAGTAATCTTAGGAAATGGGGATCGAGTATGGGGAGGTGCTGATGATTCGGAAGTATTATTTTCCATACCTAATAATAAAATAGGGATACTTATAGATGGATTAGAAGCTACTCATAAAGCGGGACTAAGATATCCCATACCGAAATATATGAATTATCAACCGGGATTCCAGACAAAATTTAAGAATAATGCCACAAAACGCTCAGGTGGGACATTAGTTAAGGATAAAAAATAATTAGTATTAGAAATAGTGTTATTTATGAACATAACATTAATTGGAACATCTGGAGGAATAATTTCAGAAAATCGAACATATCCCGCCTATCTAGTTAATGATGACTTACTCTTGGATTGCGGAGAAGGTACGACCCAAAAACTGATTAGATTAAAGAAGATCGATTCAATAGAATATATCTGCATAACTCATCTACATAATGATCATTTTTTAGGAATTTGTTCACTCCTATGGTATTATTGGATTACAGGCCGATCAAAATCTATAAAAATCGTGGGACCCCCAACTACTGAAAAAACCATAAAAACAATTCTCGAACTCGCTCATACTCCAGAAGATATGGGAAGTTTTGAAATTGATTTTATTGAATTAAAAGATTCTGATGAGATCCAAGAAATAAAGGAATGTTATTCCTATAAAATAAATGCAATCCAAGTTGAGCATGGATTTCCCGCATACGCATATTCTATTGAGTCTCAAAATTCCAAACTTACATATTCGGGTGATACAAAACCTAATCAGAGAATAGAAATACTTGCGAAAAACTCTGATCTCTTCATTTGTGAAGCAACGTTTCCAGATAAGTTTCAGAAAGTTGCCCATAAATATCACCATTGTACTCCCTCCGATGCCGCTCATATGGCGAAAAAGTCTAATTCGAAAAAGCTCGTCTTAGTTCACATTTCACCCATATTTGAAAGCCAAATGCCGTTAATGAAAAAATCCGCGGAAGAGATTTTTAAGAATGAGGTAATAATAGCCGAAGATTTGAGAAAACTAGAAATTTAACTCAATTAAATATCCTAATCCTCACTTTAATTAGTTCTTTTTTAAAATCCTAAATATTTTTAGATCCAAAAACTTAATCAAAGCTTTTATAAATAATTTAAGATTGTCGTAGGAAAATTAGGAATAGAAAATATTATTATATATTATTTTATTTTATTTTTTGGATGAAAAGAGTTAAAATACATTGTCCCGTATGTAATAAATCGGGAAAAATCGAAGTAGACGAGACACTACTAGAAAAAAGTAAAAGAGGTATTGTAGCGGTAAATATTGATAAGTCCATTATTTGCCCCCATTCATTTATATCATATGTTGACAAAAATTTCAACATTCGGGATAGTTTTGTCAGTGATTTTACACTTGAATCGCCTAATATTAACATTCAAGATGAAAATCGTTTGAATTCACATAGAAATCTTGAAAAAATTGATTTAAAATTAGTATTATCCAATATAACTTTAGTCGAACTTGCGTCCATATTGAAAGGTGTATTTTTGAAGAAAGATGTACTTTTATTGAATGATAGTGAGATAATATCTCAAGAACTGCCTAAAATACTTGATTTTATCTTTGAAATCTCTTTTGATTATAATATTGCTATTCTTAATCGATTAGAATATATACGTTATAGATATAATTATGAGAATTATGAAGTAATTGATTATGATGAAATTTTTGATGAGGAGAAAAAAAAGAAAATTATGAAAAATGCCAAAATTGAGAGTGCTATCATAAAAAAATTTCTCTCTGAGAAATTTCCGATTTCTGGATTAATTATGCTTAGGAATGAGGTTTTAAAAGCGTTTGAGCTCTCGAAGGCTATTATAAACATTCTTCAGAACCATTCTAACACAGGCGAATTTACAAAGAAAGAACTAATTTATCTTTTGAGTGAAAAATATGAAATAGAAATACAATCAAATTATTTTGAATTTCTCTTAGATATTATAAAAAATTATCATGAATATGATTTATCAGTAATTTCAAACGATCTTTTTCCAAGCTTAAGATTATATAAATAATCGTTAAAATCAAAATAATCTTGTTAATCTCTTTATCTATAGAAATTATTTAAAGTATGCCAAAACTCATTAAAGCTTCCAACTTCGAATTCCGAACAAAAAGGAGTTTTTCTTTCTTTTCGAATGAATCGAATAACATTAATTCCTACTTCTGTTGCTGCTTTCAAATTTGTTAACCTATCATCAACAAAGAGGCTGTTGATGGGCTTAATACTAGTTTGTTCTAAAAAATATTCAAAAATTTCCGTTCCAGGTTTTCGAAAACCCACTTCTCCACTTATTATAATTTCTTCAAAATAATTTATTATATCAAATTTATGTAAAAGATGTCTTGACCATTCTTTTACATCATTTGTTAATAAAGCTACTCGAAACTCTTTTTTTATCTTAGGAATATATTTAATAAAGTCTTTATCTAAACATGAAATAGATTTTAAATATTCTTGTTCTATTTCCGGGTATTGTTCTCCGTATCCAATATTTTTCCAGAAATTTCGAGAGGTTAATTCTCCTCTACTTGCCTTAAAATATTCCTTATACAACACTTCCTCTTGAATTTCAGAATTTAATTTTTTTAAAAAAGGATACAAGATACTATGGATAAAATTGCGTTTTGTATATATTACACCCCATGCATCAAATATAACCCATTCTAGTTTTTCATTTTTCATTTTGTCGAGTTCTAGTTGTAATATCTCCTTTTATCTCAATAGAGACTTAATCGTTATTAAACATATTAATTGTAGATAGAATAAGAGTATTATCATTTAGAG
Source organism: Promethearchaeia archaeon (assembly GCA_046497275.1). Lineage (GTDB taxonomy): Archaea > Asgardarchaeota > Lokiarchaeia > Sigyniarchaeales > SOKP01 > TEKIR-8. Next base: position 5,812 of record JAWOFX010000148.1, on the reverse strand, counting down.
GAGAGAAGAGTGCCGATGGTGGGATATGAACCCACGACCTCCAGAATACATCCAGTCTGACCCATTTTTTTCAGAAGGATTATGAGTCTGGCGCTGAAGTCAAACCAATATTGGTTTTATGACCAACTAAGCTACATCGGCTGAATATTGACAAGGACGAGTCTTAAATAAAATATGTTAAAACTCTGGTAATAACCTTAAATTTTTCAAATTTTAAAAATTTATTAACTTTTTGTTTTTACTTCAGTAGATTGAAAAGAATTTGTTTCTATTAATAACTTTTTTTGAGAATATTCTAATTCACTATTACTAATATAATATAGGAAGCCTCTGGCGGGTTATGATCCCGCGAACCTTTGCCTGTGTGTTTATTTGGAGCAATTCCAACGAATACCAAGGCAACGCTCTACCGACTGAGCTACAGAGGCAAAAATAGCGCAAATTTTAGTTATATATTTAAATTATTTGTACATTAAAAATTTTTTTACTTTAGTTAAAGAATACGCCAAACTCTATTTATTAGAATTTTAAATTAAAGAAAAAAAATAAAAATATTATATTTGGTAAAGGATTATTCCTTGCGTAATGAATAATTGAGCAAGGACATAGGTTATCATTACATATACTCCCTCTTTTGAGATTTTTTTGTCGAATTTATCAACTGCGATTAATCCATCAGAAATAATAAAAAGAATTGGCCCCAGATAGATAAAAATAAAGGCTAATGGAGAGAACACAGATAATAGAAGCATTGCAAAGAAGCTCATTAGAAATATTACAATCAAATAAATCATCGTAGGCATTTGTAGTTCACCCATCTTTCCCTTAATTCGGAAAAAGAAGAATAAGGTAAGTCCAATCAATGGTAATAAAAGTAACCATCCAATAGGAGGGAACTGAAGCAAGTTAGGTGCACTTAAGAGAAGATATGTAATTATATAAAAAATATGTCCAATCAGAAAAGAACCTAAGCCCAACATAAACCATTTCCCTTCTCTCCCAATCATCAATGAAATATCTCCCAACATCCCAAAAATTAATGCAATAATTAAAAACCAATTAATAGCTAATAAACTCACACTAAAACTATAATAGAGTATGATTAAAGGCATCAGTAATGGTTTAGTGATATATCTAAGTGTCTTATGTTCGATAGCTTCACTATACACATGTAAAATATAATCGAATAGAAGAATTCCGAGAAAAATATATTGGATCATAATTACATTACGGAATAATATTATTTAAATAATTCTTCTGTGAGTTTTTATGACTTATGCAGATAATGTTGTGATTAAAACTCCTTGAACAATAAAAAATTGGGCTAAAAAGTATATTCCTAATCTTGTAGCTTCTGAAAATGGAATCATTTCATAAAATTCATTTAAAGCTATAAGTATTGAAGAGATAAGCAAAAATGAGGTTCCTACCCATAATAACCAAAAGTCTCCTCCTTCTGACGCTGGTAAACGAAAAATAGAAAAAAGATTCATCATCAATACAATTGCTATGTAAGAAATCATAGCTATTTTAATGCTCGTATAATCATTTTTAATTTTATAATAAGTTATTAGTACAATAATAATACTTGGAGCCATTAGAAACAATTTCCATAATCTAAAGCTTGAAAAATTGATTATATAAAAAAAAAACGAAAATACATAAAATCCATGGCCTACACTATGAACAATCAATCCGTTTAGAAACATTTCCTTCTCTTTAATATGCATGAAAAAAATATTACCTACTAAACCGCATGTCATTCCAGCAACAATAAACCAATCAACATTTTCAATTGGAATATTAAAAATATAATACATAATTAAGAGCGGGATTAAGAGTGGTTTAAAAATATATTGCATTTTTTCTTGTTTTATTAGTATAACCACAATGCTGAGTCCTGCAAATATAAAATAAAGAACCAAAAAAAGTAAATTTTCCATAACTATTTTTATAAACTTCTAATATTTGATAAAATAAACTAAGAGAAAAAGATTATTGAAATTTTTAAGTCTTATCTATTTTTTTATAGTTTTTACTCTTATCATACCTATGAATTATTATACATATAATGATTTGATTTCTTCTTTAGATGATTTAACAACTTTCAAAGTTTTAGAACTAAACGAGAATAGCAAAGTGGTTATTTCTGAATATGGTGGAAGACCAATAGGAATTTTTCCCCATATTAATTCTTATAGTATGATGTGGATAAATCCGAATCTAAAAGAAACCATATCCAATAATCGAAGAGATATAGGTGGAGACAGATATTGGATCAGTCCTGAGAGATTATTTTTCTATAGAAACCCTGAGAATTGGGAGGGTTGGTTTTGTCCAGATAAATTAGATCCAGCACATTATAAAATTATGAATGCTTCAAAACAATCGTGCAAACTGAAAACATCAATCCAAGTAGAAAATCAGCTGACTAAGGAAATGTATAACGGCAATATCACACGAGATATAAAGTTAATCGATGATCCTTTATCCTCAGCTTTAAACTTTTGCGGTATTGAATATAATGATGTATGTACTCTTAACAAACCGAATCTGAAAGTAAATGGATGGAGCCTGACAAATATAATAAGTGGAGGGCCAGAAAATCCTGGAACTGTTTTAATACCAACCAAACATAAAGCAAAACCCCTTTCTTATTTTCGTGCTATACCAAATGAACGTCTTATTATAGAAAAAGACTATATAGGATTTAAAATAGATGTATTTGATATATATAAGCTTGCAATCCGACCTGAAGACATAGATTTTTCGAAAAAGGCGAAAATAGGGTACATTTTGAATATACCAGAATCAAAAAGTTATGGTCTTATAATCAAACTGTCTGATGATATCCCAAAATCGCAAGATGAATGTTTTGATGTTGCAAGAGATCATCCTGAATCGGAAATTGGAGTAATACAATCTTATAATTCAGAATCTCCAAAAAGATCAGAATTACGTTATGGTGAAATAGAATTACAATTAGATATATTTAAAACCAAAAACGGTAATTCTGTAGGAGAAGCAACTCATCAACTTTTAGCCTATATAGGTTCAAAAAATGAAATTTTCCATATAATTGAGAAGCTATTGAAGATAAGAAATCCTAAATTATTTTAAACAATAAGAGAAAAAAGATAGTCTAATTTATTATATTCCCAATTTTGATTTCCAAAATCTAATTTTGTTTTCTAATTCTTCTATTTCTGCTTCATTTAGTTTGCCACCGACATTCTTATACATTGAAATGCTTAAATTAATTTGTTTTAGTACGCTTGAATAACCTTTCTGTTCTAAAATGATATCTTTTAATTTACTTAATTCTGAGGAAAGTTCTACCGCAGTAAGTTCTTTTATTTGACTATCTAATTTTGAAAATTCATCTCTAAGAGACATTTCTTTTTTACCTCCCTCTTCTTCGGGTAATTCATGCACTGATTTAATTTCTGGTTCCTCTATTGATTCTGCTTTAGGTGAGGGTGGTTGAATATTAGATTCTTCTTGAATTCTTTTTTCTATTTCCTTAGACACTGGTGCTACGGATTGAGTTTCTTGTGTGGTTTCTGCTGGAGGTAATGATTCGCTTGATGGAGTTGAAAGTATTTCATCTTCTTTTTGAGCCATTTCTGTTCTCTCTCTATATTCAGAAGGCTTTACTAATCTATCTCCCGTACGAGGATGCTGCACAGTATGAGTTATCTCTATGTGATCTTGTTTTTTACTCTGAATCCACACATCTTCTAATACAGCCGCAAATAATTTTACATGCTCCTCTAATATTGAACCCATACCAGCAATTTCCATTTGATCAGGATTCACACCTGGAGCGACTACACATACAACAACTTCTTCAAAATCTTTATTAATTGACCATAGATTTTCTCGAGGATAATGTCGTACATCAATATTAGGGTATTCTTTAAGGCTGTCGAGAATTTTTTTATGTTCCTTATCATTGATATCAAAATTTGTAGAAATCCTCACATTCACATGACGTTTTACATCTTTTATAGCAACCATATCAATATCATCTAATCGTGGAGCAATAAGATGGAATCTCATTTTAACTCTAGAAATAGAATCATTGATTTGTGCCCTCATTCCTTCTGCACTTCTTACAAACCACACATCTTTGAAAGTTAATAAGGATGCCTTTTTAGCACGTTCCCAGAATTCTTTCATTGTATTTTCTGATAATTCTAATTGATTTAAGATATTGGTGATAATATCGCGTTGCAGGGTTTGGAATATTTCATTTTGGAACATTGTTTTTAAATCTTCAATACCTCCCGTAATATCAGAATATACACTCTTTATTCGATTATCCAAATCTTCTAATGTTTCTTTGAGTCCAGATTCAATATCATCGAATGTAGTATCTAAACCCGTACTAATCTCACCTGCAGCTTCTGAGAGACTTCCTAATTGTCCAATTACATCATCGAGCATTCCTTGAGTAGTATTTACTATCTTACCTTTAAATTCATTCACGATTTCATTAAATTCTTTATACATTATGTTGGAAACTATTTTTTCAGCCATTTTTTTTAATGCGCCTACTCTAAATTGAGTTTCAAAAGCATTAGAGATTTCAGTTTTAATAACTTCTAATCTGTCCTCCATCTTTTTAAAATTGTTAGTGATATCTTCAGGCACAATTTCTCGAAGATTAAGAATAAATTGTTTAATTTCGTGAAATTTCTTAACTTGCTCCAATTCATCTTCAAATCTGGAGAATTGAGCCTTAATTTGCGCTGGCAGATTTTCTTTCATTTTATGAATGTGATCTCTGTAATCTTCTAATTTTTGTAGTTTAGCTGTCTGTTGTTCAATTGACTTAAATCGTTCTTCTAGTAATTTAGGTGTCTTTTGTTGTATATTTTCCACTATTTCTCTAAATTGTTTGATTTGGTTTAATAAAGCAGCATATGGAGGTAAAGCCATATAATGCGGGGTTTTCCCGGGAATTTCACGCACTAAACCTTTATCAAGTAAATTCTGAGCTATCTTATGCGCTTTTTCTTCTGAAACATTAGTTAGAATAGAAATCTCCCCTAACATTACTGGTCCTCGACCTGTGATTTTAAAATACGTTCTAATATCTTCTGGAGCTAAACCTACAAGTTCTAAGACTTGTTTAATAGAAGAATCCTCTTCGCTATCTTTTTCAATACCACTCATAATTTAATTTATCATCTCATTTAGGGTATGCATTCTCAAGAATATCTAAATGTTTTATAGCAATATCTTTTTTCAAATTTCCCTCAACAAAGTCTTGTCGTATCTTTTCTATTAAATATTCGGGATAAAATTCCTCAGCAATTACATCTGTAAGTAAAAATACCCATTTCATTCCAGATTTATCTTCAATAACTTTAATTATCTCGTTCTCCTCTAGTCTTCTCATAAGATCACTTATACTTTCAAAAGATTCACCAGGTCCTTTGGGTATTTTTTTTAAAGGGTAAGGTTTGTCTCTAAATAATGCTATATAATCATAAATATCTGGATTAATCATAATAGAAGCGATTCTAAGATTATCTTCTTGATTCGGTTCATAATTGTTGAAAAATTCTCTCACACTCTCTAAGTATTTTTGAGCTACTTGAGGATCAGGATTATTTTTTTGAGCTTGTTCAACAAGTTTTTCTGGAGGGGCTCGCATAATCGCAAAATCAGATTTGAGAAAGAGTAATATATCACTGCTGCCTTCGACCCAATCTTGCCTAATTAAATCTGTTTTTACAAATGGATCAAGGATTATATCTAAATTGGATATTAGCCTGTCTAATTCTTGTTCTAAAATGCCTTG
>JAWOFX010000045.1:0-5300 GCA_046497275.1 Promethearchaeia archaeon | reverse complement strand
TTCTTTTTTATGGGCAGATTTTAGGGCTCATCCTGGGAGGATTGGGGTTATTCTGGTGGGGATTGAAGCAAGGGAGGTATATTTGGGCTGGTGCGGGGTTATTGATCGCGTCCACAAAATACCATGTTGGACTTCCCCTGGTGTTGGTTTTATTTATCCTGGAAAGGGTGGAGTGGGTGAAAGCTGTTAAGATCAGCCTGGTGCCCTTGCTTGCCAACCTACTCACTTTCCTCATCTATCCAACCTGGCCGCTCTCAATCTTAGAGACCATAAGGACCTCTCCGCCGAACACGCTGGGTAATATCTCGCTTTGGCAGTGGATAGGTCCCGTTTCGTTGATACTATGGCTGCCTGTGCTGTTAATGTCCATGACGAAGATAGAGCGTATGATCCTCTTTATCGCGGCCTTGAGTCTCACGCTGCCCTACTTCCAGCAGACAGATTTGTTGGCGTTATTTATACTTCCGGTGGGATATATCGCCTGGTTGGGAAATCTCGGGTTTTTGTTCATCATCGGCAGGTGGCAAGCCTTGAAATGGTTGGCGATCATCCCCTCTTTGGTCTATCTCATCATTATTGTAAGGAATGTAGATTGATAATATCCCAAAAATCAGGTAGAGAAATAATTCTTTATGCATTAATTTTTAATAGAAAAGTTGTCGGCCTAAAAATTTTTGCAATCCAAATGAAGTTTTTTCTAATGTAAATAGAACTTAAATTTTTAGTTTATGGATATTGAATTATGTACCCGAAAATTATTGAGAAACAATCAATGGGAATGTTATGAATAATTCAGCCAAAATACTGCCACTGAAATTAACAAATAAATTATTATCTTTGATTGCTACAATAATCTTTCTACCGGGATTATTGTATGTTCGGTTTGTAGGTGGTACCTGGTTAGCTACAAATCATCATTATCCCTCATATGTTCAGAGTTTGATTATATTGATGATTATTGTTATTGTTTGGCTGATGTGCAAATGGTTATTCAGTAATAAGGTATATTTGACTGGTGCAGAGTTATACCTCATACCTTTCCTGATCACAATAGGGATATCCACCGCTTTTTCAGAAAATTTCAGTTTAAGCGTTGAAAAATTAATTGGCGTTGGGGCTTATATTTTTCTGGCATTTATATTCATAGATATTAGGGCACGCGAGAATATTTGGAAGGGATTTATAGATGCAATATTAATGGTAAACGGAATTGTTGCATTATTTGGTTTATATTTTATTTTTTATTGGCTGGGGGTATATCAGATATCAGTGTCAGAAATTTTATTAAAACCTGTCTATGTTCTCAAAGTAATGCCACGCATGCCGAATATTGCTCACTTACACACAACAATATCGGCCGGATATTTTTTAATGGTTTTTCCACTTTTTGTGTTTCGATACAAAAAAACAGATAATGTGATAATTAAAATCGTGATAGTGTTAGTCTCTGTTATCTCACTTCTCATTTTTTTTCTTACCAAATCACGGAGCGGAATGATCGGTCTTTTTGTTTCCTTGGTTGCCGCAACCTATATATATAAAGATGAATTGTTAGGGTTTATAACCAAAAATGCACTTAGGAAGCATACTTTTGTGATTTCTTGTTTTTTGATTTTTCTTGGAATATTGGGTTTTGTATTTGTATCCAGGGGATTTAGTTTCTTCGAGAAAAGTATGCTTTGTAGGTATCAAGCGTGGCTAACCGCATTAAAGATAGTAAAAAATAACCCTATTTTTGGGGCAGGGCTTGAAACATTTGGAGAAAATTTTTTGAAATTTCGAAATCCAGAGTATTGTTCGGCGATTCTCCACGTGGCGCATAATGATTTATTACATTTTTCTAGTCAATTTGGACTTGCAGGTTTAATTACTTTTGGTATTTTTATGAATGAATATCATAATTTGATAGTTGACGAGAAGAATAACGAGCGACTTTTTTACAAACTTGGATTGATATCTATTTCTGGCTTTTTGGGTATGGGAGTCATGTCAACGATGTTATATAGCCCAAATATAGTGTTATTGTTAATATTTTTTATGGTTGGCATTATCCCAATTGAAAAAATAAAGTTAGCGAAGAAGCGGAAAACGGTTTTAATTATTCTCTCCGGTATTGCAAGCATATTTATGATAATCGGGATATGGGATGTATGGAAACTTCAACCTTATTACTTAGCGAGAAATGCTGTAAACGCGAGAAATTGGAATAGTGCTGAAACGCATTTGAGAGAAGCGATCAAACGCGATCAGAATTTTATTTATTATCACCATGCGTTAGCTTTTGTTGTCGGGCAAAAAGCATGTGAAAACAAAGAATATGTCAGAGAAGCCATATCTCACTATTCTAGTCCTTTAGAATATTACAATGGATGGGCTTTGGAACATTTTAATGTAGCCTCACTGTGGGCTGAATTAAATGAATATCAGATGGCAGCTGAAGAAATGGAGAAGGCTACAAAATATGATCCGAAAAATGCTCAATATTATTGCAAACTTGGGGAATATTACTTTTGGTTAGATAATCAAACATATTCAATCGATAATTATGCAACATGTTTGGCACTTCGGCCTGCTTGGATAGATTCGCCTTATTGGCAGAAAGACGATTATCGAAAACAAATATTGACTCCAGCCATAGATAAGGCAGAGGAAAAAATCAAGAAAGCGGAAGAAAGTGATATGTTACTTCAATTAGGTAAGTTATATTATTATTCAAATCGTTTTGAGGAATCACGGTTTACTTTGAACGAGTACTTAGGCGAACACCCGAAGAGTAGTGATGCTCTATATATAAAATCTTTGTTGATGAAAGATTTAGGGAATGATCAATTGGCAATGAATATTGTTGATTCTGTTGTTGAATATAACCCTAGACAATATCGAGGGTGGGAATTAAAAGGAGAATTGATGTTAAAGGGGGGGGCTCTAAAGGAAGGGGAAAAATCCTTGAATATAAGCCATCATTTAGGGGGGTCTCCAAGAACATATTGGATGTTAGGAGAATTGTTCCGCGCTAAAGATAATATGGATTTGGAGCTAGCTGTATATGAAAAGCTTGTTAATAAAACTGAAAAACCTTCATATAATTCCCATTGGATTGCTTCTCGATGGCATATGGAGATTGGAGATACACTCTGTTCGTCGATAATTAGAACCTATGACGATTTTTATGATCCTATAAACATAGTGGGTAATAATATTGAAAGCAAATCATGTGTCCGCGCGGCCTGTTATTATTCGAAACTTCTTGAAAACTACCCAGGTGATCAAGAAATACATGCTAAATTCATGCAATTAGAATGTTTAGAGGATTTCGATGGTAATGAATGTGATAAAGAGTCTTTTGTTGAGTGACTGAACATAACAAATTACGTTCTCTCCTTTATATATATAGGGACTTATTGATGAAGAAGATCCTTGGACACAAAATTGATAATGTGGATGATGAGAATTTATTGATTTACACCATTTTGTTTCTAGCATTAATTCTTGGGGCGGCAGTTCGTTTCAACTTTATTAATGGTACAGAATTCCCAATGAATGACGGGGGATTTTTTTACCAGATGACAGAAGATTTGGTAAAAAATAAATTTAAAATCCCTAAGTTCACGGAATACAATCAAGGGAATATCCCTTATGCTTATCCACCATTGACTTTTTATATAGTTGGATTATTACACAAAATATCAAATGTTAAACTTTTTATACTATTTCATTTCATGCCTGCTGTCATTAGCACTGTAACAATAATTGTCTTTTTCTTGTTCTCTAAATTGTGGTTTGATAATAGGTTTTATCAGTCATTATCGACCCTTTTTTTCGCATTGACCCCTAGGTCATTTGAGTGGTTTGTGATGGGAGGGGGAGTTACTCGTTCGTTTGGATTTTTGTTCTCCATAATTGCAATCAAATATATATTAATAATATTCTTAAACCAAAAACAGAGAGGAAACATATTTTTGGCTGCAATATTTTCAGGTCTCACTTTGTTGTCACACCCAGTAACTTCATTGTTTTTAATATTTAATGTATTTATGGGATTGATTTATTTTCAAGACCGGAAACAAAATTTTTATTATTGCTCAAAATTTGGGATACTCACCGTGTTAATAATTTCACCTTGGGCACTGACGATATTAACTAAACATGGATTGAGTCCGTTTTTAAGTGCTTTAAGTACTGGACATGTTCATTGGTTTGAAATCAAGAATTTAATCACTCTAAATTTTGGGTTTGAAAACCCATATTATTTATCAATAATTGGAGTGTTAGCATTGATTGGAGCCTTCAATTTTGGTCACAAACATTCTGTTTTTTTAATTTCGGCAATTATTTTAGGTTATTGCTTTATTCCAAGAGGTGGGGTTGATTTGTTGACCATATACTTGGCAATTCTAGCTACTCTTGGTCTGAAGGCTATACTGGGATTTTGGGTTTCTGATAGAAAAGAAGTATCAACAGCAAATAGGCTAATGACAAGCAAAAGAGCTCGGGCCTTTTTTTTATTTTTAATAGTATATCTATTTTTAGGAAGTTATACGTATAAGTATGTCAATGGAAAAATCAACCTTCAGTTAGAGAAGGAAGATATACAAGCGATGAATTGGATTTGTGAACATACTGATAAAGAGGCAAATATATTGTTATATCCTTCGAGTGAAGTGAGTAGATTTTGGTGGGATGACTTTCTAGCAGAGTGGTTGCCTGCTATTACTGATAGAGTAAGCGTAACAACTGTACAAGGATATGAGTGGATACCAAGCGAATTTATAAAGAGAGTGAATAGATATTCCGAATTACGTTTTTGTGAACAGCAAGGTTCTGAATGTGTAGAAAGTTGGGCGAATAAATATAAAATAGATTTCGACTATTTGATGCTCGGGGATAAAAATGTTATGAATGTTAAGGCAGATGACTTCGTTGATAACACCAATTATGAAATTAAATTTGAAAATGAAAAGATCATAATTTTCAAGTATGCATTAGACGGATACGGGTATAAGTATCCATCAAATATTGAGTGATGGGATATGCGAATGGGCGAAAAACAATTTAAAAATAATGTTTGGTTCTTATTTGCCCTCACGCGATTGGTGTTGTTTCTATCCATCCCCCTGGAAGGGGTTCGGGGGTATGGAGATTATTGGAATTTTTATCACATAGCGGATCTGGGTTGGCCCTTCCTGGATCATTGGGTTGAGTTCCCCCCCATTTTCCCCCTTTTTTCCAGGTTGGTATATCTCGTCGCGGGCGGAAAACAGCATGCCTATGAATACCTTTTGGCTTTTTTGTTGACAGGT
>JAWOFX010000170.1:0-13466 GCA_046497275.1 Promethearchaeia archaeon | reverse complement strand
ATGTGGATATTTCAATAAAAAGATAAAAAAGAGTTCAGATCAATAAAGAAAGGATAAAAAATAATTTGGAATTTAAAGTTTGTAATCATAAATTAGGAGTTTTATCTTGCCACGGGGCAATTTTTTCAAATGCATTTGCAGCCTGCAAAACTTTAAGATCCTCAAAGCGATTTCCAACGATTTGCATTCCAATAGGTGTATTTTCACTGCTCCAACCGCAAGGAATCGAAGCGGCGGGATGTCCTGTTAGGTTAAACGGAAACGTAAACGCTGTAAAAGTTGTTGGTGGGACACTCTTTCCATTTATAACCATAGGAGGTTCTTCTCCTTTATTAAATGCAGGAATTGCGGTGGTGGGAGTAACTAAAATATCATATTCCTTGAAATGTTCAGCAACTCTCTCATACATATTACTCCGTATATCTAAAGCTTTCATATAATCTATTGCGTTGAAAGATGACCCTGCTTCTATCATTCGAACTAATGAAGGGGTCATTTTATCTTTCCATTCTTTTAAAAAAGAGGTAAATTCATATGCAAAATATGTGGTATAGATAATATTGAACGCAAATTCGGGTTTTCTTAGTCTAATTTTTACTTTGTCTACATTATAATCCAATTCTTCAAATTTATGAACAGAGTTAAGCATATTTTTCTCAACTTCGGGATCTATTGCCTTCACGAAACCTAAATCTAACGAATATCCGATTTTTAAATTTCTTGGTATCTCATCCACTTTGTCAAAATAACTTATATCTTTTGCGGGTAAACTAAATTTATCAAAATCATATGGGCCCTTTAAAATATCAAGCATTAAAGCCGCATCCTTCACATTCCTCGCAAGCGGACCATATTGGTCAAGCAAAGTATCGGCAAGAGTGGTATTTTCCGGATGTACGGGTACTCTTCCTTGCGTGGCCTTTATTCCAAATAATCCACAAAAAGAGCAAGGTGCCCGAATAGATCCTCCTCCATCTGCTCCGAGAGCTAATGGACCTAATCCACTAGAAACTGCCGCTGCTGCCCCTCCTGAGGATCCCCCAGTTGCCTTATCAGTATTCCATGGGTTCACTGTTTCACCAAATACTAAATTTCTCGTATATCCATGATGCCCGAATTCCGGCATATTAGTCTTTCCCAAAATAACAACATCTTCTCTCTTTAAACGTTTAACAGTAATCTCATCTTTTTCGGCAATATTATTTTCATAAATTTTTGAACCATATGTAGTTCTCACACCTTTTATTCGCATTTCATCTTTAATCGAGATGGGAACACCGGCAAGTTTCCCAACCTTTTGATTATTTCGTATGGCAGTATCAATTTGTTTTGCCTTTTTCAAAGCGGAATCAAAAGTTGGAATACAATACGCATTAATTATGGGATTAATCTTTTTGATCCGTTCTATTATTGCTTGGGTTATTTCTAGTGATGTACGCTCTTGATTTTGTATTAGTTCTGCCATTTTCCATGCTGGCATAAAATAAATATCATTATTATTCATACTTTTTCTCTCTTTCTAATCTTAAGTAGATTAAATAAATTGTAGACTTTGATATATTTATTTGTTCCTCTATCAGTGTAATATAATATTATTAGTTCAAAAAAAGATAAATTAAGCTTTAGAAGGACTAATCATAAAAATAATATAGAAGAATGCATTTTTTTAATCTACGAGATAAGAAAAAATAAAGTCAAAACTACTACTATTTTAAGCAGGTGTAGTCTAGCCTGGTAAGGCGCTGGCCTTGAGTGCTGAATCAGCCAAGTTAGCCAGTGTGCGCAAGCGCTCGGGGGTTCGAATCCCTCCACCTGCGCTCTTGATTTTCTTAATAAGACAAGAATAAATTTATGAAATTAGATCTTCACATATTGTATCTAAGGCTTATAATCACCAAATTCTTTTGGAAAAATTCTTATTGAATTATGAATTTTGTTATGTATATTTTAGAAAAAGACTCTTAGCTAAATTAACTAAATATTGGGCCATTAGCGCAGGCAGGTAGCGCAGCAGGCTCTTAACCTGAAAGCTAACCAATCTAAGGTTAACTGGGGAAAGGTCGTGGGTTCGAATCCCACATGGCCCGTTCATTTTGAAAAATATAATGGAATATTTTGATTGTAATTTATTCCAGATATTTAAACAATTGATCAAACTCAGAAAAATCAAATGGCTTTAAAATATATCCATCTGCTTTAATCTCGTCAATTTTTTTCTCAACTTCTGACCCGGGAATCGCTGTTAATAAATAGACGGGTATGTCTTTGAGGATTTTATCAGATTTAATCATCTTACATATATCATACCCACTTATATCAGGTAAAATGATGTCTAAAATTATGAGTTTCGGTTTAGAATGACGTAATTCCTCTTTTCCTTTCGTACCATTAATGGCTGCTTTAAAGGAGTATCCTTTACTTTCAAAGTAAGTTGATAATAAGTCTATAGTCGAAAGATCGTCTTCAATCAATAAAATATCATATTGGGAAGTTTCTCTTGTAATGTTATCCAGAATATTGCGAATTTTTGTCTCAAGAAGTTTGCTTTGTTCAAATATTTTCTCTATTTTCGATAATACTTCCATACTTAATTCATCTTTACTTTCTTCTAAGAGAAGTTGACTAAATCCTTTTATAGTGGTCAATGGTTCTTTTAAGGTATGAGAAAGGTTGGAAATAGTCTCGGTATCCAAATCAGGATTATTTGTTATTCCCTTGGTTTTTTCTTCAATATAATTATTTACACTTTCTCTTATGAGTTTTGAAATAGTGCTAAAATTCTTTTCTTTGATAAAATCTTGCCATATCTGTTTAGTTTCTTCTGAAACATATAGAGAAATACGTTCTTTATCTCTATCATAGATCTTACCTCCCTCTAAATATGTTTTAAATCCCTCAGTAATCTGATCTCTCCAAACAGCATATTTTCCCATTTCATCCTCATATTGATCCATTAGTCTTTTAATCTCATCTGAGATTTTTCCATTTTTATGGTCTTCAATAATTTGATCGATTTCTTCTTGGGTAAAAGTTTTATGGGACTTTTTTTTTTTAGAATTGTTCTCTGCGCTTTCTTCGTTTTTTTTCTTGGTAATTTTACTCACCTTTCTTAACTCTTGCATAAAATTCTTTACACAATTTTAATATATGTACGTTAATTTATCTTTTTTTTTTATAATATTAAAAAATGAATTGGTTTTTTTACCATTATAAAATAATACTTGTGCTAATCTAATCTCTCGCTCATACATTCAATTGGATATTTCATTTAATTATGTTTCTTAAATTCAAACCTATAAAAAAGATAAAGGAATCAATCAAATTTATTGCTTCTTCACTCCAAATGAACAAATAATTTGTTAAAGTCACTCAAATTAAATGGCTTTAAGATATATCCATCTGCTTGAGTATCTTTGATATTCTTCTCGACTTCTGAACCCGGCAACGCGGTAAGAAAATAAACTGGGACATCTCTATATTTTTTTTTCGATTTAATTTGCTTACAAATATCATAGCCATTAATATCAGGTAAAATTATATCTAAAAGTATTAATTTTGGATATGTGTTCTCAATTTCTTCCAATCCTCTCTTACCACTAATCACTCCTTTACAAATATAACCTTTACTTTCTAAATATGAAGTGATCAAGCGTATTGTTGCTAAATTATCTTCAATTAAGAGAATATCATACTGATGGTTAGGAATTTGAATATTATCTAAAAATTTGATGATTTTATTTTCTAATGAAATGCTTTGATCAAAAATATTTTTAATGGTACTAATAATTTGTTCGGAAAGCTCTTCTTGGTAATTATCTAAGATAAGCTGAGCATATCCCTTAATAGTGGTCAAAGGCTCTTTTAATGCATGCGAGATTTTAGAGAGCGTTTCAGGATTGATCTTCGAGAATCTCTCATTTGCATTATTATGATCTGCTACAAATTTCTTTACGCTCTCCCTTATTAATTTTGATAAAGTAGAAATATTATTTTGTTCTATAAAATTCTGCCAGTCATCTTTTGTATTTTCCGATACATAGAGCGAGATTCGTTCCTTATCTCGGTCATAAATTTTCTCCCCTCGAAGCCATCTTTTAAATCCCTCTGTGATTACCCCCCGCCAAATCGCATACTTGCCAGTTTCATGTTCATATATGATCATTTCATAGGTTTTATCACCCTTAGGTGAACTCTCTAGTCGTTCAATGTACTCCTCGACTGTTTCATCAATTCGCTTTTTCATATGGTAGAACCTCATTTTTTTTGTCAGGAAGAGAGCGTTTGAGAAATAATGCACTAAATTATTACCAAAAATATCATAATTTCTCTTGGTAATAGTGGTTGCATAATAATAGAGGTTTAATTTAAATTTATGCAGATCGAAAACTCTGTAAAATAAGCCATTTTGAATAATATTTTTTTTAGTGGTAAAAAATCGTGAGAAGTTTTTTTTTTAAGAATTTTTGATAAAAAAGATAACAATTTCCAAAATAGGGAGAAAATTCCTTAGAATGATATTTAACAAGGTGAAAGAGAAAAAATCCATTTCTTGCTGTGAATGGGACGGTGTTCCCATCGCTCTTACAAATACTAATTAAAACCCGTCAGAGTATCATAGATTCAAAAGTATTTTTGTTCGTTCTGCATACAAGAACAAAAATCCGTTTTTACACAAAAACATTTAAATATGGAAGTGACATATTTTGTATATAATGCAAAATTTGATAAAAAAAGAATTTTGAATACACAAAAAGATTTTTTTGTCGAATAAAAAAAGCAGGAACGATTTTTCTAATAACATAGGGGTTTTACTAAAAAATGGTTGAAACACACAGAATTGCAAGTTATGAACTTACAAATCTATGTCCGGAATGTGGAGGCAATACAATTACAATTGACGACAGCGGGGATACAGTCTGCAAGCAATGCGGATTGGTTGTCGGGGAGCGCTCACTAGACCTTGGTCATAGCGGAATCAGGGCATATACGAAAAGGGAAAAGGATAGGAAAGAGAGAACGGGGTGTCCGATTTCCATTTTAATGCCTGATATTGGTTTATCAACGATTATTGATCGATCTAAAATTAAAAATCCAGACCTCCGGCGAGCAGCAAAATGGAATACTCATTTATCGTGGGAAAAACGTAATATGTTGATTGCGATTACCGAACTAAAAAGAATTGGAAGCAACTTAAATTTTCCCGAACGCGTCAAGAAGGCATCGGTAAAGTTGTACAAAAGGGTCTATAAAAAGAATTTATTGCGTGGAAGATCCATCAATGGTATGATTGCAGCATGCGCATATTATCAATGTAAAGAGGAGCGTGTACCGATTACTTTACAAGAGATTTTGGATGAAGCTTCAATCAGCGATAATATCGTAAAAAAATGTTACAAAATCTTGGTTCGAGAGTTACATCTCAAATCACCGAATATTGACCCAACTTCTTTAATTCCACGATATTGTGCTGATTTAGGGCTATCTATTGACGTTGAGAAGAATTCCATTAAAATTTTAAGAAGTTTTATGAGCAAATTTCCGATTTGTGGAAAAGATCCGAAAGGATTATGTGCGGGAGCAATTTATCTGGTATCAAAACTGAAGAATAAAAAGATATCCCAGAAGGAGATCGCCAATATTGTGGGTGTGACTGAGGTAACTCTTCGGTCTCGATATAAAGAGCTTCAACAGATTATTTCGAATTTAATCTAAGTAATGACATAGTTTATTTAATATTTCTTTCCTTTTTATTATAAACATAGTCTACTCAATGATTGTAAGAGAGATGGATATCTCTATTTTTTATGTAAATTCGATCAAGTAATATCGAAATAAGAAAGAATCCCTTAGAATATAATTTTACGCGTTATTCCAGTATGCTAGGAAAAAAATACACTCTCTTCACCACAGAAGATATAAATAATCATATTTATAATATTTGACTAGACTATCGTTAAAAATAATGGATTTTGTTAATAAATATAGTGGCATGTCGAAAGAAATTGTCAATGGTAAGATGAAGCCTCACTTAATTTTAGAAAATATAAATGATTTGGTTGCCATCCTTAGCTCATCTTTTCCATACAAGATGGAATTTATAAATGAGATACAATGGAAAAAATCATTGAATTATAGTGAAAGTGATCTTATTCATAATTCATTTTTAGAGATAGTCCATCAATCTTATGTTGAGCAAGTAAATCATATTTTAGATGGTAAAAAAGAATTCAAAGAACTTGAAAAAGATATACGAATTAAAACAAAAAATGGATTATTAGTCTGGTTTGAAATTAAAAAAACAAGATATATAGATAATCATGATAGAGATAAAATTTTAGTTATCCTAAAAGAAATCTCTCGTTTTAAAGAATTGGAGGAACAAATTAAAAACAGCGAAGAAGATTTAAACACTATAACAAAATCAATTCCAGAAATTAAATTTTGGAGATTATTTACTCCTAAAAAGTATGAGGAAGCATTAAATAGATCCTATGAAATGCTAGAATTAGTGATTAATAATATTCCTCAATATATTTACTGGAAGGATAATGATCTTAATTATCTAGGGTGTAATAACAATTATGCCAAGCTAATTGGGATAAATTCTCCAGAAAGATTAATTGGAAAAACAAATAATAATATTTTTTCTAACGCTGAAAGAGTTAATGAATTAAATCGAAAAGAAAAGGAAATATTAACAACCGGAGAGTCAATATATCATAGAGAAGAAATTTGGGAGGGTTCAACTGATAGCCCTCTAATAATAGATATTAATAGAGTTCCATTAAAAGATTTGGAAGAAAAAATTGTTGGGATATTAGTTTCGTTCCAAGATATAACGGAAAAGATAGAAAAAGATAAAAAATTAAGAGAATCAGAACAAAAATATCGAAATTTAATAGAGACTTCATCAGTTGGTATTTTGGAACTAAATTTAGTCAATAATAATATTTCATATATCAATCCTAAATTAATAGAAATTCTAGGTTTTGACAAGAAAGAGAAAGTGACCGAAAATGAAATCAAAAAATATGTTCCAATTCAAGATTTAAAAGAGAAAGTTCAATCGAACGATAATAAGAAATTAGAATTTAAAATTAATGATAATAAGGGGGAATTAAAGTGGATCTCCGGGAAATATGTAAATCATTATAACTCAGCAGGTGAATTAATAACACTTAGGTTTTGGTTGGAAGATATCACAGAACGCAAGAAATATGAAGATCTCATTACTGAATTAAATATGAACTTCTTAAATTTCAGTACTGAGATTCAAGATAATATTAAGACTTTATTAAAAACATGCAAAAAATTGTTAAATGCAGCCTCCGTGGTCTACGTTAGCGAATATAATAGAGGTAAAAAGAAATTTTTTCAATTATTATCAACTGAAAACAACAAATTCTCTCTAAGCAAGGATGAGTTTGAAACCAATTATTTTTTAAATAATTTTTTCAAGAAAAATCATGATTTTTTACAATATTATAATATTGATAGAAATAATTCAAAATATTCAAAAACAGACCCGTTTATAAAGAATAATCGTTATGTAACTGCATTTGGAAAAAAAATAACGTCAGATGATACTTCTAATAGTATAATTTGCTGTTTTTTTAATGGGAAACTAGAAAAATCTGCTCAAAATCAATTAGTTTTATTTTTAATCGCTGATGCAATCGAAATAGAACAAAAGCGATGGAAGGCGACACAACATTTAAGAAAGCAAAATATAAGACTGCATGAAATGGATAAATTAAAAGCAGAATTATTTTCGAGGGTCGCACATGAATTAAAAACACCACTAATTTCGATTAAGGGATACGCTGAATTGATGAAGATCCTTTATAGTGAAAATCTAACTCAAGAAATGATTTCGATATTAAAAAGTATTGAAACAGGATGTAGAAAATTAGAGACAATTGTAAATAAATTGTTGGAAAGCTCTAGATTCGAACAAAAAAAATTAAGAATCAAAACTAAAAAAGCAAATTTAAGTATTTTAATTAAGAAATGTATCGAAGAAATGCAGGGGTTTGCAAAATCAAGAAATCATACAATCGAATCGAACCTCCATGAGGATTTAACATTAAAATTTGATGAAGAACAAATTCACAAAGTCCTCACAAATTTACTATCAAATGCTATAAAATATACACCCCCAGGCGGAACTATAAAAATAAAATCGGAAAAATATGATTCAAAAATTATAATTTCAATTGAGGATAATGGAATTGGTTTTAAAGAGGAGGAAAAGAAATATCTTTTCAAAAAGTTTGGTAAAATAGAGAGATGGGGGCAAGGGTGGGATGTAGATATCGATGGAACTGGTTTAGGGCTTTATATTTCAAAAAGAATCATAGATTTACATAAAGGAGAGATATGGTTGAATTCTGAGGGAAGAAATAAAGGGAGTAAATTCTATTTTTCACTTCCTATTATTAATTAATTTTTATCAAGATGATTTCTTTTTTTATCAGAAGTTTTTTAAATTGAATTTATGGGATTTATGAATTTATATCGAGAAAGCGTGATTTGGATTAAAAACTGTTTGATCTTTTCCTCGAATTATATCATTTAGATTTTTGATCATCTCAGCAATGTTGTTATTACCTTCAATTTTTATAGAATACAATTGATTTGGGATTTTCCCGTTTTTTTGATTGTTATTTAATTCGAATGATTTTATGGAATAGAATTCAGGATTAAAAGAGACAGTTAATATGATTTTTCGAGGAAAATCTCTTTTTTCATATGCTTTTATTTCCTTTAAACTAAAAAACAATTTACTCTTTCTTATTTTAGAATTAACCAAAAAATTATTACTTAAACTTTTAGCATTTGCTAATAAATTCCTAAATTTAACTAGATTATCTTTTAATTTCCATTCATTAAGAGTGTCCATATCACTCGACAATATTCTTATACAAAAACTTAATAAAAATAATCATATTTAAATTTAGACCTCCAAAAATCCATCGATCTAATAAAGAGAGTCTAATTGAAGAGTGATATAAAACAAAAAGTCTTTTTAAAAAAATTTACTAAAGGAAAAGGTTCTTCTTGATAATATCCTTTTACAAATTTCGCCCAATTCCAAAGTAAATTAATAATACGAATGGAACTACAGAGAAATTAATGATTGGCCATATTATAGCAAATAAAGATTCATTCCATGTATTATATAATATTGAACCATAAAATATAATCATCATTCCTCCTAAACCAACTAAAAAATATTTCATTTTTTTCTTTAAATTATAATCTTCAAAGATTTTATATAATTTAATAAGAAAATACATGCTTGGTATAAATATTAAAGAAGTAAAATATAAATAAATTAGAATAAGAAAAAACCAACTATAAACCGGTCTCCAATTAGTAGTTTCGTTTATAGTAATTCCATTTGGAAAAAGCAGAATTAAAAAAATTGAAACACCATAAAAAACAATGACTATTAGATCTCTCTTTAAAGAAAAAGCAGAATCTATTTGTAATAATTCATAAATAAAAATTAAGACAAAAATAAAAGAAAAAAATATCAGATATATAACAAGGAAATATAAAACGTACAAAATTAAATAAAAATTCATTATAATAGTCGTTTTCGAAAATACTAAGAATAGTGCGTTCAAAACAAACCCAGTACCTAGGAAAATATAAAATAAACTTAAATTTATCGTCAGATGGTTCTTTTTTCTATTTAAAACCTTATATGCGAGGAAATAAGTTAGAAAGGATATTATTAATTGTGTGAAGAGAATAGTGATGATCCTACCTAATTCCATATTTTGATAAAGCAAATTTCTAATTATAATTTCATTTATTTTTATACTAACTATTTTTTTTCAAACTAATTAAAACTTTCTCTACTGATAAAATATTTTTTATGTAATACTTAAAATTTGAAATAATTTCAAATTATACTTAAAAATAAATTTTTATAGATTTATTTAACACGGAATTTAATTTCTCTCATTCTATAATAATCATAACCTAATATATTAGGAGCCAAGATCTTTTTTTTTATTTTTAAAATACCGGAATAAATAATATCAAATGCCATATAAGAAGAAGTCAATCTTGTTATTGGGGCAAAAGTTACAAAAGGTAATTGCCCAGAAATCATACCATCCATTGATTTTAATTTTCTATTGTATATATCGTTGAGACCAGGAAATTGTAAAAGTTTTGGCAAAACGGTCTTTTTAATATCTAATAGTTCTTTCGAATGTTTTTTCATTTCTGAAATTTTCAACTTTTTTGTTTTAAAATCATAACATGTTTCATAATCAATACTTTTTCGATTAAACCACCATGACCATAAATAAGGGATTCCAAATGATTCAATTATTGGAATATTTTGTTTTTCACATTCTCGCGCAATTATTATAGATCTTAAAGGATCATCTAAAGTTAATGCAACAATAGATATATTTTCTAAAATTTTAGAAATATTTAGCTCATCTAATTTATTATATTTTCTAATATTTACTTCTGGATTAATTTTTTTTAATAATTTTTCAGTAAAAGAAATTTTGCTTTTATCTAAATCCTCTTTAGTACATATTTGTCTATTTAAATTTGAAGAAGTAAAAATATCATTATCATAAATTAAAAGTTTTTCACATCCGATCCTAGCTAGTTGCTCAGATAAGGGCCCTCCTAACCCTCCTAACCCTAGGATTGCAATAGGGGTATTTCTTATCTGTTCTTGTTCATCATTGCTAACAATTCCGATATTTCTTTTAATATGATTCCAATAGGATTTTGACCAGACATCTAATTTTTTATCTTCAAACAATTTTTTTCACTTTTCATTTTTTATTTCTTAGTTAAGCTTTACATTAAAAAGAATCAAATAATTAGGGATTTAAAAGATTGATTTCTAAAGTGTAATGAACTCTTTTTTTTTCTAAATTAATACTTTTAGCGAAATTTCCAAATCTCTTATTTTTTTCTTCTGTTGGTGATGAAATATATCTAAATTTTTTTTTCCAGGCTTGAATACTTGGAGGTCCATATAATAATAGTGCTACTCCCTTATTTCTATGTTTTTTGCTAACAGACATTGTGTAAGCAATTAATGAATCATAATTTCCTTTATTATTTTTTCTAAATGGATTAGGTAAACAAGAACTGCATCCAACGATCTCATCTGTTGGTTTATGCCTAACAAAAAAAATCATAAATTTATGTCCAAATTCATAAACATATTGTACGTAATTACTAAAACGTGCTGAAATTTTAGGAGTAATTTTAGCATAATCAGGGAAATTTTCAGAATTTAATTTTAAAAAAATATCTTTTAGATCCAAACATTCTTCTAAATTTTTTGGATAAAAAAACTCATATTCAGAAAAGTCAAATTGTTTTATTTTATTAACATCTATAGGTAGGAAAAAACCTTCCCAAGAAACTTCTTCGAATCTTATATTGAACCCTTTTTTAATAAATATTTTTTGATAAATTGGAGGATTTGCAGGCTTTGTAGAAAATAAACTTTCAGAACTGCCTTCTTTCATAAATCCCCAACCATATATAATCACTGGAATATTTATCGGTCCTATAATTTTTCTTAATTTTTTCTCTTTAGCATAATCTATTAAGAGATCAACTAAATACTCGATAAATCTTTCATTGTGATTTATAATCCGGAAATATCCAAAATATAAGATGTTATTGCTTTCAAATACTAAAACATTTCCAATTAGATTTCCGTCTATTTTAAGAAGAAACGATCTCACATGATAATAGTGAAAATCATCCAATATATATCTATTAAATTCTGGCCAAATCGGGATACTGATTCCTATTTGTAAATATTTAATAATCTCTTGTGGATCATTTAATTCTCTTATACTTAAATCCATAAAATTGATCTTATTTATTAAAATATAAATTTAATATATTATCTAGGAATTATATTAACAAATTAAAAAAAATCTATTAATTCTATTTCTGAATCATTAAACAATCTGACAAGTTCCTTTGATTCAGGAATTAATTTCATTTCCTTTTTAATTTTTCCATCAGAATAATTGAAAACTATTCGATCTTCAAATTCTTTAAAATCTTTGTTATATTCCCAACTTGGGACATATCCCCTTGGATGAAATCCTGCATTTAGGAAACATTTCTGATGAACAGGAGAGTAAGCTGAAACAAAACATTCACAATATCTTATTTTCAATTTTTGAATATGTTTTTTCAATTTTTGAAGGAATACGCATAATTCTTTCATATTATTGACATGATATTCAACTTTTTCGAAATTTTGTACATAGGGATTATGTAAAAATCTAAAATACGAATTTTTGTTTTTAAGAGAAAATTCTACATATCCTATACCGAATCTATCTCTACTCGTTTTTATTATTAAATCGTCTTTAAGTTTATTTACTTGGGTTATTTTAACTTCTGGATTCTCAATTATAGGTTTATCTAAATTATATCTACTATTAGAATACATATACACATTTAATACTTGACGAATCAATCTAATGGGTTTTTTACTTCGATATTTTTCTAAGGCATTTTTTTCATATGCTATTTGTAAAATTTCTGATTCGATGCAATCTAGAAAGATATCTTTATTTGGATAGAATGCAATAGGATAAATCCCACATAAAGACCCAATATATTGGGCTCCTGTTTCATTTGTCCTAGCTTCCCCATACCAAAGTAAAATTTTGTTTTTATATTTATCCCATAAATAAATAAAACAACCTAATAATCCTTTCAGGATATCATAGTTTTTCTGATAATTTTTCTTAACAACAAAACCAAAAATATATCCTCTTTTTTTCTCAAATTCTAAATGGAAAAAAACACAACCAATAGTTTTTTCAAATTCATCTTTAAATAAAATTATTTCAAAATTAGGATCTTTAATCATATTGCAAATTTCACTTGTACTTTCCAATTTTTTGTTAGGATAAGTATTTTTATATGTATTTATAAAAATATCAGATATTACTTTAGCATCTTTTGGTAACGCAATTTGTATTTTAAGAGGGTTTTTTTCAAATTTCCTATCAAGAGATAAAGTAAAATCACTGGTTTTCTTATTTCTAAGATCAAAGTTTTTGAAATCTAGCTGTTCCAAAAAGTCATTAAGCGTTAAAATCTCTCTCTTTGAAAATTTTTCAATTAGCACTTATTATTCAATCCATTTAGAATTTATTGTTTAAAATAATTTTTATTTTTTCGAAATCCTGTTCGATATTTAAATCAAAATCAAGTAAAGATCCCCTTTCGATATCATTAAATTTTATTTTACTAAATGTTTCTAAAAATTCTTCTAAATTCGTGATATTTGAGACTTTAGAAACATGTATGAGCAAATTCTATAACACTTTTTCCCTAATAATTTAGTTTAAAACCTTTACCGATAGCATATACTTTTTCTTAATCATTTAAATAATTATCTTTTTTTTTGAAATATTTTCACGAAGATTTATATATAT
>JAWOFX010000123.1:0-6104 GCA_046497275.1 Promethearchaeia archaeon | reverse complement strand
CCTGATATCTTCCAAAAGTCATAATCAATTGTATCAGCTCGCATCGGATTGTGGAGAATGAAGTCTCCAGCAAACGCAAGAAACACTATTGAAAATCCAATGCATAATAAATACCATAGACCCGTAAAAGCAAGAGTAAAACTAAGTATAAATCCCAAAGCTAAGACTCCTTGATTAAAACTTAACGCTTTTTTTATTGAATGCCTGTCCGCAATTCTTAATTGTATAAAAGCACCAATTAGTAGGCATATTATTGGAGGTATCCAAAAAAAAATCATTTCTAAAGGTGAAGAAATCATAGGGGCTAGAACCCATGTTAGAAAGAAGGGAAGTGTCGATATAACAACATTAAGTATATATACACTTACCCCATCATATATTAGATAAATCACATATGATTTATTTTTAAAAGCCAGCTTAAGACCCTTAATTAAAGGAGTGGGCTCTTGTGGAATGTGTTCAGAATGCTCACGTACGGTATATGATAATAGGATATACGGAATTATCCCGAAAATTGCTATTCCAATTACCAGAAACTGAAAGATTGTGATGGATTCTTGTGTAGGATTAGCGAGAAACACTAAAGGCAAGATAAACCCTATAAGTGCTCCAGGTAAAGTAAAAAGTGTACATAGAATCTGAATTTTTTCTCTTTCCTTTTGATCTAGGGTCATTTGGGGTAATAATGCTACATACGCGCAGAGTACAATAGTGAATAAAGTATCATACGCTACTTGTGTTACTAAATACCACACAAATAACCATATTTGAGCTGTTAAGGTTAGATTATCCTTCAATATACCTGGTGGAAAAAAGACCAAGGCAAATGCCAAACTGAAAATTGGAGCTCCATATTTAATATATGGTATATATCGCTGATATTCTCCACGGCGTTTATTGTAGAATTTCGTATTATTAATCTTATTACCAAAGAGAGGATCGTTTACGACGTTCCATATTGCGTATACAATTTGTGCGATAATAATCCAGCTATTTTGGAGCCCCATCCATGCATAATAAAAAGATTGAATTAATCCCATAACAGAACCATAAAAAACTCCTGGCATTGTAGCAAATGCATAAGTCAATTTCTCTTTAAGAGGTACGTATTCTGTTTCTGAAAGTTTTTTTGTAGTTGATGCCATATTTTTTTCAAATTAAAATTTTTATATTTTTTTGTGTATGAATTGTTTTAACTTTAAAATTACATCTATTATCTTTAATAGATTTGAATTCATTAATAATGCTTTTAAAGAGTTCAATTTATGCGAACAATCTTCGTGAAAGTTGAGTTTCATGATCTCTCCTATATAACAGCATATCACAAATTATTTCGATTAAATGCTAATTTGTGTGATTTTAATTATTGAAATCCTTTAAAAAAATTCGTTAACCTTTTCCTCTTATTTTTTCAAAATTAAACCATATAAATCTCATTATTTTCATTATTCTTAAACCTTTATTCATCTAAACGAGGAGATATAAAAGAAGATTAATTAAAAAGCGGACCCGGCAGGATTCGAACCTGCGACATCCCAATTCGGCTCCATTTAGAAGTCTCCGAAGGCGGGTACCCTATCCAGACTAGATTACGGGTCCTTAAAGAGAGAAATTGATCTTCTCTCATAATAAAATGTGAAGTTATATTAATATCGTCCTCTATGGCTAAAAAAATTTATTATCATCATTGATTATGAGAAGTGGACGATTTCTTTTTCTTTCGTTGTTTTTTTAACAAGAATGAGATATATTCGGTCATTTCATTAAAAAAATTTCTAAACTGTATTACATAGGATAATTCACCTTCTGATTTAACTAAACCCCTCATATAAGCATCATATGTTTGAATTTGAAGTGTGATTATTTTTAAAAAAACTTCCTTGGTTAACTTAAATTTTATATCATAGTTTTCATTAAGTCCTTGTGAGTAACTTAGTGAGCCTTCTTTAATTTTAAACCAGAATTGGAAATCTATATCAGTAATGTAAAATTGATAAATGTCATCCATATCGGAAAAATTTTGTTTTATTTCATCGAGATTCGCAAAAAGGTTCGTAACATTCTGCAAATACTTATCTAATAGGTTTTTAAATTCATCATTATCCACTTTAAGTAAACTTTTGAGGATAGAGTAAATGCTCTCGAAATTGTTCATATTAATTCCATTATTAGATAAATTTTAAAAAACCTATTCAAAGGCTTCTTATTAAGAATTGCGGAATTAATGAATTTAAACTTTTCGTTTTCTTACGCATTTCCATTAGAATCTCCGAGAATAAAATTTTTAAATTTTTAATTATTTCTTTTGTTACTATAAAGTTTCTTTACTTCCAACAAGCGAATATATAAAAGCGGATGTGATTGGAACAAAGTACCAAACTTTATATCAAATGCCCGTGTAGTGTAGTCCGGTCTAAAAGAATAGATCTCATCTATTCTTCGCCGAAAGCATTCGGGACTGTCACTCCTGCGACCCGGGTTCAAATCCCGGCGCGGGCGCCACTTCTTTTATTCTACGTTTTCTTTTTCATTTACTTCAAAATTCACTTTTTTAATGCTAAGAATCAGCAAAACAAAAAATAGAATAACTAGTATTGAAGTCAATAAGTAAAAGGTGATATTCAAATCAATTGCAGCAATAACGCCTGAAAGAATCGGGGTGATCAGAAATACAAGACCAAGAATACTCTCTAAAAATGCTGAATATATAGATTTGTTTTCTTTCATATTTAAAATTAAAAATAAACGTAATGAAACACCATACAAAATACCAGTGCAAGAACCGATTATAAGAAAAAGTATAATAAATATAAGAAACTCTTGATTTAATGCGATTATCGGAAAGATCAGCACCAAAATACCAATCATAATAGGGGGAATTTTATTAAACCTTCTCAATTTCATTAAACTAGCGAAAATCATTGAAATCATTTGGGAAAGTGCTAAGAAAAAAATCGCAATATATACAGTATATGGTTCAAAATTGAGTAATTCAGATTTAAGGGGATATAAAAAATTTATCGCTGCCCGAGGTAGACAATATCCGATTACTAAAAGAACGGGAAATATTAATGGAAAAGATATTTTAGTAAAATCATCCTTTTCCTCTTTAATTTTTACTGCTTTTACAAGATTGAGTTTCTTTTTTTTTATATATTCTTTAAATTCTTTAGAATGAATATTTATCTTTTTTGGTTCTTGAAACGCGCCTATTGCGATGATTAAATTGATAAATATTAAAATCGGAGCAATATAAAATATAATTTCTAGTAATTCAAATATGAATAGCAACAAAGCGCCCAGTAAAAACCCCCCTAATATTCCTAAATTCCATGAGATATTATATTTAGCAGTTAATTTCCGATGCTCATGAAAAATATTATCAGAAATCGAAGATTGCAGATTTGGCCAATATAATCCCATGAAAATACCTTCTACTGTCCTGGAAATTATAAATAATATGGGATTTAAGGTAAAATAAAAGATAATTTCAGAGAGAAACACTCCTGTTAATGAGATTATAATACTGGTCTTTCTTTTAATCTTTTGAGAGACTTTATTAAGTAATAATGGAGAAAATACATATGCTATGGTAGTTCCCGCAGAAAGCACACCAATTGCCCCCTCATATAAACCTTCTTGCAGATAATAGATTGGAACTAAGAGATTAATCATTCCATTATTCATGGGATAAAAAAATGCTAAAATAAACACAGGCCAGAAACGCCAATGACTTAGTTCTTTTGTAGAAGACATAATATAGAAATCATAAATTTACAATTTTTCATAACTTCAATATTTAAATGCTCAATTCAACTAAAGATTTTTTATTATTGAGGAAACTAAAGAAAATTATACCCTAATATCCCAGTAACGAAATAAAACTTAATCACTCTATAATTAACAATCATAGAAATGAACATTTTCTTTAGGAAAGAGAATCAAGCAAAAATATATACTTCATTTATATTTAAATTCCTTGAATATGTAATTTCCATTTATTAACCCCAAGGGAAGATTTATATTTATAATTATAATTTTTATTCTTAAAGAAGAAATCTTCAATCAGAAAAGGTATTTACAGTTGACTAATAAAATATTTAATTTTTTGACCTTATTATTGACTTTTTTTCATTGTACTTCCTTTATATTTATATATCTTTTTGAAATTGCTTTTTCATTAGTTTCTATCATTCAAATAATTTCATTTTTTATCCCTCTTGGTTTATTGATATACTTTTATATCAAAAAAAATCCCTATTATTATATATTTCTCCTTAGTCTTGCGATTTCTAACTTTTTTATTAGTATCATCATTGAACCATACAGCATCATTTTATTTTTTTTGGATTTGTTCTATCTTTATATATTAACTGAAGGCAAAACAAGTTTTGCTACAATGGTGGTCACCCAAAAGATGAAAACAGAATTTTTACGTAGAGGTTTTGTAATGAAGGATATAGATGGGTATCATTGGCGACCTACCACACAAGAATTTGAGGGCGAGTATAAAAGACAAAAAATGAATGATATCATTAAAAGTGAATTTCATATGTGGAAAATAATTTTGGTTGCAATAATATTTTCTATTATTTATCCATTCTTTCTTGTTTTGACCATATAGAATTAGATTTACAAATATTTTTCTTAAATTTCAAAGTGTAATTGAAAATTTTGATTTAAATCAAATACTTTGTACTAAGAATTTTAATTTCATTTGGAATACAATCTTCCCAAGTTCTCGTCTTTCAAAAGATTTTTAAATGGAAAGAGTGAAAATTATATTATTTACAAAAAAAATTGTAAATTTTTAATTAGCAATACTAGTTAATCAAGGTGTTAAATATGGTTGATCAAGCATTATTAAATGAAATGAAAGAAAAATTCGAAGCGGGCGCAGCGAATGCTGACCCTGATGATGCATTGAAAGTGTATGAGTTATATAAACAATTAGCTGAAGAAAGTGAGGATCTTAAAGAAGAATTAGAAGATATGGATATTGCTGTCCAAATGATCCTCACGGATATTGATAAGAAATTTTGGGTGAAAGCCAAGGAAGGAACTCTGGAATATGGTGAGGGAGAAATCGATGATCCTTCATTTACCTTTTCTGCAACAAGCGAAGTAGGGGCTGGGATGTTGTATGGAGAAGTAGATGCGACCAGCGCATACATGGCAGGTGATATCACCGTAGAAGGAAACCTTCAAGATGCCATGGCTTTCCAAGAAATTATTGAGTTAGCTATGGAAGCCTTTGAAGATGCAATAGAGTAAAATTCCCAGAAGATTAAAGATCAATACCAATAGATTTAAATCAATCCTAAATAACAATTATTCTTTTTTTTCTCCTTATTTTTTCAAATTAATCTGGTCAATATATCTTAAAATAACCTTAATTTTATGTAGAAATGACTTAATCTTCTTTACTTTTTCTTGGATGACTTAGAAAATTTCATTTTTAAAGATTATCTTCCTTCGAAAGTAGTAATCTCATTTTTATGTACATAAGTTTTGTTATCATTGGGTTTAGAGCTCAATTTAATGTAAGATAACTCTGTTATACTGGTTTTGTCGAAATAAAGCTATTCTTATATAATTTCTGTGATACTTTCATTTTTATCTTGGTTACCCTCCTCTTTTTTTGTCTTTAACTCTTCAATTCAGACCTTAAACAACAAATACATACACTTTCAAATACCAAATTAGATTTTTAATCTATTAGATGGTCGAACAATATATAAATCCTCATTATTTGATCAATATTGCATACGCTCTTCGTATTAATCTTTTTATATGTTCTTGTGTTATATTAAATTGCAAATTTTGATTTAATATATATAAAATACCAATTCGATGTGAAAAATTACAATGGTAGATGAAGCATTAGTTAAAGAATTAAAAGAGAAATTTGATGCTGGCGCAGCTGCTGCTGACCCAGATGATGCAATAAAATGTTTTACATTATACCAGCAAATTGCTGAGGAAATGGAAGACTTAAAAGAAGAACTTGAAGATATGGATATTGCAGTTCAAATGATCTTAACTGACGCCGATAAAAAAATGTGGGTTAAAGCTTCTGAGGGAAATCTAGAATTTGGAGAAGG
>JAWOFX010000107.1:0-2548 GCA_046497275.1 Promethearchaeia archaeon | reverse complement strand
GGATCTGTTGGATATTTATCTAAGATATCTTTATGAAATTCGATCACAGTTTTTCCGGGAAGACTAATAATTTTACCTTTAGGAATCTTACCTAATAGTTTTCCAAGTACTTGTTTGATTTTTGGTAAAAATCCCCCCACATTAGCAGCAATTATTAATTTAAGTTGAGGAACCTTATCAGCAATCTTCGTAATATGAGCTTCGAAAATAGCATCAAGAGTTACTAAAGCAACCTTCTTTCCCTTCGCACCTAAATCATTTAATTGATATTGAATTTGCATAGCTGACATTAATGGAGATACGCCCGAAACAATGCAACCCGCTTTATGAGCACCTATTAGGGCAATAACATATTCTGGAATATTTGCTAAATTTAATCCCACTACATCCCCTTTCTGAAAACCATTATCGATGAGCATATTGGCAAATTGATTGGAATAAAGCTCTAACTCTCCAAAAGTTATTTCCACTCCTAGAAAAGCTAAAGCAATTTTTTCACTATCTTGCTCAAGAGATTGACGCAATGAATCTGGAAATGAGGTCTCCCAAGTATTTGGATCTAAATCCTTTAACCCCTCATCCCAATTGTTTTTCCAAAATTTATTTTCATATTTTGATGTTGTATCTTGTGTCATAAGTTATCAGTTTTTATTTTTTTGTAATTTATTTCAATTTAATCTTTCGTTGACTTAAGTATTCATCTTTTGGATTTATAAATACTTCTATAAGAGATCTCAAATTTTAAAAGTCAGACTATCATAATGCCATTTTAAAAGATTAATCAACTCTATAAAATAAAAATAAAGTGAAAATTAAATTGTTTAGAATTATTGATTTCTTACTAAATTTTTTCCATTAGTCAAGAACTTTGTAAATCTTATTCGTGATGGACAGACATAAGAGCATAAACCACATTCGATACAGTCTTCTACATGCAATTTTCTTAGTCTTTCAACATCTCCCTTCTTTTCTGCTTCCATTATTAATTGAGGGTATATATCGACAGGACATACAGTATTACAATATCCACATCTTATACATGGAAGGGGATTTGCGTAAGGATCGGATTCTTCTTTAGTGAATGCGGTGATTCCCGAAGTCGCTTTTAAAATAGGGCTATTCGGATTTGGGATAGATTTTCCCATCATTATAGAACCAAAGACAATCCTATTAAAATTTTTTGACGATACGCCTAAGTGACTAAAAATATGACCAACAGGAGTACCCATACGAACCCATAAATTCTTTCCTCCCGTTTTCTTAGAATAAAGTGTAAGTCCTCGTGAGATAAGAGGCTCACCTTTATATATTGCTCTCGAAATAGCATACGCGGTGGCTACATTATGTACGACTGTTCCTAAATCTGGTGGATATTTACCGGAGGGTAATTCTACGTTTAGAACTTCTTTAATTAAAAGTCTTTCACTCCCAAGGGAATATTTTGGTTTAATATGTACTAGATTTATGTCATTTTCTTTTAAAAGCGCCTCAAAATCAGGAATTTTACCTTCCTTTGTTCTAGTGGCGAATATAATATTTTGAACCTCAAGAATTTTTGCCATAACTTTTATTCCCTTGATTATCTCTTTAGGTTTTTCAATTATAAGCCTATAATCACAAGCGATATTTGGATCACTTTCTTTATTATTGATAATAAGATGTGATATGTTGTTTTTCTGTAATAATTTTGAGTACGTTGGAAATGCAGCTCCTCCTAGTCCTACAATACCAGCTTCTCTCACCCTTCTTAACAGTTTTTCTTTCGATTCTTCATCTGGATTTATTGGTTCTAAAGGTGCTTTTTGACCTTCACCCGAAGTTTTTAAAATTATTGCGTTTTCTTCTTTCCAAGAGACAGGGTGCATTAATTTTTTAATTTCTACAACAATTCCATCAACAGGACTATGGACAGGGACGATCATAGTATTATCTGTACCATAATCTGTTAGCTTTTGTCCAAATTCTATAGAATCTCCTTCTTTGACAATTAATTTTGCCTCCTTCCCAATATGTTGTCTAAGAAAGACTATCATCTTGTCAGCAGGCGGTATTAACGTAAATGGGTCATCAATAGCATCCATCTTCATATTAATATCTATTTCGAATCCACCACTCTCTTTGAAATGTTGATACTCTTCTCTAAGAACTTTCATTTTGTAATCCTCCTTTTGATTCTTTATGACCATAGGGTTTTTTTATACCAATTTTGTCAAGAAATGGTGTGGCTATATTTAGTATAATTAATGCTATAATTGAACCACCCAGTACATTAAAGAGTTGTAAAAGGAAAGTCAAAATTGCCAGAGTTATTCCAAAAATATATTGAGATCTCTCGGGCATAGGAGTTGATTGAGGTTCTGTAGCCATAAAAAAAATCATGAAAATAAAACTTCCCGTAAAAATATGGAACGCAATTCTTGAAAACGGATCAGGTCCTACTATAAGACCTATTCCAACTGCTAATAATGTCATAGTAGATATTCCCGCAAAAATGATACGCCATTTATATCTAAGCCAATATGCCGCTATTGAACCAATGATTAGAACC
>JAWOFX010000028.1:0-3334 GCA_046497275.1 Promethearchaeia archaeon | reverse complement strand
TTCCCATCTATATACTTATCTCGTAGAAGGATAGCTTTATCTGAATCTTTTTCTTCAATAAACCATTTAACCACAACATTCGCATCAATAACTATTTCTCTCATTTATCATAGCACCCTTCTTTCTAATGTCTTTCTTCGCGAAATTTACGAATAATCTCCACACTATCAAAATCTTTAGGAGCTTTTTTCCGAATTTTTTCGTTCAATAACACAGCTTTTGCTTTATTTATTTCTGTTTCATTTTGAATTTCTGATTTAATCGCTTTCCTAACAATTTCACTCCAGTTCAAGTGTTTGAGTGAACTCATTTTCTTTTTTAGTTCAGAATCAATTCTTACACTAAAATTTGCCATATGTATATACATGTAATACGTATATATAAGTATTACTATTTGAGAATTAACAATTTAGTTAAAAATCTTTTTAAATTAACTCCATTGATACCTTATTTTGTTGGATCTAATCAAAGGGCATCTTGGATGATTAGATTTACCCTAAAACCATATCAAATAAAAAGTGTTTTAACAGGAAATTTGAAAATCCTTAAGTTTTTCTTTCTTCTTCTCATTAGGTAAAAGTGGTTATTCCAAAAATTTATTCTTTAAATAAGACTAATTAGTATTTTTTTAGAACCTTATAGTTTATAACACATATAATTAAAATTATGAATTAAATTTTGAAATATATATTAGAGTAATATTTATGAGAGATCACAATGAAAAAAAAAAAGAAAACAAACAACTTGAAACCGATAAATGGAATGAGAGGATTAAAAATCGTGAGGAAGCCAAAACAAAAGAAGAGGACCGTGACTGGAATAGAAAACAGGATGAAGATGAGGAAAGGGGTAAAAAAGAAGACGAATTCCATGAAGATACTTATGAACTATAAGATCCTTCCTATCTAATTAAAGCGATTAAAAAAAATAGTGCTTTTCAACTTTATCATTTTCAATGCGAAAAAACGTACCCCTATAGGATAAGATGAATCGCATAGGAATCTATCTTAATTTTAATAATAGTCTCCAGCAAAACTAATATTCCATAGAAATTATCGCTTGGATCTAAAAGTACCTTATAACTTATTCTGCTTTTTTTGGGAAGAAAGAGAAAATAATCTATTGTTTTAGACATTTTTAGAATTTTACAATATTCCAAAATCTAGTAAAAATCTGCAAGATTGATTGATTTCATTTGAAATTAAAAGATAGAAATTTGAATTTATTGCATAGAAATTCAATTTCGACTCAAAGCTAAAATGTTAAAGATATCAAAATAAAAATTTAATAAAAATAAGAAATAAAAAATAGAGAAAAGTTAAGTAAAGGCTTACATTCCCATGCCGGGGGGCATTCCACCCATGCCTCCCATACCTGGGGGCATTCCACCTCCCATTCCACCAGCTCCTGGCGGCATTCCACCTGGGGGCATAGCACTCTTAGCGCCAGCAATCACATCATCTATCCTGAGGATCATTGAACAGGCTTCTGTTGCGCTTTTAATGGCTTGAACCTTTACTGAGGTTGGTTCAACAACACCAATGCTCATCATATCTGTAACAACTTCCCCAGACTCGAGATCGAATCCAGCAAATTTATTACCTTTTTGATGAGATGCGCGCAATTTCATCAGAATATCAATCTGGTCTAATCCAGCGTTTTCTGACAAAGTTTTCGGAATGATATCAAGGCTATCAGCAAAAATCTCGACAGCTAATTGCTCACGACCGCCTAGAGTTGAGGCATATTCGCGTAATTGAATAGCAGTTTCTAATTCAGGAGCTCCACCGCCACCAACAATCCTCTGATCTTCCACAACATCTCGTACAACGCAGAGAGCATCATGAATCGCTCGTTCAACTTCATCGACAATTAAATCAGTACCGCCTCGGATTAAAATCACGACTGATTTTGGGTCAGCGCAATCTTCAATGAAGATCCACGAGTCGCCCATAATCTTTCGTTCTTCGACTAATCCAGCGTGTCCTAATTGTTCAGCATTAACATCATCAAGGTCGTTAAAAATCATCCCGCCAGTTGCGCTTGAAAGTTTCTCAATATCAGATTTTTTCACTCTTCGAACAGCTGTGATACCTTCTTTTGCTAAGAAATGTTGAGCCATATCGTCAATTCCTTTTTGGCAAATAACGACATTTGCCCCGGAATTCTTAATTTTGGTGACCATATTTCGCAACATTTTCTCTTCTTCGTCTAGGTAGGCTTGCATTTGTTCGGGGCTGGTAATTTGCAGTTTACTGTCGAATTCCGTTTTTTCAATTTCAATAGCAGATTGTAATAAGAGGATATTTGCGTTCGCAACAGATTTTGGCATTCCAGGATTGACAACTTCCTTATCTAAGATGATACCTTTAATTAATTTTGTATCATCAATCATTTCGCCTTCTTTCTTCTGAATTTGAACTTTATCAATGTCGGCAACCCATTTTCCATCTTCATCTTGTTCTGCGATAGCTTTAATGGCTTCGATGGTTAATTCAGCTAACATATCTTTGCTTTCAGAAACAATTTTGGATGACATGCACGTCATAGCAGCATTTTTTAATCCTTCATAGTCATCAATGCCGCTTCGAATAGACATATTGTTTAATACTTCGATTGCTTTATCGGCAGCCTTTCGAAATCCTTCGGTAATAACTGTTGGATGGATTTTTTGTTCGAGCAATTTTTCAGCTCGTTTTAAGAACTCACCAGCAAGAATTACGCTTGTAGTGGTTCCGTCTCCAACTTCAGAGTCTTGAGTCTTCGCAACTTCAACCATCATTTTGGCTGCAGGATGCTGGACATCAATCTCTTTAAGGATGGTGGCTCCATCGTTAGTAATAACAACATCTCCGAATTGGTCCACTAGCATTTTGTCCATACCACGTGGGCCTAAGGAAGTGCGTACAGCCTCCGCGATCACTTTTGCGGCAGCAATATTATTTTCCATAGCATCTTTTCCGCGGGTACGTTCCGTGCCTTCTTTCATTATGAAGATCGGTTGACCTCCAAGTTGAGCACACATATTTAGTTCATCTCGTTAAGATTTGTTTTTGTTTTTATTCTATTATATTATTGTAATTAAAGAATTCTATTAAAGATATTTAATGATCTATATATCATATTTTTAAAAAATTTTTCGTTTTTAAAAATTTTAAAATTGAGTTTTAATAGGAGATTCTCCGCCCTAAGAATGAAGTAAGAATTATTTTTTATAAATAAATTGTATATTAAAACCCATAAAAGATTAACTGAAATTGCATTTGTAGTTATAATCTCATTTATTTTTTCTACTTCTCAAACTCTCCTTATAATAATTCGAGTCCTCTTAGAG
>JAWOFX010000137.1:0-34641 GCA_046497275.1 Promethearchaeia archaeon | reverse complement strand
TTCCATTATAAAATTCCATTTTATAGATCTATTATCCTAAAATCTATAGTTTAGCTTTTTGTTTAATTTAAATCATATTGTTTTTATCAATCTTTTTTAAATCTTCTAAATTTTCCATTATGGATATTTGCGACATAATTATTGTCTTTGATTGCCCAAGTAATTTGATCTCCTTTTTTTGCCTTATCTGCCCAGTGAGAATCAGTTTCAGGATTTTGTTCGACAAAAAAGTATTCATCATGATACACACATCTCAAACCCTTTTTAGAAGTTTTTTTAAGGGGATATTTTTCTCCTTCAAGTTCTACAGTTTTTTTATTAGAGAATATTGCATTATGCACTTTTTTTAGCATTTTCTCTAAATTCGACACGTTAGAAATCACATAAATAAGTTCTATTTTAAATATTAATTATATATTTATATAATTTCTTCTTACTTGGTGAAAGACTTCTAATTATGATATTAATTCATCTGGATTAATAGAAATTATGAAAGATTTATTCTTATAAATAGAATTATTTTTTTAATTTCCTTTCATAATCGCCTTCATGCCAATTCTCTTCATTATAACCATATAATTCTTGTTCATGAATTTTTTTATCCCAATCTTTATCCTCTATGGATGTTCTATGTTCAATACTATACTCTACCTCATCGAAATCTATATTATATGGTTCAATCTCATTTTGTTCTAATCTTTTTCTAACATTTTTAACAGAATTTTTCTCTATTTTAAACACCTTTGTTTTTACAATTGTTCATGAATTTTTATTAAAATTATTAATATCAATTTGTGAATGAGGATTATAGATAATAAAAGTCTCTCCATTAATTTATCAATTTTCGAGGAAAATACTTACAATTTATAAAAAAAGATATGCATTTTTTTTCCAATCTTTCTACTTGAAACATTTTTTTTTATTTTAATGGAAGTGATATATCTAAATCTAAAAATGAGATTAAGGCATGACCTAATAAAATAAGAATAAGGTGTTATTAAAAAAAAGAATCAAAAAAATAAACTCATAATAATACTTCTAAATATTGAATAAATCTTTTAAAAAAATTAATTAGATCGAAATTGAAAATGGTAAGGAAAAATAGCTTAAAAATAGTACTCTCCCAAGTAAATCCAATTGTAGGGGATATTAAATATAACAAAAAAAAAATAATTACAATTATAGAAAATAATAAAGATGCAGATATCATTGTATTTCCAGAAATGGCTTTAGTAGGATATCCTCTAATGGATCATATTTTAGATCCAATAATCAGAGAAAGGAATAGAAAGGCAATAGAGGAGATAAAAAATAAAACAGATGATTCCACTATTATTCTCGGGACATTCACAGAACCAGATGATTTAAAAGAGAAAATACAATGTTTTTATAACTCAGCATTAGTTATGCAAAATAAAGAAGTAATTTATATCGAAAATAAACGTTTACTTCCTAATTATGATGTTTTTGACGAGAGACGTTATTTTTCTTTCGATAATAAATACTATCCCGTTGTGATAAAAGAATATAAAATTGGAATACTAATTTGTGAAGATATTTGGGATGACACTTATGATGATAAAGTTGCTCAAAAATTAGTTAAAAATGGGGCAGAAATACTTATTGTAATAAATGCCTCTCCCTATTATATTAACAAATTTAATGCGAGAGAAAAATTACTAGTCGAAAAATCAAAAAAATTAGAAGTTCCAATTATATACGTAAACATGGTAGGAGGATTAGATGAGATTGTATATGATGGACAAAGTTTTATAACTGATAAAGTAGGACAATTGATTTTTAAAGCAAAAGCATTTGAAGAACAAATAGCAAAATTCAAATTAAACTTCGAAAAAGATCAATTTAATGAAAAAATTCCTCTATTAAATTGGAAAAAAGAAGTTATAGAGGCTTTAAAACTTAATTTATATGATTATTATCATAAAAGTAATATTTTTGATGGAGTTGTATTAGGACTAAGTGGTGGTATTGATTCGGCATTTACAGCATATATTTGTGCAAATGCATTAGGATCCGAAAATGTTAATTGTATTATGATGCCAACAAAATACACTTCTAGATTAAGTTTAGATAATGCAAAAAATTTATGTGATAATTTAGGAATGAATTATTTTATCCATCCTATTGACGATCTATTTGAAACATATGAAACTTCCCTTGAAAATAATTTAGGGGATCTCCCTTTTGACATTGCGGATGAGAATCTTCAAGCTAGAATAAGAGCTACCATTCTTATGTATTATTCTAATAAATTCAATTGGTTATTAGTCTCAACGGGAAATAAATCAGAGATTGGAGTTGGTTATTGTACTCTTTATGGTGATACAAATGGTGGAAAAAATGTGCCTGGAGACCTTTTAAAAACACAGATATACGAAATTTGCGCTTGGATTAATAGAAAAGAAGAAATAATCCCCAAAAAAATTATCACAAGACCTCCAACAGCTGAATTACGAGAAAATCAGAAAGATAGTGATTCATTGCCTCCCTATGAGATTTTGGATACCGTTTTAAGAGAAATTATAGAATATGGTATAGGTGCCGAATTAAAACATCTTGAGGTCAAAGGTATTGATCCAAAGACAATTCTCAAAGTCAGGAAATTGTATTTAAATTCAGAATTTAAACGAAGACAATTAGTACAGACTATTAAAGTAAGCCCAAGTGCTTTTGGTATTGGGAGAAGATATCCTGTATTAAAAAGGATCAAATTCTAAAATTCTTAAAAGAATAGAACACGAAATATCATAATAAATCTAAAAAACAAAATTCTAATTATATATCAGAAAAGTCTCTTAAGTATATGCAATTATGACTTAAAAAGAATAATCCAACTATCTTTTAAAATTACCAATATACCTCATCTAGGGATTGATGATATTCATTTAAAGATTTAAGAGAGAGTTCCTTTGTTCTCACTTTTTCTATGGCATCCACAATTGCCTCGGCGAGCTGTAAATTAATTATGACTGGTATATTATAATCAATCGCCATTCTTCGGATGGTATAATCATCTTCAATTATCTGACGAAATTTCTCTTCTTGAGAAGTAGGAAGTGGTATATTAATTACCATATCAATGGCACCATTCTGAAGACATGCAACAATGTTGGGTTCTTTTCCATATTCATGGACTTTATATAATCGAACAGAATATATTTCGTTATTTCTAAGTGCTTCAGCTGTATCTTCAGTAGCAAACAACGTAAATCCCATTTTTTTTAACTTTTTTGCGATAGGAATCATTTTTCTTTTCAATTCTTCTCCTGCAACTGAGATTAGAACATTTCCTCCATGAATAGGAATACTCTGTTCGGCTGCTTCCAATGCTTTTAGTAGAGCATCAGGTAGATCCTCTCCAAAAACAGCAACCTCCCCTGTACTCGCCATTTCCACGCCAAGAATAGGATCAGCTTTATCTAAACGCATAAATGAGAACATAGGAGCTTTAACAGCCACAAAATTACCACATGGTAAATTTAATAATCGTTTAGGTATACTATTTCCCATAATCACCTCAGCAGCCAGCTTCATCAGATTAATTCCTTTTGTTTTTGAAACATAAGGCATGCTTCGACTTGAACGAAGATTACATTCAATTACAAAAACATCTCCATTTTTTACTAAGAATTGCACATTGAATGGACCTATAATTTTGAGGGCAAGAGCAATTTTTCTAGTATATTCTTCAATTTGCTTTCTTATTTCTTTAGAAACTGTCTGAGGTGGAATTGTCATCGTAGCATCTCCGCTATGAACACCAGCATTTTCGATATGTTCTACTATTGCTCCTATTAAAACATTTTTTCCATCACAAACACCATCACATTCTACTTCTCGAGAATTTGTGAAAAATTTTGTCATTACGACGGGATATTCTTGAGAGACAGAAGCCGCTAAATCTAATGTATCTCTTAATGTCTTCTCATCATAAGATACTCGCATGGCTGCTCCACTGAGAACATAAGAAGGTCTTACCAACACGGGATAACCCACCTCATCTGCAAATTTTAGAGCTTCGCTTTTAATAGTTAGAGCTCTCCATTTCGGTTGTTTTATATTTAAATGATCTAGTAAGGCACTAAATTTTGCTCTATCTTCTGCCATATCAATGCGAGAGCCATGGGTACCTAAAATATTTATTCCTGTTTTTCGGAAGAATTCTGAATATTTAGCAAATTTTGCTGCAAGATTTTGAGCAATTTGTCCACCTGCATTAAGCACAATGCCATAGGGACTTTCAAATTCACAAATATCTAATACTCTCTCTCCAGAAATTTCTTCAAAATATAAGCGATCAGAAATATCATAATCAGTACTTACTGTTTCAGGATTATAATTAATAATAATTGCTTTATCTACTCCCAGATTCTGTAATCCCCAAAGGCAGTTAACAGATCCCCAGTCAAA
This sequence comes from Promethearchaeia archaeon, assembly GCA_046497275.1. Taxonomy (GTDB): domain Archaea; phylum Asgardarchaeota; class Lokiarchaeia; order Sigyniarchaeales; family SOKP01; genus TEKIR-8. The sequence goes on along the minus strand of JAWOFX010000137.1, from coordinate 30,210 downwards.
TTCTACACTTGCCCCAATTCGGTAAGTTCCACTTCCTAAAACGATTACCTTTTTTATTTCTTCTTTTTCTTCTTCTTCAAAATCGATATCGTGCTTATTTCCCCAATAGGTTAGATAAAGATAATGGCGTTTTGGGATGCATTGCCCTGCTAAGGTATCAATTTGTTTTACATATGGAATTATATTATATTTTTTCCTTAACCTGCGTATCATTGGAGTGTTTACCCCAACTATCTTAGCAATCTGACCGTCAGAAAAACCATATCTTTTTGCTTTTGTTAGATAATATTCCTTTTGTTCATTAGAAGATTCCAGAAAATCCAAGTTTTTTAGTTCATTTTCAATTTCGATTATGTTCTTTAATTTATATAAAAACCATTTATCAATACGAGATCTATCATAAATTTCATCGATAGATATCCCTCTTTTCATCGCATCGGCAATTCTTAAAAATCTAAGATCTGTAGGATTTCTTAATTCATACTTTAATTCATTAATATCTTCAATAGGATCTAAATCATTTGCTACAAAGCCTTTTAAACCGATATCAAGCATTCTAAGCGCCTTTTGACAAACCTCTTCAAAACCTCTCCCAATACTCATGCATTCCCCGACCCCTTTCATTTGAGGGCCAATTCTTCTGTCAACTTTCTCAAATTTAGTTAAATCCCATCGTGGATATTTCATAACCATATAATCTGTAGCAGGTTCGAAATTTGCTGTAGTTTTGAGAGTTATTTGATTTTTTAATTCAGGTAGTGTATATCCTATAGCAATCTTAGCTGCTATATAAGCCAGAGGATATCCAGTTGCTTTCGATGCGAGAGCAGACGATCTTGATAACCGGGCATTTATTTCAATCGCTCTAAATTTTTTTGAAAAAGGATCCAATGCCCATTGAATATTACACTCTCCACAGACACCTACTTCTTTAGTTGCTCTGATCGAAGCGCTTCGCAGTAATTGCAGTTCTTCATCAGTTAAGGTTTGAGCAGGAGCGACCACAATCGAGTCTCCCGTATGAATTCCACAGGGATCTACATTTTCCATACTGCAATTTATAAAACAATTGTCTTCTGCATCTCTTAGAATTTCAAATTCGATTTCTTTCCACCCCCACACACTTTCTTCAATTAAGATTTGATTAATTCTTGATTGCGCTAGTCCTCTTTTTGCCATCCTTTCAAATTGATCCCAATCGTGAATAATTCCCGATCCTTTACCTCCTAAAACATATGCAACTCTTAACATTAAAGGAAAACCAAACTCTTCCGCGACCTTTTTTGCTTCAGCATATGAATTTACAGCCCTATTTCTGCATACCGGACAATTTGCGCGACTCATTGCTTTTACAAAAAGATCGCGATCTTCCGTATCTTGAATAGCTTCTATAGGGGTCCCTAACACTCTAACACCATATTTATCAAGAATCCTTGCCTCATAAAGTTCTACTCCAACATTTAGACCAGTTTGCCCTCCAAATGAAAGACATATGCCGTCTGGTCTTTCTTTTTTAATAATTTCTGTAACATATTTAATATTTATGGGCAGTAAATATACTTTTGAGCTCATTTGAGGATCTGTTTGAATTGTAGCAATATTGGGATTAACTAAAATCGTTTCTATATCCTCTTCATTTAGAGCTTTAAGGACTTGGCTTCCACTATAATCAAATTCTCCAGCTTGCCCAATCCTCACCGCTCCAGAACCTAAAATTAAGATTTTCTTTAAAGATCTATCTAAAGGCATTTCTAAACCTCCATAAAATTAATAAATTGATTGAATGTTTTTTCCTTGATATCGAGTGCTCCAGGAGCTCCTTCTGGGTTAAAAGCAACGGAGAAAATAGGTTTAGATTTATGAATCAGCCCCTCATTCGATTTATCATCTTTATCAAAATATAATTCATTAAAATTTTTGGACTTTTTGTAGTTAAGACAATATCCATGATTTTGAAAAGTAATATAGCAATGATTTGTCGATGATTCAACAGTTGTTCTTCCCCCTCTATGGTCTGCTGACATTTTATATACCTCCATATCCGCAGCTAGTCCCACAATCATATTACCTAATCCAATACCCATTGTTGGAATATTATGGTCTATTAATTCTCTAGTTAAGTTTATTGGAGCATTTAATATTTTAGGATCCCCTGGTCCATTCGGAAGAATAACTCCATCTGGATTTAATTCCATAATCTTATCAAAATTGTATAAATATGGGACTTTTATTACTTCAAGTTCTTTTGATATTAGAGTTCTTATTATATTATTTTTAGTTCCTAGATCTAATATCACAACTTTCCCAATTGGATCCGTAGGTGAGTATTTTTGAATATTGTCAGTTGACACCTTAGACACAGGGAATTTATCTGCTTGAGCTGAAAAATTTTGTAGTTCTAATCTTAATTTCTTTAAATCAGGTTGTTTTTGGTGATCTAAGACTTGTAATAATGCAAAAGCTTGTGTTTCCTCAACCAGTTTTTGAGTAAGGAGTCTTGTGTCAATCCATTGGATGGCGGGAATATTTTCTTCTAAAAGCCACTCTTCTAAGGTCCTTATACTTTCATAATGACTTGGATTTTTACAATATTCATTCATAACCACTCCTTTGACCTTTATGGATTCAGATTCAAAATGTTTAAGAATGCCATAATTGTCTCTTTCTTTTTGTGGAACACCATAATTTCCGATCGATGGATAAGTAAATAGTAATATCTCATCCATATAGGCAGAATCTGTTAAAGATTCAATATAACCAGAACCTGGAATAGTGGAAAAAGTCAATTCACCAATAATCTTTTTCATAGCTCCTATACCTATACCTTCATAATACGAACCGTCTTCCAACATTAAAATAGCGGGATTTTCTGTCTTATAAATCATTTAAGACGCTCTTATTTTTTTCTTAATTATAATCAAAAATAATTAATTAAATTATCTTACAAATTCTAGTAAGGGCTAAATAAGATTATAATAAAAAATTTAAAAAAAGATTTTTATGTTCCCCTTAATGCTTTTATCATCCAAACCACTAAATAAAGAAAGGGATCGCCTCTAATAAAAAACCTCCCAATAGAAATCAAAGATTTTAATGAATATTTATTTAAAGTTTCATAGGTTGGAATATATCATGAGTCTTCATAAAAATCAATTATCAAATCCTAATTTTGAAATTAATGTTTTATTTCTTTCTAAATTACCAAAGGAAGTCGAATCATACATTTCAAATAATTTAAAAAGATTCAAGAGATTAAATCTAATTTTTCCAGATAATTTTACGGAAGAGGAGATATTAAAGATTTCCAAAGAAGCGGATATCATTGTAGGTTGGCGTCCTAGTATGGAATTACTTGAAAACGCTAAAAGATTAAAACTTTTTATAGTACCCGGAACTGGAGTCAATCATATTATCGATAATTTTAAAAAAATTAATCAAAATCGGAATGTCTTGCTTGCTAATGGTCATGGAAATTCATATTTTGTCGCTCAACATGCCGTTTCGCTTCTTCTTACATTTATGAGTAAAATTATTCCACATCATCTCTGGATGAAAGAAGGGAAGTGGAGAACTGGAGATAAAGAAGCTGCTTCAATCCCTCTAAGATTCAAAAACATAGGACTGCTTGGTTATGGAGCTATAAACCAAAAAGTTCACAATTTTCTTGCTGGGTTTGATATAGAATTTTCCGTTTTTCGAAAAGATTGGTCTCATAAAAGTAAATCATTACCAACTCCTGTAAAAAAGTTTTCATACCCAAATATTGAAGACTTTTTAAAAGAAAGTGAAATACTTATAATCGCAATTCCAGTGACTAAATTAACAATAAATATGATTACTAAAAAAGAATTAACCTCATTAGGAGATAAAGGAATAATAGTGAATGTTTCGAGAGGTGAAATCATAAATGAAAAGGATCTCTATTTTGCACTAAAAAATAAATTAATTTTGGGAGCATGTGTCGATGTTTGGTATGAAAAAAATCCCATCGCAGACAAAAATAACAACAAATATCCTTATCATTATCCATTTCATGATTTAAAAAATATAATATTCTCCCCTCATAGAGGATATTCTCCTTTTAATGACTTGTTGAGATGGAATGAGCTTGTTGAAAATATTGCTAGGATGGTTGAGGGGAAGAAGGATTATATAAATATTGTAGATTTAGAAGAGGGTTATTAATAACAAAGATTATCTACTCATTCTAAAATTATTTTCAAAAAATAGGAATAATTACCAATATACTTCTTTTAAAGTCTTATGATATTCATTTAGAGATTTGATGGTAAGATCTCTCCTCCGCACTTTTTCTATAGCATTAACTAAAGCTTCAGCTAATTCAATATTAATTATAACTGGTATGTTATAATCTACTGCCATTCTTCTAATAGTGTATTCATCTTCAATGATTTGACGGAATTTTTCCTCTTGAGGTATAGGAAGTGGTATATTAATTACTAAATCAATGGCACCATTTTGTAAACAAGCAATAATATTAGGTTCTTGTCCATATTCATGGATTTTATATAATCGAACAGAATATATTTCGTTTTTATTCAAAGCTTTAGCCGTATCTTCTGTCGCAAATAATGTAAACCCCATTTTTTTTAATTTTTTTGCTATAGGAATAACTTTTTTTTTTAATTCCTCCCCCGCAACAGAGATTAAGACATTTCCTCCATGTATAGGAATTTGCCGATCAGTAGCCTCCAATGCTTTTATGAGAGCATCTGAAAAATCATCGCCAAAACAAGCAACTTCTCCAGTACTCGCCATTTCCACTCCTAATATAGGATCTGCTTTATCTAAACGCATAAAGGAAAACATGGGAGCTTTGATAGATACATAATTTCCATATGGTAAGTGTAGTAATCTTTCAGGGATTTCATTTCCCATGATAACTTCTGCAGCTAAACGCATTAAATTTATACCTCGTGTCTTAGAAACATAAGGCATGCTTCGACTTGAACGGAGATTACATTCAATAACAAAAACATCTCCATTTTTTACTAAATACTGTACATTAAATGGTCCTTTTATTTTCAAGGCTAAGGCAATTCGTTTTGTATAGTCTTTTATTATTGATATAACCTTTTGAGGGATAGTAAAAGGGGGTATACTCATAGTCGCATCACCAGAATGTATCCCAGCATTTTCAATATGTTCTACAATTGCGCCGATAAAAACGTTTTTTCCATCACAGACACCATCACATTCCACTTCTCGAGCATTTGTAAAGAATTTTGAAATTACTACTGGATATTCCTTAGAAACAGAAGCAGCAAGATCTAATGTATCTCTTAAAGTTTTCTCATCATAGCATACTCGCATAGCAGCACCACTCAAGACATAAGATGGGCGTACAAGAACAGGATATTCAACTTCATCTGCAAACGTTAAAGCTTCATTTTTGGTTGTTAAAGCTCTCCATTTAGGTTGTTTTATATCGAGTTGATCCAATAGTGTGCTAAACTTGCTTCTGTCTTCCGCCATGTCTATACGAGATCCATGTGTTCCTAATATATTAATGCCTGTTCTCCTGAAAAATTCACTGTATTTTGAAAATTTAGCTGCAAGATTATTAGCAATTTGTCCACCAACCGACACTACTACTCCATCGGCCATCTCTAGTTCTGCAATATCTAAAACACGCTCACCAGAAAGTTCTTCAAAATAGAGTTTATCAGAAATATCAAAATCTGTTGAGACTGTTTCTGGATTGTAATTAATGATAATTGCTTGATCAATTCCTTGTTTCTTCAATCCCCAAAGACAATTAACCGATCCCCAGTCGAATTCAACACTAGCACCGATACGATAGGTTCCACTTCCAAGAACGATTATTTTCTTTAAATTTTTCTTTTGTTCCTCTTCAAAATTGATATCATGTTCTGAAGCACCATAAGTTAAGTATAAGTAATTTGTAATGGCTGGCCATTCGGCTGCTAAAGTATCAATTCTTTTAACATATGGTTCAATATTATATTTTTTTCGTAGATTTCTTACTTTTATTGAATCTACTCCCAAAATCTTTCCTATTTGTCCATCTGAAAAGCCAAATCTCTTCGCATGCTTCAGAATATAACATTTTTCTTTATCACTTGATTCTAATAGTTTTAATGACTTAAGACTAGTCTCAATTTCAATAATATTATTAATTTTATATAGAAACCATTTATCTACTCTCGAAATTTGATAAATTTCATCAATACTGATTCCTCGTTTAATGGCTTCAACTATGCGGAAAACCCGAAGATCAGTTGGGTTTTGGAGATTATATTTTAATTCATTAATGTCCTCAATAGATTCTAAATCATTTGCAACGACACCTTTCATTCCTATATCCAACATTCTAATTGCCTTTTGAAGAACTTCCTCAAAAGTTCGTCCTATAGCCATGACTTCACCCACACTTTTCATTTGGCTACCAAGATGTCTATCAACTCTTTGAAATTTTGTGAGATCCCAGCGAGGAAATTTTAATACAACATAATCTAAAGCAGGTTCGAAACAGGCTGTTGTGATACCTGTAATTTTGTTTTTTAATTCGGGGAGATTATATCCAGTTGCGAGTTTTGCAGCAATATATGCTAAAGGATAACCTGTAGCTTTAGAGGCTAATGCTGAAGATCGAGATAATCTTGCATTAACTTCAATCACTCGAAATTCTTTTGATTTTGGGTTTAAAGCATACTGGATATTACATTCTCCTATAATTCCTAAATTTCTAATTATACGAATTGACGCAGAACGGAGCATATGATATTCTTCATTAGTGAGAGTTTGTGAAGGAGCAACAACTATACTTTCTCCAGTATGTATACCTACGGGATCGAAATTTTCCATATTACAATTGATAAAACAATTGTCAACAGAATCCCTTACAACCTCATATTCTACTTCTTTCCATCCCCACACACTCTCTTCAATTAAGATTTGATTAATACGAGATTGTGCGATTCCCCGTCGAGCCATTTTTTCAAATTCTTTCATATTCTTAGCTATTCCAGATCCCCTTCCTCCGAGAGTATATGCAACCCGTATCATTAATGGAAACCCAAATTCTTTTGCTACTTTCAGGGCATCAGAATAACTGCTAACAGCTTTACTTCTGCAGACTGGCGCTTTAGACTCTTCCATAGCTTTTACAAATAAATCTCTGTCTTCGGTTTTTTGAATGGCTTCTATGGGAGTTCCTAATACACGAACATTATACTTTTCTAAAATTCCTAGTTCTTTAAGCTCAACGCCTACATTTAGAGCGGTTTGTCCTCCAAACGCTAATAATATCCCCTCTGGTCTCTCCTTCTTTATAACATCTTCAACATATTTTACATTAATAGGCAAAAGATAAACTTTATCGGAAAGTTCCGGATCCGTCTGAATTGTGGCGATATTTGGATTTATGAGAATGGTTTCCAAACCCTCTTCTTTAAGTGCTTTCAATACTTGAGAGCCAGAGTAATCAAATTCTCCAGCTTGTCCTATACGAATTCCACCCGAACCTAGTATTAGTGCTTTCTTAATAGTTGTATCTAATGGCATGTTAAAACCCCATAATTTTTACAAATTTATCAAAAAGATATGTTGAATCAAGGGGTCCCGGCGATGCCTCTGGATGGAATTGGACACCCAAGATCGGCTTATTTTCATGAATTATTCCTTCATTAGAACTATCATCTATATTTTTAAGAAATTCGATAAAGCCTCCTTTCTTAAAATCTCGAATACAAAATCCATGATTTTGAGAAGTTATATAACATTTCTGGTTATTTGGATTAATAACTGTTTTATTTCCTCCTCTATGACCATATTTAAGTTTGTAAGAGTTTCCTCCAGCAGCCAATCCTATTATTTGATTTCCCAGACATATTCCAAAAGTGGGGACTTCATTTTCAATAAGTTTTTCGCATACATTTATAGCATTCGTATAAAGCTTTGGATCTCCAGGTCCATTTGAAATCAAAACACCATCAGGCTCATATTCTATAATTTGGGAGTAGGAATAATTATATGGAACTAAAATAACTTCGAAATTACGTTGAAGCATATTTCGAATGATACTATACTTCACCCCAAGATCTAAAATAACAACTCGACCAGAGGGATTGGATGGAACATATTTCTGAACTTGTTTAGTAGATACTTCGCTTGTTAAATGGCGGAGGTTTGGGTCTTTCGACTCCTTTACTATTTCTTTCAAATATTCAATATTTGGAATTTCCCCTGTATCATATACCGCTAACAATCCAACTTGCACACCTTCTTCTCTTAATATTTTAGTGATTGCTCTTGTATCAATCCACTCAATTCCAGGAATATTTTGTTCTTTTAAGAACTCATCTAAAGTTTTTATACTTTCATAATGATGTGGTTGTTTACAACATTCATTTACTACAAAACCATCAACCTTAATTGATTCAGACTCAAAAAATTTAATCAATCCGTTTTGATCTTTTTCCCAAGGGGGTACTCCATAATTACCGACTAAAGGATGTGTCATCACAACTATTTGCCCTTGATAAGATGGATCTGTTAAGGTTTCATTATATCCAGCTCCAGTTATAGTGGTAAATACTATTTCTCCAGTGACAATTTTGGTTGCACCAAAACCGATTCCTTCAAAAAAACGTCCATCTTTCAACATTAAAATAGCAGGTCTTTCATCTTTATATTCCATCTTAGCCGTGTTATTTTTATCTATTTAATTCTTTAGTAATTTATTTCTATAATTTTTTATTATTTTTTTTATTAACTCGATAAGATGCCCGATTTTGCATTATAATTCATTATATTATAAATTATAATAGATAATAGGAATAATATTGGTAAAAAGAATTTCAGTTTAAATGCTATTTTATGAAAAGTAAATTTATAAATCAAATATCATTCCTTTTTTCATTATTTGAATAATTATTCGAATAATTATTTAGAATAATACGATACAGGTATAATAATATGAGCTTAAAATGTGCGAGATGTGGGTTACAGAGTAGTATTCAAGTTAATCATACTGCGGTATGTTCTAAATGTGGAACTTCATTTCCATTATGTGAAAAATGTACTTACTCTTGGAAAAATCAAAATTGTCCAAATTGTGGAGCATCGCAATATAATGCTAATTGGAAAATTAATTAGTACTTCTATCCAAAATTCCTTTTTTTTTTTTACTAACCTCGAATTAAAATTCAAATTTATTGGGATTTATTTCAATTTTAAATATTTAATTATAAGACTTGATTATAAAAATTATAATTGCATTAAAATAGTTGGAAAGGAAAAAGTTTTTATTATTATCTCTCATTTCTATATTTTTCAAACAATCGTTCAAGAGCATTGATTTCGCGAACTCTATTCCCATGAATGTGCCATATACATTTTTCGCATTCATAATAAGGTAAGTGTTTTTTATCAATTTGAGATTTAATACATGGTATTCCTTTTCTTGCTAAGAAGCAAAAAGAATTGATATTCGACCTCATGGGTTAAGTAGTCAATGTAAAGGAATCATTTATTATTCCTGTATTTTATCGCTTCTTTAATGAATGCAGAATAGACAGGTGAAGGTTTAAACGGAGCAGATTTAAATTCGGGGTGGAACTGAGTGCCTACCATCCAATGGTTTGGATCACTCAATTCTATACTATTAATAATTTTACCTGTCTCATCTGTACTTGATATTCTAATGCCGTTTTCTTTCCCTTCTTTTTTAATATATTTTGAATTAATATGATATCTGTGCCGAAATCGTTCCACGACCTCTTCTTTTTGATACGCATTATATAATTTAGTATCCTCTTTGATAAAGATTTTTAATCCTCCCAATCTCATTGTTCCCCCCTTCTCAGTCACTTCTTTCTGGCTTTCTAATAAATCAACTACGGGATGTGGAGTTTTAGGATTTATTTCCGTAGAATTTGCGCCAGTTAATCCCAAATATTTTCTACAAAATGCTACAAAAAATAATTGCGCGCCAAAACATATTCCTAAAAATGGAACTTTATTTTCCATCGCATAGAGAGCGCTCCCTATCATACCCTCGACGGCTCTTTCTCCGAATCCAGGAGTTAGTAAAATTCCATCACATTCTTTTAATTGTTCTTTAACTTCGGTTTCTTCATCAATATTAATCATTTTAAGGTCTGTTTTATAGCCTTGGTGTGCTGCTGCGTGTTCTAATGCGTCGTTAATTGAGATATAAGAATCTGTTATGTTAAAATATTTTCCAGGCATTCCGATTTTTATAGTCTTATTAGCTTTTCTAAATACTTCTACAGTTTTTTTCCATTCAGAGAAATTGGTTATTTCACTATAGGATACCAGTTTAGCTTTTAAATCAAGAATTTCACAGAGTAAATCTCCTAGTTGGTGTTCTTCAAATAATAAAGGTAATTCGTAAATATTATCTAAATCAGGGTTAGAAACCACTGCTTTTTTAGGTATATTAGAAAATAAGGAGATTTTATTTCTTATATCTTCCTCCAGAGGTTGTTCACTCCTGCCAATTATTATATCGGGTTGAAGTCCTGCGCTCTGTAATTGTTTAACAGAGTGTTGGGTTGGTTTTGATTTTTGTTGCCCAACAGCCTTAGAATAAGGAACTAATGTTACGTGAACAAAAGCAGTATTATTTTTAGGTAATTCAAGTCTTAACTGTCGGAAACTTTCTAAAAAGATGCTTGATTCTAAGTCACCGACAGTTCCCCCACATTCTACTAATAATACATCTAAATCATCTTTCGCAGCAATTTCGAATAACCTATCTTTTATCATTTTTGTAACATGAGGAATCAGTTGGACAGTTCTTCCTAAAAATTTGCCTTTTCGTTCTCTAAGAATAGTTGAGAGGTAAATTTGTCCAGATGTAATATTATTAGAGGGATGAATTGTGATTCCTAAAAACCTTTCATATGTACCAAAATCTTGATCTATCTCACTTATTTTATATACTCGCTCATCGGAATCTGGCACAGGTTCAAAATCCCATACTTCTTCTGTAATAAAACACTCTCCATGCTCGATAGGATTTAATGTTCCAGGATCAACATTTAAATACGGATCGATCTTAACAACTGAGATGTTAAATCCCCTAAATTGGAGAATCTTTCCTAAGCTCGCTGTGACTACTCCCTTTCCTATACCACTCATCACACCGCCAGTTACAAATATAAATTTAGCGTTATTCTCCATTTTTCTCTAAATTATTATTCATTATAATATGAATACTAGTGATATGAGAATTTAAAAATTATCTCATTAGACAGATAATAACAATTCAATTATTTTTTTGATTCTTAAGAGAAATAGCTATAGAGATTGTGAATTTTTGAATTTATATGAAATATCCAAATTTATTAATCAATAATTTGTTTAGTTATTTTTTTTGAATATTTTATATTTTTTTTTTGAGATTGTTATCTGATTAGTAGAAACAGGTTCCATAAGAACATATCTAAGTTTAAATCTCTTAATAGATCTATATTGTTCAATATATAAATTAAAATTCCCTCTTCACGAAAATATTTTAAACATCTAGTAACCCCTTTTTCAGTTTCAATGCTACGTACGATGATTGATAATATATTCTTTAAATAATCAATAACTAATTCTTTATCACATTCAACCAAGTTCGAATCAATAATTGTGATCCATTCTTCAATTGAAAATGAGATCTCTTCTAAATCCTTTTTGTTTTGGAATTTTTCAGATTTATTCACGTTATCTACAGATTCTTCAATTCTATCAAAAATGTTTTTTCTACTTTTCGAATACATTCTCTTTTCGATTATGTTGCGAAGAGTTATAAAAATATTTTGAAAAATGCCTAAAACATCAAAAAAATAAGCAAGAGGTACAAGTGTTTCTACTTGTTCCCATTGATTATAATAATTTTCTATTGTTTCAAGGAAAGGGTGAAATACTCTAATATTTCCATCCCAACTTTTATTTCTTTTTTCATAAATAGGTTTAAATTCCTTTATAAAAGCATTTTTAATTACTTCCAGACGATTTCGCATGATTTCCGTGGTATTTTTTTTATTATCTGCAGCGATAAAAAGAAGATTATAATCTGTTTCCAAAATATACACCCATCTTAATCCTCCCAATTCAATAGATTCAATCTCTTCTCGAAATTCAACCATAAAAAATTGACGAAAAACAGTTAAAAAACCAGAAGAAATATCTCCATCAGTATCAGCATCGTTGAATGATTTATATAAGATCCTTTGACCTGACTCACTATTTAATATCCAAATTAGCATTGAACGATCGCAACTGAAATTCTTTATTAGAATAATATTATTGAGAACAAAATAAGTTTTACTTCAATATAAGTGATAAATAAGTCTACAGATTTTATTAGAAATATGTTTATTAATATTATTAAACGATGTTTTGTTATTTTCCTTTAAATTTTGGCTCGCCTTTTTTAATTAATGCCTTCATAGATTCCCGAAAATCATGTGTTTTCATTAGATCTCGCAAACCTTCATTTTCAAGGTCTAATGTTCTTGATAATATATCTTTAAAATAATTATGCATAGTATTTTTCATAAGTTTAATTGAAAGACTTGGCCCTTTTGGAGGAATCAACTTTAGAGCTTGTTCTCTAGTATAGGAAAGGAGCTCATCTGGAGGTAAAACCTCATTAACTAATCCTAACTCTAAAGCTTCTTCAGGAGATATTTTTTTTCCAAAATATAGTAATTCTTTAGCCTTCTGAAATCCAACATAAAAAGGTAAAAGAAAATCTGCTCCAAACTCAGCCATTACCGCGCGTCGAATAAAATAAAAGCCAATATAAGCATCTTCTGACATATATATGAGATCTGCTCCAGATAAAAGCATAGTAAAGCCAGCCCCCACAGCAAGACCATTGACGGCAGCAATTACGGGTTTAGAAAAGTTCCAAAATTTCATACATAATCGCTTTACTGCAATATCTTGGAGATCTAATTCTTCCATGATTTCAGGGGGAACAGAAGTATACATATTCATATTAAAATATCCTCCCGAAGAAAAAGCATTCGCTTCTTTGGCTCCAGTAATAATTAATACTCTCGCATTTTTATCCGCTTCCATATCCTCTAATACACTTTCAATTTCCAGAAAAGTTACAAAGGACATCGCATTTTTGCGTTTTGGTTTATTTAATGTTATCGTGCATATTCCATTATCTTCTTTCTCATAAGTTATATCTTTAATATCAGAAATTTTCATTTTGTTAAGAAATTCTAATTTATTATTTTTATATAATGAGTGATTAGATCTTAATGTATTTAATAATTTCTTCAGAATAAGATTAGCTAAGTTGTAAAAATTATTTTAAATAAGGAATAACACAAATAAACACAAAAGTTTCCTCGAACGTATTTCTAATGCCATGTAATTCATTTGGAGGGATATAAATCACTTCATCTTTTTTGCCAGTAAATTTTACTCCATCTCCATTAAAAAACTCAGCTTCACCATTTAAAACATATACATGATGTTCTTCAGGATGTTTATGCAGACCAACTTTCCCTCCAGGTTGGATTTCAAATCGTCTTGTGGCAAAATGTGTGGGACCGTCATTTTCTGTAATTAACCATTTTATTGTGGTTTTGGTGGAGCCCGCTTTAGTTACGATTTCTTCCTCTACTTCCTTAATATTTTTTTTTAACATAATATAGTTAATAAGACATTTAATTCAAATTTATTTTTGAAATGATTATAATTGATTAAATCTAATTGATATCCCCTAAATATACTTTTTCCTCAATTAAACCATCTTTCATTAATAATGATTTTAATATTTTAGGATAAATTCTACATGTTTCTATATTATCCATTTTCATCCATTCTATTCCTATTTGCATTGAATCAGGTTCAGAAACTTGATTATCGCTGATATTTTTTAATTGGCAAATAAACATATATTCAATCTGATGTACATCCTCATCATATTCTGAAAATTCATGATTAACTCCGATATATTCACGTACATATTTGATATCATCGATATATATCTCTGCTCCTGTTTCCTCATATACTTCTCTTCTTAGGGCATCTTTCATGTTCTCACCTGGTTCTTGACCCCCTCCAGGAAGAAGGTAAAAGATTCCCGACTCATCTTTATTTTTAGTGAAAAGAATTTTATTATTTTCTATAATAATTGCCTTTACCGAATTTCTGATTAACTCCCTCATTATTTGAACCATCTCAATTTAAATGAAATAATTTGTAAGTCTATGCTATCAAAATTAAATAAATCTAAATTTACTATAAAATATAAAATAAGAAAATAAAGTATTTTTATCAATGGATAAATCAAAAATTACATATCATAGTAGAAATCAATATCAAAAAAGTTCTAAAAATCTTTTAGATCGCCAAAATTTATGGATTCTGGGAAATAATCAAATTCAATTTCAGAAATGGCTCTATAAAAATAGCCAATTGGACTCTGCTATTTCTCTATTAGAACTTGGTAGTGGAAGAGGAGATTTTTGCCTTAAAAATCGTTCTTATATTCATTATATAGACACTCTCGTTGTCTCAGATTATTCCAAGAAAATGATTAAAATATTACATAATAATTTACTTCCCTTACTCTCAAACATCAAAATTCTCCAAATTGATGCTCAACACCTCCCCTTTCGTAAAGAAACCTTTGATAAAATTTTGGGATTTCATATGTTTTATCATGTTCCTGATTTAGGAGAAGTCTTTTCGGAGATAACTCGTGTTTTGCGACCAAACGGAAAACTTATTGCTTCTACTAATTCTGAAACCCATATGGAAGAGCTTAATTTATTATTGGAGAGCCATAATTTTCATATTAAAGCCCATAGAAATCATTTTTTGAATAAATTCACATTAGAAAATGCTCCAAAAATCATGGGAGAGTTTTTTAATACCATTATAATTAAAAAATACTTGAATATTGTAGATATTACTCTTAAGAACATCAATATTTTGAAAAAATATATCTTAAGTCTCAATTTAATTGATATGTCATCTAAAAAAAGTAAAGAATGGAATATATTAGAAGAGGATTTGAAATCAATAATTAAAAGAGAGGGATATTTCAGGATCTCTGGGAGATCAGGGATCTTGATTTGTTCTAATATCAGAAAATAATTAGAGAAAAAGGAAAAAAACTAAAAGTAGAGGAAAAATAAAAATTGTTATATCATTTTAAAGATCTTTCTTAATGCTAAACTCATTATATATTGCTGAATTTGACGTGTACCACCACCAATTTCCTGGATTCTAGTAATACCTAACAAATCTCTCATTAAAGTATTATCATTCACCCCTGCACCCCCCATCAAATTAGCACATTCATAACATACTCTCTCAGCTAATTTAGCACTCTGAGATTTTAGTTGAGAGGCATTCGCACCTAGAGCTAAATTCAATTGTTTCGGAAGCACTCCATTATATTGTTCCATCTTTTCATCTACTATTTGGCATATGTGAAGTGTTGCTAAGGTCAAATTCATAGTTTTAGCCCATTGATCACTAAGTGGAAATCCGACACCTTGATATTTTAAGACTTCTTGACCAAATTGCTTGCGCATATTTACATAAATTACAGCGTGGGAGAGAGCATTCCAAGCTTCTGCAAGATTAAGAATAACTATACCTAAACGCTCTAAATTTAACCCCTCGAATAAATGTTCCCGTCCCTTTCCAGGACCTCCTAAGATATATTCCTTTGGTACCCTCAAATTAGTAAAAGTTTCTTTCCCAATATGCATTCTATGTGTCCATGGAATATTCACACGTTCAGCTTTCCATCCCTCCCAGGTTGTGTCAACTAAGAACTGAGCCATAGTATTTCCATTATCTTTTTCAGTAACTCCATATACAACTGCCCAATCTGCCTTCGGTCCGTTTGTTTGATAGATTTTCTCTCCATTCACTATAAGACTCCCATCGTCTTTTTCTTCACACATCGTAACCATATGCACTGCATCTGAGCCTCTTTCGGGTTCTGTAATACAAATACATCCAATTTTTTCACCTGTAGCCATTTCCTTAAGTGCATGTAAACGAATATCAACGTCTTCATGATGAAGTAGTAAGGGATTTATTGCAAGAACTGTTGCGCCCATTCCCATTGCTAATTGTGGGTCAAAGAAATCAGTAGCTAATACTCTCATGAATTCTGCCATAAAACCATGTGGTTCTAAATCCATTCCTATGTCTTCAAATTTATTTACACGAGTTACTAAGCCTTGTTTCCCAATCTTGGGAATCCACTCATAAAAATCCTCATCGTGTGTAATTTCATTCTTTTTTTCAAACTTCACATAGAATTTCTGGGTTTCTCTGAGAAAATTCATATATTCAGGTTTTAAAATACTCATCAAGTTTATATTAAGAAAATTGTAGCGATTTCTTAGGCTAAGTTTTTCCAAAATTTCATCGCTGATACATTGTACAGAATCTTTACCTACCATTTAATCATCACTCTCAATTTTAATTTTGAAATAATCATATCTAATAATTGAATAGTTCTCTTAAAATAATTTTATTCTTCCTCAAAAATTAAAATCAGAAAAAAAGTTAGAAAATTAAAGATTTAAAATTATTCTTGCTCTTTTGCTCTCAATGCTCTTTTATCTATTTTTCCTACGGTTGTAAGCGGTATTTCCTCTACAATTTCAATAATCTTGGGAACTTTATATTTTGCAAGATTTTCTTCGGCAAATAGTCTAATTTCATCTTTTAGTTGCTCGCTTGCAGAATATCCTTCTTCTAATAAAACATATAGTTTCACCATCTCTGATCCTGGTCGATCGGGATCAGGCACACCGATTGTTGATGCTAACTGAATAGCAGGATGTTTCACCATCTTATTGTCTACTTCAACACTAAAGACCTTATATCCACTTACAATGATCATATCTTTTGTTCGATCAACAATTTTTAGATGGCCGTCCTCATCCATTATTCCTACATCACCGGTGTAGAACCAACCATCTTTTAATGCATTTTTGGTTTCATCCGGCTTTTTCCAATATCCTTGAAAAACTTGTGGTCCTTTTATTGCTATTTCTCCAGCTTCACCAAGGGGAACTTCTTGCTCTTTATTTTCAACGTTAACTATTTTCAATAATGTATTAGATACAGGTAAACCTACTTTTCCGATTCTTCTTTCTCCCAGATAAGGATTCATTGTTGCTATAGGGGAAGCCTCAGTCATACCATAGACTTCTAGTAATTTATGTAATCCGACTATTTTTTCAAAATTTTTAATACTTTCTGCTGGAAATGGAGCTGCTCCAGAAACATAGACTCGAATACTGCTTAAATCTAGTTCTCTAAATTTAGGTTCATTTAACAGCATCAAATACAATGTAGGTACATTAACCATTAAGTTTGGTTGCCATTCTTTAATCAAATCGATAATATGACCCATATCGCGTGGATTTGGTATTAATAATTGCATACATGCAAAAGCAACAGCACCAAGATTCATAAATAACCCTGCAAGATGGAAGAAAGGAAAACCTGAAATGAAGATATCTCTTCCTCTACGGGTGTCAATTTCCCACCAGTGAATTACTTGATCAATGTTTGCAACCTCATTAAAATGAGTTAACATCGCACCTTTGGGAGGTCCAGTTGTACCACCGGTATATTGTAAGAAAGCTAAATCTTCTTTTGGATTTATCTTAACATCTGGAGCTTTGTCATTAGGATAGGTCTCAAGAATTTCAGGAAATTTAAAAAATTTCATTCCATCTATTGGTTTAATTTTGCCTGTTGGAATTTTTTTCAATAATTTACCTAAAAACTTTTTAGCTCCACCAATATCCATCATATCAGAGATGTTAGTAGTTACAACTAATTTTACATTAGTTTTTCCACTCGCTAATGCTTTCCGTACTTTTTCTTCATAAAATGAGTCCATTGTTACTATTGCTTTCGCTTCACAATCTGAAAGCTGGTAAATAATTTCGTTAGTTTGGAGGAGAAAATTCATCCCAGAAACTACCACTCCAGCATAAAATGCTCCATAAAGAGCAATCATAAACTGTGGACAATTTGGGAGGTTTATTGAGATTTTATCCCCCTTTTTCAACCCATTATCAATAAGAAAATTCGCAAAAGCAATCACATCTTTCTCAAACTCACGATAAGTACAGGTTGTTCCCATAAATTCATAAACCAAACTTCCAGGAAAAGTCTTAACTGATTCTCTGAGAGTATCTGCTAATGATCGTACCTCAAATTCTAAATTTTCTTGAACAAAACCATCATAATTTTTTAACCAAATTTTTGATAAATATGGAGATTTTTCTGACTGCATATAATATTCCTTTTTAATATTTTTTCTAAAACTATATTTCGAAATTGATAAATAACAATGAATTTTATTATGAATTTAAATATTATTATTCAAATAATTATTAGCATTCACTCATCATATAATAATTATTTTAGCTAGGGTTTTTTACTCTTAGATATAATTTTTATATTAAATTATAAGTTCTAATCATCAACAAATACAACTAAAATAGAAAAAGAATATGAATAATTCAAATTTGAATCAATGTATAAATTACCAAAAGAGTTATTCAAAAGTAGAAATTAAAATTGAGAAATTATATCGTTGTATTTATTATTGCTTCTTCGTAAGATATTCCTCTTCTGTTTCTGATTTTTTCCCGTTGTACTTAATGTATGGTTTAAATATAGTAACTGAGGGGGGCTCCATTTTTAGAATGGTTTGACATATCTTAGGATGTTGTGCTATAAGAATGAATTCTTCCTTAGTTAGTGGTTTTTGTTTTTGAACATTTGCAAATCGACAGAGTTCTAAAATCTGTCTCGCCTCTTCCTCGTTTTTGAACTCTAAATTAAAATTACCATACACATGCTTCATCGCGCTAATACCTGAGTATTCTCCAGTCGTTATCTTACGTCCTGTTTCTACAAGTATCTTTTCCCCTCTTCCTAATTCATTAAAATCATAAAGTTCATATGTCTCATGATCTTTGAGCATCCCATCAGCATGAATTCCAGATTCATGTGCAAACATATTTTCACCAACACCTACTTGATTGACTGGAATTGGTACTCCAAAGCAATGTTCAGCATATTTTGAAATTTGCCATGCTTTATTCAAATCTATATTAGGATCGAGGAGGCCAAGCTCTTCAAAATCCACTGCATGTTTTAATGCCAAAAGGGTAGATACTAAATCGCAATTTCCTGCTCTTTCTCCCATTCCATTGATTGTTGTATTGATATAAGCATCCTGTCCTTCCTCTATTACGCCTTTAGCACCTTCAATTGCTGTGGCGACAGCCATCCCTAAATCGTTGTGCGTATGTAATTCAATAGGAAGTTCAACTGCCTTCGTTAAATCTTTACAGCGGAAATGAATTCTAAATGCACGCTCAAAACCAAGGGTATCACAATAACGAATCCTGTCAGCTCCCGCCTTTCTTGCAGCATTTGCAAATTTGATAAGAAAATCCATTGAAGTCCTGCTGGCATCTTCCGCATTTACACCAATAGTTTTTATACCTAGATCCTTTGCACGTTTGACGGCATTCGTCATTATATCGATAACATCATCTCTGTCATACTTTCCTTGGAATTTTCCTTGAATCATTTGATTCGATGTTGAAATCGAGAGGTTTAAATGTTCCACTCTGGTTAATTCAACTGCTCTCTCGACGTCAGAAGGAATTGCTCGTATCCATCCCTCTAAAATGATTGGATCTAGTACTCCGATCTGAGCTAATTCTAGATTTGCGTTGATATAATTAGTTTCATGTAATGTTGTTGGGAATCCAAATTCGCTTTGATATACCCCCATTTGATTTAAAAGTATATTAATCACTGTTTTCTCTATTTTTGCTAAACCTAATCTACTGGTTTGCACACCATCTCTGTTGGTCACATCCAGTATTCTTATTCTATTGTCCATTTTAACTCATTATATTTTTAAATAATTATTATGAGAAGGTATAAAAAATTTTAAAGAATCAAAAGAAATTATACCTCTTATTTAGATTAAATATCTAATCCAGAGGCAATGTGATGATTTTAATACTACCATATTAATCTTTCTCTCTCTAATCAGAAATATAATATAATAATACCTTTTTAATCTTATTAATTTTTGTATAAAACATTTAATTATTTAGAGCTAAATTAAAAAGAATTGCTATAAAGAAGAAAAAGGTTGAACATTTTTTAATATAATTCAGCGTTATTTTATAAATTTTGGTTGATATTGGATTTTTTTAAAGAGATAAAAATATGAATAATAAATATATAAATTTTTAAAGAGATTTGGTACTCATTTTTGGATTTATTAATATTCTAACAATAATAGTAAAATAGCGATAGAGAAAGTCATAAAGGAAGATATTTTTAATAACGCAAATAGCCTTGATAAATAAATAAAGTTTAAATATTTTAGAAAACAATTTTTCACTTGACAATTCAATAAAAAAAGTGTCTAAATATGAGTGAAGAAACAAAAGTAAAAGACTCAAATGAATTACTTAATATAATTTTAATTCTCTTAGGAGCGTTCTATATTTTTCTAGCAGTGATGGAATTTTTAACCTGGGCGGGCATTCCTCTTACATTACCATCTTGGGTTTTAGGTTCTACAGTAAGTCAGGAACTACAATCAATACTTGGAAGTCAAGGATTGGTCACAATCACTTTGGGAGTTTTCGCAATTATAGCAGGTATTGGAATGTTCAAAGAGGAGGAATGGGCTCTTGGTATCGCATTAGTAGTATTAGCTATTATGACGGTTAATGCTGTTGCTGATTTAATTGGAATTATCGGTGCTGGTGGTGCATGGTGGTTAGAATGGATTAACTATATTACTATTATCGTTTTAGTAATTGGGGCAGTCGGCTTTTTATGGTTAGTATTTACTACAGAAAGATATCACTAAACCATTCAAAATCTAAAAAACCTTTAACTTTTACTATTTTTTTTTATTTTTTCCAAGATAAAGTTATATAGTCCTAAATCAAAAGATTATACATATGATATCTAATTCTATTAAAGGAATTTATTTCACAAGATAAGAATTTGATATTAAAGGATTCAAGTATTTTATACAATTAATAACTATAAAATCAAAAAATTAGATGATAAAAGTATGAGAACTGCCAAGGAATATATAGAAGGTCTTTATAAGATGAAACCTAACATCTATCTTGGGGATGAAATTGTAGGAAGAGATGATTGGAGGATTAAAGGAGGAATAAACATCGTAAAAGAGACATATAAGTGTGCGTTTGATCCAAAATATGAGGATTTATGTACAGCAATATCCCATTATACTGGCAAGAAAATCAATCGTTTCACTCACATTCATCAAAATAAAGAGGATCTTCTCAAAAAACAACGAATGACGAGAGTTTTATCCCATAAAGTGGGAGGATGTATTCAAAGATGTATGGGAATTGATGCTTTAAATGCCCTTTCTGTGGTAACCTATGAATGTGATGAGGCCCTTGGGACAAACTATAATGAGAATTTCAACAAATACATGAGAAAATTCCAAGAGAAAGATTTATCAGCTTCATGCGCTTCAACCGATGCAAAAGGAGATAGATCAAAAAGACCTCATGAACAGGAAAATCCAGACGCGTATGTAAGAGTAGTAGAAACAAGAGATGATGGGATAATAGTTCGAGGAGCTAAACAATGTATAACTAATACGTGTTATGTTGATGAAATCGTATCAGTTCCCTGTCGATATTTAGGACCTGAGGATAAGGATTATGCGGTTTCATTTGCCATTCCTTGTGATTGGGAAGGTGTTAAACTCTTAGCAAGACCTGCATGGGTACATGGAATTCAAAACCTTCCCGAAAAATATAGAACCCCTACTGCCGAATTAGGAGATGTTGAAACAATGATTGTCTTTGATGACGTGTTTATTCCTAAAGAAAGAGTGTTTCTCAATGGAAAGGAAAACCCTAATGCAACTGCTTATGGAGGATTTTTAGCCCTTATGTTCGCACATTATCATAGACATTCTTATACAGGATGTAAACCCGCCATTAGTGAGATATTAGCCAGCGCTTGTTCTTTAGCTGCAGAATATAATAATATAGAAGATAAAAAGCATGTTTCCACTAAAATTTCTCATTTAGTTGGGACTGCAGAATTGGTTTTTGCAGCAGGAGAATCAAGTGCTATGCATTCTGAAAAATCATCTTCAGGAACCCAAATTCCTGATGAAGTTTTAACAAATGCCGGAAGAAGATTAGCAGGAGAGAATATCTATAAAGAGTATGAAATTTTAGCTGACATTACTGGTGGGATAATGGCCACTTTGCCCTATTTAGAAACCTTTACAAATACGGATATTGGTCCATTAGCCCTAAAATATATGCAGAGAAATCCTAGAATGGATCCAGAAAAAGGCTTACAAATAATAAAAGGAATTGAAACTTTAGGATGTTCTGATATAGGAGGGATTCTACAAGTTGCTGGACTCCATGGTGGAGGAAGTCCACAAATGGAAACCATCGCAATGATGGGAAGGTATCCTATGAGAGACCTTAAAAAAATAGGTAAGTATTTATTTGGTTTAAGTAAAAATCCAACAAGGTTTGAACGTTCTGAACACCCAGTCACTCCCAGAGAGTTGTTAAAACGATATAGAAAGGCAATGAAGTGGAAACAAAAAACGCAAGAAGACAAAGAATGTTAAAAGCTCTCTAAAATCATAAATATTCAATTATAATATTTTTATTATTATTTTTTTTACTATCGGATTTTATCATGTAAATTCTCTAATTTAATCTTTAAGATATTTTAGCTGAACAACATTCTTGAAAAAGATCAGTAATGCAGTTTTAAAAAGAGTTTTCAAGTTTCTTGCCTATAATGATTATAATAAACATAAAACAAAACGTTGTATATCAGAAAGTACTTTTTTTTTAAGACTTTCGCTTTTATCTAAAAATTGATTAATCGGAATACTTTTATTGAATAAATCTTCAAATTTATCTTCAAAAACTTGATATATGTTTTTATTTCTCGAAATATATGCCCCCATTAATTTATTTGCAGGATCGAAGCTAGGTTGTATCAATTCATCATCCACAAGGTTAAAATTGCTGAAATCCTCCTCTGTGACTTGAGTGTGTAGCTCCTTGAATTCAAAATTAATAGATTCTAACAAACTGGTTAAAATCATATATTCTCTGCTATTCAATAAAACATCAATTATATCTTGATTAAACACAACTTTGATCTTAATAGTTTTAATATTATTTACGATATTTTCGATTCCCGTTAAGATTTTTGGCTGAAATTGCTTTTTTATCAGATCCATAGGTTTATCCTTAATAGCACTTACTAAAGTATTTTCATATCTAATACCCATAGCAATCTTACATTCTTCAGCAGCTAAGAACGGATAATATAAATCCTCAATATTATCGATTGAATAATTAATAAATTCAACGGGTTCTTGTTCTACTTGTTCTTGTTTTAGATCGTATATCTTGATAAAATCAGTTAATGATCTCTCGCAAAAATTAACTTTCTCATCAAAAACTCTTTTTAAATCTTCTATTCGGTCATTTATAATCTTTTGCCAGACTGGTATTACAGGAGTTTGGAGAATTATTTTCATAGGGCGATCATAAGTTTGAACAAGTTCTAAATCTGATAAAACAGAACTAATTTTATAACCTCTTTTTAGGGTTAAATTATATTCATTACATACCTTTTTTAAATTATCAATTCGTTTATTCAATAATAAATAATGGTATATTTTCTCTATTCCTTTCTCTATTATCCCAATAGAATCAAATAACTGGTTAAGAGCTAAGTATTTCTCTTCTCCCATCATACCACCTAAGTTTTACTTTCCATTTTCTCTAAAGTCAATTCCGCCAAAAGATCGAAGGCTTCATCAACATTCACACCTGTCTTTGAGGAGATTTCCACAAAACCAGCTAATTTATTACGTTCAGCAATTTGTATCCCATTATCACGGTCAATTTTTCTCTGGTCTGGTTCTAAATCGATTTTTGCCCCTACTAACATAATTGGAATAGCTCCCCCTTTTTGTCTTACAATCGTAGTCCATTCAGGAATATTCTCCAAAGTGGAGGGACGAGTTATATCATATAGTAGAAAAGCTGCGTTCGCTCCCAAACAATATGTTGGGAGAAGGAACCTAAAACGTTCCTCTCCTCCAATATCCCAAATCTGCAATTTTATTTTTTTAGGTTCGCCTTTATAATCTATTTCGATTGTTTTAACGTGAAAATCAACACCTATGGTGAGACGTTCGCTTGGATTAAAAATATTGTAACAATATCTCTTAGTAAATGATGTCTTACCAACTGAAGCGTCACCTAAGAGTAAAAGCTTGAATGTATAATCATAATCTGGCATATATATATTTCTCCTCTTATTTATAAAGTTCTGGGTTATACTTTCGCATTTTAAAATGAAAAATTCCGAAATTTAAAAGATTCAATTTTTCATACATATTATGTTGATTAAAAAAACGGTTCTTTAAATAAACGTTGTAAAGGGAGTTTAAATTATTCCTTTCGGGGATATAATATAAATTTTCATATACCCTTTTCTTTTGAAAACCTTTTCGATGAATAAAATTAGGCATTATTAATTAACTCCCCATTTTTTTGTAATATTTTACTTTTATAATAGATATATGAAAAATCTTAATTATATTATTTTAGTTTTTGCACATTTTTTAATAGACAATAATTCCCTTTTACACTTTATTATCTGATAAAAATTCTTTTATTTAAATATACAATTTTTCAATACAATACTATAATTAAAATGGAGTTTATATAATTTTATTTAATTCAAAAAATCGATAATACATATTTTGATTACATTCATTTTGATACAACTCGATAGAGTAATAATCTCTATATCCATATTCTTCTATTAATTTAAAAAATTTCTCAAAATCAAATTTTCCATTTCCTGGAAAGGTTCTAAACTCTTCTTTAAGATTTGAAGTTTGGTATTTAATATAAGGATTTACATCACTTAGTTGAAAAAGATATATTTGATTAATAATTTCCTTTAATTCCTCTATTTTTGTCATATCAACAGATAAATAAAAGGTATCAATTATATAGCCTAAATTTTCTTGAGAAACTAACGGTTTTAAGATATCTTTAGCTTGTGAAAGAGTAGAGATTGAGGAATTTGGTAAATTATTAAATTCAAAACCAACTTTTATATCCTCCTTATAAGCAATTTTAGCAATTTCTTTTAACTTTCGTTTTGTCCTTCTTATAATTCTCCATTGGGGAATATCTCTTGATTCTATACTTGGAGAAACTGTTATTAAATAACAACCTAATTTATAACAAAAATTAAGCATTTGTTTCAGTTTAGGAAGTATTTCATTGTTAAATTTGGAGTCTGAGCATAGAGAGAAATCCTCTAACCGTAAAATATTAATTAAATCGAGATTGTAGGTCTCTAGATATTCTAATATATCTCTTATTTCTATATTACTATTATTTATGATATATTTTTCAATATTTTCAAAAATTAACTCAATTCCTTGGAAATCTTGGGCAAAATCCATAAATTCTATAAGATCCTTATTTTTACATGTATTTTGATTTAAACCTAAACTAACCATAATTTAATTCTTCTGACGTTTTTGATAGAGGAAATTCTATATATTTATTAAATTATTGAATTATTTCTATATAATTTCTCTTTATACTTAAAAAAAGAAAATCCTTCTAAATTTTTCTAATATATCTCGATATTATATAAATTTATCTATTGGTTGTAAGACATTAATTCGTTGATTGGAGTGCTTAAAAAGAATTAAATTTTTTTAGCTTTATGAATTTTCTTAACAATATCATTAGGATTTCAAGGGAATTTTAAAAATGGAAGATATAAGTTCAATTTTAGGTTTATTTTTTTCCGATGAGAATAATCTGATTTATGAAAATATAAGGTTCTCAACGGATATTTCAGAGGAAAAAAAGGAGAAACTTAAAATGCTTCCATTTAAGTTTTTAGGTCCTATATTTTTGACAGCAGCAACTGAAAAAGACGATAATTGGCGTATAAATTTTATCGAAGCGTCTTTATCTTTACATCAAGAAAGAAATATGAATCGAAATATTATTCAAAGTTTTTTTACTCTTAATTCGACTTATTCATCGCCCGATGGAATAACAGACTTGTTCACCTTAATAGGTTCACCCTATACAGAAGATATTGATATGATTAATAACAAAATTACGAAATATATTCATCCAAGCATTATCCAAGGTAAAATCATAAAAGAGAGTATTTTAGGAGATGATTTTTCATTTAAAGATTTTATAAGAGACGAATTAAATAGAGGAATTAATTTAATCCAGCACGGTTTAGGTTCATCTAGGAAAATTTATTGGAAAGAACAACAAAATTATTATTGTATTGGAATAATTGAAAGAATAATATCGGAAAACAATTCAAACACTTACTTATATACTTTTGAGAAAAGCAATCCGATTCGAAAAAAAATTTTGTCATTTATTCCATCATATTACGTAATGATTATAATACCTAACTTTTATGAAAATCTAATTAATGAAACGTTAAGATTGTTTGATAAATCTAATGTATATCCAAATATTCGAGAAATTAATTTGAAAAGTAATACGAAAGAAATACTGTATGTTGAAGAATTTTTAAAAGAAAATGGTAATAAGAAAAGCTATGGATTTATTTTGATACCTGAAATAAATGATTCTGAATATAATAGGAGTTTATCATATTATAAAAAACAATTAAGATTATTACTTGATGGGAATGAGAATATCTTTAAGTTCTTATATAAAATTAATCCTCACTTTGATATTACAAAATGGGGAGCAAATTCTGAAGCAGAATTAGATCTTATCGAAAAAGAATTAGACTCATAAAATAATTAAAATTACTCACATCAAATAGATAATGGAATCTCAA
This sequence comes from Promethearchaeia archaeon, assembly GCA_046497275.1. Taxonomy (GTDB): domain Archaea; phylum Asgardarchaeota; class Lokiarchaeia; order Sigyniarchaeales; family SOKP01; genus TEKIR-8. The sequence continues at coordinate 3,234 of JAWOFX010000137.1, read as the reverse complement.
GAATTTAAGGAATTATACCAAATTGACAGAAAAAGGTTATTAGATTATTATGAGAGAATCAATAAACAATCAGAAAAGCAGAAAATACCAAATAAAATTGCGAAATTCTTGAATAACCAATCCATCGGGCCAACAAAACCCATATTAATCAACATTCTGAATTATTATAGAGAAAAGCTCATTAATGGTAAAAATCTATTGGATTTTGCTTTAGAAATGATTAGAGCAAATAAGATTAGATTAGAGTATAAAAAATATTTAAGTCAAGCAACACATGATAATATCGAATTAGCGATAGATGACTGTATCTTCTTATTTTTTATTGAATATGATAAATATATAAGAAATTTATTCACAAATGAGATAAAAGAATTCGAGATTTCCTCATTATATGAGGTTTTCTTTAGACCTCAAGAAGGAGACAATATCCTTGAGATCTATGATATTTTAGAAAAATATAAAATGAAGGTTCCTACAGTATTTTATGGAAATCAAAAATTTACTACGAACATTATTACATTACGCTCAAGTCTGTGTGATATTATAAAGCAAGATTATCAAAAACTCCATAAAATAAGGAAAAAAGGACATATTAGAAAAAATAATAATTCTATGGCAGAAAAAATAACTCAGAAACTTGATAAAGAGGAATTTAGAGGATTATTAATAGAGAGAATGATAAAAGCTTATTGCATAAGCAAGAATAAAATTTCCCCCAGAGAAATCGAAAATGCAGTATCACAATTTCTCTCATCTTTTTTTAAGCTTGGTGAATTGTATCAATATTCAGATTTTCGTGATTTATTGATTGAGAGTTTTGCGAAAGATATGTATCAGGGTTTAACTGAAAAAGTAAAATCATCGCATTCTTTGGATTATTTAAGAGAACTTATTTCAATTGTTTTAGAAGATTTTTATAGAATTAATAAAAATAGGAAACTTGATGGAACGGCTTGGAGAGAAGATTTAAAACTTGTTCTTAAAAAATTTCTTACTGAATTTATAGACAATATTTTTGATTAATTTCTAAAAATTAAAGGATTTCCTTTATTTTTTCTATTATTATTGGATTTAATTCGATATCTAATCTTGATTCGAGAATATCTCTTACTAATGGGTTATTCGGTAAATTAAGAGAAACTAACATTTTGATTAAAGCCCATCTTACTGAATCGTCTGGATCATCAATAAGAGGTAATAAGAATTTTAAAGATTCTTTCTCCCCCTTTGCTTCAAGTTCCATTATTGTTCTTGCTCGAATTATGAAATCAGGATTATATAATTTAAGAAGGAATGGAGGATTAGCGTTTTTTCTTTCAATCAATTGTAAAATAAAAAAGAAAATATTTTTAATGAAAAGATTAACCTCATTCTCTTGAATAAATGAAATTATTGAGGGTTTGGCTTTTTCTCCGATTTTAATTAAACTTTCAAAACAAATAAAGAAATCATCAGAGATCCCTAAACTTAACTTATTAAGCAGATTTTTAATAATTTTGTCGTCTACCTTAGAAACTTCTATAATATTCCAATTCGGATGATCTAATTCTGTATGATTTCTATTATTCGGTAAATAATTCACGTTAGATATAAACTCATTTATGATTTTAAATTATATTAAAGTTAGATTAATCTTTTTAATTCTTTTTTATTAAATGAAAAATAATTGATTCTTTTTTCTCTCAATAATAATTTACAAAAAATAGCATAAAAACCATTAAATTAAGGAGTTAATATTTAGAAAATATCCAATCATTGATATGAATTAATTTTAGAAATTTTTGTTTGTTTAAATTTCAAGGATACACCAATTTTATTGGATAAAATCATTTTTAACAAAATTTTATTTTTATTAATTTCCAACGGAGCTAAAGATTTATCTGAGAAATCATAATTAAAAATTGATCCTTAATGAGATATTGCTTTAAAATCTTAAAAGAATTTTTATTTATGAAACAATTATTTATTGTATGTTTTATGCCCTATTTAATAAGAGGGGATTTGATTGAATGATTTATTCTCTGAAATTGACGATATTTTCCATTCGAGTTCAGTTGCAATTTATGGAGTAAGTAGAAAAGGTGGGTTAGGGAATATTTTATTACAAGGATTTATTGATCAAGAATTTCCTAATATATTTATAATCAATCCTACTATAACTGAATCTAATGTTGAAATAATGGGAATTCCTGTTTATTCAGATTTAGAGTCTATTGGAAAGCCAGTAGACTTGGCTATATGTTCTACTCATCCTAAATATGTCAAAGATATAATTACTGAATGTGGTCAATATGGAGTAAAAGCAGTGGTAATTTTCTCCGCGGGATTTGGTGAAAAAAGTGAAGAAGGTAAAAAAGCTGAGAAAGAATTATTAAGATTAGCTAGAAAATATCAAATGAGATTGATAGGTCCAAATTGTATGGGATTTTACTGTCCAGAGACAGGTTTGTCGTTCTTTCCAGCCTTACCAACAGAATCCGGTCCATTAGGCCTTATCAGCCAAAGTGGTTCAATCGCTAATATCATGGCTTTTAGTTGTATTTTGAAAGGGATTCATTTTTCAAAATCTATAAGTTATGGTAATGGTATTGATCTGGGTTTTAATGACTTTTTAGAATATTTAGGTAATGATGCTAATACTAATTTAATAGCGTGTTATATGGAAGGTGTTGATGATGGAAGAAGATTTATTGAGTTAATAAGAAAAATAAGAAAACCAATAATCATTTGGAAAGTTGGAATTACGCCCGCGGGTTCAAGAGCAGCTCAATCACATACAGGATCTCTTTGTGGAAATAATAAAATGTGGGACATTGTTTTTGAACAATATGGGGTGATTAGAGTGTATAATTTAGAAGAAATGATAAGTATGATCCAGACGTTCATCAATCCTATGCCAGTAAAAAATAAAAAAGTTGCTATTATTTCAGGTCCGGGAGGCCCCGCTGTATCGGCTGCAGATGCTTGTGAAATGAATAATTTAAAGTTAGCAGATTTGACTAGAGAATCAAAAATGAAACTTAGAGAGTATATACCAGAATTCGGCTCGAGTATGTCAAACCCAATAGATATCAGTCTTCAAGCAACATTTGATCCTATATTGGAAAAAAATACTTATGAAATCGTAGGAAACGACCCTAATGTTGACATGATGCTTATTTATTTGACTATGCTAACTCCTAGATATGAAGCATTAATTAAATTACAAGAGAAAATTTCTAAACCAATTGCTAT
>JAWOFX010000129.1:0-13566 GCA_046497275.1 Promethearchaeia archaeon | reverse complement strand
ATTTCATCTTTAGAAAGACTCCTATATTTTTGGGCACAATCTTCAAGTAATTGATTTTCTTTTATACCCCATTCAATTAGAGCTCTATTATCTGTAACGTAAATTAGATGTATCTGATGATCTTTTTCAAGCCATTTCAGTATGCTTCCTCCACAAGCAAAGATCTCATCATCTGGGTGTGGAGCGAATATAATAATTTTCATAATTATAGATTTAATTGTTTTATTTATAAATCTCTATATAAAACATATTCAAATTGAATAATAATTAAATTAGTTTTTATTGATATCTATTAAGAATTAGATTAAGAGATTAATTTAATAAAAGGAATAAGATTTTATTATCCACTTAAGGCTTTACTATCGAGATATAGTTTATTTATAATATTATTGAAGGCATCTATAACTCCTTGTCCAGTTTTGGCTGAAGTTGTGTAAAAATCAAGCAGGTTATATTTATCTACAATATTTTGAATTTTAGTAGTATTTAAATTACTTTCATCTATTAAATCCACTTTATTTGCCAATAAAACAACTGGGATAACTCCACAATATTTTTTAAGTTCTTTATACCAATCTTTTATATGTTTAAAACTATCATTACCCAAATCATTTTCTTCGAGGCTAAATACAATTATACACGCTTTACTTTCTTTATAGAATAAAGGGTGTAAAAAAAGGAAATCTTGGCCTGCTATATCCCAAAATATTAATTCTACCTCATCTCCCTCGATTTTTTTGTTATATCTTGAAAATTGGGCACCTATAGTCTTAATATAATCTTTTTCAAAAGTCCCATGAGTATATCTTTTTATCAAGGAAGTCTTTCCAACTGCCCCATCTCCGATTAAAGTTATCTTAAAAATAAAATCTTCTGAACTAGACATTTTTTCATTATGATCTAACAAGTTATGGTAAAATTACTATATAAAAATAAAATTTAGGTAATATAAATTTTTAGTTGAAAATAATCTTTTAGTTTCAATTAAAAAAGAATTTAATATTTTTTAATAGAGAAACTTATCCATTATTTGAAATAGAGATTCTATCCAAAAAGGTTTTTTTTATGATTTCTTTAAGCAAGAGTTTACCTTTTATGTGAATCTCTTTATTCATATGGTAATTTTTTATTAGATCTTCCCAAATCTCATAATCTTTTTTTATATTCTTAATAAAATAATTCAATTTTCGAAGAGCGTGATAAGAATTATCTTTAAATATATAAGCAATAAAGAATGGTTTGATAGATTTCATTATTAAGGTATAGTCTCCAAACATAACTCTGTCAAGATCCTCAGAAAACATTTCTCTTATGAAAAAATCAATACTCGTTAAGAATCCTCTAATTAGATGGGATGGGATTGTTTCTTCTTGAATAAAGGAATGATAAAATATAGGATCCCCATCCTCTGTGCTTATGAGTAAGATTATTGGATTTTCCTCTTCTATTAATGGAATTTGATCTCTACGTTTTTGGATCATGGATGATATTTGTGTCTTTAAATCAGATAATTTCATGCGTTCAGCTAAAGAAGAATCCGAATTCTTTAATTTTTTCCACATAGTCAATTTCTGAAGTAAATCATCATGCTGGAAAGAAATTTTGGCAGCTAATCGATTCATTTGATATTTTTCAGCTATCTTTTGGGCTTGTGTTAGAAGTCTTCTCGCATCCATTAAATCGAATTTTAGAAGCGATATTTTTGCTTGTAATACAAATGTTTCACTTAATGTCCAATATGACTTCAAATTTTCTGTAATTTCTATTAATTTCTTAATGAGTTGATTTATTTCATCTATTATTTCCATATTATTAGTAATTTCTAATTCTTCTAGTAATAAATCGCATAAATTTAATAACGCAACTATAAGATATTCATTTTTTATCTTTTCTTCATCAATAATATCCTTTAATATTTCTTGTGCTTTTGCTTGACTTTTAAATCTTAGATTTGATTTTAAAATAAGAGCTTTAGAAAGCAAGTAAGTTTGTTCAATACGTTTGTTATTGGGTAATGCTTTGTAAATTTCCTCTAATTCTTTCAAATGCATTTTAGCAGGTTGAATATCTCCATTAATAATTAAAACTTCTATTAAGTTTGCAATCACTTCACTTTTTATCCATTTGTTACCATTTTTTTTAGCAATTCTATAACTATATTTAAGATAATCACAGCTTTGACTTATATCACCCATTTCTCTATAAATATTACCTATTTCGCTTATAGTTATAAGAGCAGGATATAAATCGTTTAATTCCTCAAAATAATTAACACCTCTTTTATAATACATTAATGCTTTTTTTAAATCCCCTTTCATATAATAAATATCTCCAAAACTCTTAGAGTTGTAGGTATATACCCATGGATGGTTAATTTCAATTGCAAGTGCTTGAGATTTTTCTAATACTTTCAGTACATAATCCAAATCGTCTTTTATATGAGTATAATACGCACAGACTATGCTGTAAGATTCAATTATTTCAAATTTTATGCCAAGCTTTTTTCGTATTTCCAGACTTCTTTCTGCATAATTCAAACCATCTTGATTAGCATGAAACCAATAACAAGAAGCTTTCATGAAAAAAATAAATGCTTTCTTACGTTGGAATTCTAACATAGTTAAATTTGTTAGAGAATTAAGAATATCCTCACTTTTTTTAATTAACTCATTAGCTTTTTTCCAATTGCCTAACCAAAGAATAGCCCAAGCTTTATTTAGAATCGCATCGATTAAAAAAAGATTTTGCTCCAATTTCTGGCTTTCACGACAAGCAATACTTGAATATTTAAGACATTTTTTATCCATTCTAAATCTCATGAAAACAGAACTTTTTAGAAGGTGATATGTAAGTTTTTCTAAGTCCGTTAAATCTTGGATTTTTTTAATCTTATTTAATGAAGTAATTACTTCTTCGAACTTTCCTTCCTCAAATAATTGTTTGGCTTCTACTATTTGTTTAGATTTCATACAAATTTGTTGGATACTAATGTTTTAAAAAAATTCATTAAATAAAATTACTAATTTTTCTATATTCAAATAAATAATATAATTTTTCACTTTCAATTCTGTTTTTTAAATCTCTTATAAAGGAATATTTTTCTCAATAAAAACTGATCTTAATAATAAATCAAATGAGGGAATATCTTCTAATCGGAGTGACCTATTTTGTTGGAATCTTTTTTTTAAATTATTCCAAATAATGGTATTTTTTTGTATTTTTTCAGTAAAATATCCTATTCTTTGTAAGGCATAGTAAGAATCTCCTTTAAACACATATGTTATGAAAAAAGGTGAAATGGATTTCATGAGTAGAGTATAATCCCCAAACACTGCTCTGTCTAAACCTTCCGAAAACATCTCTTTGATAAAAAAATCAATCGTGGTTAAAAATCCTCCAAAGAGGTGCGATTCATATTTTAAATTCTCAATAAATGAATGGGAAAAGAGAGGATTTCCACCCTCGCTTATAATGAAAATGATTACAGGTTCTTCTTCAGAGATCTCAAGACTCTTTTTACGATTGAAAAGCATATTTTCGATATGCACATCTAGCTCAGCTAATTCTATACGTTCTTTTAAGGGTGCTTCATTTTCAATAAGAGATTCCCAAGTCTTCAAACTTTTCAAAATCTTATCGTGCTCATATGATATTTTACCCAATAACAATTTAAGGTCGTGCTCTTCTGCAACATGTTGAGCATCAATTAGTATTTTCCTTGTAGCCTTCAAATCTCCCTTTAATAAAACAATTTTAGCTTGCAAAAGATATGTTTCAGCTAAGATCCAAAAAGAATTAAGTTCTTCTGCGATAATTAATAATTTTTCTAAAAATTGATTTAGGTCTTCTAATACTTCTAATTCAGAGGTCAATCTAAATTCTTCGATAAATAGATCACAAAGATTTATAAGAGCTTTCATTGTTAGCTCTCCGTAATACTCCTCTTTTTGGATTATTTCTTCAAAAATTCTTTGTGCTTTTGCGTGATCTTGGATGCGTTTCTTTGATTTCAAGATGAGAGCTTCACAGAAATTAGCATATATTTCAGCAAGTTTGCTTTTCTCTTTTTCTGCTATATCTTTAAGTGTTATTAAATGATTCTCTGCTATTTTTGCTTCATTTTTTAAAACCAAGACCTCAATAATACTCGTTAGTATGCTGATCATCATATAAGGAGCTTTATTGTTATCAGCTATATTAAAAGCTTTTTCGAGTGATTCTAAAGCTTTATTTAATTCTCCTTTTTGGCAATAAATCATAGAAAGATTATTAAAAATTGACATTCTAATCATAAAGATATCAGTATTTTTCAGTGCTTCTTTATGATAAAAAAATGCTTTTTCTAAATCGCCTATCATTATATAAATGGACCCCATAGTTACTAAATTTAAGGCGATTATAGTTTTATTTTCAAGCTCTTCTGCAAGATTTTGGCAACTTTGTGAATATTTAATAGCTTTTTTTACATCAATTTTATAAAATGTATAAATTGATGCTAATTGATAATATAATTCAGCTAAAACAAATTTATCATCAATTTGTTCACTTAGATTCAAAACTTTCATTGCTAAATGATAAATTCGTTCATTTTTTCCTTTTTGCATATATCCACAATTCTTACTAAGACATATCATTGCTTCGTATTTTATTCTTCTTTTTTCTGAAAGATCAGCAAGTTTATTTAGTATCTGCTCCGAATCGTTTAAATATTGATACCCTTTTTCGAAATTTCCCAACCAACTTGACGAGTGGCCTAACATTATTAATGATTCAAGTAGCTGAGAACTTAGTCCTTTTTTACGAATAATACGATAAGCTTTTTTGGCATACTTTAATGTTTCCGGATAATTTCCCAATCTGATAAAAGCAGTTGCTTTATAATGATATAAGTTTAGTAATTCTGTTTGTTCTAGATCTTCCTTTTCTTCAATTTCGTTTAAAATAACGATAGCACTTTGGTTTTTATCTTTCTTGATTAAATTCCTCACTTGCTCTAACTTTTTAGAAATAATTTATATCGCCTAGTTTAAAAATTATTATTAAAAAATCTCCTTCGATTAATTTCTATTGTCATTTTAAAATTGAATTTACTTATATATAAAGTTGAAATATGGACTAATAATTTTTGAGATAAAAAAAATTAAAAAATAAAATTAAAAAAAAAGATCATGACTATTTTTTTCTTTTATTTTGAATAAACACTATTCCAATAATGGAAATTGTCATAAAAACTAAAAACCAATTTCCGAAAGGAATAGATGAAGGAGGGTCAACACCATTTTCTTCTTGAATTGTTATTTTTACTGTGTCAGTGGCAAAATTTCCAGCAAGATCAGTAAAATTGATGGTAAAAAAGTGTTCTCCCACTGATAACCCTTCTGGAAGAGTATAACTCATATTATTTCCACTTATCCAAGGATTTGGTCCTGCTACAATACCATGACCTTGATGCTCAACAGTAAATGTAGCGGGATGAGCATCGGTGGCAATCCAAAAGAGACACACATCTGCATATCCAATAAAACACTCATAATCTGCTGGAGCATCAGTAATTATAGGATCTACTGTATCACCTACAGTGAATTTAACAGTGTCAATCACAAAATTCTGATAATCGTCCGTATAATTGATTATATAATAATATTCTCCTAATGGGAATCCGTTAGGTATATCATAATTTACTGCGACCCCACTAGACCACGCAGTTGGTCCTGCCACGATTCCAGAACCTTGAAGTTCAATCGTATAGGTATTAGGATTATCATCAGTTGCTGTCCATGAGATATTTTCACCAGTATATCCACATTCGAGAATCAGGTCACTTGGGGAATTCTTGAAATTTTCCATTCTCGAATAATTTATTTGCTCTTAATATTTTGGTTGAACTCATAAAGTTTTTTGTCTCTCTTTTTCAAAACTTTTTAATTTAGCTTATTCTTTCTAATAACTAATCCGTTCATATAATATTCTACTTATACTTTCTATATTAAAAATTTTCTAAGACAATACTTTTTTCAATAAATATTTTACTTATCATTAGATCAAGTAAAGGAATATCATTTTGATGAATGAGTTTATTTTGATGATAGCGATCTATTAAATTTTCCCAGATTGATCCCTCATCCCGAATAGTTTTGCAAAAATGTTTGATCCTATGTAAGGCCAAATATGATTTTCCTTTAAAAATATAAACGATAATAAACGGACTTATTTTATTAATTAATAGTGTATATTTTCCAAATATGGCCCTATCGAGACCCTCAGAAAAGATTTCATTTATAAAATAATCCAAAGTTGTTAATAATCCTCCAAAAAGATGATATTTAAAAGAATTTTCTTCAGCAAAAACCTGTGAATAAACTGGATTACCTCCTTCAGAAAAAATCAGGATCATAATCGGACTTTCTTCGACTATTTTGGAAATACTTATTCTACGTTTTTGAACCAAATTGGAGATTTGTTCGCTTAAATTAGTTAATTTGATTCGTTCAGATATGGGTGATTCTGAATCCTTTAATTGTTGCCATTTTTTGAACTTTTGTAATAGCTCATCATGTTCATGAGAAATTTTTACAGATAAGCGATTTAAACCATTTTTTTCTGCTATGAATTGTGCTTTTGTAAGTAATTTTCTTGCTTTTATCAATTTAAATGTCAATAATGCTACTTTTGCTTGTAGAACTAGAGTCTCTGATAAAATCCAATATGATCTTAAATTTTTTGTTCTCTCTAATAGTATTTCAATTAAGGAATTTATTTCCTCAATTATTTCATCTCTATTTGTTAAAACAAGTTCTTGTAAAAGCAATTCACATTGATTTAATAAGGCAGTTATCAAATAATCATTTTTAAGAGTTTGATCTTTGATAATAGTTGTGAAAATTTCTTGCGATTGGGCTTGAGATTTAATTCTAGGATTGAATTTTAATATAAGCGCTTTAGCAATAAGATAAGAATGTTCAAAACGCTTATTATTAGGATGCGTTTTATAGATTCCTTCTAATTTTTTTAAATATATTTCAGCCTTTTTAATATTACCTCTTAAAACCAAAATTTCTATAATATTAGTTATGATTTCACTATTTAACCAATAGTTTTGAGTTTTCTTTGAAATATCGTAACTATAGATAAGATAATTACAACATTCGGTTAAATCCCCCATCTCTCTATATACGTTTCCAATCTCGCTAAAAGTGCTGAGGATAGGATTTAAATTGTTATTTTCTTCAAAAATCTTAGTACTTCTTTTATAATGCTTCAAAGCTCTATGTAAATCACCTTTTATGTAATATATGTCTCCAAAATTTTTTTGATCAAATGTTTCTGTCCAAGGATGATGGATTTCAAGACCCAGTTTATGACATCTTTCTAAAAACTCTAAAGCATTATCGAAATCATCAGTAAAATGAGTGATTAATCCACTCAAAATACTATAGGATTCTACAATTTCATATTTTCTTCCAATCCTTTGACGAATTTTCAGACTTTTATTAGCATATTTTAATCCTTTGGAGTCGGATAAAAACCATGACCTACAAGCTTTGATAAAATAAATAAATGCTTTTCTCCTCTCATAATCACAATCAGATATATTTTTTAGATTGTTAAGAATTTTTTCAGCAGTCTTGATTGAAATATTCGCTTGCTCGAAATCTCCAAACCAAAATAAAGCCCACGACTTATTGAGAAGAGCATCAATGGATAACATTTTATGGTTTAAATTTTGAGCTTGTTGATATGTGATTTCAGCATATCGAAGACACTCTTCATCCCTTCTGAATCTAAAAAAAAGAGAGCTTTTTAAAAGATTATAAGAAAGCTTTTCTGAATCCTTTAGATCTTCTAAATTCCCTACTTTATCTAATATGATTAAAGATTTCTCAAACTTTCCGTTCTCGAATAAGTTTTTGGCTTGTTTTATTGTTTCTGATATCATTTTTAGAGTTAAATATTGAATTTTACTAAAATACTAAATACTTTTATTTATATCGCCTTCTTAAAAAAAATTGCTATAAATTAAAAATCTATTTCAATTACTTTTTGGACTTATTTTAAAATTAAACTTACTTATATATAAAGTTGAAATATGGACTAATAATTTTTGAGATGAGAAAAAAAGAAAATTAAAAAAAAAGATCTTGACTATTTTTTTCTTTTATTTTGAATAAACACTAATCCAATAATGGAAATTGTCATGGAAATCAAAAACCAATTTCCAAAAGGAATACCAGGAGTTTCTTCACCGGAACTCTCCTCATTGACAGTAATTTTTACAGTATCAGTGGCAAAATTTCCAGCAAGATCAGTAAAATTGATGGTAAAAAAGTGTTCTCCTACAGATAATTCTTCTGGGATTGTATAACTCACATTAGTTCCACTCGCCCAGGGAGTTGGTCCTGCTACGATACCATGACCTTGGTGCTCAACAGTGAATGTAGCGGGATGAGCATCGGTGGCAATCCAAAAGAGACACACATCTGCATATCCAATAAAACACTCATAATCTGCTGGAGTATCAGTAATTATAGGATCTACTGTATCACCTACAGTGAATTTAACAGTGTCAATCACAAAATTCTGATAATCGTCCGTATAATTGATTATATAATAATATTCTCCTAATGGTAATCCGTTTGGGATATCATAATTTACTGCGACCCCACTAGACCACGCAGTTGGTCCTGCCACGCTTCCAGAGCCTTGAAGTTCAATAGTATAGGTATTAGGATTATCATCCGTTGCATTCCATTGTAAATTCACGGTACCTGGATATCCTAGCTCAACAGCTATATCTGTCGGGGCATCTGTAATTACAGGATCTTTTATATCTTGGACGCTTAACTTTGCCGTATCTGGGATAAAATGTCCATAATCATCAGTGAAATTGATGGTGTAATAATATTCACCCAATCCCAATCCCTCTGGTACATTATAAACTATCGGTATTCCGCTCGACCATCCAGTTGAATCTACTACATTTCCAGAACCTTGAAGTTCGATCGTATAATTGTAGGGATTTTCATCGGTTGCCGTCCATTGAAAATTCACGCCAGAATATCCTAATCCAACTATTTTATCGTCTGGAGAATCTATAATCACGGGATTTTCGGTATCTTGAACAGTAACTTCTACTGTATCAGTTGCAAAATTACCATTAGTATCCGTGAAATTGATTGTGTATGTATAAGTGCCTACTCCTAATCCATTAGGAATATCATATGTTACTACAACTCCGCTAGACCACGCTGTTGGGCCTGCTACGTTTCCGGAACCTTGAAGTTCAATAGTATAGGTATCAGGATTAAGATCAGTTGCTCTCCATGCGATTATCTTTCCGGTATAACCACATTCGAGAAGCAAGTCACTTGGGTTTTCAGTAATGATTGGATCATCCAGATCAGCTCTCTCTCTAATTTGAACCACCACTAATCCTTCAGAACGACTAGCCACATACGCATAATCACCCTCTACATATACTCCAATACACTCATTAATCGTATCTGAATGCGTATAATGCGATCCAGTTCCATCCCATTTAAGATCTATTACTGTTAGCCTATCTTCGCTAGCAATATATGCATAATTACCACTCACATAAACTTTATATGCACTTGATGTAAGAGTACCTATTCTTGAGGCTAATAGGGGACTAAGAGGATTGGAGATATCAATTACGTTTAAAACGCCTCCTTGAACATTACTATGTTCCGCTATATAAGCAAAATCACCACGGATGTCTACTCCATGAGCATAATAAACCGGATCTATGTAAATTGGTGCTCCTGGCGAGTTTGGATTCTTGATATCGATGATTGCTAACCCATCAGCACCAACGGTCATATAGGCATAATCTCCATCTATCTTGACATCAGTTGCATACCCAGCCGTGTCTTTCTGCCCAGCCAATACGGGAATAGTTGGGTCACTGATATCAATGACCTTTAAGCCTTCCAAGCCATCCGCTACATAGGCATAATCACCACTTATGTCTACAGCTCTTGCACAACCATCTGTATCTAAATAAACTGGCGCTCCTGGCGTGTCTGGATATTTAATATCGATAATTGCTAAGCCCGAATAACTAGAGGCTACATAGGCATAATTTCCATCGACATCCACATCCCATGCATAATCCGTTGTATTTATATTAGCAACTATTGCTGGATGGGTAGGATCAAAGATATTAACCACAGTCAAACCCTGGTCATAATCTGCAATAAAAGCATAATTTCCATCAATGCAGACTTGTATTGCCTCTCCCATTGTTATTTCATTATTGATTAATAATGGGTCTATGTTTTTAGATATATCTACCACTGCTAAACCTACACTGCCAGAAATATAAGCATAGTTTCCTTCTATACATATTCCTCTTGTATATCCATCAATATCTTCATAAGCAATATCATTTGGAAAAGGTGGAGAATGTATATCAAAAACAACCATTCCATATAAATCAACAGTATATGCATAATCTCCGCTGATAACAACATCTACAGCTCCGTAAGTATTCTCATAATATGGAGTTCCTGGGTTAGTAGGACTTTGCACATTGATATATACTAATCCCGCACTTCCATCAGCAATAAAGGCATCATTACCGCTTACATATACAGCTTGTGCGTATCCGTCCGTATCTTCGTTCGCCGCAATTCCCGGATTGGTAGGATCAGAAACATCAATTACAGTCAAACCAGCATTTCCATCTGCAACATATGCATAATTACCGCTTATAAATACTCCGTTAGCCACATCATATGTTGTTATATTAGCAATACTTACTGGAATGGTAGGATCAGAAATATCTATAATCGCTAAACCATTATTATCATCCGCAACATATGCGTAGTTGCCGCTTACATATACATCCCAAGCACATTCAGTATCGACATTAGCAACTAACACTGGATGTTCAGGATCGGAAACATCAATAATCGCTAATCCATTTTTTGTCATTCCGGTATATGCGACATATGCATAATTTCCACTTATATATACAGCCTGAGCCCAACCAGATGGTATATCCTCGTAAATGGGAGCTCCCGGGTTGGTCGGATCTGAGATATCTATTATTGCTAGTCCTTTCCAATCATCTGCTATGTAAGCATAATCACCATTCACATACACATCATAACCCCCCCCTTCAGTCTCTCTATAATATATATGAGAGTTTTTAAGATTACCACGTTCAAAATCTTCTATTTTTGTTATAAAACTGGTTTCTCCTTGAATAAGACTGGTAAAGATGGGCATGAGAAGTAAGAAAGATATTAGAATTAGAATAATTCTTGATTTTCGTTTTTTATTTTTTATATATTTAATTGTTATCAACTCATTTTTTGATTAATTTTGAGTTTTTTTGAAAAACTTTATTCATTAAAAAACAGTACTCTCTTGCTTTTATAGATGAATAGGTGAAACTTTCATGAAACTTCCGAAGTTTTGTGGAAGTTCTATAAAAAAGATATAAATAAAAAATATACAGATCTATATGTTAGATAATAAAATTTTTTCCAAGATAACAGAATGGTTCTTATAAATTATCCTCCAAAAGAAATCTATGATTCATCCACACAGACAAAACCAGATTATGATCTTATAATTCTCTGGATGTTATATAATAATGAAGTGTGTCAATGGTCTTATTTTACCGAAGAACCAATCGAGATTCCTATTGGTACATTATCCAGACATTTAAGAGAATTAAAGAATAAAGGATATATTGATAAAATCTCAAGAGGGAATTATAAAATTAATCCAAAAGGGAAAAAAAAATATTATGAATTATCGAGAGCAACTAAAAATATAAGAAAGGTAAATTATCCTCCTAAATTAATTCTAAAAAATGGAAGAAATTATTCTGATTGGATATTGTGGATGCTCTATAACAACCCTTACTGTAAAAGAGCAGATTTTCTTAAAGAACCGTTAACAATAAATACTTCCTCATTATCGAAGAATTTAAAGCCATTAATCGAAGAGGGTTTTATAATAAAAGAAAATGGCAAATACAAGATAACTGGAACTGGTAAATTAGAATATTCAAGAATGCTGCACAATTACAATTTAGACCGACAAACCATTTTAGAAGAGGAGGGTAAAATTATTGAAGAAAGAAATCAAAGAATTCTTAATTTTTTTGATAAATTTAGAATTAGGGATAAAGAAATTCAGTTCCATTTTATAAATTATATCTTAAATCTTCCATATGAGAGAGTTAACCAAGTTCTAAAAGATGAAGAACTATTTTATAAAATACTTCTATTTCTTGCGTTGAATCATCCTGATAGATATCCTAATTTTGTATCAAAGGAAGATTTTTCCAAAAAATTCAAAATAAAAACCACGATTCTTAGTTATTATATTGATGAATTGTCTGAAGGTAAAATATATCAAAATCAATTATTTAAATTGAATGGTCCTTCTGGAGGTATATTTTATTTTTTAACAGAGAATAAATTAGAACGGATACTCCAAGTTCTTACAGAGAGCTATATTAATAAAATTGCTTATTTAAATATTCTTAACTCGAAAAAATTAGATATGCTATTAGATTCTGTTGATGATTCGATGATAGATCGGTTATTAGAGGAAGCTTGTGAATCTTTATTTCATAAAGATTTTAAAAAATCATTAAAAGAATTTTTTCCAGAGTATATTAAGTATTTGGCTTATAAAATCTCATTAAACCCGAATTTGAAAAATATTTACGAGACTTCTGATAAACTGGAATGGTTAATTTGGGAGAATATGTCGGAGACGTTTAATTCGCAACTGAGTAAAGGCTTATCGGATCAATTCGAAGAAAAAGTGAGAAAAATTGATAATAAAATTGAATTTAATCCGCAAAACATCGATTTATATGAATCTAAAATTAAAATCTTAATCTATTATAATCAATATAATGAAATAATTAAAATATTAGATGAGATGTTGGATCTTTTCCCCGAAAGAGAAATAAACATTAAAATGAAGAAGGCATCCATTCTTAAGAAAAAGAAAAATATTAAGGCAGGATTAAAAATTATTGAGAATTTAATCCAAAAATATTCAAATAATAATGATCTCCTAAGCTATAAAGCCTATTGGCTCCAATATTTAAACAGGAGGAAAGAAGCTTTAGAGATAATGCAAACACTTATTGATGATGATCCCGATAAAGGGATTTATTACGATAATTATGGAGAGATCCTGATGTACTTTGAAGAATATGATGAAGCGATTAAAAAGTTTTTGAAAGCAATTGTTATGTGTAGTGACGAATGGTTTATTTATCAGTCTTATATTAAACTAGGTATTTGCTATAATGCCCTTGGGAATGATAATTTATCAATTAAAAATCTTAAAAAAGGGAAAGAACTAGTGGAAAAAAGCTCCATTAACTCTGATTTCCAAGCAAAATGGATAACCATTGCAGATCTTTTTCTTTCTGAAATTTAAAATATGATTTTTGTAGACTCATGTTAAATAAGTATTATGATACCAATCTTTAAAATTATCGAAACGTGAAGACTCAAATGAAGTTAAAAGGTTATTTTTACTATCTTGTTTTATTTTAGAAAAAAG
>JAWOFX010000057.1:0-149248 GCA_046497275.1 Promethearchaeia archaeon | reverse complement strand
CTGATCCTACATTATTCAAATCTAAGAGATTATGATTTTGAATTATTTCCGCCCCGATCATAAAATTTCACATCTTATGTGTGATGAGACTCGACATAAATCTAATAAGCATAGAAACAATTTAAAGAAATGAATTAACTTAAAAATAAGGAAAAAAAATAAAAAATATAAAACTTAAAATTTACTCAATTGATTTTTTTTTATTATTCTTTGAGATTAATTATCTTATATGAAAATTAAAATTAAAGGAAAAAAAAGAATTAGAATAATTCTGGATATTCTTCAAGTCTTTTTCTCATCTTTTTAAGCTTTTCTCCATGAAGATCAAAAGATTTTAAGAATAAAACTGAAATTATACATCCTATGGATGGAAAGACAAATATGATTAATTTAAGCGCCAATTCTATAATAGCTTCATCATAAATCGGTGTATATCCACCGGACCAATCAGTTCCCTGAAACACAATAAATATAGTAAGCATTGTAAGAATTGTAGATGTTCGATGAATAAGTGCATTTACTCCATAAAAGCTTGCAGATCGTTTAACTCCATGAACAGATGCATCTTCATCAATTATATCTCCGATTAAAATATCCACATAAAAAAGTGCACCAGAGAGAGAAATTCCTTGTATTGCCGTCACGATTAATCCAAAGACTTTATCTCCTGAACCTATAAAGAAAAAAGGAGTTAATAAAATAATCCATAAGCCCATATTAATCATCATTGCATTTCGCATTCCGTATTTCGTTCCTAACCATTTATGGAAAGGAAGTACAAATGCAGCAACTAATAGAGCGCTAACTAATGCAAGTGTTTTTATAAAAGCTTCTTCAGCTGTGACATCTATTACATGTTCAAAGTATAAGGGAAATATGGTGATTAGAGTGTTAAACACATACCAAACCATCGTGTTAGCGATAACAAATTTTACAAAATTTTTATTTTTCAATGTTGATTTTAATGATGCTATAAACCCTGGTCGTTTTTCATAAACTTCATCTGTTTCTTTCTCTTTTTTGATACCTTTCCAAAGAAATGGAATAGCAAAGATAATCACCATAGCTGCTAAATAAATACCCCAAATTAGGTATAATGATTTTAAATAAATGATTTCTTGGGGATCTGTTGTCTGTGGGGTTTGTTGAGTTAAAGTAGGAACGGCAGCCAATATTACAGCTAGAACTGTAAATGCTTTTACAAATATATTTGCTTGAGCACGTTCGGATTCTGTTGGAAATTGCTCTGGAAATATAGAATTTATATTTACGTCAAAGAGAGTATAAAAGAATTCAAAAATAATTATGATAGCTAAAAAATACGCAAATTCGAGAATTTTAGAAGTTGTGTTAAATGGTACATAAAATAGAAAAAACATAGAAATAGCAAGGGGGACAACAGATATAATGAGAAAAAATCTTCTTTTACCCCACTCTCTTTTTTTTGTTTTATCAGAAAGAGCTCCAAGAATTGGATCGTTAATCATATTCCATATACTCCAAATTATGAATCCCACCCATACAAGATTCTTTAGTTGTATAACTGAGAAATAGTATGTAAAGACTAATAACGAGAAACCTTGGTATGTTATATGGTCAGGTATCGCTGAAATTCCGAATAAAAATTTTTCTTTAAAAGATAGTTTTTTTCGTTCAATCATTTATCCTTAATGATAATTCTTTAAATTAAGTTTTATTTGAATAATTTTCAATTCTTAAATATTTAAAGATTTAGATCTTTTAGCCAAGAGCAGTTCTTTTTTACATAATTTTTTTTAAAAGCATAGAGATTTAGTTTAAAATCCCATCTATATTACTCTTTATTTCTTAAAAATTAGAAAATAAAAATAATAAAACCAATATTTAACTATAAAAATGTGAATATTTTGAAGTTGTTTTCAATGAAATTCTATTAATAATACTAAACTCTTCTATAGAAAAGATGATTGATAATTTTTTAACTAAAACAAAATTGAAACAAATTTTTGAAAAATTCTTTCAAAAAAAATTACAAGGAAAGATAACAGCAAACATGCTAACTGCTCTAGGATTACTGACTGGAATAATAAGTGCTTTTATTATCTTTCTAAGTAGTTTTTTAAGTAATAATTTCTATATTTTACTTATTGCGACCATTTTCTTGATAATATCTTTTTTTCTCGATACATTAGATGGGGTAGTGGCACGAAAAGAAGGTTCAACTGCTTTTGGAGGAGTATTAGACCTATTTTGTGATAGAACTGTTGAGATAGTTGTAATTATTTCTATTATTTCTACTAATAAAAATCTATTATGGCCAGGTGTTTTTACTTTAGCGGCTATTATTTTATGTATTACTGTATTTTTAGCAATAGGAGGGGCTGTAAACGAAAAGAATCTTAAAGAGAATGAGAAAATGATTTACTATGCGAGAGGAATTATGGAAAGAGGTGAGACTTTTTTGTTTTTAACGATCCTTATTCTACTTATATCATTACGTTATCTTTTCTTATGGATTTTTGCAATATTAATATTTTTAACAGCTTTGCAACGATTAATACATGCTTATAAGTTGTTTGAGAAAGAGATTCCATTTAAAAATTCGGCTGATTGATAGTCAAATCAATAGAATGTAATTTTTGAAAGTGTTAATAGATTTATGAATTTATTATATATTTTTTTTTGTTTTCCTAATATGAAATTCAAGCAATTTATATTTCAGAAAATATATGTAAAATGAATAATGAAGAAATTTTAGCTGAATCTGAAGAAAAAATTAGGAGAACAGAATTTAACTTTAGACTTCTTTATTATAATATATACATAATTTAAAATAATTAAACTACCATATTTCAATAAAGAAAAAAATTAGGAAAAACTATAGAATTATACCCATGGCAGAACTTAAAGAACTTCTAAATAACAAAGAAACAATTGATTTTATTAAAAAACTAATTGAAAATACAGAGAATATAATTATAATTATAAATAACAATCATAGAATTGAATATATCAGTCAAAAATGCAAGAAATATATTGGATTTGATTCAGATGAATTGACTCAAAAACCTATAAAATCGATCATATATCATGAGGATCAAGATAAGCTTCAAAATCTTTTAAAAAAGATTAGAAAAGATAAAGATTCAAAAATTGAAATACGATTGATTAATAAAAATGGGGGTTTTATTTGGTATTTTCTAAAGGGAAAGGAAATTCAAACTAATAGAAATTCTGCCAAAACCGTTCTATTCTTAAATAATATTTTTAAAACAAAAGATTTAATGTCTAAGAAGGGAAAACTTAAAGAAAGCGATTTCTATGAATCATTATCAGAAGTGAGTTTTTGGAAATTATTGCAACCAAAGCAGAGAGTAAGTGCATTAGAAGAATCTCTCGAGATGCTTCAATTTGTTTTGGATCAGATGCCTCAATATATTGCTTGGAAGGATAAAGATCTCACATTTTTAGGTTGCAATATAAATTTTGCCCGAGTAATTGGATTAAATAAACCTGGGAAAATAATAGGGAAATCTAACGAAGAAATATATCATAAAGATGACATAAAGCAATATCTTAACAAAAAGGAGGAAAATATAATAAACTCAAAGAATCCAGAATTACATAATATAGAAGATTGGTTTAGGATAGACGATGAAATACGATATTTTGACGCATCAAGATTACCTTTAAGAGATTTAGCTGGAAATGTAATTGGCATTCTAATGGCATATGAAGATATTACTGAGAGAATAAAAGCAAAAAAAGCTTTAGAAAGCAGTGAGAAACGATTTAGAAAATTAAATGAATTATTGCCCGATATTGTTTATACAGTTAATAGAAAAGGAATAATAACATATGTCAATTCAGTAGTTCATAATATTTTAGGATACGAACCCGATGAAATATCGAATAAAAAACACATTTCTGAATTTTTTCCTAAAGAACATTTAGATTTCTTGCGGAGTAATTTTAATAAAGTTATTGAGGGTGCAATTACGGAAGCTCATGAATATGAGATGATAAAAAAGGATGGCTCCAAAATTTACGTGATGCTTCATTCAAGACCCTTATATAAGGATGGAGAAATAACTGGACTTCTTGGCATAATTCACGACATATCAAAGTTATTAGAAGCAGAGCAAAAATTAATAGAATCAGAAAAAAAATATAGAACCTTAGCACAATCTTTACCCATTATTATTTATGAATTCGATAAAGATTTAAAATTAACTTATGTTAATAATTTTGGAGTAGAAAAATTTGGACTCAATAAGGAAGATTATAAAAATCAGAAAATTACAGAATTTATAGCACCCTTAGATTTCAATGATGCATTAAGCGATATTAAAGAAATCTTTAAAGGTAAAAATATTGAACCTAAGGATGTTCTTTTACAAAAGATAGATGGAAGCTATTTCTATGGAAGAAGTCATGTGATGCCAATTTATAAAGATCATGAAATTATCGGACTTCGTGGAATTATTAGTGATATCACTGAGAGAAAAAAATCAGAAATAACTTTAAAAAAAGAGATTGAAGAACGAAAAAAGACAGAAGAAAAACTTAAAAAATCTGAGGAAAAGTATCGGTATCTTTTCGAAGGATCTCCTTTAGTAATTTGGTTAGTGCAATTGGATGGAACAATTATAGATTGCAATACAACCACAAACAAATTATTAGCAAATCACACTAAAGAGGATTTAATTGGAAACAATTTTATTGAGATCTTGTCTCTTCTTGATAAATCTGATTATTTTATCCCCTTTTTTAAAAAACGGTTTTCAAAAATAAGAGAAGGAGAGAAATTAGATCCTACTGAGGTTCTATTAAAAAGAGGAGATGGAACATCAATGTGGTTAAACGTGATTGGTTCGCTAATAAAATTAGGAGATGAAACATTGGTACAAGTTATTATCCAAGATATTACCGAAAATAAAAAAGCTCAACAGAAAATCAAAGAGTCACAAGAGAAACTAAAAATATTAAATAAAGAATTAGAACAGAAGGTTGTTGAAAGAACAAAAGAATTAAAAGAATCAGAAGAAAAGCTAAGGAAGCAAAATATTGAATTAAGACGATTAGATAATTTAAAAAATGAATTTATTCAAAATGCTGCCCACGAGCTAAAAACCCCTTTGATTTCAATCTCTGGATATACAGATTATTTACTAATGAAACATAAAGATAATATCGATTCAGAAGTAAAAAATGATTTAGCAATTATTAAAAAAAATGTTAAGCGTTTAGAAAATTTGATGAATCAACTTTTTGAAGTAATGAAAATTGATGATCAAAAACTAAAGCTTAAAAAAGAAAAGGTTCAAATAAGACATCTGGTTGAAGAATGTATTAAAGATCTCTCTTATCAAATAAAAGAAAAGAATCATAATATCTTGCTTGATATAGAAAACCAAATGACGTTAAATGTTGATCCAGAGCGTATATCTCAAGTTTTCACTAATTTAATCTCAAATGCAATTAAATTTACGAAAGAAAATGGAATAATAAAGATTTCGGGCGAAGAAAAAGATAACCATAAATTTTTATTTAAAGTTGAGGATAATGGGTTAGGATTGAGTGAAGATGAAATAAAAAGATTATTTCGAAAATTCGAACGGATAAAAAGTCCATTAAAACATGAAATTAAATATAGAGGAACAGGTTTGGGATTATATATATGTAAAGGAATTATTAACTCACATGGGGGAGAAATTTGGGCAGAATCTCCAGGATTAAATAAAGGAACAAAAATCTTTTTCACTATACCCCAAGATTAATCAAAATTTTGTCAATAAAATAAATTCGACTAGTTTTTCTTTAAATAACATCACAAATTTATTAATCCGTAATCTTTTATAATAGATTTAAATTTAGGCTTTGATAGAGAAAATAAAAAATTAATTATTTAGTGTGTGAAATTTAGTATGGGAACCTTAATTGTTGCTGAAAAAAAAAAGGCAGCAAAAGCAATTGCTGAATCTCTTGGTCCCGTACAAGTAATAAAGGAAAAAAAGAAACTGGAAATTTATAATATTTCACAAAAAGACATATTTGTTATTCCACTTAGAGGGCATATCCTTGAATATAGAAATTCTGAAAACTTCAAGAGTTGGAGTAATTCAAATCCAAGAGAGATAATTATAGATCCAAAAGCAATCGAAAAGTTTCCCAAGTCTTATGCATATCCATATATTAAAACTCTTAAAAAATATGCTAAAAAATGTGATAAATGTATTATTGGAACTGATGCCGATGTAGAGGGTTGCGCTATTGGGTTATATGATGCGTTACCATTTATAAAAAAAGTAAATAATTCCATAAACATTTTCCAAATGTGGCTAAATTCTTTACAAGCAAATGAAATTCAATCAAAATTTAAGAATTTGATACTTCCAAAATGGAATTGGGCTGATTCTGGAGATGCAAGAGCTTTAATTGATGCAATTATAGGATTCTCCGCTACGAGAGAGGTCACAAATACCTTTAAACCCCTATTAGAAAAAATAAATCAAAAATTCACCTCCATAGGCAGAGTTCAGACTTCATTATTATATTTAATCTATTTAAGAGATAAAAAGATCAAAGAGTTCACCCCAGTACCTTATTTAACGATTGAAGCACTATTAAATTATCATCAATATCAATTTAAAGCATATCATCAAAATAATCCATTTAGAAAAGATCAAATGGAAAGTGCTCGAATTATTTATGATAAGATTAAAGACGAAAAACTAGCAAAAATACTGAATAAAAATCAAAATCAGAAAATACTAAATCCTCCTACTCCATTAAACACCTCTAAGGCACTTATTCTGTTGACCAAAAATTTGCGAATTAATGCGAAAGTAGCATTAAAGGTTATGAGTGATTTATACCTCAATAAGATTATAACATATCCAAGAACAGACAGTGATATTTATAAAAATAATTTTGATCATATTTCTATCATTAAAACCTTTTCAACTCATCCTGTTTATGGTCCATTTACTAATAATATATTAAAGAAAG
Organism: Promethearchaeia archaeon; assembly: GCA_046497275.1. Lineage (GTDB taxonomy): Archaea > Asgardarchaeota > Lokiarchaeia > Sigyniarchaeales > SOKP01 > TEKIR-8. The sequence continues at coordinate 142,258 of JAWOFX010000057.1, read as the reverse complement.
CTCGAATAGTTCCTACAAAGGGGAAAAAGGATGCTGGAGACCACCCTCCAATTACACCATTAGAGAGCCTTCCATTGAGTAGTAACCGATTTGAATCAAAACTGCAAGCAAAGGTCTATGATTTATTAGCAAGACATTATCTAGCCTTATTCGGAGATAAAGCTACTGAATCTAAGGTTTTTCTCAAATTATCAATAAAAGGAGAAATATTCAATTCTCAGATCGTTTCATTAATTTCGGAGGGCTTCTTACGCATTGCTCCATTTTTGAAGAGAAAATATGACCCTGAAATTAAAATCGATACCGAATTCATTCCGATAAAAGATCTAAGTCTTTTAGAAAAGGAAACTAAACCCCCACCTGAGTATTCAGATACTTCACTCTTAAAATTAATGGAAAAGCATAACTTAGGTACCAAATCAACAAGACCAGTCATCATCCAATTATTAGAAACTCGTAGATATATAAATAGAAATAAGAGGAGTTATAAAATTACTGATTTGGGAATTTTTTTAATTGAAAATCTTAAAAAAATATGGTTGCCATTTTTACGTCCTAAATTCACCGGAATGATTGAAAATTTGCTGGAAGATGTTAAATTAGGTAAAAAAAGTAAAGAAGAAGTGATTAAACTAATGCGAGAGATTTTTTTAAAGCTATTTGACAAATTTAGAGAATCTAAATCTGAAATGATTTCCAAAATCGAAAAGATGGATATCTCTAAATTTCAAAAAAAACAATATAAAAAAAGAAACATAAAAACGACGTCTAGTAAATGTCCTTTTTGTAAACAAGATGTTATGAAATTGGTGTCTCCAAAAGGAAAGAGAAGATTTCTTGTATGTATGAACGAAAATTGCAAAGAAAAATATTTATCTGTTCCTAAAAATGGAAGAATATATATTTTAAAAAATTCATTTTGTTCTAAATGTGGATTTAATATTTTTAAGATATCCACCAGAAAAGGCAATAAATCATTTCATTATTATTTATGTCCTTATTGCTGGAATATTGGTCTTTCAAAGAGTATTTCAGGTAAAGGTTTTTGCTCTAATTGTGAAGATTATGAAATAATAAATAATAAATGTATAAGAAAAAAATAGAAGATGTTTTTTTTGAATTTACATTTGATATCGAAACTAATATCATTTTTCATTCAATGAATCATCAATTCCAGCAAGCTTTTTAACCATTTCCTTTCTCTTCTCAATATCATATTGAGTAGCAATTGCTATTTCTTCCATCACGGGGGAACCTCCACCATGATAATTCCCCCAGTAAGCTACTCCAGCCGCTGAGGAAAGATATGAATCACCAATATGTCTCCAAAATTGAGCAGCATTTTTAGGATGGATTTTGGGGTTTCTCTTAGTATATTTATAAAGTAAGTCTTTTATATCTGGATGTTCAAAATCTCCTTCATAAGGGAAAGTTGCAGGTACACCACCAGTAAGATCACATACGATTTCTGCTTCGTGAAACACATTTTCCCCAGTTAAACATCTACCAACATTGCAATAGATTGAATTAGGAATATAATTACCCGGGCCGTAAGGAATAAATCCAATTCCAGGCATATATACTTCCGGCTTACCTAATTCTGAAGCAGTAAATCCTGCGGCATAACCTAATTCTGTAACTTTGATTAATTCAGCCAATTTACTTCTTACATGAGAGGCTTTCTCAATGCCATTATATTCAGCAGCAAGGGCAGCATTCCCAATCGTAATGTCTCCTATGGCTGGTTTACATCCAGAATAGCTATGTCGGTGAAACAAAGCAAATAATAAAGCAAGAGCTCCACCATGTTGATATTCACCACATAGAAAGACTCTCTCCCATGGTACGAACACATCATCAAAAATAACATATGAATCTGTAGCTCCTTGCCTAAATCCCTTAGGGAATTGTTCTCTTTTTCTCGGATTATGTATTGTAACCACTTGTTTAACCCCTTCAAAATCCGCAGGGACTGCAAACGAAACCGCATAATCTTTATCTTCTGGTCTTAAAGCTCTCGTTGGGACTACTAAAATTTCATCGGATACAGAAGCTTCTGAAATGTGAACTTTACACCCTCGAACTATGATACCATCATCTTTTTCTTCCACCATACGGACATACATATCAGGATCTTCTTGTTCAGCTGGTCTTTGAATTCTATTTCCTTTCACATCTGTTTGGGCACAAGCGGCAATTAAATCTCTTTTCTGAAAATATTCTACCCATTTTTTAAAATTCTCATGATAATTAGTTTCGCCTTTATGTATTTTATCAGCCTCATAACTAACAGCATAAACAGCATTTGCACCATCAATACCCATACATCGTTGAATACAACCACCAACTTTTTGGCAGAGTTTTCTTGTTAAATCTTGTTTTTTATGAAGATCTTCAGTATTCTGGTGAATATGGGTAAATCGATTAATTATTTCACCAGTTAGATGTGATTTTGCTAGTATTAAATCCTTAAATTCGGGATCATCTACTACTTCAAAAGTTGTACCAATAGTATTAATGCATGGTATTTGTCTTTCATCCAACCTATCAATTTTTTCACCGTCATGATAGAGATTTTTTTTCATTTTACTTAAATCTTCCATGTATTCTTCCTTTGTTCGCATTTTTCAGTTCTCCTTTATAGAATGTTTTATAGTTCTTATTTTATGAATTATGTCTCTAATGCTTTAATAAATTTACGATTTATTCATATATCATAATTTTTCAAAATTCTTATTAAATAATGATCATTCCTAAATGGTTTTGGAGAAATTTAAAAAATTTTAATAAAAACCAGATCATATTTAGATAATAAATAAGAGTAATTAATTAAACATGAATAAATTGGGTTTTATTTCGGGGTTATTATCTGCAATAATATTCTTTTTACCTTTTATTCCTGTTGGTATATATTTTGGAAGTGAATCTAATCCGTGGTTGGGATTCAATTACTATATTCAGTTCCCAGTTTCTATAGTGAGATTTGGAAATATGCAAATTTTTCTATGGGGATTTCTTTTAGATTCTTCTATAAATCTATGGGTTTTAGAAAATATTGTTTCCTTCATCTTTCTTACTATTCCAGGGTTGTTAACTGTTATCTTCTCCTTTGTTGGCTGCTTTAAAGAAGATGAATTAGGGAAGTGTTTTATCTATTTCACATTTTTTACGAATCTATTTATGATATTATACACGCTCATAGGATTTACAATTTATAGTATGGAAATTCTCGGAATTGAACTTGCTATAGGGGAGATTTTTGCGTATTTAGATTATGGGTTTTTTATCTTAATTCTCAATTTTATTATTTCCATAATTGCTTATATAACACATCCAGTGATGGAGGTTAATTTATAATGGTGAGAAAAACAGGTATTTTGGCAGGAGTTTTAGCATTATTGATTGCGTTTATTAGTAAAATTCCTATATATCCCCCCATTGATTTAGAAATAAATTTTATGATGATGGTTAAAAGCAACACTGAATATTATATCTGGGGATATGTTGTAAATGAAATAATTTCCTCTTCTACCATCAATTTGCAGTTTCCAGAAAATATAATAGGCATATTTTTATGGTCTATGGTAATCTTTATAGGTATAAGTTCCATCATGGCATCGATAAAAAAAGCAAAATTTAAGAATTCTTTAACTCTGTATAATTTGAATGTACTTTTTTGCATATTGATTATCACTATATATTCTATTATTATTCTAACGATTACATGGAATGCTATTATAGAATTTTTCTATACAGCAGCGTTAGGATACTATCTTTTTATTATAATTCTAATTCTAAATATAATAGCGTTAAGATTTTTGAAAAAAAGTAATCTGGAGAGTTAATCTTTATTTAAGACTCTAGATCTTTATGTTCATATTGATATTTTGTATATGCTGCGCGTGTGAGTCCAACATAATTATCTGAAAGCTTATAATACATTTTTCCGTCCGCTTGTTTTTTCTCCAAATAATCATTACGGACAATATGATTGAGAGAATTTACCATCGTTCCTAAGGTAACTGAACCAATATAATTTTCTTGTTTTCGAGCGATCCGTATCAGTTCTAACTCAGAATGCCAAGAACCATCTAACAAAGCATGTAAAATTTTATTCTTAACAGGAGTTTTAATATTTTTTATCTTGTTGAATAATTTTGAATAATCTGGTTTATAATATTTCTTCATAAGGTTAATAGTTTCAAGATTATCAGGATTAATCTTTTCCATTTTTATATCCTCAATAATTATGAGATTGTATTATGAGGATATAATAATTTTGATTTTATATTAGAATATAATACGAGGGTATTATTTTTTCATACGTATTATAGCAGATCTTCAGGAATTCCTTCTTCAAAATATTCAGCACGAGTAATCCAATTATCAGAAAATTCAGGAATCATCGTTAAAATTGAACCTCCCACCCATACTGAAAAGGTTCTCTCTCTTGGAGCAACAATTTTTATAGTCTGGTCTTGTTTTTTTCTTCGAGCAAGTTCTAATTCTAATTCTTGATATAATCTTGCCTTTAGATTGGGAAACATTGAGGATCCTCCGGATATAAAAATATTATTTAATAATTCTTGTCTGATATCGAGATCACATTTTTCGATGACATCCATGATGGCTATATGTAATGGTTTATTTTCAGATTCCGGCAGTGGGGTAAAGAGGAGTTCGGGAACCATGAATCTTTCTTTACTTAATGTGATCCGGGAACCATCTGGAAGAGAATATTGCTTTTCATATTGTTCGGTTCGTTTTAGATCTTCCTTATAATCCAAAGAAAGGAAACATGCTTTTTCTTTTATTGCGCGTACTAATTCCCTTCTAATAGATGAATCTACATTAAACCCCGTAGTGTTCTTTAAAGTCTCACCCATATATCGGGTCAAATCCTTTCCACCCACATCCAATATTTCAATAGCATGTTCAACTTTAAAACTTTCATAAATGGGAGTTATTCTTGTGCCACTATCTCCAATCTCAACCACCAGACCAGTTTGGAATCCTCCAGAATATAATGTAAGCATTGGATCTAATACTGGATAAAACGCCATGCATTGATATTTTTCTAAAAAAATCTCAAATAATCGTTCTAAATCAAAGGTAGGAAAGAGAGGATGAATGGCAAAGAGTATATTAACAAGAGTTGGATCCACTCGTAAATTATAGAAGGTGTAATCCATTATTTTTTCAAAGTAGTTCCAATCAGTAATTCTTCCTTTTTCAATAGGATGATAAATTTTATATAATCCTAATGATTGTATTTCGTCACCTACATAAAGTTCCTGCTTCTGTTTTGTAAATTGACCCTCAAAATCAGCGTATTTCGGTTTTCCCACAATAGTAAAAAATACCATTGCAGGGTTATCTTCACCTGAAAACCCCACTTTACTGCTAAATTGTCCTATATCCATGACAATAGTTAGATTTGGCATTTTTTATCTATCGAATTTCTTCTTATAATAAATAGTATTAAAATAATTAAGAATTTTTATCCTAATAAAATTTATAATGGATTTTTGATAATTTAGAAAATGATTTCCCACTATTTATTGGATTTTTCTAAAGAACTAAAGATTAATCGCAATTTATAAATTTCAAATTCTAACCCAACAAGATTTTTAGAGGAGTGTACGTTGTTTCGGGGATATATGCTTCACCAAATTTTGAATTTATCTCATTTCCTCTCAAAACTGCTGTGTCTTCTGCCCAATCCATAACTCTTTTTAACACTTCTTTCTGAGATTTATAAATTTGGTTAAAAATTTGCTTTTTTTGTTCCCAATAGTTCTCTATATCAACAGTTATAAACACAGAGCCCTCGATGTATTGAAATTTACATGATGGCGATTCATAATAATAAACCGCAAACGGAGTCCAATTTCGACTATGACCGCCATACGCTTTCCCAGTCGCACAATGATAAATACTTTCCCGAACTATGAATGAGAGTTCACGGTGAACACGATGAAAATCTGAAAAGTGAGGCATAAAAATTACATGCGGTCTGAGATCTCTAATTAAATTAGTAATTCTAGAAATGGCTTCCCGATTTATAGTTAAATGATCATAGCCTAATTCTATCACTTTTGAATTTAATATTTCACTAATGTTTTGTATCTCTTTTTCTCTTGTTTCTAAAATATGTTTTTTTTCTTCCTTTTTTGCATAACCACCAAGTCCAGAGGTAGCTATTATAATTGTTGTTTCTGATCCAAGCGCTTCATATTTTAGAATTGTCCCACCACATGAAATAATTTCATCATCGGGATGAGGAGCAAACACCATTAATCTCTTTGGTATTACAATCGGAATTTCCTGATCTTCACAGATAATAGTTTTTTTATCTGACATTCTGTTGAATGATTATTTATTAAAGCATTAAAATCTAATCTTTTAATGATTAATATCCAAAAAAGAATAAAGATCACTAAATAATTTAGGAGAAAAATAGGTTAAAAAGGAATAAGATTTATTCTCCACGCATAATCTTTTTTAAGCGATTTAATTCATCCAACATTTCATCTCTCAGTGAGCTCAAACCTCCTCCTGCCTTAGGTGCTGTTGCAGGTGCTCTAGGGGCTGCTGGTGGACCTGCTGATGCTGGTGTGCTTGGAGGTCCCGATGTTGGTGCCTTTGGTGGTCCAGATGATGCTGGTGTGCTTGGAGGTCCCGATGTTGGTGCCTTTGGTGGTCCCGCGCTTGGTGCTTTTGGAGGTCCTGCGGATGGTTTTGGTGCTGGAGGTAAATTTGATTTCTTTGGTGGTCCGGCAGACGGTGCTTTAGGAGGGCCAGAGGATGGCGCTTTAGGTGGTCCCGCGCTTGGTGCTTTAGGTCCTCCTAATGTTGGAGCTTTCAAACCACTAGATTGGGCTGTAGCTGGTTGAGATATACCCGCGCCAGCTTGAGAGCCACTTAATAAGCTAAATAGTGTATTGGCTGCCGTAGATTTCGCATCTGATGTTGGGGCAACCACTTGTTGAGATGACGTACTGACAGTGGTTACTTTTTCAATGCTAATTCCCTTCAGATCTTTCTCAGCTTTTTGAAGAGAATCAATAAAAGAATTTATATTTTTCACAGTCTCTTCTAATTCATCAGCTAAACTGGTTAATCCTTTTTTCATAAAGTCAATTACTCTACTAATCTTCTTCTTTTCCGATGGCACAAAAATCGATCCTCAAAATAATTTTTCAAATTTATGTATTTGTATGTATAATATGAAAGTTTATTTATATAAATTTATTTTTGTCTGTTTATATTTATAGTGTATTTTTACATGTAAGCCATCTTTTCGAAAGAAAAAATAATTTCGTAATAGAATCTATTCCATATTACTCAAAAATAAGATGTGTGCGTTTTGGGAGTGTTTCTTGAAAAAATATTTTTAAAAATTGAATATTGGTTTGTAGTAAATATTCCATCCTTTAGATAATTTTTAAAAGGGAGTGGAAAAAACACAAATATTAATTATTAAAAATGCGAATTCTTATATGTTAATATATAATAAGATTCATAACAAATATTAAAACAAAAATTCTTAATATTTGAGAAATCAAGATTATTATATCTCTTAAAGTGGTGGTCAAAGATAGGTAAGAATGAATTATTTGTTAAAAGAGTATACGAAATAGTGAACGAATTGAAGATTCCTCTTGTTGATGAGAGAGTTTATGATAAAGCAGATATAATTTCAAAAAATACTATTGCAAAAGTAACCTTCAGATTTGAAGAGGATGAGTCCGTGATTCGAGGTTTTCTAGGGCTCGCTGAATATTTTCATACAATAATAGTAAAGAGTGATGATGAATTTTATATCCCTCATTCCTCAATTTTGTTCAAGTTGGAAAGCGATTAATATATATTTTTCTTTTTTTCCTTTTTCCTTTTTCTTAAGATATCAACCCATGAGTGAAAAATTTACATATTTTAATTCTTCTAGTGGATTGTTTGGATTAGTTTAAGGAGAAATTTAATCAACAAATTTAAGTAAAAGAAAATTAAAAAAGTTAAATAACTATTAAACAAGTTGAAAAAGAGAATGGACATAGATAATATTAAAATCGGAACTGAGGCAACCTTTATCACCCCAATTGAAGACGGAATTAATTCGATCACGCGTATAGAAAAGAGCGGTTATGATTCTGCATGGTTATCGGACCATATAATGGGTTGGACCCCCGAGTCTATTTGGCGTCCAGAACTAGTAAAAGCTGCCACATTTAATAAATATCCCCATCATTTTTATGAGGCTTTCTCTACTCTAGCTGTTGCGGGATGGAATACTTCAAGAATCAATTTAGGAACGAGTGTGACCGAAGTATTTAGACGACATCCAGCAGTCTTGGCTCAAATAGCTTTAACTCAGGATAACATTTCCAAAGGGAGATTTATCTTAGGAATTGGAGCAGGAGAAGGAGAAAATACTATTCCTTATGGTATAAAATGGGAAAAACCCGTCTCACGATTGGAAGAGGCTTTACAAATTATAAAATTATTATGGGAACACAATCATAAGGTGAGTTATGATGGAGATTTTTGGACATTAAAAGATGCCATATTACAATTACATCCTTACAAAGAAGGTGTGTATCCTCCAATATGGGTTGCAGCTCATGGGCCAAAAATGTTAGAAATCACGGGAAAGCTAGCTGATGGATGGCTTCCCGCATATTCTAGTCCGAAAGCCTATAAAAAAAGATTAGAAAAGATTAAAGAATCGGCGAAAAAAGATGGAAGAGATCCTGAATCTATTACTCCTGCTCTCTTCTGCTATTTAGTAATTGATGAGGATCATAATGCATGTGAGGATATTATTCAATCACCTCTATCAAAAAATCAATTACTCACGCTCCCAGATAAGTTTTTTGAGCAATATGGGACGAGTCATCCGTTTGGGAGAGACTTTTATGGATTATTAGAGTATATTCCCACGAAATATGATGAGGAAACGATACTTAATGCAATAGAAGAAATTCCGGCTAAGATGTGTCAGGATATGTATTTATATGGAACAGTTGACGAAGTAATCGGGGAAATTGAAGAATATGCTAAAGCAGGTCTTAGGCACGCAGTTCTATATAACACTACCTATTTATCAGATGTAACGAAAATAAAGAGTTCTTTTAGTTGTATGAAGCGGGTTTTAGAGTATTTTAAAGATCAAAATTAGAATTATAATCAATTTCTGATATTTTTTAATCTGAATAATGTTCTGAAGATTCAATAATTTTAGAAACTTCAGATTCTTGTAAATCATAAAAGTTTTTATAAGCACTGGTAAGAATAAATTATAGAGCTATTTATTACAAAAAGTAAAAGAATACTCATTCTTTAGGATGAAGTTGATTTTTGCCAATAGATTATTAATTATTAAAATAAACTATTTATTTCTAAGTTCTTCAAATTTCGATACATTTAATTTAATTTATTGAACAAAAATTTAATTATATTAAAAAATTAACTAATTTCGTAATGAAATGGCATAGTTTAGGCACTGAAGAAGTTTTCAAAAAATTAGATACATCTCCAAAAGGGCTCTCCGAGGACGAAATTGAGCGAAGACTTGAAAAGTATGGTCCTAATGAAATAGAAGAAGAGGAGCCAATTAGCAAGATTGAAGTTCTTTTAGCACAAATAAGGAATCCAATAGTTTATATTATTTTTATAACAGCAATAATTACCTTTATATTCGATAAATATGCTGATACAATTGTAATCGGACTAGTTATTGTGTTTAATACTGCAATTGGGTTTTTTCAAGAATACAAAGCTGAAACTAGTATAAAAGCACTTAAATCAATGATTAGTCCAGAATGTGATGTTATTAGGTGTCCGGAAGACAACAAATGTGTTGAGATGCGTATTAAAGCAACTGAATTGGTTCCCGGAGATATTTTACTTCTTGAGGGAGGTGATAGAGTTCCTGCTGATGCACGAATTTTTGAGGCAATTAATCTTGAAATTGATGAATCTATGTTGACGGGAGAGTCAGTTTCTGTTAAAAAAACAACAAAAAAACTTGATGAGAATATAATTGTTGCCAATAGGAGAAATATAGCTTATTCAGGTACTGTAGTGACTTATGGAAGGGGAAAAGCTGTTGTTGTTGAAACTGGTATGAGTACAGAGATGGGAGAAATCGCAGATTTAATAAAAAGTACTGAAATGGAAAAGACACCACTTCAAACCAAGCTTTCTAATCTAGTAAAAAAATTCGCGATTTTAGCTTTAGGTGTAAGTATATTAACATTTCTTACTGCTTTTTTTTTGGGGCTGGAATTAGTTGAAGTTTTCTTATTTACTGTAGCTTCAGCGGTATCTTCAATTCCAGAGGGATTGCCTGTGGTAATGACTATCACGTTGGCAGTGGGAGTAAATAGAATGGCACAACGGAAGGCCATAATCCGTAAATTACATGCTGTAGACACATTAGGAGCAACAACAGTAATCTGCAGTGATAAAACAGGAACTTTGACAACAAATGAAATGACAGTTCGAAAAATTGTTGTGGATGGAAAAATCATTGATGTCACTGGGACGGGATTTACTCCTGAAGGGAAATTTGAACTCGATGGGAAGGTAATAGAAATGGACTCGCTTAAGCCTCTTAAACCATTACTATATACAGCTACTCTTTGTAATGATGCTCGTTTAAGAAGTCATAAACTAGAATCGGGAGAAAGTAAATGGGAAATATATGGAGACCCTACAGAAGGAGCATTGTTGGTATTAGCCGCGAAAAAGGGAATCCATAAAGAAGAAGTTAATGAAACATATAACCGAATAGACGAAATACCCTTTAATTCAGAAAGAAAATATATGGCGACATTCCATGAAACCCCTTCGGAAGAAGTTCACGTTTATCTCAAAGGAGCTCCTGAAAGTGTACTGAAAATATGTTCCCATATCTCAAGTAATGGAGAAATCAGGGAATTAACACAAAAAAGGATTGACAACGTAATGGATACTACCAATGAGATCGCAGAAAAGGCATTAAGAAATCTTGCATTTGCAACACAAACTATTGAAAAAACTCAAATTGAAAGCTTTAAGGAAAAATTAGAAAAAGGGGAAAAAAAATTAATTTTTCAAGGCACAGTTGGGATGATTGATCCTCCCAGACCAGAGGTACATAACGCAATAAATCTCTGTAAAAGGGCGGGTATAAAAGTAATTATGGCAACCGGAGATCATAAGCTTACTGCTAAAGCGATAGGGAGTGAAATTGGAATCCACCAAGAAGGCAATTTTATCATTACCGGAGAGGAGTTGAGGGATTTTGACGAGGACGAACTCGATGAAAAAATCGGAAATACCAGTATTTTTGCGCGAGTATCACCAGAGGATAAATATAAAATTGTATCTTCGTTAAAACGTAAAAATCATGTTGTTTGTATGACAGGTGATGGGGTAAATGATGCCCCCGCTCTTAAAAAAGCAGATGTTGGTGTTGCTATGGGAATAACAGGTACAGATGTTGCTAAAGAAGCCTCAGAGATGGTATTAACTGATGATAATTTTTCAAGTATTGTTAATGCGATTGAAGAAGGGCGTGTAATATTTCAGAATGTGAGAAAGGTAGTCAAATACTTGCTTTGTACTAATGTCGGAGAAGACGCGGTTATCTTGGTCTCATTATTCTTACTCCCTTTTTTATTTGGTGACATTTTCCTCATTTTTACACCTGTACAAGTTCTATGGGTGAATTTAGTTACAGACGGAGTGTTAGATGTTACTTTAGCCATGGAAAAGGGGGAAGGTGATGTTATGGCGCAAAACCCCCGGAACCCCGATGAACGTATATTTAATAAAGAAATATTTCTTAATATTATTTATGTAGGTTCATTGATGATGATCGGAACACTTTTCATGTTTGTTTATGGAATGAATAAATATAATACATTTATAAAAGCTCAAACAATCGCTTTTACAACTATGGCAATGTTTCAAGTATTTAATTCCCTTAATTGTCGTTCTAGAACAAAATCTCTTTTTGAACTAGGCGTTTTTTCAAATAAATATCTTATCGGTGCAATATTTGTCTCGATTATACTTCAGATAGCTGCTGTGTACTTATTTTTCTTTAACTGGCTTTTAGGTACAGCTCCACTTTCGCTTTTAGACTGGCTATTTATAGTTTTAATATCTTCTACTGTATTTATTGGAGATGAAATAAGAAAATTTATTCGAAAACAGATAATAAAGCGAAAAAGATAAAATAATATCTCTTTCTTTTGCATTAATTTTATTTAAATATTTTTTTGATGAAAATTAAAAGATGGAAAATTTATTCAAGGAATTATAATTCGTTTTTTTTTTATTATAGTCTTTTATATCATAAATGGATGTATATTTATAAATGAAGTTAAGGAGATATAAAAAATATTGAATCATGCTAAATCCATCAGTTTTTCCTATGGGAAAATTCCCTTATCTTAATGAGAGCTTATTAAAGAATGAAATCAAATTACTTGGTCACTTTTAATTTCTTTTGATTATAGAGATATTGAAGGAACAATATTAGATTTTTTCTATTTCAAGCTTGCTAAATTGTAAAAATTTATCTGTCTCGATAATATTCAGAAGATCTAATGATTTTAAGCACCTCAGATTCGGATAAATCATACCAGTTCCTATAAGCACTGGCAACAGCAAATCTTAAAGTTTTTTTTATTTTTGGACAAAATACTTTATCTACTTTCACATCGATTTTTACAATAGTTCTGTGTGGTGCTATAGGGACTGCTACATACACTTTCATAGGATTATATTTCTTCACCATATTAATCGCTGCCAACATAGTAAATCCAGATGCTAATCCGTCATCAATTAAGAATATCACTTTTGATTCTATTTTATGCCTATATTGAGTAGAGAGATCCTTTGGTTTATTATAAAATTCTAAGCGTTCCTCTATTTCTAATTTGGTTTGTTCAATCGCATCGTTAATATCCATTTCTGTTAAGTTCAAGTATTCCATAAGTGAATCATTAATTAACACTGTTCCATCAGTTGTGATTGAACCAAATCCTGCTTCTGGGTTATAGGGAATTTTCATCTTACGTACAATAAGCAAATCATATCTAATTTTTAATTTCGAACAGAAACTTTCAGCGACTGGAACTCCCCCATTTGGAATGCATAAACAAAAATAATTATTACCGTTCTTTTTAATATCCAAAAATAACTCATTATCTTTTTCTTCAATAAATTTAGTTAAAATAATTCCAGCTTCAGATCTGGATTCGTATCTCTGAAAATTCATCGTCATTTGCATATAAATTTAACAAGGATTTAAATATTAAACTTTAAAAAAATTATTTTAACTTAAAAACAACTATTCCCAAAATTATTAGTACGAAAAATCCCCCATATCTTAGCATTGATATTTATTAATTATTTGGAATAAATTTACAGATTAATGTAGTAGAATTAATTACAATGGTGAATCTAAATTCAGATTGCTTATGGTTACTCATTTTTTATTAATACTTGAATTAGTCAGGAGAATTCGACGAACAAGAATGCTCTACGATATTTTTCATTTTTCGTGACTATGATTATTTTATATACTCATATCTCCAAATTTTTATATTTTCTTATATCCATTAAACTTATACGAGCTATTATCCAGTAATAAATGAGATAAATATAGACAATTTATCAAAAAAAAGATGATGACAGAATGAATTATTATATGAACTTTTAAACTTCACTATTTTACCATAGTATTTTAAATGATGTTATAAACGTTAATCTATAATAATTTCAATTTAATTAGAAAATTAAATCAAAAATGAAAAAGAAAATCAAATTTGTTTCTATAATTATTTTTATTATTCTAATTTTTGTAATAGGGATTTCTTTGGGATTTATTCTATTTACAATTGGATTTTCTAATTTGTCTGGGGATGATGATCTTGATTCTATTGCCAATAATATTGAATTTATTAATAAAAGAGATACAAATTTGACTTTTAATGATGATTTTATTATTTTTAATTCGGTTGGTGTGAAGAATTCTTATCAAAATAATATAATCTATAATATTAATTATAATGATGCTTATATTTCAGTTAGTTATACTAATTATCAGATTTTAGATAATAACGAAAATATTGTGGATGCTATTTTTTTTAATTTAACATTCGTCAAAATTATTGAGTATAATGATGAAAATGGAGACGATATTTACTCAAATGAGTCAGATCATCTAATTAAAACTTTATTAATTCATAATCTCACTTTATTAGAATATGAATTTATTGAAAACGGATATAATGGAAATAACCATCATTTCAAAATTGGAATGAAAAATGAGACATTTATAGTAAATTTCTATTTTTCAAATGAGTTTATTAAGGTTGATGAAAGAATTGTCCCCCCGACGCAGATTCATATAATCTCTGAAATTAATAATTTCACCTTTGATTCAGAGAACTCAAGCTTAAGTCTTGTGACTGAGATCAAATCTGAAAGCCAAATTGTTGAAAATGAATATACTGAGAATGAAAAATATCAATTTATTACAAGAGAAGAATCTTTAAATATAAAAGGTAATAAAGATGATTCCGGATATTTTTCTTGGAGAGATTTAGTGAAGATAAATGAAACAGAAAGGGAAGTAAATGTAAAAAGTGTAATTACTAATTACTGCTCAAAAATGTATTTTAATTATCAAAATTTAAAAAATGATAGTATTTTTCATGATTTTTCTATAGGGTTTGAAGGGATCATCCTAATGACTCAATCTAATAATACCATAACGCTGATAATTGTCCCTATTGTAATATATATCCTTATAATTGGAATAGGTGTTATTTTTGCTATTAATTATCATAACAATTTGGATAAATATTATACTTCTTCTAAAAACCCTTCCACATTTAATATTGTGAACCAATTAAGTGATAAGAGGAAAGTAAAGTCTATTCTCAAAAAACAATGTGACTTAGCACCACATAGAAAAGATTTATTAATTACGGCCATATCTGAGGAATTTTTTGAATTAATAGATTTATTTAAGTGGAAACGAGAAGACAAAAAATTATTTATAAAAGAGATGCTTGCTTTATCACCACAAGAGAGAAAAAAAATTTTTAGAGACTTATTAAGGGGATACTAATCGCGATATAGTTGAATTAAATTTGAGGATCCAAATCTATGTGGAAGAAGCTTGAAAAAAAAGAAAGAATAATACTTACCATTATCCAAGAATATTTAGATGAAAATAGAGTATTTAAAATTAAAAAGATAATTCCTTACATAGTTGCAAGACTTAGAATAAAAAACTTCAATATTAACAAAAAAGGAATTAAGAAAGTTATAAAATCCTTAATCGAAAAAAATTATATCGTGGAAGGTTCTAAATTAAGTCGTAAAGATATTCTAAAAAATAAAACGCGAACAAAAATATTTGAATACATCATAAAAAATCCCGGCTGTTATTTTAACGATATTATTACAAATTTGCATATCCCAAACAATGTAGGAATATGGCATCTAAACATATTATTGAAATTTAACTTTATATCTAGTAGAGAGTTTCTTAATCATGATTTATATCATTGTGCAACACTCGATTTTGAAAAAGTTAAATTCATTCATGTAATTTCTAAAAAAAGATCGAAAAAAATTATCAATTATCTTGAAAATGACAATGATGGAAAAAATAAAACAGAACTCTCTGAAGGATTAAGTATGCATCCTAACACAATTACCAAATATTTAAATTTACTTGAAGAATTTGGTTTAGTACAAAAGGTTAGATCATCAAAAAGTATTATTTACTCATTGACAGAAAAAGTAAATGAAATCAAAATAGAAATTTAGGTATTATAACAAAAACGTTTTTTTTTATATCATAGCAAGTCAGTCTTAGTCTATGTTCTAAGACGCCCTAAAACGCGATTAAAATAATAAAAATAAAACAAAAACCTTTAAATAATATTAAGAAAAAATCCAAAAATAGGTTAATTGATGGGAGAGCTTTGAAAAGAACCGAATATATAAAGAAACTTTAATTAGCATAGTTTCTATTTTTTACCATATAGATTTATAATTCTAAAAATAATTTTTTATATATCATAATAAAGAGTAGTTTTAATAATGTCTTTAAGAAAAAATTCAGTCGAATCTAAATCTATTATATTAAGAAGATATCCAAAAGTAATCTTTTTTTATCCGTTATTTATAATTTCCATTATTTTATGCTGCATTCAATATTACTTTGATGTATCAACAAATATTTTAGGATATATTTGGATAATTATATTTTTCCTTAATCTATTTGTTATAGCCTTTGAAACGAATAGCACACGATTATTTGTGGCAGTTGTTATTATTATTCTCTCGATAATCATTTTTTTCTATGTTATTTTACCATATTTAAATATTGATCTAACAGCTTTATTTCTGGGAACCTTAGATTTAAGCTTAACAACAGAATTTTATTTAGTTGTGACTATAATTTTGGGTTTCATCCTATTTTTCGTATGGTTTGAAGAAAGATTTGAATATTGGAAAATTGAAAAAAATGAAGTGTATCATAAAAAAGGATTCTTAGCAAACTTGAAGAGATTTCCTACAGCTAATTTGGAATATACAAAAGAAATAACAGATGTTTTTGAATATATAGCTTTAAGAGCTGGTAAAATAACTTTGATAATCAATGATAAAACTGCATTTACATTAGATACTGTTGTAAATGTTAATAAAAAAATCAAAGAATTAGACGAGTTACTTTCACAATTCCGTGTAAAAGTCGTTAATCCATAAAAATTTATACAATTTAAATAAAATTTTGGTTATGCATTATTCTTTGAACTCTTCCATCTAATATAAAATTTCAAATTTATATATTTTTTAATTTTTTTGAATAGTACTATTTTCAAATTAGTTAACTCAGTAAATCTTTCATTATTTTAAATCACTTCAAAATTTAAAAAAGAAATTAAAGTGATACTTATATCCTTTTTTTAATCTCATTCAACTCTTAGAGTTTATAGTTTGTTTATAAAATATTTATAAGAAATTATTGATTTAGACGAAACAATTATAGGGGATCTTGATCTTCCGAACAATAAGCAGATCATATTCAATATTTAATATAGAACAAAAACTTTCTGCCACTGGTAATCCACCGTTTGGTATTGCAAAGCAAAACGTATCATTTGGATTAGTTAAAATTTCTTGATACAACCCTTTATTCTTTTCTTTATTATAATTAGTTAATATTTCGCCTGCTTTAAACCGAGACTCATATCTTTTAAAATTCATAATTAATTCAATATTACTATAGTCAAAATTAAAATTTTCATTTTAAAAACTATAAGATATCCATAATCTCGTAATGTCAGTTAACTTAATTCTAAAATGTAATAAATATATTGTCAAAACGTATTTGAATTTAGTCTTTAGGATATATTCTTCGTTAATTTCTAATAATTAAAAATTAATATATTAGGTATATCTAGGACATTTATTTTTATATGAATCTGGAGATATTAGGAAATCTATATCATCAAAATTGTAAAGGATTTTGTGATATCTATTTATTAAAGTTATTAGATTATATAGAAAAACGAAAAATGGAAATATCTAAATAAATAGAAAATTTTTTTATATTATACAGAATTTAGACAATTAGCAATTATGGTTAAAAGTAATTATAAATTCTCAAAAATAATGGATGGCGTTAAATCATGGAGTCGAAGGATACAAAATTCCGCATTATTAAAGAAACCTTCCCTTCAGAAGTCATCTCCATAATTGGTTCGATTTTAGCAGGTATAATATTATCGATATTGATTCTTCCTTTTAAGAGTTTCCCCTTATTAATTTTGATTGTCCCAGCACTCCTTTCTCTGAGAGGTAATATTAGCGGTCCTTTTATCGCAAGAACTTCACGAGACCTAATATTGGGAGATTTTGGATTAAAATCTTGGGGTGAAAATGTGTTAGCAACTTACGTGTTAGCGATTGTTACCTCAATCTTAATTGGAATATTAAGTGTAGTGATGAATTTTTTTATATTTAGGATAAATATAATAAATCCAGAAAAAATTTTAATCATTCCCGTCATTTCCATGTTATTTAGTCTATCCATATCAATTCCCATATCAACATTGCTAAATTATATAGCTTTCAGGTTTGGTTTAGATCCTAATAATGTGGTTGGACCTACTATGACAGCTATTGATGATTTTTTCTCAGTGTTTAGTTTTTATTTAACTTTAATTATTTTGGGGGTTCCATAAATGAAAAGGATAAAAGATTTATTTAGTAAATTTTCCCAACTCGATTATTTCTTGAAAATTGTGAAGGAATCTATAATAATTGTTGTATTATCCTCTATATTGGGAATGGTTTCGGGAACTGTTTTATCTTTTAATGAAGAAATCTTATATAGTATACCTGTTATTCTTTTATTACTTCCCGCTTTAAATTCCTTGATAGGAGATATCTCAACAGTTTTAGTTTCTCGTTTAACGACTCAACTTTATATCGGTATAATTCCTCCGAATATAGAAAAATCCGAACGATTAAAAGAAGAATTTATCGGACTTTTACTAACTACAATCTTGGGTTTGGTTGCGCTATTACTAATAGGGTATTCAATGGCCTATTTTACAGGAGTAGATATAGTTAATCCTCTAATAATTATTCTGATCCTATTAATTACAATTTTATTATTATTCTGTATGATGTTTGTTTTTCTTTTCATAGCTGCAATTTTTATATTTAAAAAAGGGAAAGATCCAAATAACTTTCTTATCCCTGCAGTAACCAGTCTTGCTGACTTTTTATCCCCCTTATTTATTATAATTTTTATAACAATATTTATATAGATTTAAAAAATAGAAGATAATTAGTGATAATAAAAACAAAATGACCGCAATTAAAAAGAAGTTCAAATATAGACCTCTTTCTCTTAAAGATATTCTGCGTCAAATGAAGCAAAATATCGATTTAATGATCGATCTTGCTTATAGTGCCATTAAATTTGGAAGTAAAGAGATCGCTGACGAGGCTTATAAAATTGAACAAAGAATTCATGAACTTACATTTCTTTTAAATTTCCAGATAATTCAGACGCAACCTGGAGGTTTGAAAAATGCGAAAAAATTAGAACCGATTGTTGTAATGGGATATTCCATAGATAAGATTTCAGATGCATTGTCTGATATTGCAAGAGTAGTATATATAAACAGTGATATCGCAGATTTCACCCAAGTAATGTGGGACTATGTTCCTGAACCTATAGTAAAAATAAAAGTTAATCAGAATTGTGATTTTATAGGTAAATGCAGAAAAGAGATTCACTTTCGTTCTCAACATGGTGTAGATCTTATTGCTATAAGAAGAAATGATAAATGGCTTTTTAATAAAGATGAAGATATTCTAGAAGGAGATACGCTAATCGTTAAGGGTGAGAAAGAGCCCATTATGGAACTGAAAAAACAAGCTCATGATGATGAACCTATTTCTTTTGATTTGGAAAAACAATTAAAAGATTCGACATTTAATATTGAAGATCCAGATATTAAAGAGTTATTTGCTGAGATTAAGAAAGATTATGTTCAAATTACCGATATTTCAGAAACGATGACAGAATTAGCGTTAGCTGCTCTATTTTTTAATAACTATGAGGTTGCGGAAGATGTATTAGAAATGGAAGAATTAATGGATGGTTTAAACATTAAATTCGAAAAAGATCTATTAGAATTAACGAATCTTATAGACAATCCGAGAGATTTAGTAGGAATACTAAGAATCGTCTTTTCATGCGAATTAATATCAGATGCTGCGGGGAATATCGCTGAAAGCATCATTAAAGGGTTTGAACCTCATAAAATCCTTCAAAAAGCAATAGCAGAAACTTCTGAAATAGTTGTAAGAGAAACTTTATCAGAGGACTCATATTTTAGAGGAAAAACCTACAAAGACGTTCAAGATAAACGTTATAAAAGAGGCTTTCATATTATCGCTCTTAAAAGGGAAGATAAATGGATATATAGTTTTAAGCAGGATTTTACTTTTGAAAAGGGAGATTTAGTTATTGGATTAGGACCAAAAGAATCTGTGAATGAATGGAGACGCTGTGTTAATCCTGAAAAATTTAAAGAAGAAGATTAATTGATTTAAACTATGGAACTCGATAAAAAACATATAATTGAAAGATTCCATAATACGTTAGAAGAAATTTCAAATCAAGTTCTTAAGAATTCTAATGTAATTTCCATAGATTCTATAATTAATATAACAGACTCAATTTTAGAAATTCTCGAAAATAAAAATCGAGTTTTCTTATATGGAGCTGGTCGTTCAGGATTTATAGCAAGGGCGTTTGCCCAAAGATTAATGCATTTAGGAATAAAATCTTGTTTTATTTCTGATGCAGTGACATATAGATATACTGAAGATGATTTGCTTATTATAATCAGTGGGAGTGGGGGAACAATCTCATCTCTAGCCATAACCCAGAAAGCTAAAGAGATTGGTGGCAAAATTATTTTATTTACAACCAATCCAGAAAGCCCCATAGGTCATATTTCTGATTTAGTTGTAGCAATAAAAGGAAAAAGTAAAGATAAAGCAACTTCAGAAATGAGTTTAGCACCCTATACCAGTCTTTTTGATATTTCAACTCTTTCTGTTTTAGATGCTATAGGTGGTGTTCTTATGGATATATTAAATATTTCTGAAAATGATATAGATAAAACGCATGCAAGTATTGAATAATAAAAAGAAAATTGAGATTAAATTTTTCATTTAATTAAAAATTATAGATAAATCATTTCTATTTCTTTTCAACATAATAACTTAAGATATAGGCAAAAAGAAACAAAAATAATACAATTATATGCAACCAATTAGCGATGGGAAGATTAAAGATGAATTGACTGATAAGACATGCAAGACCTCCTACTAAATGCCATACAATCATCATGATAACGACGTTCTTAACATTCTGCCATTCTGACTCCCTGAAAGATAACCATTGAAGAACCCATAAACCGATTAAAGCAGCACCTAACACACGTGATACCATAGGATCATAAAATATCCAACCAATTAAATTTAAATAAATCTCAGTCAGAAAAAGGAAAGTGAATCCGAAAATCAACGCAGCTGTACCAGAAATTAAAAAGGTGTATTTTAATATTTTAGAAATAGGTTTGCTTTCCATAATTTCTCCTCCTTTTTTATTTAATTTCAAATAATTATTATTTTTTGTAAACAAAAATATTATTGATATGGGATTGATGTATTATGTTTTTACGGAGTATATAATATTAACCATTGAAAACTAGTAATTATTTAGAGCCTTCTTCCCTTAATTTCTTGAGTTTGATTAAATTTTCTTGGAATTTATCAAGTCCATTGGGTGTCTCAAGAATACCTGGATGATTTGTAAATCTATCATCATTTACAAAAAAAGAAAATGGTTCTAATCCTATTTCCCCGAGACCAATATGCTCATGTCTGTCTATCCGAGATCCTAATTCATTAGCAGCGTCGTTTAAATGAAAAGCGTAGAGAAAATTTAGTCCAATGATTTCATCAAATTCATCCCACATTTGATCATACTTATTTTGAGTAGTAAAATCATATCCTGCTGCAAACGAGTGGCATGTATCAAATGTTACCCCTATTCGATTCTTATCTTCAATCTCTTCTATAATTCTTGCCATATGGTCAAATGTATGTCCAACATCATTTCCTTGACCTGCAGTAGTTTCTAAAACTATTTTTACATTAGAATTTTTTGTCTTTTCGAATAATTTATTAAGTTGATAACCAATTCGAAGCAAAGCATCCTCATCTCTTTCGTCCTCATTTTTATTACCTGGATGCATATTAACATACTGAAGTTCTAATTGATCTGCCTTATTTAACTCATCTAACATCGCATTATAGGATTTCGTTAATTTTTCCTCATCAGTTCCTGCAAGATTAATGAGATAGCTATTATGAGACATTAATGGCCAAATATCTTTATAAATTGATTTATATTCTAGAAATTGTGTTATCTCTTCCTTACCAAATGGTTTTGAAGCCCAAGAACGTACATTTCTAATAAAAATTTGGATAGCCTCACATTTTATACTATCTGCCCGTTCAAAAGCCTTATATTTTCCTCCAGAAATGCTAACATGTGCGCCAAGTCTCATGATTTTCACTCATTATTGTATTTAAATACCTTTCTCCTTAAAAAAATATAGTTAAAAGAAAAGATAAAAATTATAATTTTATTTTGGGGCTATTTCAAGTAGGTCAAGAATTTCAACTAAGTCAATTACTTCTAAACCTATATCAAATTCTTGATTTGCATCTGATAAATTGGTTCTACAAAAAGGACATGTTGAGGAAAGAATTGTAGCACCTGTATCTCTTGCTTCCTCAACTCTTTCTTTTGATATTTCTAATGCCCAATCTGGATATCCTATCTTTACGCCTCCACCAGCTCCACAACACCATGAATTCTCTTTTATTCGGTCCATTTCAACAAATTTAATGCCAGGTATCTTTTTATAAACTTCCCGAGGGATATCATATAATCCACTATGTCTTCCTAAATGGCAAGGATCATGGTAAGTCACCGTTTTATTAAACTCTGATTTAAATTCAATTTTTTCCTCTTCCAAAAGGTTATTGATTAATTCAGTAATATGATATATTTCAATATCCATATCAATACCTTGTTTTTCAAAATCAACCTTTAAAGTTCTATAACAACCTGCGCAAGATGTAACTACTTTATTTGCTCCTGCTTCTTTAATTTTCTCAATATTATAATTCATGAACTCCTTAATAGGTTCAATTTGACCAGTTCTAATAAGAGGACTTGTACAACAGTGTTCATCAATCAAAGTAAAATCAATATTTGCTTTCTTTAAAAACCTTATGGTAGAATCTCTTAAATCTTGTTGCCTATAATTGGAAGTACATCCTATAAAATAGACATATTCTGCTTTGTCGGGTAAATCGTATTTTTTCTTTAATTCTTCATTATCAGAATTAGGTTCTGCATAGGGATTAAAGAATTTAGGATTAGTTGTTCTCTCTAATAAAGCTTTTTGATTTTCAGGACAAAAACCATTATTTACAGCCTCAGCTCTCGCAGCTTCTATAATATCAACTAAGAACTCATTAAATCTGTCGAACCTACAATTTTCAACACAATTCCCGCAAGTCGGACATGCATATAAAATATCAGCTAATTTTTCACTCCATTCTATCTCATTATTTATTAGAGCATAGATTAACCACATTCTTCCACCCGTACTGTAAGTTTCAAATCTATATTTTTTATAACTTGGACAGTTAAAATCTGAATAACTATAAGTAAATTTACAATATCCACACCTAAAACATCTGTGTACAATTCCATTGAATTCTTCTATATCCATTTATTTCACCTCCCAATTACCTGGATTCATAATTCCATTAGGATCTAAATTTTCTCTAATTGTTTTAAGTAAGTATTTATAATTAGGGTCAATTTTATCAAATATCATTTGCTGTGCTCTTAATTCTCCTTTCCAAGGTATACCCCCTAAGTCTAGTGTCATCTCATTTGTATCATGCAAAGCATTCCTTGCATTTTGCATGTCCTCAGGATCTGCCCTATTAAACGAATAGGAGAAAAAGACCATTACATTATGGGCTTTATCAATAACCCTTGCTCCTAATGTAGGAATGATTCCATATTTTTTTGAAATCTCTTCTCCCCTTTTAAGGGCTTCAGGAACTTTACTTAATGGGAAGAAACTTCCAACATATTCAAATCCACCTCCTTTTCGGAAATCGGCAGCTTTAGCAGCGAATTGAGGTTTCTCTAAAAAGACTTCGGCAATCCTTGGTGGAGCTTTCATATATCGAGCTCCATTTTTTCGATAAATTCGTTTAAGTTTCTTTTCTTTCTGATCTAATTCTTTTTGATTTTTTCCAGTGATATAAACTATAATAAAGGTGTAACCTTTCATCCAATCTGGTTTGCCTTGCATCCCTAGTAAAATATCTTCTGCTAAATCTGTTTCTGTAACTTTTAAAAGTAATTCAGAACTTATTCCTGGATCCTTATAAATTCCAAAAACTATATCTCTCATTTTAGGTCTAGGATATAGTTTAATTGATAATTTTGTAACTATTCCCATAGTACCAAAAGAGCTTGTAAATAAACCAATAAAATCTGGAATTGGACCTCTAGTAAACCAATGATCAGATACAGCACAAGAACCGACCTTACATAGCTCTCCATTAGGCAAAACTACTTCTAATCCATTTAACATATCACCATGATTTCCATATTTTTGAGATAAAAATCCTGAACCATGGATTAAGGTGTTCCCTGCTATGGTTACAGAAGGTGGAGCATCTGGAATTGAAACTTCTAAGTTAGGATGATTTTGATCTAAATATGCCATTAGACGACCTGTACTTACCCCCGCTTCAATTTTAGCATATCTATTCATTTCATCTACCGCTAAAATACGATTCATTCTTTTCATATCAAGCACAATTCCACCCTTTATAGGAAGAATCAATCCACTTAAGGTGAGCCCTCCTCCCATTGGTACAATTGGAACCTTCTCTTCGTTTGCTAACTTAACGATTGACTGAACTTGTTCGGCTGTTTCAGGCATGACTACAAAATCGGGAGCTCTTGGTTCAGAGGCTCCGGGATCAATAGAATAAATAAATAGTTCTTCATTCGCATTAGATACAAAATCCTCTCCAACAATTTCTTTTAGTTCCTTTAATACACGTTCTTTATTCATTTAAAACGACTCTTGGTTCATTATTTATATTTATAATTAAGCATTAAGCAATAATTAGTTTAGTATTGATTTTACAGAATATAATATTTTTTGTTAATTCTGAAAATTTAAAAAAATAAGACTCTTTAATTCTAATTTTCAAGAAAAATTTAGAGTATTTTCCTTTCACTAAGAATATATAGAAAACCATATTCAAGAAATAAAAATATATTTTAGAAAAATCTGAATTATATATTAAATAAAAATTTAAAATTTAAAAAAAGGAAAAAAAATTGCATTTCTTAATACTTTTAAGACATGGAGAAAGTGTTTGGAATAAAGAAAATCGTTTTTCTGGATGGACAGACATAGATTTATCAGAGAAAGGGGTTGAAGAGGCCATAGAAGCAGCACAATTATTAATAAAAAATAATTTTACATTTGATATTGCGTTTACTTCCTTATTAAAGAGAGGAATTCGAACATTATGGATTGTTTTAGATGAGATGGATTTAATGTGGGTTCCAGTTTATAAGAGTTGGAGATTAAATGAAAGACATTATGGAGCTTTACAAGGATATTATAAATCAAAAATGGCAAAAGAACTGGGAGAAGAGCAAGTTCTGATCTGGCGAAGAAGTTATGATATACCCCCTCCTGCGTTAAAAACGACGGATCCCAGGTATCCTGGCAATGATCCTCGATACAAAGATTTGAATCCTAAAGAAATTCCTTTAACGGAGTGTCTAAAAGACACAGTGAACCGATTTTTACCATATTGGCATGAAACCATTGCACCATTAATAAAAGCGGGAAAAGAAATATTAATTTCTGCCCATGGTAATAGTCTAAGAGCCTTAGTCCAATATTTAGATGATTTAACTGAAGAAGAAATCATCAAATTAGATATTCCAACAGGAATTCCATTGGTTTATGAATTAGATGATGAATTAAAATCTATAAAACATTATTATCTTGGAGATCAAGAAAAAATAGAAGAAGCAATTCAGGCTGTTAAAGATCAGGGGAAAGCGAAATAATTTTAAATTAAGTATAAATTAGATATTTTCTCAAATGAGTATCCAAGGGAAAGGGTATTTATCAATACGTATTTTAGGAATGATTTTGATATTTTTAGTTTTCTTAGCCCAGTTTATGTCAGATTTAATTCTAATTGGTGGATTATGGGAAAAAATTATTCTTATTTTGATTATTACACCTTGGTTTATTGTATATTTAGGATTAAAATTTGAACTCTCTTTTTTTTCTGCTTATAACCGTCTCCTCTTTTTGATTTTAATCATCTATTCATCTTTGATGAACTTTATGATAATTATAGGTTTTTTTCCTCTTTTTGAAGTCGATTATATAATCTTTAGTAATCTCGTTAAAATTTTCCTTCTTACATCTTGGAGTTTTTCCCTTACTATTTATAAGAGGAAAAAACTAATCTTTATCGTTTCCTCTTTTATTTCGTCGATTTTTTTAATTATTATCTGTTGGTTTTATCCCTTTATTTTGATTTTGATTTTGAGTATAATTAATCTATTTCTTTATATGATTGGACTCCTCTTAATATTATTTTCTGAATACATGCTAAGAAAGAAAGGATTTTTGAATTATATCTAATTTCTATGTTAGGAGTATACAATATTGTGTGAAAATTTTCTCGCAATGATTATAATCCGATTTTAAAAAAAATTAGAAAAAAAAGAAAGAAGAATTTTTAGATGTATCTGATTTTCCTTAATTTATAGACTAAAGCAATGATTGATATTATCGAAATAGACGCAACTATAACTATAGGATACCCTGGAATTTGTCCATTACCATTACCATTACCATCAGGAGTCTCATCATCCTCCTCCCAACATAAAATACTGATTGAATCTAGATAACCTAAAGGTGTTACTACTTCATTTAGCCCGTCATTATTTACGTCACCAACATCTATTCCATAGTATGGGGCACTTTTAACATCTCTTTTCTCTTCATCATTCCACTCACTTATGCTTTCATTCCAATAAAAAATTGAAAGATCCTGTTCTTGAAAATTTGAACAGACTATATCATTATAAGTATCATTATTTAGATCTCCAACTTTTATATTTTGGGGTTCATTTCCAACTACTTTAGATATTTCGGATTCCCATCCACCAGTATTACTTTGCAATAAGATTGAAACATTATCATTTAGTTTATTTGCCGTTAGGATGTCATTTAACCCATCATTATTAGCGTCACCAATAGTAACACCCCAAGGGTGATTATTCATATCTCTTATAATTTCAGAATTCCATCCTCCACTCTCATTTGCAAGTAAGATAGAAATTTTAGAATTACTACTATCTGTCGCAACGATATCATTTAACGTATCATTATTAACATCGCCCAAATCTATATAATAGAGACTTATTCCCAAATTAACGGTTATTTCAGGGTCCCAATCACTACTAGAATCATTCCAATGAAAAATAGAAATGCTATCATCACCTCTATTAGCAACAATAATATCATTTAATGAATCATTGTTAATATCCCCAATCTTTACATCCTCAGGCACCCTTCCAACAGATTTATTTATTCCCGATTCCCATCCCCCCGCATTATTTCCAAGAAAAATAGTTATCTTGTGCTCGGAACTATCTGAAACAAGTATATCATTTAGTCCATCATTATCCGCATCCCCAATATCAACTCTGCTAGGGCTCTGTCCGACGGACTTTCTTATCTCAGGTTCCCATCCTCCAGTACTGTTTCCTAGTAAGATGGAAATACTATTATCTCCCTTATTTGGAGTCACTATATCTAAAAGATCATCATTATTCGCATCCCCAATAACTACAGAGTAAGGAAGATCTCCCACAGATAGTGTAATTTCTTTATCCAAGAATCCTCCTTGTTTTAAGCTATATTCATTATCAATACTGGTTTGGAAATTGGAAGTATTAGATAATACTACTGCTGAAACTGTTATCATAGATGAAAAAAGTATGAAAATAAAGATGTATGATAATATTCTTTTGCATCTTATTTGTGTCATTATTTTTATTCCATTTTGCATAAATTTATGTTATTTGAAATTCTCTTTTGAAATATTTAAACTTTGTTAAATTATTGGATTAAGCTCAATCATATTATAATAATGAATCAAACAGATACATTTTTAATTGAAATGTAGTTTTTCCTGATTATTTTTATAGATTTTTCATAATAATATGAAAGATATTACGTTAAATCATTATTTTTTCGGTTTTTTTTCCCCCACTTACTACATAAATAGAGGAAGTCTTCTGAATATAGTATTTTGAAAAAATAATTTTGATTATTGAAGAAGATATTAAAAATGATATTAGTTATAGATTTTTCCAGAAATATTTTAAAGTTTCTTCTGGAAATGTCACTTTTAATTGGGTAGGTTCAGAACCTTCTGAGCGTAGAAATTTTGGTAATTTATTCATTTCCTCTGTAATACCTGCTTGTCTATTGAATTCTATTTCTTTTTTAATTATCTGCTTACCAAGACCTATAACATCCTCTCGAGTTAAATTTAGGTCATACATGGCGTTCAGCGCATCAGCAATCAATTCCATATTCTCATAACTTGGTCCAATAAAATAACAGCATCCCATAGAGTCTAGAACCGCAGTATAGATTTGTAATTCATATGATAATTCTAATTTATTTTCATTATCTGTTAATTCTCCATAATCCTTATCCTGCCTAGCTGATCTGCCAGCTATAGCAGCACCTGCAGTATGATCGGCTCCCATTGGAGATGTTGCAAATGTCACACTCATAGCTTTAAATACGCGAGGATCATAAGCTGGAAATCCTTGACCTTTCACTTGAGGAACTCTGTTATGATCAATTCTTTCTGCTAAATGGATTACCCCATTTCCATATAATTTTCCTAATTCTGAGCCGTTCTCTATTTCATGAAGTAATTCAAAAATTTTCTCAGAATCCCCCCACTCAACCTTTCCCGCATCCATAGCAACTCCTAAAGTAGCACCAAATTCGATTGTATCAATTCCTAAATCATCACAAACACGATTAATTTTTGCTATCACATCCAAATCATCAATTAATAAATTAGAACCATTCATGGCGATTGTTTCATATTCCATACTTGAAGTAATATGTTCACCTTTTTCATCATTTACTAAATTTGAGCACCTTATTACGCAGGTTGGACAACATGCTAATCTATTTTTACCACCACGTTCTAAAATTAACTCATGTAATCTTTCTCCTGAAATTTTATCAACTTTATCATAAGAACCTTTCCTGAAATTTTTTGTAGGTAATCCCCCATATTCACTCATTGCTTTAATCATCAAGGGAGTGCCAAATATCGAAAAAGTTTCCTTAGTAGTCGCGAGACTCTTTGTAAAAGGTTTTGATATTTCTCTAAATTTCTTAATATTTTTAATTTCTACTTTAGACTCTTGCGGTAATTTAATTATTATTGCTTTGATTTTCTTCGAACCCATGACCGAACCAAGCCCCCCTCTGGCTGCATGACGAGAAGGATATCCTTCTAGATCATTAGATGCAACGGTTGATGCTTTCATCATATTTTCTCCAGCAGGACCTATTGAGTATATCCCAATTCTTTTACCATATTTTTCATATAATTTTTCAGAAAGCTCATAATTTCCTAATCCATTATATTCTTCTCCATTCTTAAAATGAACTCCGTCATCATCGATAAGAATAATTTTCCACTTTTCAGATTTATTTTCTAAAACCAACCCTCTAATTCCATGTTGAGCTAATAACAGGGCCCCCCTCCCGCCTGTATTTGATTCCTTAATTCCCCTTGTTAAAGGACTCTTCCCTCCTATTGAGGTCCGAGCAGAATTTGGAAATGGACTTCCGGTCAATAATCCATTTGCTATAATTAATTTATTATCTTGCCCAAAAGGCTCAGATTTTGGAGGTACTTCCTCTTTAACAATTTTTGAAGTTAAGGCTCTTGCACCAAATAGAAAAAAATCTGATTCTTTAGTGATCTCTTCAGAAATAATTTCATCTTCTTTAGTATTAATCCTTACTAATCTCATAATTATAAGTGTGAAATATCAGTTAAATTATAATACTTAAAATAAATTATTCCATTATTTAATTTTCACGACTTAAATTTTTAATAATTCTTGCCATATTGAATTAACTGATCCTACAATAAGTTTTTCAACTTATATGTGCAAATTAAAAAAAGAGTGTTAAAATTTTTCCCAATGAACGATTTCTTCCAAAGACTTCCTCTCTTTAACTTCATCTTTTTGTTTCTTAGGGTATCCTAAAGCTGTTAAGCCCATGACCTTATATTTATCGGGTATTTCCAGTATCTCTTTTATTTTCTCTTCGTTAAACCATCCAATCCAGCATGAACCTAAATCTTCTGCTGTGGATGCTAAAACAAGATGTTCAAAACATATCCCAAAATCCACCCCATAGTATTTCTCTCCATTCATATTTTTACCCGAATCTGAGGGGGATATTAATCCAATAATGAACATAGGAGCGCTCTCAAACTTTTTTCCTTGCCCTATGGCTTTCCATATCTTATTTACATTTTCAGGATCCCTCACAATTATATAATGAACACCTTGAAAATTAGCCCAAGTTGGAGCTAAACGAGCAGCATTCAATATCCGGATGATTTTCTCTTCCTCAGGTACTTTGTCATGGTAAGACCGATAACTCCTCCTATTTTTAATCACATGATAAAAATCCATTTTATTTACCTTTATATAGTTTTAGATATTAGATATTTTTCAATTTTAGTAAATATTTAGATTATTTAATTATTCTATTTTTTCTAATAATTATGCCTCATCAGGCTTAATTCTTTTTTCCTCAATTAAATGCCAATATAAGCCAAATCCTCCCATAACTAATCCAAATGTAAGCCGATAACAATCTGATACAGTTAACAAACGCCACATATAGAATGAATATATTGGCATATAATTAAAATCTTGAAGCGCAGATTCCAATTGAATCATTTCCCCACCAATTATAATTTCTCCAATTTCAATAAAGTATATTATACACATTTTAAAAAATGTTAAAAGAAGAAGAATCAAACCCATCAAAAAGATGTGTTTAGAATATTCAAATGATTCTAATTCATTTTTTGAAATTTTTACAAAATAAAAACCATTTATTAAAAAGAAAAATATAACCATAACTAGTGTAAACCATAAAATAAAACTAAATAAGACGCCATAATCAAGTTGCAAAATTAAATTTGCAAAGGCTGTTGAAGTATCATTTATTTTAAATGGTGTAAAAAGAATAAAAGATAAATTAATCAATTCTAAAACAGACATAATAATAAATAAAAATCCTCCAAAGATTTTTATATTGTTTGAAATAATCTCTCTTTTCATATATAATCAAAACCTATTTGATATCAAACATTTTTGTAATGATAGTTTGAAATAATAGTCTAATTTCTTATTATATAAAGATTTAAATAAATTTTTTGAATTATTTTTTTTGTATTTCAAAAATTTCATTAATAGTAAATATAAAATCTAATTTGGATTATTTTCTTGAAGGATAAAAATAAAAAAGATAAGAAAAAAATGTTAGAATGTCCCCATGAGAATGTTAAACGTGAAAAAGGATATCTTATTTGCCAAGATTGTGGGTTAATCCTTCATGAATACATAAATTTCGAAAGAAATGGTAATCATATTGATTATTACGATCAGTCTCAACAAGATTATGAACGTAGAATAAGAATTAGAGACTCAAAAGCTAAGCAAGATCCAAAGGTTAAGCGTAAATATGATAAGATAAAAACAATTGATAAATGGTTTAAAGATTATGAAACCAGTTTTATTGAACAAAAAAAAACTATCGACCTTTTGAAGGGATATGATATAGGATTGAATATCAATCAAGTGAAATTTCAAGCAATAAAAGATAGATATCTCCATTATCTGAAAAATTACAAGAAATCGCATGAAAATATGGTTATTATATTTCTTGCGATTGTATGGATGGAAATAAAAGACACAACTAACGTACGATTGGAAGAATATATTGATGTATGCAATGAATTAGGGCATAAAATCAATAAAAAAATGCTAAATGATGCAATTTTAAAAATTATAAAAGCTGAAAATCGCAAGAAAGATAAATCTATTAATAAAACAGAATTGGAACTACAGATTAAAAAAAAAATAAAAATATTATTCCAGAAAAATATTAATGATATTCCCTATGAGCAGATTAAAGAAAATTTCGAAAATAAACAACAATTCGACAAATTGAAGATTGATATGTTACTTAGGCTAGATAAAATCCTAAAAATAATTCCTTATAGTCAAATTAAAAATTTAAATTATAAAGCATTCACCGCTGGATTACTCTATTATATAGCTCAAACATTAGATAAAGAATATAAAAAAATCTTTATCCAAAGTCTTATAGAAAAAGTTACTAACTTTTCAAGTACTACTATTAGAAAAAAACATCATTTGTTAATTAAAATGCTTGGAGATCCGGAAACTTTAGAATTAGAATGAGAATTTTATTTGGTAAAAACTTATTTTCGAATAACACTAGATAATATTATTCTTCAGTAATTGAATAACTGGTAGTTTAACAAAATATCAAACTTTTTAATACAAGAATTTTTTGATATTTATTAATCTAGTAAATTATGTACCCTATTCTCTAAATATTAAAGACTAAAAAAATGATTAATAAATCTTCCAAAAAGATTTCAAATTATTATAATAAATCACTCGACCAATTATTATTAGAGTTTAATACTGATCCGAAAAAGGGATTAGATCCAAAACAAGTTAATAAAAGAATAGAAAAATATGGGTATAATGAATTACCAGAGGTTAAAAGAAATCTATGGAGGATTTATTTAGCGCCAATATTTAATTTTTTAATTCTAATACTTATCATCGCAGGGATTGCAATAATAATTCTTGGTTCCCCTTCAGAAACAATTATTACCTTTACAGTAGTGTTCATTAACTCTTCTACTGCTATAATTCAACAATATAGAGCTCAAAAGGCCTTAGATTCACTCAAAAAAATTTCCGCTTTGAATAGTACAGTCATTCGTGATAATGAGCAAAAAGAAATACCTTCTCGAGATATTGTTCCAGGGGATATTGTTTTATTAGATCAAGGTTCTAAAATTCCCGCTGATGGACGGATTTTTAATTCAAGTGATTTATCTGTGAATGAAGCTCCCTTGACCGGCGAGAGTGAGCCTATAGAAAAGAATGAAGAAATTCCTGAAAGAGAAGATATTCCTATACAAGATCAAAAAAATATGGTTTTTATGGGCACTTATATACATACGGGAAGAGCTAAAGTCGTTATTACAAGTACTGGGAAAGAGACAAAAATAGGACAAATATCGGAATCTCTCAATCAAATGGGATCGATAGAAGAGATTCCTTTAACTAAAAAACTAAATAGATTAGGCTATGTCTTAGGTACAATCGTTCTGATTAATCTTACCGTTCTCATCATTTACAAATTGACAATTTTAAATCAAGAGGTTTCCAATGCACTTACAGACTCAATATTGCGAGCAATGAATATCATGCCAATTAATTTACCATTATTAGTCACTTTAGTTTTAATAACAGGTGTATTAAATATGGCTCAAAGTGGAGTTGTTATTAAGAATTTATCTTCAATAGAGTCTTTGGGAAGGGTTTCAGTTATCTGCGCTGATAAAACTGGAACCATTACTAAAAATGAAATGACAGTTGAAGAGATGTGGATTAATTATGAGGATTTAAAGGTAACTGGTTCTGGCTATGATCCAGAAGGTGAAGTTTTGAAAGATGGAGAGAAATTTCGTTTGAATAACAAACCCACTTATTCAAAATTCATTGATTCGATGGTATTAAATAATAACGCTAAGCTGATATATGAAGATGTGAAAATTAAAAAACATAATATTAAATCTCAAGCAGTTAGGAAGGCGTTAGGTTCACCTACAGAAGCAGCATTATTAGTTTTAGCTGAAAAATTTGGAGTTATTATTTATGATATTAGAAGTAACTATGATATTCTTATAGAATTTCCTTTTAATTCAGAAATCAAGAGAATGACCACTATTTGTAAACGTAATAGTAATGAATCAAAAATATATGCATTCTCAAAAGGTGCGCCCGAAATTATATTAAATCTTTCAAGATTTATCGAAATTGAAGGAGAGAAACAAATATTGGATAATATGATGAAAAGTGATATAATCAAAAAAATAGAGAAAAAGGGGAATATGGGTTATAGAAATTTAGCCATAGCTTATAAAAATATTGATTTTGATGATGATATTCATATGAAAAAGAGGGAGGAAGTAGAACAAGATCTTATTTTATTAGGAGTTATTTCCATCATTGATCCACCTAGAGATGGAGTGAAGGGAGCTGTAGAAGATTGTAAATCAGCTAATATTAAAGTTACTATGATCACAGGAGATCATCCTTCTACAGCTAAAACTGTTGCTTCTGAGGTAGGAATTTTTAATCCTGGTGATATTGTAATCGAAGGTAATGAAATGAAGAATATAGATGAATTAGATTTTGAGAAAATAACTGTATTCGCTCGAGTTCAACCATCAGATAAAGAAATTATTGTTAATAATTATCAGAAGAAAAAAAAGGTAGTTGCTATGACTGGAGATGGTGTTAATGATTCTCTTGCGTTAAAATTGGCTAATTGTGGAATTGCAATGGGTATAACTGGAACAGACGTTGCAAAAGACGTATCCGATATGGTAATTTCAGATGATAATTTCATTTCTATTAGAAAGGGTATTGAGGTTGGACGGGGGCTCTTTTCACGTATTAGGACGATTATATACTTTTTTATATGTCTTAATTTAATGGAAGGTCTGATTTTTTTCGCTTATGAATTTTCTCCATTTTTTGATTTATTCATCTCAAATTGGCAACATATCTATATTTTTGGGATAGTTCATTCATTACCTTCTTTAGCTTTAGTTGTTGATACATATCCAAAAGATATAATGAAAGAACCTCCTAGAAATGATGAGGGTATTTTAAATAAAAATATGTGGAAAATGTTAATTCTTCAAGCATTCCTAATAGGAATAGGTCTAATACTTGTCTTACAAATAACTCTAGCTGGTGGATTTCCACTGAATAAATATAATTTAAACCCAAACCTAAGTTATATAACTAGTTTTACACCAAAGCAATTAATTGACCAGAAAGCACGAACAATGTTTATTACTACGTTATATATTGCGGAAACCACATTCATTTGGACATTTAGGCGACCAAATAAACAACTTATAAAAAGTATTAAGGAGGAATTCTCATTGAAATTATTTTTAGTGGTCTTATTTACACTCCTAATTCATATTCTATTAGTCTTATTTTCATATCCTGTTAATAATGTCATTAATAATATTTTAGGTTTAAATTTCCAACTAAATTTCCTATTTTTATCTTTCACTGATTGGCTTATGTGTATTTTATTTGCATCCCCAGGAATTATTGGTATAGAAATGTATAAGTATTATTTCCATAAAAAGGGAAATTTTTTTTAGTAGTATTTTTCTAAAAATTTTTAAAACTTATCTTTTATAGTCTTATTATCATTATTAAAAGATAACTTATGTTCTTATATAGTTTAAATAAACATTAAAGTAGATCTCTATGGAAATTGATCAAAATTATTATAAATTACGTTTAGATAGTCTTTATGAAGAACTCGATACAGATCCTACAAAAGGTCTCACCGAGAAACAAGTTCAAGAGAGAATTCAGCAATATGGATATAATGAACTTCCAGAATATAAGAGAAGTTTCGTAAAGATTTATTTAGCGCCCTTATTCAATTGGTTAATTGTTATTTATTTATTAGGAGCATTAATATTATTATTAGCAAGTCTTCTTGGATTTAGGGGAAATCTTTTAATTGTTGCTTTAACATTAGGAATAGTTCTATTAAATTGCTTGGTTGCCATTATTCAGCAATTTAGAGCTCAGAAAAAACTAAAAGCTTTACAAGAGTTAGCTGCTCCCACCACCACTGTTATACGAGAAGGGAAGAAAATGGAAATCCCAACTCGAGAAGTTACTAAAGGAGATTTGTTAGTTATTAATCAAGGAGATAAGATACCGGCAGATGCTAGAATTGTTTCAGGCACTAATCTAGAATTAAATGAAGCATCATTAACTGGAGAAAGTGAACCGGTAAAAAAGGATTCAGAAGGAAAAGCAATAGAAGATACAAGACCAATCCAAGACAGAAAGAATATGATATTCTATGGAACATATGTCACTATGGGAAATGGAAGAGCGATTTCTGTAAAAATTGGCGGGGAAACAGAGATAGGAAAGATATCTGAGGGCTTAAAGAAGGCAGGAACCACTGAAATCCCTATTCAAAAAAAAATGAATCATTTTGGGAAATGGCTGGGTATTGCTGTAATTGTGCTTTGGCTAGTTATTTTATTCTTTAAATGGGTCACAAGAGGCTTTACTGAGAATGAGATTGTGATAAGTTTGAACTCAG
Source organism: Promethearchaeia archaeon (assembly GCA_046497275.1). Taxonomy (GTDB): domain Archaea; phylum Asgardarchaeota; class Lokiarchaeia; order Sigyniarchaeales; family SOKP01; genus TEKIR-8. Next base: position 105,935 of record JAWOFX010000057.1, on the reverse strand, counting down.
CCTTAGATATACTCCCAATTAATATACCCTTATTAATTACAATTGTTTTACTAACAGGTGTTTTAGCTATGGCTCGTGAAGGGGTGATAATTAGAAACCTAGCATCTGTAGACAGTCTTGGCAGAGTAAGCGTAGTCTGCTCAGACAAAACGGGCACTTTAACTAAAAATCAAATGGCTGTACAACATATTTATTCAAATGGTTCAATTTTTAAGATCACAGGAAGTGGATACAAACCAGAAGGAGAGATCGTTAATATTGATGATAAAAAAAACCCAAGTTATATTAAGCATATCGAAGATTATCCCTTTTTAAAATTATTATTAATTTCTGGATTTTTGAACAATAATTCTGCCCTTGTCAAGTCAGAGATTGAAAGTTCGGGAAAAGGGGCTAAAATTATCAATAACTGGAAAGTAATTGGATCTCCAACTGAGGGGGCTTTAGTAGTTCTTTTTCAAAAGATTATGGGAGATTATCTTTTAGAAGATTATGATTTCGTGAAAGAATATCCATTTGATTCTTCGATAAAAAGAATGACTAAAATATATAAAAAAGATGAAAAAAATTATTCATTTTCCAAAGGAGCAAGTGAAATACTTATACCGAGATGTAATCAAATCTGTTATAAAGGTACTGAAAAAGAATTTACTGATGAACTGAGAAAAGAAGTAAATGATCTAATCCAGAGTTATGCCTCACAAGGTTATCGTGTATTAAGTTTTTGTTATAAAGATTTTTATATGTTGCCTGAACTCTCGGATGAGAATAGAGATAAATTTGAATCGGATATGGTTTATTTAGGATTCGTCACTATTTTAGACCCTCCAAGAGAAGGAGTAAGAGAATCTGTGGAAACATGTGAAAAAGCAGGAGTTAAAACTTTGATGATCACAGGAGATTCAAAGATTACAGCTGAAGCTATAGCAAAACAAATATCAATAATAAAAAATGAGAATGACAAAGTTATTGAGGGGAGCCAAATAAATGAATTAGAATCATCAGAAGAATTTAATCACGTAAAAGTTTTTGCTCGTGTATCCCCGAAAAATAAAGAAGATATCATTAAGAGATATAAAGAGGAAAATCGAGTGGTAGCCATGACTGGAGATGGAGTTAATGATTCTCTAGCATTAAATATGGCTGATGTTGGTATTGCGATGGGAATTCAAGGAACGGATGTAGCAAAAGAAGCTTCAGATATGGTAATTTCAGATGATTCTTTTAATTCAATTGTAACTGGTATCCAAAAAGGAAGGGGTATTTTTTCAAAGATTCGTGCGATTGTATTTTTCTATATTTGTATTAATTTATTTGAAGGAATTGTTCAATTTATTCTCGCTGTCATTTTTGAATTACCATATTTTCTTAAACCAGAGATATTTTATTTTCAATGGATATTTCTTTCAATTACGCTCCATACATTTCCAGGGTTAATATTAACATTTGATAAAACCTCAGGTGACGTAATGAATGAAAAACCCCGAAACTCTGAGGAAATACTTTCCAAAAACACAATTCTTCTATTATTCGCATTCGGGATTTTATTAACAATTTCGATGTTGTTAGTCTATTTCATAACTATTACAGGGGCCTACCCTTTATTTCCCGAAAATTATGAATTCGGAGAATGGAATGATTTTTATCTTTACACAAGTGGTAGCGAATTTGGAACTCTCACAGATCGAATAAATGGTAAAACATTAACAATGTTGATGGTGACACTATTTTTCTGTGAAACTTCTTTAGTATTTCAAATAAGAAGGCCCAATAAATCCTTATTAAAAAGCTTGAAGGAAGATAGAACTCGGCTAATGTTTTCTATTACGGGATTTCTATTTGCGATTCTGATAATGTTAATTTACATACCTGGAGTCCAGACTACCCTAGCAGCAGTAGGTATAAATTTTATGTTTATGTTTCTTACCTGGCAAGATTGGTTAGTATGTTTTCTAATCTCTTTAATCTGCATAATTTCTTTTGAAATTGTAAAATATTATGGGCGAAAAAACGATATAATCTTTTAATTTTACTTTCTAAACTTCTCTTTTTTTTAAATTTCGAATTTTAGTTTAATTTCCTTTAATTTAGAATTGTAATAGCTAAAAAAATCATTGAAAGCTGCTGTTAAATATTTAAAAAAATAAAAAAATATCAAAACCCATTATTAAACTAAATCATTTATTTTTTATTAAGAATTAAATTCAATAATAATAATATTGAAATAATATAGAGTTAATAATTATGACAAAATATCAAGTTTCTGTATTAGAATATAAAGAACCATATGAATCAGTTAAAAATTTAATAGACCTTATTAATGGATTGGATAATGTTCCTAAAAATTCAAAAATCTTCATTAAACCTAATGTAGTTTATTGGAACCGCCATTGTGATTTTCCCAAATGGGGAATGATAACTACGAGCAGAGTTGTGGAGGATGTTGTAAGGATTCTCGTCGAGAATGGTTTTTCTAACATTTCTATTGGAGAAGGAATTATAACTGAAGAGAAAGATGATGAAGAAACAGTAAAAGATGCCTTTCAGTCCTTAGGGTATTATACTTTAAAAGATAAATTTGGGATAGAAGTACTTAATACTTTTGATAGACCTTTCGAAAGAGTTTATCTTACTGAAAATGTTTCCGCAAAAATGAACGCAGATATGCTCCATTCAGACTTCTTGGTTAATTTACCAGTCCTTAAAACACATGCTCAATGTGTTGTGAGCTTAGGCATCAAAAATTTGAAAGGATTGATAAATATACCATCTCGAAAAAAATTTCATAGTGCAAATCCAGAACATGATTTACATTATAATGTAGCTCAACTAGCAAACAAAATTCCTCTATGTTTGACAATATTAGATGGAATTTATACCATTGAAAGAGGCCCTGCGATGGATGGAAAAGCACATAGGAGTAATGTTTTAGTAGCTTCCAGAGATATTCTTTCTGCTGATCTAGTTGGAGCAAACTTGTTAGGTATCGATCCATCAAATGTTCCTTATTTAGTTCAAGCAGCAGAAGATCGAAGTCGTACTCCTAATTTATCTGATATAGAAGTATTGGGTGATAATATCGAAGATTTAGCGAACCATCATGAGTGGGACTATATTTATAAGGAAAATAATACTCTTCCTCTCCCATATGCTAAGGCAGGTATAGAAGGAATAAAATATCATAAATATGATGAATCGATGTGTACTTTTTGTTCTATATTGAATGGAGTTGTTCTAACGGCTATAATGCAAGCTTATAAGGGTGAACCCTTTGATAATATTGAAATATTAACCGGGAAAAATATGGAACCCACTGAAGGAAATAATAAAACTATCCTCCTTGGACAATGCCAGTGTTCAAAACATAGTGACCATCCTAATATTAATGAGTTAATTGCTATTAATGGATGTCCTCCTTCTGTAGAAGATCTTAGAGATGGCTTAGAAAAGGCAGGAATTCACGTACCTTCATATTTTTATAAAAATATTGATAAAGCACCCTTATTATTTATGCAAAAATATAAAGGAAAACCAGAATTTGAAGAAAAATTCTTTCATATCAAATGAATTTTATCCTTTTTCTTTTTTTTATTTTATTTTCATATTTATCTGATGATCACAAAATATAAAACGAATTTTTTACAAAATATCATTTATATTTTAAAAAGTAATTAGATAATCGAATAGGTTATATTAAATTAGCAAATATTAATTTTTTTATTTTATAATCGATTATAAATTAAGCACTGATTCAATAATTTAAATATCGTTAAGTTACTAATAAATATTGGAGTAAAAGGTATGGTAATAAGAAATGGCGATGTTGTTAAAATAGATTATATTTTAATGGATAAAGAAGGAGGAGTTATTTATTCCACTGAAAATGGAGAAGAAAATCCTGTTAAAATACATATAGGAGCGGGACAAATACTTCCTGCAATTGAAAATCAGCTTATTGGAATGGATAAAGGAGAAGAAAAAGAATTTACTCTCACACCTCAAGAAGCTTATGGAGAATTTAATCCTTTATTAGTGGAAAAAATTCCTAAACAAAAAGTGGAAGGGGAGAAAAAATTAGAATTAGGTCAAAAAGTTGAAGTAATGGCCCCCAATGGGATGAGTTCACTAGGATGGATAAGATTAATCGAAGATGATTATATATATGTGGATATGAACCCGCCTTTAGCGGGAAAACTTTTATATTTCAAAGTTAAAATAAGAGAAACAAATCTAACCCCTGATCCTCAACCAAATCCATTTCTTTTTGGAATAAGTTGCGATTCTTGCGATCATGATCACGACCATAGTGGAGAAGATCAAATAAAATTGTAAACGCTTATTTTTATTATTATTTGGCACATTACCTTTTGTAATTATATCATTGGAAACCTAGGCAGAACGCATATACATTTTTTCCGAGCACCGAATGATTATAACCCCCTTCTAATAGAGCATAACGGCGCCCCTCACATATACGCTCAGAATACTCCTTCATTAATTCTCCCAAGCGAGTATAATCCTCTGGATATAATTTATGACCCCAATCCTCCATCCCTTCATCAAATCCAGCGGAGGCTACAAAAATATCAATATCTTCTAAATTTTCCATATATTCTCTGACTTCATTTAGATAAGCTATTCTTTCCCCTGATCTCGGATTTAGGATTTTAACTTTAAAATCATCTTTTCTGTTAGTAAGAATATTTATATTTCCATCTCCAGTGTGAAGATCAAAATCTAAAATAAAGGCAGATTTGATCTTTTTTTCAGAATAAAGCTTTAATAAGCTTATACTTATGTTATTAAAGAAGCAAAATCCCCAACAGGAGTCTGCAGATGCATGATGTCCAGGAGGGCGGATCACGGCAAAAGTAGGATTACCTTTGGTGGCTTCTTCAGCCGCTAGTATCGCACCTCCCGCTGCTAATGAAGCCATCTCATATAATAATTTATCTTTTTTAATATAATCTAAATGTCGTTGAGTATGTGCTCTCAAAATATCTTCTTCGGACGCTTGTTCTGGTTTGATTATCTTATACATATCCTTGTTAAAAATAATATTCATAATACTTCTTATCCTTCCCTCATCTGCCGCGGGATCCATAGCATAATCGCTATTAAAATATTTTTCATGAAATACAATTTGCATTTTTCTCACCACTTAATTGAAATTTCTTAATTTCACATATTATTATAGCTAATAATCTAATTAGGATTTATACCCTATTAAATCTTAAATCTTCATCTAAAATCTACCAATTTAGATCTTTTTCAGATTAATGAGGTTCTTTTAGAATATAAAATTCATAAAATTTTAGATACTAAAGCCCAAAAAAGACACCAACAGTCATTACCGTGGCAGAAATTAGTGGTACGGTAAAGTTATCGTTTACATTGATCGAAAATATTTCTATTATTGGAGCGGAAATTGCTCCAATCAACAAGATATAAAAATTCATTCCTATTGTATAATATAGAACATAGCAACAAATTAAGACACATCCTAAATAAGCTAAAGACCCTTCCAGCGTTTTATCAAATATCTTTATTTTTCCAAATCCTAAACCAAATATTTTACTGAATATATCTCCAAATATTATAAAAGCGAGTGATGTAATAGCTATGTTTTTCTCAAAAATAAGCATAGTAATAAAAGCTGCAACTAAAAATGCTGTCATGGAGGAGAATTTTGTTAATTCACCTTTTCTAAACACGGCTTTTACTTTTTTTGAGAATATATCTTGAGTCTGCTTACTTAAAATTTTTATGATATCAAGAAATATAAAAGCTAAAGCAACAATACCAACAATCGACACAGATACTACATCATCCAAGTAGTAATGAAAAATAATAAACAAAACAGCAAAAGGACGAGCTAAAACGCGCCATTTATGTTTTTTAAACCCCTCATCATCTATAACAATTAATTTTTTGCTTATTATATTATACAGCCCGATTGAGATGATATGTAAGAGAATGATCCATAAAAATGGATTATAGGGTTCATTAGGATATTGTAGATATATATAATAACCAAATATGGGTAATAAGAGAATTGATAAAAATTCGCCAGTTTTAGTCACATATGCGAATATTCCAACCAATATAAGCATAAATGCAAGAAAGAAAAGAAAATCAACCCAATTGATTAAAAACATATAATCGATCAAATAAAAAAGCATAATACCAGTTGCAGTCGCAACTCCTTGTCCTCCCTTAAATTTCAAATAAAATGGAAATATATGTCCTACAATAACTAATAGACCACTAAGATTCATAAAAATGAAATTCGCCCCCAAAATCCAAGAAAGAGACATAGCTAATAATCCTTTCAAAGTATCATAAATTGCTGTTGGCACTGCGTAAGCTGCCCCAAAAGTATGGTAAAGATTCGTAGTTCCAGCATTTTTAGTTCCAACTTCTCTTATGTCTATACCTTTTAATTTTCCAAAAATATAAGCAGGATTAATGGAACCAATAAAATAGCCAATAATAAGGCTTATTATATTTATAAATATAAAATACATAAAAGATCCTTAATATAATATATCATATTTTTATGATTTTTTTTCCCATTTAAATCTTTTCTTAAAATATGGAATGCAAATTACTCAAATAAATTAAAAATAAATCAACATTCAATGAAATTTTAAAAAAAATTCTTAAAGATATAATTTAACCAAGATTAGATTTAATTAATTTTCAATTATGTGAAAGCATTTTTATAATAATTTTTCCTTTAATTTTTCAATCATATCTTCTGTCATTGAAGAAAGATTGTATTTAGGATTCCAATTCCATTCTTTTCGAGCAAAAGAATCATCTATGCTTTTTGGCCACGAGTTTGCGATTAATTGTCTCTCATCTGGCTTAAAATTGACCTCAAAATCTGGGATTTTTATTTTGATCTCATCTGCCAATTCTCCTGCTGAAAAGCTCATACCACTCACATTATAAACACACCGTGTGAGATTCTCTTTATCTGCTTCCATAATATTAATAAGAGATGCGATGCAATCTGGCATGTACATCATTGGTAAAATTGTATTTCTACTCACATAAGAAGTATATTTATTATTCTTAATAGCTTCATAGAAAATTTGTACTGCATAATCAGTAGTTCCTCCTCCGGGTTTTGTTTCTGCTGAAATAATACCGGGTAATCTAACTGATCTTACATCAAGATTATATTTTAATTTATAATAATTAAGCAGTAATTCTCCACTAACTTTTGTTATACCATACATTGTTATGGGTTTTAGAATGGTCTCATTAGGTGTATTTTCCTTTGGGGATGATGGTCCAAATGCTGCTATTGAACTCGGCCAAATAATTTTCTTGATATCATATTTTATTCCAACTTCCAAAATATTTAATAAACCATACATATTGACATTCCAAGTCTTAGGTGGGTTTTCCTCACCTCTTGCCGATAAAATTGATGCTAAGTGATAAATGATATCAATATCATATTTAGAAATAATTTTTGATAAATTCTCTCTGTCCAATACATCTAAATAAATTTTATCATCATTTTTATGGCTCTCCACAGAATATTTTATATCAGATGCTATTATGTTTGAAAAGCCATATTTTTCCCATAACTTAGGGACTAATTCACTCCCAATTTGACCGGCACTTCCAATCACAAGTATTCGCATTTACATCATCTAAATTTCCAAAATAAAATATAATTCATAATTTATAGATTAAGAAAAATTTATTGTATTCCCAAAATAAACCCATCCATTAAAACAATAATAATAATATTAAAAAATTATATAATATGGAATAATAGATAATCATAAAGAATTTTACTATTTGTAGTGATATATATGAAAAGGGATCCATTAGCATTTCTTAAAGAAGAGATGGAGGATTTACGTGAAAGTGATTTAGACTGGAAAATAAGACACTTAGAAAATGCCTCTCAACCACATTGCAAAGTAAATGGAAAAGACGTATTAATGTTGAACACAAATAATTATCTCGGGCTTGCAACTCATCCTAGATTAAAAGAAAAGATGATTGATGCAGTTAAAAAATATGGAGCTGGTGCTGGAGCCGTGCCAGTGATTGCTGGTACTTTTGATTTAACAAGACAATTTGAAGAGAAATTAGCAGAGTTTAAAGAAGTAGAAGCGTCTGCATTATGTCAAACAGGATTTGCAGTTAATTCAGGACTTATACCTCAAATAATAGCTGAGGATGATGCTGTAATCTCTGATGAACTCAATCATGGATCAATAATCGATGGAATTAGGCTAACAAAAGCAACACGTTATGTCTATAAACATAATGATGTTTCTGATTTGGAAAAGCAACTAGAAATAGCTGATAAAAAAGGAGCAAGACGCATTTTAATTACAACTGATGGAGTATTCAGCATGGATGGAGACATCGCTCCATTGAAAGATATTACTGATTTAGCTGAAGATTATGGAGCAATGGTGTTTGTTGATGATTGTCATGGGGAAGGGGTTCTGGGAAAAAATTACAGTGGAAAGGGAATAGTTGATCATTTTGGACTCCAAGGAAGAGTTCAAATCGAAGGAGGATCAATGTCTAAAGGATTTGGCGTCTTTGGGGGAACTATTGCGGGTTCAGAAAATCTAATTGATTTCATGAAAAATAAAAGCAGAACTTATCTTTTAAGTACAGCTCATCCTCCAAGTGTTGTTGCAGCATGTATTGCAGCAATAGAAGTTGTTCAAGAAGATAATTCTCGAGTTAAAACATTATGGGATCATACAAATTATTTTAAACAAGAAATACAAAACTTAGGTTTCGACACGGGAGCATCAGAAACACCTATAATCCCTTTAATAATTGGTGACCCTGGACCTGCACAAGACTTAGCAGATATCTTATTTAGAGAAGAAAATATTTATACAACTCCTATAGTGTTTCCTATGGTCGCAAAAGAATTATCAAGAATACGGGTTCAAATGAATTTCTTACTCTCTCGAGAAGATTTAGATAATGCATTAAGTTCAATTGAAAAAGTTGGAAAAAAATTAAAAATTATTTAATCTTTTTATTAGTTTTAATTACTTTCTATTTGTTATTTAGGTTTGCATAAAATAGCTTTTACTCGCAAATCCATAAATTCGCTGGTTGGTGCTGGTTGTATGATACAAACAGTGTCCGCACCCCTTCCAGTTCCTGCAATACAAATAATATCACGATCTAAATCTGGTATTAAGCCAGCATCAGCCGCCATACTAGCAATCTCGATACATACTTTAAATCCTTGACATACAATATTTTGCATTACTCTCGCCAATAAATCGACAAAGATCCATGGTTGTTTCTTTATCCTTAGTCCGCGTTCTATACCACTCATGGCATGCGTACCCACATGGAATTTGAGACCTTTCTGTTTTAATTCCTCCATTTTTGTCTCGTCAAACTCTTGTCGTATCTTACTTCCAACAAAGTAGTAAGAATGAGTAATAACCACTACATTATACTTCTCTAGATCAAATTGATCAGATACCTTTTCCGCAGTTGTTCCAGTTGTGCTTGCTAATACAATATCTTCTATATTGAGGTCCTGTGCATATTTTTTTGCTATCTTCAAGGCTTTATCTGTGTTATTCGGTCCTGGCTTATCAAAACAAGTGATTTCAAAATTAATTTCAGACATTTTTTTAATCTCTCTTTTAGGAGATTTTGTAGTATTTAGTTCTATTTTTTAATATATATAATTAATCTTTAATTTATTTTTAAAATTTAGAATAATCATCATTACGACTTCAATTGAATAAATTAGGATTTATCTATTGAAATTCTTATAACCACTTTTCATTCAAAAGTTAATTATTCTTTATTCTCTTCTATATCTCGTTTTGTTGTAGTCTTCATGGAATATTTACTCGTTAATTTTTCTCCTGGAGGAACTTTTGCTTCTTCCTTATTTCTCAAAAATGTATTAGCTTTCGCAATCCATTCTTCTGAAATGATAACCGATACACCAGCAATTTTCGATATTTTTTCTGGAGTTGAAGCTGCGAGTTGTTCGATAGTTTTAATCCCCTCATCTAGTAATTCTTCTGCCAAAACTGCAGATATAACTTCAATCTGAGTTAAATTCATTGTCATTTTTCACACCACTTCCTAATTATTTTTATAATGAATTTGAAATCTATATTCTAAAGTTGCTTATCTAAAAATCGGAGATGAATTTATAAAAAACTTGGGATTCAAATTTATAATAGGCATTTTCATTTATTTATAACTTATAAAAAAGCATAAAGTCTTATTCTAATTTTGTTTTATCAAGATTTCCTCAAATCTTAAAATATTCCGCAAGAGTTGGATTATTAATTTAAAATTTCAATTAAGAATTATTTTTAGGAAAACCTTAATTAATATTATCTCAAAATAAGATTAAAAAATGTCATAAAATGAATTTAAATAAACAAGAAAAAGAAGCATTAATATTTCATATAATCTTCGGATTTCTTTCTGTAATAATTCTAATAATTCCATTAATCGAAATAGGTTGGAAATTATTTATATTAGTTATTATTTATAATCTCGGAAGTTTGTTATTTAGCTCTATACGAGATTATAAAGATTGGAGGGATATTTGGTTTTTTTCCTTCTTAATTAGCATTTTTCAAGTATTTCCAGATTGGGTCTTGTCTGCTGAATTAAATATCTTAGTCTTTCCTGAAGATGGATTATTTAAAATCGGAACAGTTTCTGGTTATATGATTGGTCTTTGGGCAATACCCTTATTTGTTATTGTTTATTCAGGAATTCAAATGAAGGAGAGAACCACATATATTAAAAGCAGTTTGTTTGTGGCGTTAATTTCCTTTTTAATATTTACTATTTCAGAAGCGTCGATCTGGATAATAGGGTCGTGGTATCCTCAGAATGTATTTACTTTATTTAATCATTTGGCTGTTTATGTTATCTTTCCAGAAATAATATTAGGTTTGAGTAGTTACTTAGGATTTATCTATATAGTAGACAAAAACCAATTATATAAGCTTCCCATTGCCTTCATAATTATGCTTATATATTTAGGAGGGTGTGTTTTTTTCTATTTTTTAGTGGAAAAAATCATACTCTCATAAATTTAGAATCAGAAAAATCGGGATATCTCTGAAATTAATCTAATTTTATATTATCCTACATCAATTTTTAAAATTTAATCAGAATATATAAAATCTAAATCTACATATTTGAAGTAAATAGCAAAGGAATTTTGAATTTCTTAGGTAAATTATATGAAATATGAGAATAGAAAAAAAGCTGGTGAGGTTTTAGCTAATAAAATTAGAAAAGAGATTCCAAAACCTATAAAAGAATTCATAATACTAGCAATTCCAAGAGGAGGAGTACCTGTTGCATTTTCTGTGGCAAAAGAATTAGATATTCCGTTTAATCTTGTGATAACAAAAAAACTAGCTCATCCTAACAATCCAGAAGTTGCCATTGGCGCGATTGCTGCTGATGGAACGTATGAAATAAATGAGAGGATTCTATATTATGGAGTTGATCAAGAAAATCTAAATGAATTAAAAAATAATGCATTAGAAAAAGTAGAGACCCGAATCGAAAAATATTCTAAAGGAAAGCAACTTGATGTTAAAAATAAGAATATATTCGTAATAGATGATGGAATTGCAACCGGATATACTGCCTTAGTTGCAGGGAAATACTTAAAAAATCTAGGAGCTAAAAAAGTTATTTTAGCGATCCCTGTCTGCCCAGAGAGTAGTATTGAAAAAGTGAAAAAGGTATATGATGAGTTGATTTGTCCTTCTATTATTAAATCATATTCATTTGCTGTAGGATCATATTACGATGATTTCCATCAAAATACAGATGAGGAATTATTTGATTATATTAAGAAAGCTAAGAAAAACAACTTATTTTATGAATAAACTAAATCCTTTTTGAAAAATGGTTTTGGTTTTAAGATAATACTAAAACTTATCGAACGTCAAAAGTAGATTCTGCTTCTTGTTTTTTTCGGATATCATATTGTATCCATGCTTTTGCCGTATCAGAATCGAGTTTTTCAAGTTCTTTTAAAGCTAATTCTCTTATTTTTGAGCTTTTTATTTTTGGTAGTTCCTCTGTTACTTTATCAGCGACTTTTTTTGCGACCTCTTTGCTTGCTCCCGCATTCTTACAAGCTTCTACAATTTTCTTCTTGTCAAAATCAACTATTTTTCCATCTTTTTTAATTACTTTTAAAATTTTTTCCATTTCATTTCCCCATTTTTTTCTATACTATATTAAAGATTTAATTCAAATTTAAAATTTTAATCCATTTTTCATAAATAACTTATTAATCATCAACAAAATAATTTCTCCTAATTAAAATAGAGATAAAACCCTTATCTTTCTTTATACTGTAAAAATATTTCCTAAAGAAAATATTGTTTCTTCTCCTTGCAAAATGATTTCTCCACCTGAAGCAATTTCTATTGCATTATTTATGCTTTCAAATACATTTTCGGTCATAAAATTTAATGCCAATAATAATTCTTTAAGTTGGTCTAACTTCGCGTCTTTTATACATTTAGAAATTGCTGGAATTAATTCCGGTAGAAAATCTTGACTAATCATTAATTCTTCTGGATTTACTGCACTATTTTTTGCCTTAGAAAATGGAGAAAGGACATCTATTTTAGCAAACATTAATTTAGAGATAAATAATGATGCTTTTATTTCTCTCATAATGAATTTAATTCTTTCGTTATCATTTAAATAAACTTTAAATGATAAGGCATTAAGTATATCCTCATTTTCAATTACCCCATCTCTATCCATCAACCGTTGAACTCGTTCATTGATCCGTTTGGTAGAAAGCATTAATTTGAGATTCATTTCATTTTTATCATAATAAAATCGATACAATTGCTTTATTATGTTGTTTCTTGTCGATCCGTTAATATCAATTTCATCAAAAAATCTTTTAATTATCAAAAATTTGAGTTTTAGGCGATGGAGAGCAAGATAAAGACAAAGTCGAGTTTTCGCATTCGCACTCACATTACTCATTCTAAATCTCTGATTGAAATCTCTTTGATACATCACTATTGGCTTTAATTTATTTAATATTACATCAATAAAGTGAGTGATTATTCTTTCAAGAGGATCTAAACCTGTCACTTGATAAATTTCAATCAATTCTTCACTACTTGGCTGACTTTCCGGAATATGCTTAATGTTATCATAATTCTCAGCTTCTAATAATAAAGAAGTTAAGATTTCCATTTCCAAGACCGTTCTACACGGAATAAAAACTCTATTGATTTCATTTAATAAAATATTGCTCTCAGGCATCTATAGCTCCTCAATTTATGAAAATATTTGAGTTAGATTCAAGGATCATAATTTTGATTTGATCTTTTGAATTTCTTACTGAGTAACGTTCAGAAAGGAATTAATATAAATCTTTACTTCTAAATTTGAAATTCATAATTTTCGTAAATTTTATTACAAATTTAAAAAAATAAAATAAGAAAGAGAATTGATAATACGCTTCTCTAATAGATCATTAAAACTCTGTGAGTATTTTCAAAGCTCTAGTAATTATTTTGGTGGTGCCATAACAATCTCAATAGAACTCACATTGTTCGTAGTTCCATCATCAGATTCAAGTTTCTCCGTACTGATTCTAATATCTTCATAAGTTGTGCCCTTTAGAAATCTATTCTTTAAAATTTCGCAGACATCAACAGCATGAGATATAGCTCGACCTCTTGCTTTAACCGTTACTGGCTCATCCTTATTCAGGATCATCATTGTGGCCATTACGTAATTCATAGTAGGTCTTTTACCTATATAAACGGAGTTCTCATCTTTAGCCATTTTATATTGCCTCTTTGTTTTAATTTGTTAGTTTTTTTAGTTTCTAAACGTAAAATCCTAATTTATATAAAGTAAGGCAATTTTTAAAATTTTTTTTTATTTTAATTAAACACATTGAGTTAATAGCCTTAAACTTAAGACTGGAAGATTATCAAAATCAATTGATTTCTAAGTCTAATCTTTAGTATCTTTTTATTAAGTATAAACCTATAAGCTAATTAGGATAAGTTTATTATTGGTTTTTGTTTTTTTAGGATTTCATTAATAAGTTTCAGAATGTTTTAGATGTAATAACTCTAAAATCTATTCCTTACTTTTTTGTGCTTTCTTCGCCAATTCTAATACCTTTTGGGCAAATTCAAAATTAGGATTAATTTTAAGAGCTTTGTTGAGACTTTTGACAGCTTTATTAAATTTTTTAAGATTAAAGTAGCTAGATCCAAGATTTACCAATGCATCTACATCTTTCTCATCCAAAGCTAAAGCATTTTTTGCAGCTTTTTCTGCTTTTTCAAATTCCTCAATATCTAAATAAACTGAACTTAACTCACTATATGATATTGAAAGCTCAGGATTAATTTCTAATGCTCTTTTTAGTGACGAAATTGCATTTGGATAATCTTCAATCTCATAATAAATAAATCCTAAATTATGCCAGATCGTTGCATTTTTAGGAGAAATCTCAAGGGCTTTTTTATAACATGTTATAGCATTTTGTACTTCATTGTTTTGAAAATATAAATATCCTAACTCTAACCAAGAATTTGCATCATCTGCGTGGTTCTCTAAAAAGTTTTTTAGGACATTTATTTTATTATCCATCTTCAAGCAGAATATTGGTTTATTAAGTAATCTAAAAACTTGATTAAAATAAATTATTTATAAAACTTTTATAAATTATTGAAAAAACCTTTTTATAGATCCTTTGTCAATTAAGAATTGAGAAGTATGAAATTATAATTTAGAATCGTAAATTATTCTAAACTAATTTGACCACTTCTCAGAATTCTTTCCAATCAAATACCACAAGAGATATAGGAAACACCTACCTAAAAAAATTTCCTATATTTCTTTTTCTCTTTCTTATAATTGATTTAAATTAAATTTAAAAAGTAATAATGAATACAACTTATTTGATATGAAAGCTGTATGGAAAGGGTATTTGGGATTCGGGCTTGTTAATATACCGGTGTCTTTATATACTGCTGTTGATGAGAGTGGAATTAGCTTCCGATTACTTCATAAAGATGATAATGGTCCTATAAATTATAAGAGGATCTGTTCTAAGTGTGGTGAAGAAGTTGATTGGAGCGATATAGTCAAAGGTCTCGAAATTGGTAAAAACGAGTATTATGTACTGACGAAAGGAGAAATTGATGAGTTAAAACCTGAATCCGATGATTTAATTGAAATCCACGAATTTGTTCCTATTAGCGACATTGATCCCTTGTATATTAATAAAAATTATTTTATAGGTCCTCAAGAAGGGGGAGAGCGTTCTTACAGCTTATTCAAAGGGGTTTTAGAATCACAAGATAAAGTCGCCATAGCTACTTTTGTTATGAGAGAAAAAAAGTATCTGTGTATGATTAAAAGTTATAAGAAAGGTTTATTATTATCTATTCTCAACTATGCTGATAATATTCGAAGCATAGATAATGTTCCGAATATAAATTACGAGCCACCTAAACTTAAAGATAAAGAGATTGAACTCTCAAACCAATTAATCGAAAATTTAAGCTCTGTTAGTTTTAATATTTCAAAATATGAAAATACTTTTCAGGAAAACCTTAGGGAAGCAATTGAGAAAAAGGCTAAAGGGGAGGCTGTGTCTATCAGTAAAGAAAAGAGTAAAAGAACCGAGAATTTAATTGAATCACTACAAGCTAGTCTGGAACAAAAATGAAATCCTTAGAACCCATGCTATGCCAAAAAGGAACAAAAGATCTTCTTGATAGTCATGAATATATATTTCAACCAAAATTAGACGGAACGAGAGCATTATATATCGAAGAGAAGTTTAGGAATCGTCGAGGGAGAAATATACGCCAACGATATCCCGAATTTGACGATTTAAAAATTGAAAAGGATAGTATCATCGATGGTGAAGTTATTGTTTATAATGAAAAAGGATTACCAGATTTTAACTTGCTACAATCCAGAGAACAGATCAGCAATAAATTCAAAATTAAGTTATTAAGTCAACGTTATCCAGCTACGTATATCGTTTTCGATTGTTTACAATATGTTAGTGAAGATATTACTCAAAAACCTCTAGAAAAACGGCTGGAATATTTAGAAAAATCTATTACTGAAAGTGATCACCTTCAAATGATTTATTCAACCGATAATGGAACTAAATTATGGGATGAGATTATAAAACTTGGAATTGAAGGAGTAATGGCGAAAAAGAAGGGTAGTGTCTATCACCCAGGCAAACGAAGTAAAGTATGTCTTAAAATTAAGAATTTAAAAACGATTGACTGTATAATACTTGGATATACTAGGGGTGAAGGTAAAAGAGAGGAGACTTTTGGAGCCTTAATAATTGGAGCCTATAAGGGAGATAAAATCAAACAATTAGGAAAAGTCGGTACGGGTTGGACAGACGAAGAATTAAAAATGCTTAAAGAAAAGATGGAAAAATTGATTATAGAAAGAGAAGAAGATAAAACTTGGATAAAGCCAAAACTTGTATGTGAAGTTGAATATTTGGAAATGACAAATAACGAAGAATTAAGGGCTCCGAGCTTTCAGAGATTAAGGCCAGATAAACCTCCGGAAGATTGTATTATTGAATAAAAGGTTAGTATTGGTAATGGATCAAACTTGGTTAATAAATGAAATGAATCTTCCAATTTCTCCTTTTTTCAATTTATTTTGTCCATTTTGGGTTATACGTGTCCATATTTTGAACATATTTATTAAAAACTTTTTATAATTCTTAGTTAATTTTCCACCATAATAAGAATACTTCGAAGTCTCCTCTCGGTAAAGATCCGCAACTTTTTCTTTCCATTCCTTATATGCTTTTGTTTCCTCACCACCCCATAACGCATTTTTTCCAGAAATTTGTTCAAAAATAAATGTCTCTAAATTCTTATCTTCGATTTCTTTAATATTTTTTATTTTTCGATTAAAATTATAATTTTTAAATAATTCAATCATATCATTACTTTCTAAAGTATCTCCTTTAGTATTCATAAATGTTGGAGTATTCTCACTACTGTCAATCATCATTAAGAAATCAAAACAATCAAAAGTTCCAATATTGATTGAACTCATATATTTTGCCATAAGGATAATTGTTTCTTTATTTTTGGTAAGATATACATTGTTACTTATAAACTCATTTGATTGATAGATGGATAAGGTATTAAATCCATTTAGAGATTTTATTTTTTTTATATCCCCTTCATTTTGGATTATTAGATTTCTTACTGAATCCTTTTCACTGTTTTTCTTATTATCCTTTAATAAAATTACTTCATAGGGTGGGTTGTCTTTAAGGGTCGAGAGAATAAATTGTCCAATAAATTCTTTTATTTTCACCCAGTTTGATTCTTTAGCTAAAGCGATCAATTCTTTAGGATAAGTTGTATTCATCTCTAACAAATTTATAGAGTATGATTTAAAAAATCTAAGGATTTAAAAAGTATATTAAAAAAAAAATAGAGTTAATGTGAAACCTAATTCAAAAGTCGTTTAACCTTCTTACTTATATTTCACTTCGGATAATACTTGGTTCAATAAAGAATTAGAATCTTTACAACCTTTCTTACTTATATTCATATGGTTTTAGTAAAAGTATCCACCAGATTGTTGGTTTTTTCCGGCAGACTCAAGTACCTTAACATTCGCTGCTTGCGGACCTTTTTCACCTTCTGTGACCTCGTATTCAACGACATCATTTTCATATAAGGTCTTATAGTCGTCTCCCTCGCCCTCAATGGCCGAGTAGTGCACAAAAATATCGTGCTCCTGAGATTCCTCATCCTTATATTCTTCAGGTGTAATAAATCCGTAGCCTTTTCGATTGTTAAACCATTTTACTGTTCCTTTCGGCATTACTAATTACACTTCGTATCTTACTTTTTTATTCCAATTTATTTTAATTCGTACATTGTATTGTTGATCTGAAATAAAAGTTTCCTTTTAATCAGCCAACTCTAAATAAATTAGGAATTAAAACCTATTAAACTTTTTGCCTAAAACTACAAAAAATATCAAAATGAGATTAATCCATAATAAAAAGCAATATATCTCGGAGTAAAATTAAGATTTTATCAATCATAACTAATTATGTAAATTCTAAATCAATTGGTTTTTTTAATGGGATAGAATTAAAATAGAGTGACGGTTTTTTTGGTTAACTTAGTTTAAATGATTAAAGATAAAATCCGATTTAAAAAATGGACAAAGCTGAAATTATCCCTCCATTAGGAGTTATCTTTATAATGTTCATCATTTTGCTAATTTCTTTGTTTAATGATTATAAGCAAGTGTTCAACTTCGCTTTGGGCATAATTATTGGCTCTGGGTTATATTTATGTTACCTTTTTTATAAAGAATTCAAAAAAAGTAGAAAAGATATTAAATCTTAATATGTAAAAAGCTTGTATCGAGTTCTTACATTAGAGATTGCTTTATTAAAAACACTTTAGATCAGTGAACCTAATTTAAATTATTAAGCGTTTCCATGAGAAAATTGTAAAAACCGACACATTTGATAGATAATTGACTTTATCGAGGCTGAATTTTTCGCCATTAACATTATAATAATATAGAATATTAGAAATTCGTCGGTCTCTTCAAATTTTTATAAATAAATAAAATATAAATAATTATGACTGAACCTGTGTCATATTATGATTGGGATCAAAATTTAACCAAACATAAGAAAGAAAATGATTCTATAAAAAATACTAAAATAGGAATTGCTCCATCAACATTAAAAGCACATATGAAAGAATGGAGAGATAATAATCTCTGATTTTATTCTAATGAATCTTAGAAATGTAATAAAAAAAATTAATACAAACTTACTTCTATAGTTTCAATAATATAATTACTATATTTTTGAAAATCATTAAAATCTATCAAGGAATTTGAGGATAAGAGAATTCTTCTTAAATCGCTTAATTTTTTCTTCGCGTCTTCAAGATTAGCAATGTTATCGCAAGAGTTGTTATTGTAAATACGGTGATCTAAAATATTAATTTCTACATCTAATAATTTAAATAATTCCTCTTCTAATAGAGAAATAGTATTGCTTTGAGGACTATTGATGGCTTTATACACTATTTTTCACCCAAAAAATTATAATTATTTCTATTTAGAGTTAACTAAATATTCAATTAAAGCCTTTTATAGTCCAATATTTATTTGATATTGAGATTAAAAAATAGATTTTTAAATTAAAGCGATAATTAGAGAGTATTCTTATTTAGGATAGTTTATAAATACATTTTAAGCCATTCTATTGAAAAATCGATAAATCTTTCTAGAAATTTACCATTAAATTCATGGTCAGTTCCTTCAATCTCAATTAATTTATGATCAATTATATCAGGTATATGAAAATATGCTTCTCGTGTAAACTCTGGTTTGACGTCTTTATCTTCTGTACCTTGGATTATAAGCGTAGGTTTATCTAATTTCTCTATTCTTTCATTGGATTGGACATTTAAGATCTCATCAATAAAATTAGTATTGATTATTATTTTCCCGCCTTTTCCAGAGGATTTGAGTTTTAACTGCTTGATTCCTATGCGTATGAGTATTTTAATTAGTTTTATTCTAAATTTTCCGATTATTTTATCAATGTAAAACGCGGGTGCCCAAAAAATATTAGTTTTAATATTAGGTAAATTGGCGTATAATAACGTTAAACCTCCAAATGATAATCCAATAACCGAGATCTCAGTATAGCCTATATGATGAGCCCATTTATAGACCTCTTCAAGATCTTCCACTTGTTTTGATAATAATACCGGTTCTCGAGTGTTCTCTCCTGAACCAGAAAAATCGAAAAGCAATGCATCAAACCCTTCCTTGTTTAAACTTTCGGCAGTTTGGGGAAATCGACCCCATTCTTTTTTATCTCCTGTAAATCCATGGCATATTATTACTAAAGGGTTCTTGATCAATGTTTCATTATTTAGATCTTTTTCTGAAAGATAATGGATCGCATGGACTTTCCTTATATCATTGACTCGGATTAAAAGTTTTTTAATGGTCATAAAATAGAATTTCGATTAAGAATTTAATATTAAATATTTTAGTAATTTCTTTAATATAATCGTTTCTAATGTTTAAATTATAATATAGAATTGATTAGATTAATTATTCTAAATTCTGAGTAAATTGATTTATAATAGTCAAATTTCAATATATTAAAAAAAAGAAAAATTATATAATTATCTCTTCTCCATCATAGATACTATTCCAATAATTAGTGTAAATATACCCGACGTTAAGGTCAATAAAGAAGCCAACGGTATGAATGGGACTCGTATTTCTAAATGCAAAATGAAGCCTCTAACAGCCCACCCAAGAATCCCCATGATAGTTGATAAAGTTCCTGAAATAAGCCAACCCATGATATATTTATCTGAAGTTCCTTTTTTATTCCATATCGTCGAAATTATCATTAAAACAGTACTTATTATGGTACTGACGGCGACTAAATATCCTAACACCCAAAAGAATTTGAAAGTACCCCCCTCACCCAAGAATTCTAAAAATCTAAATCCTGACTTACTGATATAAAAATTATACAACCAGAATATATAACTTCCCTTCTCTATATCAATAAAAATAAGATTTGGAACTATTAAAGCAACAACATTTAAAATAATTGAGACCAAAGATATTTTCCATGCCCAATTTCTAATTCCTTCTAAACTAACCATTAAAACCACAATTTTAATTTTTAATATTTGTTGATTATTTAGTAAAAAATATATTTAAATCTTTTATAAAAATTTTTAGTATTTTAAACTCACTAATAAAGATATTTTTAGAGGTTCTTTCTTTAATTGAGTTTCCTAGAAAAATAAAAAAAAGAAAATTATTTTTTATCTATCTTGGAACTTTCATAGAAACTATTCCTATAGTAAGGGTAAATATTCCTGATACTAAAATCAGTAATGACCCCAACGGAATCGGGAAACCTATTTCATCAAGAAATAATATAGCTCCTCTAACAGCCCAAGCGATAATACCAATTATAATCAAAAGTATCCCCGATACAATCCACAGTAAATATAGTTTGCCTAAATTTGCTCCTTTTTCTTTAAGCATCGCAATTAAGGTTAAAACGATGCAAATAATTACAACAATGGCTATAATATATCCCAATATAAAATATATTTTAAATATAGGATTGATTGCAGCAAAGGGCAAAAATGAAAAGCCATATTCAGTAATATAAAAATTGTATAACCAAAAAATAGCATTTCTTCCTCCGAATACAATATAGAAAATATTAGGAATTAAAAGAGCAACTATGTTTAATATGATTGCAATTAAAGATATCTTCCACGCCCAATCTCTTACTTTTTCTAAATTAACCATTAAAAAATCACGATTTATATTGAATACTTATCCATAATTTGTGTTTATTATATTTAAATCTTCTACTAAAATTTCCATTAACTTGATCTCTCAAAAAAATACGATGTTAAAAATGATAAAACTAATGAAAATTTTTTTTGGAATTATTTAATATATTGTTCTAGCGATAATTTCATCTTGAGCCGCTTTACTTAATTCTGTAAAATATACAGAATAACCCGCAATTCGGACAACAAGTCCGCGATAGTCATCTGGATTTTTCTGAGCGTCACATAAAGTATTTTTTCCAACAACATTGAATTGTACTTGGAATCCCCCTTCAGGTACGCAATATGTTTCAATTATAGGAATAAATACCTCTTTATTTAAATTATGTGGGTGGAAAGCTAAGATAAGAGAATGACCATTTGTTAGTAATTCATTTTTAAGTTTTTTAACTGAATTCAGAATTGCGGTGGGACCATTTTTATCTCTTCCATGTGAGGGTCCAACACCATTAGAAAGAGGTTCGCGGGATTTTCTCCCGTCTGCCGATGCTCCCGTAAAAGCTCCAAATGCAAGGTGAAGTGATGTTGAATAAATACCAGGATTAAACTTACCTCCTCGGTAATTATCCCATTTGGAAACCTCTTCACAGAATAATTCTGCGATGTCAACTGCAATTTGATCAACATAATCGTTATCATTTCCAAATTTGGGTACTTTATTAACAAAAATTTCCCTCCATTCTTTTCCTGATTTGTCCTTATAAGTTCCCCGATAATTTTTCTTTAATATCTGGGTTAATTCTTCTAAAGTGAGAATATGATCCTCAAATACTAATTTTTTAATAACTGCGAGAC
The DNA here is from genome assembly GCA_046497275.1 of Promethearchaeia archaeon. Classification (GTDB taxonomy): domain Archaea; phylum Asgardarchaeota; class Lokiarchaeia; order Sigyniarchaeales; family SOKP01; genus TEKIR-8. The sequence goes on along the minus strand of JAWOFX010000057.1, from coordinate 83,673 downwards.
TGTCTGCTGCTGTCGCGAGCCCAATTAATTGTGGTCCTGTAAAATTATATACTGCTCCACCACGGGTCACATCCATTGCTTTTTCAATGCAATTATCCGTGGTAGCGGAAAGAAATGGTTGGGGATTTAGTTCTGCGATTGCTTGATCTAGATATTCCATGGCAGCTACCATTTTTTCAATGAAGAATTTGGTTTGAAATTCAAAAGCTTTCCAGAGATCATCATAGGAATCTATCGGAAAATCAATTGAAGCACCATATTTTTTCCTTGAAAAAAGATCCGCACCTTTGGTTAGTGCTAACTCTAAACATTTTACAATATTTAGTTGATTTGAATTGGTTGATCCAAAGGATTTATAAGGATGTTGGGGCTCAACACATCCAACAGGAGCATATTCTCGAGCATCTTCCAAGGTAAAACCTCGTTTTTCTAATCCTTGCACCATCACTTCATCATTGAATAAAGCAATGCTTGCTCCCGATTTAATTGAATCGGAGAGTTTTTCTAAATATTTTTGGGGATTATTCTTATGAATTCTTGCTGAAAATGTTGGTTGGACAGTTTGTAAATCGGTATATGCATCTAAGATAAGATATGATAATTCATTGGTGGCATCATTTCCTTCACGATCCAATCCCCCTATAGTAAGATTTTCCGCGAGAGGTGGTCCTTCTCCAGCGTTCGCTCCAAGGGCAAAGATATAATTCCATAAGCTTGTTAGTTTAATAAAAAAACACTTTAAAAGAAAAGCAACTTCTTTGTGATCGATTTTTCCCTCATCTATATCTTTTAAGTAAAAGGGAAAGAGATCTTGATCGAGTCTTCCAACACTCACAGCAAATCCTCCATCTTCTAAACCGCAGATGATCTGATCGAAATATATTAACTGCAATGCTTCTTTAAACGAATTCGGGGGATTTTCAGAAATATTTTCACATAATTCAGAGATCTCTAATAATTCGTCTTTTCTTTCAATATCTCCTTCATTTTGAGCAAGTGTTTGAGCATGATCTGACACCCGTTTTATGAATTTTTTGACAGCATTTAAAAGAATGATTACTGAATTGAGAAACTCATTCTTTTCCTTAAAATTTTCCTCCTCTTTAATTAAATTGGATTTTTTATCCTCTGCTATTTGGAGTAAACCATTTAACCCATATTTTAAAACATTTTTATGTCCGGGAAAGAAATGTCCAATTCCATTTGTATATTGTACTTCTACTGTAAACACCAATTTATCAACAATAGCTTTTAGGTCCTCATCTAAATTGGATTTAAACCTTTCATAAACCGTTTCTTCCTCATTTTTCCAGTAAGGAATAATTTTTTGTTTAAGTATTTTTCTGTCCTCTTCAGCAAGGGATAATTGTTGAATAAAACGTGATTCATAGGTGTCAATATCTTGTTCAATCGTATCAATGCGAACTTCAGGATATAATGGAGTGCCCACAAATTTAGTTGTTCGATTTCCGACGATAAATTCATCTTTCCAAATGCGAATCGTCATATTTGTGAGAAAATGATCCATTGCTTTGGCAAAACGCATAACTGAAGGCACTCCTTTTGTTTGAGCATAAGACTCAGTAAATAAAATTGCCCTTTCAATACAGATTTCATGAGGATGAGAAACTACTTTTTTTTTCATTCTTTTAATTCTTTGTTCGAAGGTAGGATGAGGAATTTGCTTGATTTGCATGGTTAATTCTTATATTTAATTTTTTGATTATAGTAAAATTAGTTCTTTCTAACTATAATAATGTGATCTTTATATATTTCAAATTATTGCTTAAAGAAAAAAGGTTAAAATAATAATGAATTCTTAAAAAGTTTTGAAAAATAGAAAATTACATTTGTCGGAACGGAAACCCTCTTCTCCGTTGATGAGGAGGATGATTAAAACTCTTCTTTCGAATTTCTTTATTAATAAGGCCTTCAATTCGACATAAATATTCATATTCATCCTTTAGACATAAAGTAATAGCTACTCCTCTTTTATTCATTCGAGAAGTTCTTCCTATTCTATGGACATAATTTTCAGGATATTTTGGAAGATCATAATTAATTACATGGGTTATATCTTCAATATCAAATCCACGGGCAGCTACATCTGTAGCTATCAATAAATTAATTTTGTCTCGTCTAAATCGTTTTAAGGTTTCCTCTCTCATTTTTTGAGTTAAATCTCCAGAGAGATATCCTACACGATATCCCAAATTATCTTGTTTAAGTCTATTATAAAGCCAATTACCAGTTTTTTTGGTATTTACAAAAACTAAAGCACTTTCAGGTCGTTCATTCTTAATCACTTTCCTAAAAGTATTATATTTTTGCTTGAAATGATCAATTAAATAGTAAAATTGAAGAGTATTTTCAACACTCATCTCATCTCTACTTAAATTAAGATACTTAAATTCACTCTTTGTATATTTTTTAACCAATTCTTTCAGTTTATGGTCAAGAGTTGCAGAAAATAGCATAAATTGGTAGTCACTATGTATTTGATCTAAGATATATTTTATATCAGGTAAGAATCCCATATCTAAGAGACGATCTGCCTCATCTAATACCACAAAACTTAACTGGTTGAGTTTTAAATGTCCTCGTTTGTATAGGTCTATTAATCTTCCAGGAGTTCCAATTATAATATTAACTCCTTGCTTTAATTTATTGATTTGGTTGTTAATAGAAACTCCTCCATAAATAGTGAGAGGTTTAATTTTATTGTTTCCTAAATCCTTAATGAATTTCTTAACTTGCTTAGCTAATTCCCTCACGGGTACAATGATAAGACATTCATTTCGAGTATATGATAATTTTTCTATTATTGGGATTAAATACGCGTAAGTTTTTCCTGTTCCCGTCTTGCTTTGCACCATAATATTAAAATTCTTTAAAATTAGGGGTATTGCCTTTTTTTGAACAGGGGTAGGCTTATTTATATTTAATTGCTTTAATGCTTCTATATTTTCTTCACTTAAATTTAAATTATTAAATGTTAATTCTGTCATGTTTTATTCATTTCTAAAATATATATTACAAAATTTATAATCATTAGAAAAAAGTAGTTTCTTCAGAGTTATAGAAAATTTTGATAATTTTATTAAAATTTGTTATTCTTCTTATACTTCAATTTATTCTTATGAAGTATAAATATCTAAAACCTTTAAACTCTTGGTATTTGAAAAAAAAGATAAGGATTGAGAGAAGTTATTTATTATTACTTAGTCAAATCAAACGAAGCAATAGAAGTTTTTATATATTTAGAGAGAGAATCTTATATTAGCCGTAATGGTATAGAGATTATTTCAAAAATTATATAACTTTTGGGGATTTAAGAAAATAAAAAATGAATGATAAAAGAACAGTTTTAAAAAATGGAATAATAATCGATGGCTCTGGAAAAGAAAGATATAAGGCAGATATTCTAATAGAAAATGAAAAAATTGAAAAGATTGGTGATATCAATGCAGAAAATAAGACTAATATTATTGATATTAATGGTTTGATTATAGCTCCTGGTTTCATAGATGTACATACTCATTTAGATTTCATTATAGCGTCACCCAGACATTCAAAACTACTAGAATCTTGGGTCAAGCAGGGTGTTACCACTATTATCGCGGGTAATTGTGGATTCAGTCCAGCACCTATTCGTAGAGCAGCAATAGAGACATTAAATATTTATTGGAATTTTGCGCTTCCCAAAGGCGGATTAGAATATTCTTGGAACAGTATGGATGAATACTTTAACCATTTAGAAAAAATAAGTCAAAGTCTAAACGTTGCGATATTAACAGGACATAATACTCTTAGACTTAATGCAATGGATTTAGAAGCAAGATTTGCTGAGAAAGAAGAGGTAGAAGATATGAAAAAAATGTTAAAGGAATCACTTGATGCAGGATCATTTGGGTTATCTTTGGGATTGGGATATGTTCCAGGGTTGTTTTCACATACAGAAGAACTTATTGAATTAGGATCTGTTTTAAAAGCGTATGATGTTCCATTAGTCCCTCATACCAGAGGTTTATTAAGTAAAAATTATGATAAAGCCATTATGGAAGTAATTGAAATTTCAGAGGAAAACGAGATTCCACTACAAATTTCACATCATGCTGGTGGCGGAATAGGACGAACACGAAAAAAGGCTATAATAGCAATAGAGGAAGCTAAAGAGCGAGGAGTTGAAATTGGTCATGATAATATAGCATGGCCAAATACATCTACTACCGTTCTTTCACTTTTTCCTCCTTGGGCTTTTAATGGAGGAATAAAAGCATTTTTCGAGAGATTAAGAGATGAAATAATTTTAAATCAAATCAAAGAAGAAATGGGATCATTTCGACCAAAATGGCCTAATTGGGAAAATAATTGGTGGGTCGATAGAGATTATAATGAAAATATCATTCTAACCGGTTTTAAGCTTCAAAAATATCAAAAATACAATAATAAACAATTAAAAGAGATTGCCAAAGATTTTAAAAAGAAATCATTGGATATGTTAATTAAGTTAGTATTAGATGAAGAAGGTAAATTCTTTATAATCACAGGACAATTTAATAATCCGTTAGCAGAAGATTTTATCGCAGATTTATACAAAGATCCAAATTGTTCAGTAGGGACGGATATCGTAGGACTCGATCAAGAAACACCTCATCCTGTAGCCTATGGAACATTTCCTAAAATCTTAGGGACAATAGTACGTGAGAAAAAAATTCTTTCTTTAGAGGAAGCAATTAGAAAAATGACATCTTTGCCAGCATCTCAAATGAGGATTAAAAAGAGAGGAAGAATTAAAAAAGGTTATTTTGCGGATATAACAGTATTGGACCATGAAACAATAAAATGTACTTCTTCATTTAAAAATCCATTTCAAGACCCTATAGGCGTCAAATATGTATTTATTAATGGTAATTTAATTTTAAAAAATAATCAATATGATGAGAAAGCACTGGCGGGAAAAGTCTTAAAAAGGACTCAATAAATATGAACGAATCTTGACATAATCAAAATAAATATTAACATTTTATATTAAATTTAAAATAATCAAGTATTAAACATAATTATGTTTGAAAAATATGCAAAATGGATAGAAGAAAATCGAGAGAAATTTATTGAAATTTCTGACAAAATATGGGGTTACGCGGAAACAGGTTTAGAAGAATATAAATCCTCAGATTTACTAATTAAAACCTTAGAACAAGACGGTTTTGAAGTAAAAAAGGGAGTTGCTGATATGAAAACAAGTTTTGTGGCATCTTATGGAGAATCATCTCCAATTATAGCAATACTGGGAGAATATGATGCCCTACCTGGATTAAGTCAAGCAGCAGAACAGATAAGAAAACCTATTCAAGAAGGGACTCCCGGGCATGGATGTGGTCACAATTTATTAGGAACTGGATCTTTGGCTGCAGTAACGGCTGTTAAAAAAGCAATTGAAAATGGAGAAGTAGAAGGAACAATTCGATATTATGGATGTCCAGCTGAAGAAACATTCAATGCAAAAGGTTATATGGTCAAAGAGGGATTATTTGAGGATGTTGATATCTCACTTACATGGCATCCAAATTTCTTAAATATGTTAAATGCTATGTCTGCTTTAGCAATGAACTCAGTAATTTTCAAATTTTATGGAAAAACAGCCCATGCAGCGGGAGATCCCCAGAATGGTCGAAGCGCTTTAGATGCTGTCGAATTAATGAATGTTGGAGTGAATTATATGAGAGAACATATGATTAATGATGCGAGAGTACATTACATTATAACGAATGGTGGAAAAGCGCCTAATGTAGTTCCAGACGAAGCTGAAGCTTGGTATTTTGTTAGGGCTCCAAAAAGACATCAAGTAGACAACTTGTATGAAAGAGTAGTTAATATAGCTAAGGGTGCTACTCTTATGACAGAAACAGAGATGGAAATTGATTTTTTAAGTGGAACATATAACGCAATATATAATGAAGTAGTCCAAGAAGTGATTAACTCGAAATTAAATGAGATTGGACCGCCGAAATTTGATTCTACTGATAAGAAATTTGCGAAAGAACTTAGGAAAACTTTACCTCCAGACACTATGGAGGGATATATGAAATTAATTCCTCCAGATTTGATGGATTTAGCCAAAACTGTTCTCAGTCAACCACTTAATAAAGTAATAATTCCACCAATGGGACGGGGTCAAACATTACCAGGCTCTACTGATGTTGCCGATGTTTCTTGGGAGACCCCATTAGCTGAATTTATGACTGCGTGTGAGGTTATGGGATCTCCAGGTCATTCTTGGCAAAATGTTGCCACAAGTGGCATGAGTATAGGGCATAAAGGAATGTTAACCGCTGGAAAGGTTTTAGCACTTAGTGCGCTTGAATTTATGAATGACAAAGAACTTGTAGAAAAAGCATGGAACGAATTTAATAAAGTTCATAAAGATAAAAAATATATTTCACCCCTCCCAGAAGGATTAAAACCACCATACCATAGACTACAAAGTGATAAATACGTTTTAGACTAAATAAATAACTGGATTTTCTTAAATTACAAATTTTATTATCTTTTATTTAGTTTCTTCTATGTTGCTAGAATGAATTTGTAAGTGATATTGAAGTAAAGATGAAGGAAATAATGAATTAAATTTGATCCTCACTTTTAATAGATTCAATTATTTCGTGAGTAATATTTAAAAACATTTGATTTACATTTTCTCCTGTTAATGCAGATGTTTCGATATAATTCAAATTTAATTTATCGGCTAATTGTACCGCCATTTGATATTCTACTTCTCTTTTTTCTTCTAGATCTGATTTATTGCCGATTAAAGCACCTATAATACGTTTTGGTTGCAGCATATTGGTTTTAATATCTTCATACCAATCTATTACACTAAAAAAACTTTCTCTATTGGTTAGATCAAAAATGAGTAAAGTAGCCTCCATTCCTTGATAAAAATGAACACGCATTTTTTCAAATTTGCTCTGACCTGCAATATCCCATAAAACTAATTGAACGAGTTGATCATTAATTTTAATAGCTTTTTCTGAAATATTGACTCCTAAAGTTGGTAAATAAGTTCTGGTAAAAGCATTGTCAGTAAATCTTAAAATAGTAGAGGTTTTACCTACTCTTGGTTCTCCAGATACAACTATTTTAAACTTATAATCAAGAGCTTGTGGGTTAATTGAATCTATTGATGGAAATGCTTCAGAATCCTTTTTTATCAGCTCTTTATCTTTCAAATCCCGAAGAACATATTTTATATGTTTTTGTAAATTAAGTATTTCTCTTTCATATTCCACTGTAGGAGCATGCTTTATTTCAAGAGATTTAATTCTATCAGCACTATCCTCAAAAACATCTTCTAAATATTGTTTCGCTTTGTAAAAAATAACGTCGTCTGATTCATGAAATAATACAACAATATTAGATTGACCTATCCCACCTCTTCTTGATTTATCTTCCCATTTCATAAATTTTAGCATTGCTTTCATATTACGAGAAGGAATTGGAATAGTTGTTAATGATTTAGGTATATGACTTTCTTCCCCCGTGAGTAAAGATACAGCTTTAATTCCGCAGAGCATTCTTAATTGTTCATCTAATTCATTTGGAAACCAGGATAATGGAGTAGTACCCATTATGTCTTGAAACTGTATATACACCATACCTTTGATTAACCCTTCAATCATTTCGTTTTAACTCACTGAAGTATAAGTATTCTTACGCTCTGATTATTTGCAAAAATTTTAAGGTAATCTGAAATCGCTTAAATATTTATAACTTCTTTTCAAAAATAATTTTTACTAAAAAAAAAATAGAAATTGATTTATATATATTTTAGTGATTTTCATTTCTAAATAATCAAATAAATACTTTCTCTCAGTTTATTTCTATTTTATTTCTATCAAATTTCTATAGAATAGAGAAGAGTGTTTTTTAACTACTATTATTAATTACTATTATATCAGGATTAGCAATTAATGGGAAAGGGGGGATTTGTTCTTCGCATCCGATATGGAAAACTAATTGAACCCCCGATCTCTTGGTTCCGAACCAAGATTTATGCCATAAAGAAAAAATATCTTCAAGAATCATACCAAGCTAGACTACCTTCCCATACTTAAGATATATTTATCAAAAAAATGATTGGTTAATTTAATCTTGAATGTTTTCAAGTAATGATAAAATGCGATAAACAGAAGTTCTCACATGGAAGGGAATGTTTGGATCTTGGCTGAGATCGTCAATCATATAGATCACGTTGCTTGCTATTACTCCAGGCGTTTCCTCATCTTTATTGAGTTCATCTATAGCCCTTTGTGCAACCCTCTTAATATTTCGGGGTACTGATCTATCCTTCATCATTCCATTTAATAACTTTATAACATTTTCAAACACTTCTTTTATCTCTTCCGTAAATTCCTTTCCCGTGGACATAATAACTTCCCTTGTTTTAAAATTAGATTAAATATTAACGGTCTTAATAGAGAAATTTATTATAAAATATAATTTTTTTGATCTAATTTTTTGAAATTAATGATTTAGACTCACTTGATTTAATTATAAAGAGTTTTTTTATAAATAAGATAAAAATTAGAAAATAGTTTAAAAAATTCCAAATTGACGGATTACACGTTTTAATTGAGGTATTTTTTCTTTAAATTGTTTTATTTGGGCATTAAATTTTGAATAAATTTCTCCAAAATTAGCACTTCTATTATTTATATCTTTCACAAAATTGTAGCTAATACTTTGAATATCATTAAAAATTCTATCATATTCATTTGAAGCATCTACAAGTTGATCTTCAACTTCTTTTCTTTTTCTTCTTACTAAATTTCTTATTCTTCCTCGAGGCACTCTTATTCGCTCAATTAGATCATCACATTTAGCCAGGAATTCATATGCCTGCTCTTTATTATCATTTTTGAGTTGTTTCTCAATTATCTCTGTACGCCAAGTATTAATCCTTCCGCGTGCAAATGTATCGAAGTTTAAGGAAATCGAATCAATACCCTCTTGTACCAAAAATCGTAGAAAATCAGGATAATCACTGGGAGCTTGCCCGCAAATTCCCACTTTTTTATCATATTTATGAGCTATCTTAATAAGTTGAGAGATTGCGCGTTTCAGAGCCTCGCTATTAGCAGTATAATGAAATTGCTCTGACAAAGGAATAAGTTTTTCGTTATCTCTTCCTACACCATAAGTTAACTGAGTAAGGTCGTTACTACCTATCGAAAATCCATCAAAATATTGACAGAATATATCAGCACAAAAAATATTTGAAGGTATCTCCGCCATACAAAAGATTTTTAAGTTATTTTCTCCCCTCACTAATCTCTCAGATTCCATTATATCAATTATCCGACTTGCTTCTTCCGGTGATCTAACAAATGGAAGCATTGGAATAACATTTATCAATCCCCACTCGCGAGCTCGTTTGATTGCTCGTAATTCCAATATAAAAGCGTTTTGAAATTCTTCATGAACATATCTCGAACATCCCCTAAAACCCATCATGGGATTTGCTTCATCTCCCTCATATATCCATCCCCCTAATAAGTTCGCATATTCATTTGTTTTAAAATCAGAAAGTCTCACAATACAAGGAGCAATTGTTCCATTGGGTAATTCTTTCCATACTCCAGCAGCAATAGTTGCAATACCTTCTGTTAATTTCTCTACATAAAATTCTTCTTTATCTTCATAACCATAGGTGAGTTTTTCTATCTCATCTAAAGTTTTTTTCAATTTCTTAATTTCTTCATTAAATGGGTCTTTTGGATGAAGTTCACTCTTTTTTATTCGCTCTATTTTTTTCCTCTGATCCATGAGAATATCATAACGCATTAAAAGTGAATCATAATTTATTAAAGCATTGGGGTGAATCTGAATTTCATCATTGATAATGAATTCAAGACGTGCGAGACCTGTTCCATCCGGATATTTTCCAGCAGAGAGAGCTCCTTTGGGAATGCCGAGATTGACTAGCACTTGAGTATTTGTTGGAGGTAATTGAGAAAATTCTATAGTATCAAAATCATATTCGACTTCTTTTGCCCATATTCTTGGCTCTCCTTCGCTGCAATCTATAGTTAAGCTATTCAATTCTTTATCTCTTTGATGACCCTTGAGGATCTCAACAATATTATCTGCTCCCACAATTCCCGCAATATTTAATTCTCTTGAAACAATGGCAGCATGGCATGTTGGCCCTCCTCTTTCTGTAATGACTCCGCCTAAATTTTGCATATAAGAAGTCCAATCTGGATTAGTTTCCTCAGTCACTAATACATCCCCATCTTCTAAAAGGTAAGCTTCATTAATTGATTCAATGATTTTTAACTTTCCATATCCAATTCTTCTTCCTATTGCGGTCCCGCTATTCTCAATTAGCATCCCATCGTTAATTAATGTATTAGGGTCCTCAATTAAATAAAAAATCTCTTCCTTATCCCCCTTTTGACTATGAACTGTCTCTGGTCTAGCTTGAACAATATACATTTTATCATTATTACCTAAAGCCCATTCTATATCCATACGTTTTCCATAATGTTCTCGAATTCTTTTAGCATATTCTGCAAGTTTTAACACTTGGGCTTCATTCAAACAATATTGCTTCTGTTTTTTTTCTGGAACTGATACGGTCACGGTTCCTTGTTTATTCTCATCAAATTCCATCATCTGCATTTTTTTGGCAAGTGTTTTGCTTATAATCCTCATATTTTCAGGACTGTGTTTAAAAACAATAAATTCATCTCCTTTCTCAACTCCTTGTACAATTAATTCTCCAAGACCCCATGTACCCCTAATTATTATCACATTGGGATTTCCTGAATCAGGATCCTCAGTAAACATTACCCCTGATGATTTGACTCCAGCCTTCCCCCCTGCCATTTCTTGAACTCCTACACTTAGTTTCACAGAAAAATGATCAAAACCAGCTCTTTCTCTATATGCTGTTGCTCGTGTGGTAAAAACTGATGCCATATCCTTTAGAATGTAATCGACAATCTCTTTTTCACCACTAATATTAAGATGAGTGTCTTGTTGCCCAGCAAATGATGCATCGGGTAAATCTTCTGCGGTAGCAGAACTACGAACAGCAAAAGTGGTATCATTGCCAATTCTCTCCAAAAGTTTTCTATAAGCATCTAATATTTCATCTCTTAGAGAATCAGGCATTTGAGCTTGTTCTATATGAGTTCGAATATTTGCACAAATTTTATCAACAGTCTTTATTGATTTAATATCTTCTTTCTGTAATTCTTCAGATATTTTTTTAATTTGCCTTTTTATATATTCCTTAAGAGAAATTACTTGTCCTTCATATAGGATATCATTACTCTCTAAAACATAATCAAATGCGTTAGCCATCACTGCGAAACCCAAAGGAACGGGGATATGAAAAGATAACAATTCACCTAATGATGCATTCTTTCCTCCAACTTTATTAACATCATTAGCTCGTAAATCATCGAAGAATTCAATATATCTATAGCTATTTTGACTTGCCATACTAATCAATCTATATTCAGATATTGTTTAATTTAAATTTGTTGTTCTTTAATATTAAATTATACGTTTAAAAAAAAAGTAAGCATTAAATTTAACGATTTAAAAGAAATGCTTAATATAAGTCCAAAAATCAGTTCATCTAATATAATTATTCGAGTTAAAAATATATCTGGAAAAAGATTTTCACTTTTTTATTAGAATCTTAATTTGATTAAATTAGGTTTGTTTGAAAAAGCCAACAATACGGTTTTTTTTTTCAAATTTATTAAGCTCTGTAATAATTCCAATAAGTCCACTTCCATCATGATAGAGATGTTTATCTAATTGAATTTTAACAGAACCATTATTACCAGAAAAAATTGTGTCACCTTCTAAAAATTTGAGAGGTGAAATAGTTAAATTAACTAATCCATAATATTGAGTATCTCCACCTGGAGTTATCTTGCCATTTTTGGGTTTATAGAATTCATTAACATATATATTTGCTTGGATAACCCTTTCTTTTTTAAAAATTTCAGGACTTACTAATATATTATCTCTATTAATTTCGAGAGGTTTTATTCCTTTTAAAACTAAGCCAACTCTATCATATTTATACGCATAATTAAAATTTCTGTCTTGCTTCTGTATGTTTTTAATAACTGTTTTCTTAGTAGAGCCATTAAATCCTAATATCTCTAACATTTGACCTTTCTTTAACGTTCCTTCTTTTATCAAAGCTAATGCGACAGTTCCCACACCTTTAACTGGGAACACATGATCAATCAAAATTTTCGTATAAGCATGATTTTCTTTATTAATAATTTCTTTAGAGAGATCAAGTCCTAATTCTATAACTTTTTTCTTTAATATTTCAAAATCTTCCTTTTGGGTTAATGAAATAATTTCGATGTTTTCTAGACTTGTTTCTTTCAAAATTTTATTTAATTTATTTATTGTTTCGGGTAATTTCCATTTATTATTCTTAATGTTATTTATTGCGATAATAGATCTTTTTTTAAATACTCGATTAAACTGATCCATAGCGATAAGAAGTTCTCCAACCACAGAATTTAATTCGATGTTTAAATCTATTGCTAAAACAAAAATATCTGTCATATAAAGGGTTTGAAGTAATGGTTTTATTTTATCTGGGTAATCAAGAGGTGTAATCGCACAGAATATATAACCAAGAGACTCATCCAATCGATTAAAAAATTGTAAATCCGATTTCGTACCTGGGGCCCCAAATGCTTGTCCAATTAGAGTATTGAGCACTTGATTTTCCCCTAAAATTCCCACATTAAAACTTTTCTCAATTTTCTCACTCATACAACAATTATAAATTAACAAAGAACAAAAAATTTATGTATTCTAAAAATCTAATTGCTATCTTGAAAAAATAAGTTGTTAAAATTAATTGATGTTCAATCTAAAAGATGTAAGATAAAATATATAAATACTTTAATTCAGTTAATACATTTTATTTATTTTTGTAATAATGTATTAAAGCAACTGAAGATTAAATTATTATTTCAATATTTTTTTTGTTATCATTATTATATTTGATATATAATAGAATCGTATTAGAAATTTCATCGTATAACCAATATTCATTCTGTTCCTCGTTATTTTGTAGCTCTTTTGAATCCAAAATTATTTTATTGGGTTTCATTTCCGAATATAATAGAATATTATGTTGTGTATTTTTTAGATCTTCCAGAGTAAAATTTAATGAAGATATATCAGAACTAATTTCTGTGATATGTTTTTTTGAGCATGGGATAAATTTATCAACGCATCCTATTAATGCAATTCCATTTTCGAATATAGGATTAAAAATAAAGTATTTATATCCATACTTTTCCAAATCTCCAATTTCGATTTTCTGATCATTTCTTATTTTAACTAATTTATTCTCAAAATAATTGTATAAGACATAATTGTTATCTTGATAACCCAATTCTTTAGGAATTATAAAGGTTTCCTTTACTCTATTCGGCCAAATATTTGTGATAAGGATAAATCTCCAAATAGAATCAGCTCTCTTTATATAAGTATCACAGATATAATACTTTCTATGAGACTTAAACATCAAATCATTAGCAGTTAAAGGCTTATCTGGTTTAAAAAGCAATCCATCATTTCTACAGGTTTTATTTAAAAGCGGCCAATTTACATTCTCTTTTTTATCACCAGGACAAATTGGACCCGCATTTAAATTTTGATAAAGACATTTAAATTTAGGGTGTTTCTCTCCAAAGGGCCGAAATTTAACCCCTTCCATAGATTGGGATCGAAATACATCTGGATGAGAGATTAAACCTATCGCATTTAGTAGAATATTATACTGAGTTGAATGCACATATCTATATGTTAAAGGCCATCTATGATTGTAATCTCCAGAGCAACGTGTAATTGTGATATTTGGATGTTTCATGCTATACAATGTAATACCAGGGGTCTGCATGCAATAAAATACATCAATATTCTGTTTCTTTGCAGCGGTAGCCATACTATTTAACCATTGTTCGATAGAATCTACATTTTCTCTCAAATAAGGGATACTGGTTATTTGATTATTCATCCAATCTTGTTCATAGACAAATATTCCACTCTTTTTAGCATGTTCCATTAACCATATCCAAAAATCTTTTTTCAAGGGACAAGCATGATTTTTATAGGTTATAAATTCATAATTTTCTAAATAAGGAGATCGAGAATCCCAACGTCTATTATGGGCGGTAATCGGTTTTTGAAATCTTTTATTATAAAAAGTTTCCAAACTAGTTGTAAATTTTTCTGGGTCTGTTTCCCAACGTATAGTATTACCATATAATCCTCCTCCCAATAATCTTACAATCGGGCGAAATATTGTAGTGAATGCCTTATTGGTATGTTTTAAATACCACCAACTATCAAAATTATAATAGCATATCGGAATATCATGTTCCTCAAAATACTCTTTTATTGCTACCATAGTATCTTCATAATTTAATCCTTTCTCCGTTTTATAATAGTAATAGGCACCATTGTCTGTCCAAAAACCGAGATGTGAACAGACTATATCAGAATAAAGATCCTTTCTCTTAACATCATGATATTTCAGCAAAATATCTCCAAGTATCTCCATTGATTTATTAATACCATTTCCAAAATAAAAGATGAATTTTTGAGTAAATCCTTTTGGTAGAGAAGTAACCTTTCCTTGTATTCCACAATTAATCCTTCCCTCCTTATCTTTTGTAATAGCGGTGTTTAAAAATCCATCCAATGGAGAAATTATAAAACAATTCAAATCATCATCATAAAATAAAACTGGAGCTGTAGTTGCTTTGAGATTTCTAGATGGAGGACAAAAAATCTCTTCTCTGAACGTAAAAATTTTCCTATTTGGACTTTTATTAATAAACGAAGGAAAGGCGGTAATTAAATTCTGAAATTTCCCCGTATCAGTCTCATTAAGACCATCTGGAAATGTTAATTCAAAAATTACATAATATTGATTTTTATATTGTTTTATTGTAGTTTTAATACCTTTATTTTGATCAACAATTTCAAATTCCATTTTTGTTTCATTGAAAGATCCCAAGATATCTTCAGATTCTTTTTTTGTTATATTCTTTATATCTAACATCCGTGTTTTTTTGCCAAGCCTTCTCTGATTCGAATAGTTTTGTCCATTTGTATGTAATTTAAGTATAGATTCATCAAGAGATCTATTTTCTCCAAATGTAATTTTAAAAAGACCATTATTAGGATTTATAAAAATTTCGGGAATGTTGTTTTGCTTAGGTATTTGCTTTTCTTTTCCAATAAAATCACTAGATTTATACACGTAACTCGCATTAAAGAAAGGTGATACGAATCTTTTAAAAATCCAAGGCAAGATTAAATATATAAAAATGAATAATAAGGCGAAGGTAAGTATTGACCAAAAAATAATTTCTAAGATTAAATTCATAGCTTAAATTTTTACTTTTTTATAATTATTAATATAAGGTAAGTAGATTATGCAAAAAAGACTTTATTATTAATTCCTTAAAAAAGCATTTTTAAAGAGACTTAAGAGATAATTCAATTTTTGAACTCAATTAAAATATGAAAAAAATAGAAGATAAAATGGAAAAAATGAAATTGCGTTATTTAAGTCTCTCTTTGAACACATCGTAATCTTTTTGGGTATAAAGACAGAAAATAATCACTTTAATATCAGTATCTCCTTTCAAATAGCTTTTTGCGGTGGAAATCATTATTTCCGCACATTTCTCGATAGGATAGCCAAAAATTCCAGTAGAAATTGCAGGAAAAGCTATAGTTTTCAGACTATGTTTATCCATTAATTTTAAACTGTTTAAGGTCGCATTTTCTAATTTAGCATCTTCATTTCCTTCCCCTTGCCTGGGTCCGACAGCATGAATAACATGTCTTGCCTTGAGATTGCCCCCAGTAGTAATTACTGCTCCTCCCACAGATATAGGTGCTTTTTCACTCGCTTCTGATTGTATTTCTGGACCTCCTTTACTCCTAATAGAACCTGCCACACCTCCACCCATTATCAATTGTGAATTTGCTGCATTCACAATTGCATCTACATCGAGTTCAGTTATATCTCCTTTAACTAATCTGATTTTTGAATGATCAATTTTTAATTCATCCATTTTTAATCTGGATATTAAAATTTAAGCCTAATATAAAAATCTTACATTTTATAATCTGAATTATTACAAAAAGTTAAT
The DNA here is from genome assembly GCA_046497275.1 of Promethearchaeia archaeon. Classification (GTDB taxonomy): domain Archaea; phylum Asgardarchaeota; class Lokiarchaeia; order Sigyniarchaeales; family SOKP01; genus TEKIR-8. The sequence goes on along the minus strand of JAWOFX010000057.1, from coordinate 67,441 downwards.
ATAAAAAGTATAAGAGAATAATAAATAAGAGGTAAAAACAAATCTATTGTTCTTCTTGAGCACCTTTAAAAATTTCTTCTAATTTTTGATGATCTTCATCGCTCATTTTACTCATTGCTTCCATATTTTGCCGCATCAAATCCATCATAACATTTCTGGAGATAATTTGATTTAATACTGGTAAAGCAATCCTTATCCTGGTGAGTTCATAGTTCATTTGTTTCGCTGTATCTCTCATTTCTTTTAATTCTTCCTTTGTCATACCCTCTTGACCTACTCCTGGACAATCTACATCAACAATACTAAAATGCGTGCCATCATAATCTAAAGGATAAGTTCTACAGCTTAAGGGGCGATTTTCATATACAAGACATTTTTCTTGTTCTTTGTTATAAAGTGGACACTTTTCATTCAGTAGATCTTCTAAAGGTGTTTTTTTGAGAGCTTCTTCTGGAGATTCTTCGGTTTTCTCTTCTTTTTCGCTAAGCAATGGTTTTAATATCAAATCAACTGTTCCATTAGGTCGAGTATATACTTCTAAATAGGGTAAAAAATTTGCCAATACGCCATTACGAGCCCAGAGCTCGAGATCCCATAATGTAATTGGGATCGGACCTCTTTCTTTACAACAAGCATCACAACGAGTACATTTAAAGGTAAATCTAGACTTTTTCTCCTCTTTTTCTTCTTGATTTATTTCTTTAGAGGTTTCTTTTTCATCAGAATTTTGATTTTGATTTTCTTCTTCCGACATTATGATTTCTCCTTTTCTTTTGTGTTAATTATAATTAAATTAATAATTCCCATTAGAAATAATTAATTTTTAAAAAAAAATTTTATTCTTGTTATTATTATTTGGTGCTATATCAGAATATTTTATAGACAAGATTTTTTTAATATAATTTTAAAGAAGCCTATCCAACTCCTTATCATTAATTGAATATTTTGAATTTAAAGAAATTTCTCGATTAATTTGAGAGTGTTACAGAAAAAGTTTTTTCTCTTTTAACAGTTTTCCTAAGAAAATAAGCAAAGGTTCAATATTGTCTTTTTTCTTAATACCTGTCAAGACCACTTTTCCTGTACTAAAAACTAAAAAAACCCCTTTATATGGCTTTGTATTCTGAAATATAACTCCTGGAAAAATTTCGGGTTCATATAGTGCATTTCTTAGTCTTATTGTTGCGAGATTTAAATCTATTCTTTTATAGTAATTTGCAGTGATCACGATATTAACTATTTCCGTTCTGAGTAAATCGACGTTAATTTTATAATCAGTTTTATTAGTTATGTCAAGAATCAGTTTTTCCAATACAGTATGAATATGAATGAACTTTAGGAGACCCGTAAGAACTAACCTTCCAGTTTTGAAAAGAATAATAAGGGATTTAGGTTCTGAATATCGTATGAATAAACCAGGAAAAGTCTTTGCATTATATTGAACATTATCAATTTTTTTTGAGATTTGATCCAAATCTATTTTTTGTTCCAAATATGATTTTGCCACAATATTTTGAATTGTATAAGTCAATTCATTGGCATCTTTATTGGAAAGCATTTCCATAGCAGATTCGCAAAGAATTAAATGATTAAAGTTTCGCTTTATTAAGTATTTATGATATCATCTTATTTAACTCTATAAGATGAGATAGAAATTTTTTTAGGAATGGAATATTTCCATGCTTACTCATTTATATTTTTAAATATCATGGTTAACAAAAGACTAACTATAAAAAAGATCCTTTTTTGGGGTTTATTTACTTTAAATTTATTTATAGCTTATTTTATTGGATATCTTGGTTCGATTTTTTTTCCGGAACTTTCTTATTTATATATATTGATTTTATTGCCCTTAATTGTGAATATATTTTTATTAAAATCATATAAATTCAAACAGGAAATCACCTTTAGAAAAGAGATTTTAATTTTAGTTTATTCCACCCTCAATTTACTTTTTGGGTTTATTATTGGAGTATATCAACCATTTATGGAATCAAATAGTAGGATTTTTTTTCCAATTATTATGCTTCCCATGCTCATTATATTACATTATGTAATTTTAAATCGATTTCAATTCTACTTATCTGATTTTAGTTTAGATGATACCCCCTCTAAAGATTCTTTATCTGAAGAAATAAAAGGAGATAAACCTATTATCGAATATGAAGATAAAAAATATAGCTTTTCTATTGAATCATTACTAATCTTAGCGATAGGTGCGCCTGTCTCTGCATATCTTATTTATTTATTTTTTGATTTAGAAATAAATTATTGGCTTCATGAAATTGTTGTGAAACAAACAGTATATTTTTTGAATTTCCTCTTTAATATGGGAGTGGAAGCTCAATACAATCCGGGAGGGTCATATGAGTGGAGTTTCATTAATATTGGCAGTCAGTCTCCGATTTTCTTCCAGACTTTTTGTACCGGAGTCCAAGCTATATGTGTATTTGCTGGAGTTATCATTTTCACTCCGCATAGCAGAGATAAGGAAACAAACAGAGACATTCTATGGAGAAAAACAAAATCTCTAGTCATCTCCTCCGTTATTTTTTACGTTGTAAATATCCTCAGAATGATCATTCAGATTTATTTATATTATATCGGATATCCATGGGATTCTATTCACTATTCAATTAGTGCCGCAAGTTCCTTTATTGCTGCGATAATTGTTCTTTTGATGCATAAATGGATCCCAGAATTCATTATAAGCATTATTTATTCATTTACACTCCTAAAACAAAAAATAAAGAAGAATTCAAAAGGACATTAAAATTCATGTGCGATTAAAGGTTAAAAAAATTTTATACCAAACAATAGCATATACTGATAATGAACACTAATCAAGAAGACAAAAAAAAATTAAACGATCTCTTAGAATTAAGTAGATTTTATTATGATAATAAAGAATTTGAAAAATCTCTTATGTATCTTTTAGAATTTTTCAAAAAAGAAAAGTTGGAAATCTCTCGATTAAATATGGAAGTTATCTTAGATCTTATGCTAAAATCAATCAAAATTGATAAAAACGATGAAATAATTAAGATCTCGAAAAAGTTGATTGAAAATAAAGAGAAAATAGGAGAGTGGTTACCCGCAATAGAAACTTCTTTAGGAATAGCATATAGAAACCTTGAGAAGTATGAAAAAGCTATAGAGATTTTCGAAAATCTCACAAAAAAAAGTCCAAATAATCCTAATCTATTTTATTTATTAGGCTCTTGTTATGAGGCGATCGGAGAACTAGATAAAGCATTAAAACAATATAATGTTGCATTAGAAATTGATCCTAGTTATATTGACGCCTTGCATTCTTCCAGAGCAATATATCAAGAGATTGAAAATTACACAGAGCTTGAGAGAATCTGTAATAAAATCTTGCAATTTTCCCATGAAGATCTTAAAGCTCTTAATTCACTAGCAATTATCGCTATCCACAAGGAAAAATATGAACGCGCTATACGGATATTGAATAATATCATTGACAAAGATAATAAATTTTTAGATGCGTGGTATAATCTTGGAATTGCGTATAAAGAATCTGGAAAATATATTTATGCTATCGAAGCATTTAATATCATCATCGATATTGACCCGAACTATATTGAAGCATGGAAATTTCTGGCAACCTCCTATTTTTCAAATGAGGAATATCGAAAATCCCTTGATATATATGAGATTTTAATTAAGAAGGATAAAGAAAGATTCGAATATTTATTTGGAGTTGGATTAAATCATTTTTATTTGTCAGATTTTAAAGATGCGAGAAAATATATAGAAAAAGCGATAAAGAGAAATCCTGAATCTGAAAAAGCTAAATTTTTTAAAGAAAAATTAGACGAGCTATTAGAAGATTAATAGTTTGCGAAAGATATATTTTAAATTCTTAAACGAATTGCTTAAATTATGTTAGAGTATGAGAAAGAACAAAAAATAATCGAAATTGCCAATGTTAAAATCGGAGGACAACCGGGAGTTAATCCTGTTGTAGCGATTGGGTCGGTATTCTACTCAAAACACCCTGCGTTAAAGGATGAAAAAACAGGAAAATTTGATAAGGAAATCGTAGAACAAGAATTAAATAATTTTATAAATATTACAGAAGAAAATAATATTCAAGCGATAATTGATGTAGTGGGAGCATATCCAGATGCATTAATAAAAGAATGTGAGTTTGTAGCCGATATAGTGGATGTTCCCTTTTTAGTTGATGGTTTAAATGATGAGATAAGAATTCCTGCTATGAAAGGACTTAAAGAGATCGGATTATTGGATAGGGCAATTTTAAATAGTATTGATGAAAATACAACTGAAGAAAATATACTCAAAATAAGAGAGATTGGAGTTAAAAATGCCGTATTACTGACCTTTGGAATCAGAGCTATTTATCCTAAATCAAAAATTAAATTATTGAGAGATCAATTAATTCCAAAAGCCGAAAAGGCAGGCCTTAAGAATTATATTGTAGATACCGCAGTTTTAGATTTACCTTCCGTATCTATTAATTTTGAGACATGTAAATTGGTTAAACAAGAATTAGGTCTTCCAACGGGTTATGCTCCTTCTAATGCGATTTATGGATGGGAATTTATAAAACATTATGGTGATAAAGCAAGATGCGGAGCAATCTCATCGATTATGATAAATGCAATGGATGCTGGTGCAGATTTCATTCTGTTTGGGCCAATTAAATTTGCTTCTTGCGTGGTTCCTTCAATGGCTCTTATTTCAGGTATGCGATCATATTATAGAAAAAGAGTTCTCAGAAAGAATATTTCAGACCTATCTCCATTGAAAAAGATTTTTTAAGCAATATAAGTAGTCAATAGATCTGTAATTCTTTTTGTAAACTTGGGCAATAATGAATTTATTTTGTCTTTCTTCTCTCTTTCATCTATTAAGAACAAAACAAAAGTATCATTATCAACAATACTCAATTTTTTGATAAATATAATAGAATCTGCTAATTCAAAGCTAGCCTCATCTTTCTTCAAAGCCTTGAATTTATAAAATATTTTGAATAGCATAGTAAATTGTGGGGCTGTTATTTCGAACACATCTTGAATGATCTCTGTTGGTCTCTGATGATTAAGAAAGTTTGCTGCTTTTTTCGAATAGTGATCTGCTAAAACCAATCCCTCATTGCTCAGTAATAACATAATATATGATTTTGTAGCTTTTAGGAATTTTTTCAAATTGAGATCAATTATTTCTCGATTGGGGCTAAGTTTAGAGATACCAGCGCTGAAAGCTCTTAGAATGGATTCAATCTGAAATATACTTGTAATATAGAATTCGAATCTATCTCCGATGATTTTTTTAAGTTCTGATTGGAGAAATTTTATATTTTGATGAATTTTTTTTGATTTGAGAATATCAGGATCTCCTTTAGAAAAAATAAATATAATAGGAGTATCTTGCTCTAATTTTGTTTGAAGGATCTCATAAATATTCTTGAAATAGGTTAAACTTTCCTCGAATCTCTCTTCATTTTTCAAATCAATGAAATAAAAAATTAAGTCAGATTCATAAATGTAAATCTGGGATTTTGTTAAATAACTCTCCCGAAAATGAGTTTGACCCCCAAGATCCCAAAGAAACAGAGTGGCTCCTAATGCCTGTATAGATTGAACCTTTGCCCCCATTGTAGGATTCAACCCCATTAATTTAGAGAATTTTCTATCTATCGAAAATATAAAGGAAGTTTTTCCCGAATCATCTAAGCCTGCTAAAATAATCTTCATTTTTCGCTGTGTTGTCGCTGGAGTTGAAGGTTGAGTCTCAATTTTGATTAAATCCTTTAAAAGATCTTTAAAATCTTTTTCTAATTCTTCTTGAGGAATAAATCCATTTATCAGCCTTTCATCTATGATTTTAAAGTAATCAGTTATAAGGTTTTTAATTCTGTTATGATTATTGTATAAAAAATTTCTTCTATTTTCCTTAATGAGCAAGGAAAAAGCCGTTTCTATAGGATATTCTCTCTTTTTTATATTTAGATAATGAAAATATGTTAAAGATGTTAAATAATAATCAGGATAGGGCACAATGGCAAAGTATTCAATATTTTTATCTTTTATCGCTTTTTTTGAGATCATTTCATCACTTAGTAACAGACTCAAATTCTTAATAGCGATCTGCATGTAATTTTGATATGATAATCTCAATATTCCTTCTTTTATTGGGATCTTATTATCCACTTGTTCATCAGGGACGGCATTTGGCCACATATATTTTGGCTGCGGACCAATATCATCATGAATACAAAAAACCAAACCTTTGATTATTGAGGATTTAAACAGATTTTCCATTTTCAGTTATGTCCATTATTTTGAATTGATTATTGGTAGTCTTAATATTCTATGTAAAAATCTTATTTAATAAGTTTATTTTAAAAATTAATATCATTAACGATTTAATCATTTCACACAGAAAAACAGTTTTCTTGAAAAACTAAAAATTATAACTCAATAAAGATTTTTTTAAATTGAATAAAAGAATGGTTGAAAAATTAAGAGAACTAGCAGATTCAATTAGAAATAATAAAAATATAATTCAAAAAAAGGAAATTAATCCCATTGTCCAATATATAGACTCGAATAGCTATAAAAGCGAACGGATTTTTTCTGATATCGGTGAAGACTCTGCAGCTATACGAGATGGTGAGACATATACTCTTATTACAACTGATCGTATTATTACTTCATTTATTGAAAATTATCCTTTTGGAGCCGGCTTTAGTAGTATCTTAGTTAGTGTTGATGATATATACGCATGTGGAGGGATTCCGTTAGGTGCAAGCATTATTCTCTCTTATAAAAAGGAAGAAATAGGAAAACAAATACTTCAAGGAATATGTGAGGGATCAAATAAATTTAAAGTTCCCATTATAAGAGGACACACCAATACAAACGGTGTATGCTACGAATTAAGCTCAACAATGATTGGTGAAATAAAAAAGGAAGATTATATTTCAGCGGGAGGAGCTCGAATTGGAGATTATATAATATTAGCCACCGATTTTGATGGAAAGATTGGAAAAGCTAGTAAATTCTTTTTTGATACAACCACATTTAAGACTTCTGAAGAAGTTTTAAGAAAAAGAAAATCAATGAATACCATTGCTGAAAAACATCTTGCAAATGCCTCTAAAGATATTTCAAATGGGGGGATTTTTGGCACTATATTACAGTTAATTAAATATTCGAATGTCGGGGCGGATATTGATATTAATAAGATTGAAATCCCTCCTATTCTTAAGGAAGCTAACTATGATTTAACTATGTATTCGAAAATGTATTTGACCACATCATATGTTCTAACAGCTCAGAGGGAAGATTGTGAAAGTATGGTCGACATTTTTAAGGATTTTGGTTTACAAGCAAATATTATTGGAAAAATTATTAAAGAAAAAAATCTTTTGAGATTAAATAATGGAAAGAAGAATTCTTTTATTGATGTAATTAAATTCTAGAATAAGGATTATATTATTATGACTTTCAAAAAGAAATATTTTCAAAAATCCTCGATAAAGAGTTTAGTTTTTATTAGTTTAATTTTTACATTCTCATTTTTAGGAGTTATTTATCCTTATTTCCAAGCTCAAAATTTAGAGAAAAAAAAATCTAATATTAATATCTCACAAATAATTCCAAATAAAAATGTAAGTATTCAATTTCCAAAACTTATTTGGATAGAGGCTCAAATTCAAATTAGTATTACATCGAATGAGAGTGGTCATGTAAACATCGCGATTAATGATAATTATGCTAATATATATTTTAATAAAATTAATGAAACAAAAATACTCTCAGGAAGTAATCAAACAGACACGTTTTTATTAAAAACTCAACCAAAAATTCAAACCTTTCCCGGTCTTTATCAATTTAATGTAAGTATCAATGGATTATTTGAATATACACAATCGTATGAGGCGATACTTGGACTAGGGTATATTTTGATGTTTATATTGATTGGGGCATTTGGTATTCCTTTTGTATATATCATCTATAAAAATATTAAAAAGAAGGATACATCATATGTTACCCCAACAGAAACCATCTCATATCAAAGTGCTGAAGGGGTTCCCGCTGGGAAGATTAAATGTCCTAAATGCGGCTCACATATCCCAGAAGGATTATCGTTCTGCCCCGAATGTGGAGAAAGAATACCAGAATTCTTGAGATTTAATCCCTCTTCTATATAGTAACCATTTAAAAAAGAATGAGAAAATTAATTAAAAATAGAGTGTAAAAGAGATAAAGAAAATGATTGATTTAGAGGTGCGGATTCCGGATACACCGGGCAGTCTTATAGAATTAATTAAACCCATCTCAAATAATGGAGGAAATATCTTTGGAATTCTCCATCATCACGATAAAAAGTTAAATAATATGATTCCTGTAAATATAACATTTGAACTCAATGAAAAATTAAAGGAGACCAGTCTTGAAAATATTAAGAAAGAATTACGCGATAAAAATATACGTATTGACAAAATTGCGCTAGGAGTAGAGAAACGACATATAACAATAATAATGACTGGTCATGTTTTTGATACAGATGTTGTTGATACCATTACAAGATTAGCAAAAAAAGGAATAAAAGTGAAAGAGTTACAAGCCAAATTTACAGAAATTAGTGAAATTAGTAATGTAAAATTTAAATTAGACTTTCCAGATTCAATTAGTAAAGAAGAATTAATCAAAGAATTAAATATAATATGTAAAGAGAAGAACCTTATCCTCATTCATTCATAAGTTACTTCACAATCTAACTTAATTTTAGGTTTAAAGAAAATGAAATTAAACTGCTGCTTAATTGGGAAAGGAAATGTTGGAACATGTTTTTTGGAATTGATTGAAGAAAAAAAGCCTATGTTGAAAAAAAGGGGTTTAGATTTATCAATCATTGCTATATTCGAATTTGATGGTGCACTTATCAATCATAACGGATTAAACATTTCAAAAATAATCGAAGTGGGAGCCAACTTCAGAAGTTTAGAAGATTGGAATGAAAATGTGAATGCAATTGATTCTATTCCTAATTTAGAGATTGATATTTGTATTGAAACTACTCCAACTAATCCAAAAACAGGGGAACCAGCTCTTAGTCATATATTAAGAGCAATTGAAAATCATATTGATGTAGTAGCATCAAATAAAGGTCCTTTTTATCTTAATTATAAGAAAATAGATAATTTAGCGCTTCAAAATAATTGTCTTGTTAAGTATGAAGCAACTGTTGCATCTTGTGTACCAGCAATTTCAATAAAAGAAAGCTTATTGGGTAATGAAATAATTAGTATAAAAGCTATTCTTAATGGTACTTCGAATTATATTTTAAGTAGAATGACCTCTGAAGGGGTTGATTTTTCATTAGCATTAAAAGAAGCTCAAGAGCTGGGATATGCTGAATCAGATCCAAGTCTAGATATTGAAGGATATGACGCCGCTGGGAAGATTGTAATTCTAGCTAATGCTTTACTTGATTGGAATAAAAAAATCGGCGATGCGGATATAACTGGTATCTCTAAAATTACTCCACAAGCGATCGAATTAGCGAAATCCGATGGCTTTGTTATTAAACATTTAGCTATTGCAGAGAATAATAAACTGATCGTTGAACCAAGAATGATTGACAAAGATTCTCCCCTCAATATTGGAGGAACCCTAAACGTGATTGAATTTAAGACAAAGTATGCGGGACCAATTATATTAATGGGAAGAGGGGCTGGTGGATATGAAGCTGCCTCAGCAATATTAAATGACATAATAAGTATCCATAAAATCAGATCTCGCGTGTAATTTATGGATATTAAAACAATATTAAAAAATTTAAAAATTCATATAATAAATGCATAACTTATGTCTTTCGATAAAATCAAAGGAGTGGTTTCAGTAATTTGTGGAAGTGAGATTGATAAAGACAGTGAGGAAAAAGCAATTAAAATAGGGAGGCTCTTGGCACAAAACAATTATGCTGTGGTTTGTGGGGGGCTTTTTGGAGCGATGGAGGCAGTGTGTAAGGGGGTAAAACAAGAAAAGGGTTTAACAATTGGAATAATTCCTTACAAAGAAAAAAGTGCCGCTAATGATTATGTTGATATTGTTATTCCTGTCCCATTTTCACAAGGAAGAAATCTTATAGTTGTTTTAAGTGGTGACGCCGTAATTGCTATTGGAGGAAAAGCAGGTACACTCTCTGAAATGTGTTTTGCGTGGATTTATCAAAAACCAATAATAGCACTTTCGAGTGTTCCAGGATGGTCCGCTAAAATGGCTAATAAAAAAATTGATGATAGACGATCCGATCAGATCTATGGGGCTGAAACTCCAGAAGAGGTAATTTCTATTTTAAATAAAGTTTTTCAAGAAAACAAAAACAATGATTTGAGTTTTACTGATACTTTTTAATCTATAAACCTAATAATATATAATTATTACTAATTTTATTAAAAAAAACTAAATGACAGAAAAATTAAATATTTTTAAAAAAGTCAGAGATTTTTTTAAATTAGAGGAACTTTGGTTAAAAAAGTATTTGGGTCTGATTTTAGTTTCTATTATTCTAGGAACTGTTAGCGGATTTCTAATGGTTGGTTTTTTTTTATTTATTAATGATTTTTGAGTTTGGTTTTTGCTTTTTCCCTTATTTTATAACCCCTATGATGGCTGGAGGATTAATAAGTATTATCGTTAAAGTTTTTAGTTTAGATCGCGTGATGGGAACAGGTGCTGCAGAATTTGTTGAAGATGTGCACATATTGCATGAAACGAATCCTCAAGTTCCAACAAAATCATTTGAAAGATTAAAAAATTTGATAGGAAAAACACTTGCTACTTCTTGGACTTTTGGTTCGGGTGTAATTTGTGGATTACAAGGACCTGGACTTTTAATAGGTTGTAATCTGGGCTATTTATTTTATAAATCAGAAAGATTTTCCTTAGATATGGATGTATCTATATTTACAGGAGCGAGTGCTTGTACTGGGGTTATCTTAAGATCACCCATCGGAGGGTCACTTTTTTGTGCGGAATTGCCATATAATAATCATATAAAATATCGATCTTTAATTCCATCGATCATCGCGGCTACAATAGCATATTTTATATATGCTGCATTTTTTGGTTTAGATCCGTTTCTCCAACTCCATGAAATTCTTAATGTGGAAAATGTAAATTACATTTATTTTATTTTTCTATCAATAATATTCGGAATTTTTTCAGAATTATTCCTATTTGTATTTATGGGACTTTTAAGAGGATTTATAAATAAGCTTTCAAAATTTTTCACAGATAAAACTAGCATATGGATTTTACCATTTCTCGGAACGATCTTATATTCATTATTTTTATTTTTAATAGTTCCCTATTTGGGGGGTGATTTCGAAAATCTTATTATTGGACCAGATTCTGATTATTTAACGCTATTTACAAATCTTATAAGTGCCTCTATTCCTTGGTATATTCTCTTTCTATTTATAGTAATATTCTTGATTGGAATTTTTCTATCCATTGGAACCTTAAATAGTGCTGGAATTATCCTCCCACTTATACTTTTAGGAACATTATTGGAAGGTTTTTTTGGGGACATTTTTTATCAAGAATACCTTGAACTGTTTGTTATTCTTGGGATTTCCTCAGTACTAGGTGCAGCAACAAACAATCCGATTTCAGCGATTGTAATTGTGATCGAAATGAGTTGGTTGCCAATCTTATTTATACCAGTAGCAATTTCCACGATCTTAGCCTATATATTTGCTGGTCCTAGTTCTCTTATACCCGAACAAAAGTATATCTATAAAAAGGTTTCAATTGTGTTATAGCATTAATATTAAGCATAAAACAAATATCCTTAAATTTAATTAAGTCATAATATGAAATTGATAACTTAAAATAGGGAATAAAATGGTTAGGATTGAAGGAGGAAATGGCTCTTGTCAAGATGATGCCATTATAATAACAGATTGTAATAATATTGAAGGAGTTGGTCAAGAAATTACCGAAATAAAAAGAAGGTTTGGACAATATAAACTATTAAAACAATCTCTACTTAAAATTGATAATCGAATGTATGATATGCTTACTTTAAATATTAATGGTAAAGAAGAAACTGTTTATTTCGATATCACCAATTTTTTCGGTAAATTTTGATAATTATAAGTTTGAAGGACAAAGCATTAGATAATATTTTTTGGTAAACTTTGATTTGATATTATTACTACTATGTTCCATTCAACGAATTATAATTCTCCTAATGTGAATTTTAAAGAGGCTATATTGAAAGGGCAAGCTCCTGATAAAGGGCTGTATATGCTCAATAAGATAAATAGATTAGAGGAAGAACGAATTTTTTCCTTTAGAAACTTATCATTACACCAAATAGGACTTATTGTTCTCTCGAAAATTATTGGAAATACTATCCCCAAGAGAGAATTTAAGAAAATTGTTAAAAAAGCATTAAATTTTGACGCCCCAGTTAAATCAATAACGGAGAATGGTTTCATCTGTTATTTAGATAGGGGTCCAACGTGTAGTTTTAAAGACTTCGGCGCAAGAACATTAGCAAGATTGCTGGAGTATTATTTGGAAAAGGAGAATAAAAACATAATCATATTAACGGCAACTTCAGGAGATACAGGGGGCGCAGTCGCTCAAGCATTTTATGAAATGGCCCGCATTCGCGTAGTCGTTCTATTTCCGAAATATGAAATTAGTGAACTTCAGAGAAAACAAATGACTACTTTGGGTAAAAATATCACAGCAATAGGGATACAAGGAAAATTTGATGATTGTCAACAATATGTAAAAAAAGCGTTTGCCGATAATGACCTCAGTCATCTAAGACTCTCGTCTGCAAATTCTATTAATTTTGGTAGATTGCTACCACAAACCTTTTATTATTTCTGGGGTTATTCCAGAATTGTAGAAACACAAGGAGAGAAAGTCATATTCTCAGTTCCATCTGGAAATTTCGGTAATTTAATGGGAGGATTAATTGCTTATAACATGGGTCTTCCCGTGAAACGGTTTATTGCTGCAGTGAATGAGAATGATGAATTTCCAAAATTTTTAACCACTGGAACTTATGAAAAGGTTGAACCGTCCAAAAATTGCATTTCTAATGCTATGAACGTAGGTCATCCCTCTAATCTCGCACGATTGATTGATCTTTACGGTGGTCAGATTGATGAGACTGGTACTATTCATAAAAAACCAAATATGGAACAAATGAGAAAAAAAATTGTTTCATATTCCATTTCTGATGATGAAACGAAAGAAACAATCAAAAATTTCTATAACGAATATCAAGGGATTTTAGAACCTCACGGCGCCGTTGGATGGAGAGCACTTCAATACTACAGAAAGGAACATCCTAATGAAAAAAATATTAAATCCATCACCTTTGAAACCGCAGATCCCGCCAAGTTCCCAGATGAAATTATCGAACTGATTAATGTTACTCCCGAAATACCGGATTCATTAAAAAAAATTCAAAATCGTGAAGAAATCCCAAACCCGGTAGAAATTACAAACTATAACGGTTTTAAGACCTTTTTACTCAAAAATTTTTAGAATAAATTATTTCTTCTTTTCCTCTTTCAAATTTAAGGTAAAATATAGAGTTTGCAAATGTATTATAGCATAAATCTTTATTACCCCAAATCATCTTAAATTATTTAGTGTTTAATAAGGAAATGGGTGAAAAATTTTGTTAAAATATATGCAACGGGAAGATCAAAAAACAGAAAAAGTGCTTTTCACTGGTTTAGATAATGCGGGAAAAACTTCTATTATTTCAGTTCTCAAACGAGAATTTGCTCAAATAGAGTCTTTAAGTCCAACCCAAGGTAGCCAAAAGCGAATATTCGACTTCTTAGGAAAGCAAATTGCCGAATTTGATCTTGGAGGACAAAAAAAATATCGTATTTCTTACTTAAAACGACCCAATGACTTTTTTGCTAACACTAGTGTCGCAATTTATGTAATTGATATTCAAGATAATAACAGATTCAATGAAGCAATTGAATTTTTAGAAAAAGTTGTCCAAACATTTGATAAATTAGAGATTGCCCCGTTTATTCATGTATTTTTCCATAAAGCAGACCCAAAACTCTTAAAAGACCAAGAGAATAATTATGATTCTCATATTAAAAAATTAAAAAAGAAAATAAACAAGAATTTAAATTATAAAACCATAGATTTTCATACCACCTCTATTTTTAACATATCATCTGTGCTTGGAGCTCTCTCTGAGATCTTTTTATCATTAGTACCTAAAACGACATTAATAGATAAAATAATAGAAGAGTTTGCGAAAAAAACTACTTCGGAAGGAATATTAATAGTGGATGATAACTCTCTCTTCATTGGTTCATATTTTACAAATAAAAGTATAAAAGACCTTGTTATGGATTCTATTCCGTATTTCTTAACTCTTAACGATAGCTTCGAGAAAGTCAATAATAATTCCCTTAATAATCCAAATAGTCCTTTCCAGACAATGGTTATAAAAAAATTCCAAAAAAATTTCATTTTCTTTAAATTAATATTGGGAGAGGGCGTTCCACCTTATTATCTTCTAATGGTGAAAGCTACCCCTGATTACTATAGCAAAGATATTCAATCAGTTTCCAATTTGCTTAGACAATTACTAATTTAAATTTCCAATTTCCTTTTTTCATAGAAATTGGAAACACTTGCTTCTAAAAGATAAACGATTTTATAAATATTATTCAGATTATTCTTTGTTATTAATCTCCTTTTAATAGAAACTATTAAATAATTACGTGTATTTAATATTAAATATCAAGAAGCCAATCAGTTTTCTTTAAAAATTACAAGCAAATTTTAGTTCTTTAGATCAAGTTAGAAAAATTTTTTAATAAGATCTGGGACAAAATTAATAAATTAGTATTGTTGTTTTTATTTTAATAAGAATAATTTTTTAGGTTTAAGAACGTAAGGTGAAATTCATTCTTGGAATATTTAAAAGAAGAAGATCCAGAAGCATCTAAAATTCTATTTACCGGTCTTGACGGAGCAGGAAAGACTTCAATCATAATGGTACTTAAGAGAGAATTCTCGAAGATAGCGATTCTTTCTCCGACAAGAGGAGCGCAGAGAAGAGTATTCCAGTTTTTAGATAAGAATATTAGTGAATGGGACTTAGGAGGCCAGAAGTCGTATCGCATTGCGTATCTAAAGAATCCCTCAAAATATTTTGATAATACAGAGATAGCAATATATGTTATTGATATCCAAGACAAGAAAAGAATACCTGAAGCGATTGATTATCTCAAAGATGTGATTGCACAATTTGAAGAATTAGAAATTAGCCCTCCAATATATATCTTTTTTCATAAATTCGATCCCGTCTTAGAGCGCAGTGCGTATAATGAATATTCAAACCTCACTCTCAACTTAAAACAAGATATAAAGAAGAAATCAGAGTACAAACGGTTATATTTCTATAATACGACAATTTATGATATATCTTCGATTATAAGAGCGATGTCTGAGATTCTTTTGACATTATATCCAAAATCTGAGTTAATTAATAAAACTATAAAAGAATTCTCGGAAAAAGTAGGTGCAGAGGGAGTAGTTGTTATTGACGATAATAGCCTCCAGATTGGTTCTTACTTTAAAAATGATGAAATTAAAACTATCTTAGACTCTTCCACTCCATATTTCTTAACTCTTAACGATAGTTTTAAAGTTGCTGAGGATAAAGCAAAAATCATAAAAGATCCGGAGAATAACGTCTTAGTTCAACGCTATGATAAGTATTTTATTTTTAAGCAAATCACATTAAAAGAGGGGATACCACCGTATTATTTATTATTGGTGAAAGAAGAGCCAAAATATAATAAAGAAGATATTGAATCCCTCACGAATCTATTACAGGAAATTTTGTATAAATAAAAATTTATAATTTTTAAGATTAAAATAATCCATATTTCTTTTATGGGTTTTTTAATCAAAAGCTCTGAATTTGATCTTGCACCTTATAACTAAAAAGAAAATCTATTTATGTGGTTGTAACAAATTATATTCTATGTCATATACACCTATTAATCAAGGAATTTATCCTCTTTTCGCCATTTATATTATCTTAATACTTGCGAGCAGCTTCTTAGCTATTAAAATGTTGATTAAATGGCGAGAAAGAAAATATGATGAGCCGCTATATCTATCATATGTGTTCATTTCATTTATATTCGCTTTAACGTTTCTTGCAATTGGAGCTGCTGAAACTATCATAACGGGCTATTTTAAAGAAATCTATAGAATAACTTTTCCCTTAGCGTATTGTTGTGTAGTAATTGCAGATATTTTTCTATATAATTTTGCCGTGAACATAACTGAGAAAGGAGAAAAAGCATTAATTCCAATTATTATTATCGGTTTAGTTTTGATAGTTCTTTTAATTTTGCCCTGGAATTGGTGGGGTATCCCTCACGAGGATTATGAAGGAGAGATAAATATTAGAACCTATACCACAATTAGTTTTGCGATATATTCAATTTTGATCTATGCTTCAATTGCTTCTATAAGCTGGAATGTAAAATCACAAGCGAAGGAAAAGATTACAAAATGGGGATTGACATTTCTATTTTATGCTGTGCTTTCTATGATTATGTTTTTTGTTATGATAACCCTTGATAATATTTTAATTGTTGCGTTCGAGCATCCAGGATATTCAATTTTCGTATATTTAGGGTGGGTTTTTGCCTTTATATTTGTGCTATTTTTGTATTTTTCATTAGTAATACCGAAATGGATAGCTGAGAGATTAGATCGTTAACTTAAAAACGCAAAAATCGAATCCATCCAAATTTTGATTTTTTATATTAAAAAGAAGATTTGTATAAAAGACAAGAAAAATAAAATTCATATGGAAAGTTAACAGAAATTAATTTATATTTGGATTTTTATATAAGTCTTAATGATTTTATTGATAATTTTTTAGAAAAAAAAATTTTTAACACTATGATCATCTGTCCAAATTGCGGCTCTACAAATGATGAGAATACTAAAGTTTGTCGGAAGTGCGGTGCACTCCTTCCAGTTTCCACAAAGGCCCCAAGATTACGGGTTCCATTTGGTAAAAAAGAAAAAGAAAGCGAAAACAAAGAAACAAGTGATAATCAACAATCTAAATCAAAAACCAAGACCTTTACCCCTGCGGAAGCTAAATTTTTTAATTCTAAGGGAACAACAGAAGAAAAAAATAATTTATCCCTTCAAGAAATTCCGATGAGTGGAAATGGAATCGATAATAACATTGAGAAACAGGATGAATTTCAGCCATCAACTCAAAATAGATGGGATTACCTTGAAGAGATAGAGCCTAGTCCATTTGATGGATCTATTTTTTCCAAAGACCCTGTGTCCGGAATTTCAACTTCACAACCAAAAGCAAAACCCCAACCCCAACCACTCACTCCAGTAAAACCACCGCAAGAATCTTCTAGGAAAAAAGTGCAGCAAACAGATGAAATCCAGGGGAAAAGAAAACAGCTTGAAGAAGATATGAGGGAAGTGCTAAGGTTTCTCTCAGAAAAATTACAAATACCTCAACCGGAGGAAGAAATCGAGCAAGCTGAAATAGTTGAGGAAGAAAAAGCACCTCAAAAAGAAATTAAGCCAGAAAGTTTAACGGAAATTTTAAAAAAATTGTTAAATATCGATATAAACTGTGAAGCTAGTGCACTGATTAATCGAGATGGAACAATTCTTGCTTCAGCTATTTCCGATAGGATTTCGGATACCTTATTCGCAACTATCGGGCAAAATTTGTCAATGATGGGAGAGGATATTATTGATGGGTTAAGTGCAGGGTCGCTTCAATCAATATCAGTTAGAGGTACAGAAGGGATATTGGACTTAGCACCTATAGATTCAGAAAATCCCAATTTAAGTAAGATGTTACTTATTATATTTTCAAATCCGAAGGTTAAAAGTGGAGTCATTAATATTGCGACGAATTTGGTTAGAAAACAAGTTAAAGAATATCTTGGAATAAAATAAATTTGGAGATATTTATTAATCCATTTTAACATACCTTATGGCTGATTTTTACTCATTCTAATTTTATTTACCACGGATTGAGAAAAGATTTAAATATATTGAAAAACAAATAGTATTTTATATATTTGATCATTAATGATGATCGAGATCTTTTATTAAGAAAAAAGTGAAAAATTTAGTATGAGTGAGAAGAAAGTTAAAAAAAAGAAGAATAAACCACTTGAAGCATCTGAAACTAATTTAACACCGAAAAAAGTCAAAAGATTTGTAGCGATATTGATTCTAGGGGGGATTTTAATTTCTGGAGGGATTATTATGGGAAATTTAATCCAAAACCTGATAAATCAAGGACTTTCTGAACATATTGTTATTCCATCTTCTCAAGATTCTAATTATGATCATTTCACTTCCAACAATTATTCTGGTGCTCCTGAAGAATATTATTCGTATTATTTGTGGAACTTAACTAATTCTGAAGAATTTTTAGCTGGAGGAACACCAGTATATGAAGAAGTTGGACCATTTGTTTTCCTTGCTTATAAAACGAAATATGATATTGAATTTAATGGTGATAACACAGAAGTGACCTATAAGGAATATGTTGATTATGTTCAAATAGAAGGAGAGAATATTTCAGAGGTTGAGATCACAAATATAAATCCGGGGCTTTTGGGAGCATTCGAAGTTGCTGGAGGGACTGAAAGGAATTTCCTTGAAATGAATCTGCCTTTTGTCCTTTCTCAAGTAAAACAAGAATTTAAAACGATTTTTACAGAAACAATGCAATCAACTCTTTCAAATCCTGATTGGGTTGAACAAACTCAAAGAGATATTCTGAAAGATTGTACTCGGAATTTGCAAGGGCTTTTACCAGGAAGCGTTGCAGATATATTCTTTAAATGTATTGAAATGGAACATTTGATGTATTTTCTTCAGGATGGGATGCCAAGATGGGAGGAAGTATTTTATGCTGAATGGGGCAATGATTATTTCCCGCAATTTAATGGAAATTATGAGATATTGATCTCAAATATAAGCTTTAATGGAGAAGGGATTATTGAGACAATAAGTGCAGGTGCTGTGGAGAATCTTATGGAGAAAGTTCTTGAGGATAATGAAGTTCAAGATGCTATGGATGACATCATAACTAAGCGTGGAGCAGATATGGTTGATGAATCAGGAAGTATTAATGGCTTGGGGGTAGATATAGATGGTCAATATAATTATACTGATGGCAGTGAAGCAGACTTAAATATTACTAATACAAGAGCAGTGGAAACTTCACGCCTTATTAAAATCTTTAGCGAGTTGGTATTTTGGCCGATATATGCCGAGACCACCATGAATTTACCGCTCTATACAGTTGATATTGAAACGGGATTAAATTTTTCTCAATGTGCTGAATTATGGGACGAAAATAACTCTTATTCTTTAACAAAATTAGATTATGAAACAAATAAAACATGGTTCGAAGCATTATCCGAGGATCAAAGTGGGCCAAATAGATTATTCTTAAAAAATGAATTTAATCTCAATGATATTCAATTGGAAGCGATTTTGAGATGGATTAATACGAGTGTTTCCACGTGGGAGCCGAATGTAATCGAATACACCCTTAACGATTGGAATAGTGGGGTGATTTCCACTAGAACAGCTGAAGAGTGGTTATTCAGTGCAAGAGACAATGCGATAATAAATTATATGAACTATTATGGAAAGGATACAAACTTAGCATCAGTGAATATATTTGATGACATAGAAGATGAAACAGAAGCTGAATATGAACAAGTCAAGAGTTATACTATTAAAACGGGTCAAGATGATATGAATAACGCCAAAACAATAGTTAAATATGATGGAAC
Organism: Promethearchaeia archaeon; assembly: GCA_046497275.1. Taxonomy (GTDB): domain Archaea; phylum Asgardarchaeota; class Lokiarchaeia; order Sigyniarchaeales; family SOKP01; genus TEKIR-8. The sequence continues at coordinate 47,541 of JAWOFX010000057.1, read as the reverse complement.
TGATACAATTGAAATTTGGGATTCCCCAGAAATTGTTGGAGGGACTGATGGCATGCAATTTCATCAAGGAATTTCTAAAGAAGAAACATTACAAACATTCCAGCCCGATTTGATGAGAGTTGTGGATCTTGAATATGTAGAAGATACATCCATACATGGTATAAGACTTTTACGATTTACATTAAATTCTGATTGCTTTGCGCCGAATGAAAAATATTATATGGATACACCTGGAATAATCAATTTATCTCCTGTAGAACAATACCAAGGAGTTCCTGTCAGAGTGAGTAAACCACACTTTTTGGGTTGTGAACATGAAATCGCAGATTCTATAATCGGAATTAATCCTATAAAGGAGAATCATGAGACATTTATAGACGTAGAACCTATTTCTGGAATAACTATGAATGCTAAACAAAGAATACAAATAAATTTTGAAGTGAATCCATCTAATAAATTAAAACCAAATATAAATGAATCAATTATGCCAATCATTTGGTTCGAGCGGAGTGGAGAAGTCCCAAAAGAATTAGCTTCCGAATTCTCAAGTCAAGTATATCCAGCATTAACTGCGAGAAGCAATATTATGTTTTGGGGTATTCAAATTGGAGCAATCTTAACTGTAACTGGAGGAACTTATACAGGGAGGAATATTGTAGTAAATAGGAAAATGAAAAATCAGATTTCCCCCAAAAAAAAAGGTAAACTGAAAAAACCGGTTCCAGAAATAAAGGAGGAAGTTAATAATAATGTAAAAAAACCGGAAGCGAACCAACCTGAAAATAGTACCCAAATATCAGAAAACATTGACAAAAACGATTAATTCATAATTCTCTTCGATAATAGAGTATTTTATTATACTCACTATTATTTTTCTAATTTTTAAAGAAACCTCGAGCCCACAAAATAAGATATTTTTTAAATGTTGAATTTTTTAATGCCTTTTTTTTCTATTATTGAAATTATCATTTTTTACAAGATCTGACACCCTAGATAAATTATTCAGAGTTTTTAATTTATCAAAATAAGTACTTTCCAATATTAACATCCTATTTTTATTTAATTTTTCTTTATTTTGAAAGGTTATATTCTTATTTTTCACAGAAATCCTATATTAATTATTAAAAATTTATTAAAAGAAGAAACTTCCATTCTGAATGGAAGTTTCATGGAACTATCGATAGTATATCTATAAAAGCAAGGAAAATAAGATCATCTCTATAACCTTTTTAAAAAAATATAGGTGAATTTAATGATAAAGAAAAAAAAGTTTGCAATTATACTCATCGCTGTTCTTATCGTGAGTGGGCTCACTATAGGTTTGTTGTTAGTATTTTTACAGGCCCCTGACGGTGGAGATGGAGAATTCCAAGGGGAGCCCTTTATATCCACCTGGAATACTACATTCACAAGTTCTGGATCAAGTAATAGCGACCAAATCAAATTACCACTGGAATCGTCTGGAACCTATAATTTTAAAGTAGAGTGGGGCGATGGAACCGAGGATAATATAACGAGTTGGGATCAAGCGGAAACCACCCATACCTATACCTCAGAGGGAGTATATACAATAAATATAACAGGGACAATCATCGGTTGGAGGTTTAATAATAACGGAGATAAAGACAAAATCCTTGAGATAAAACAATGGGGTGTCTTACTGCTAGGCAATTCTGGAGGATATTTTTATGGATGCGAAAATCTTGAGATTACCGCAACCGATATTCTAGATTTGACTGGTACATTAAGTTTAGATTTAGCTTTTACTTCTTGCTATAACCTTCAACCTGATAATTTGCAAAATATCAATGGATGGGATGTATCAAATGTTGAAGATATGAGTCATATGTTCCAATGGACTGATTTCAATCAAAGTATCGGGGGATGGGATGTTTCCAATGTAAGAGATATGAGCTATATGTTTAATTCTAATGAAGCTTTCAATCAAGACATTGGAGGATGGGATGTTTCCAATGTAAGAGATATGAGATATATGTTTAGTACTGCTGATTATTTTAACCAAGATATTGGTGATTGGTGTGTGTCGAGTGTCACAGATATGAGTTTTATGTTTTTTCACGCTTCTTCTTTCAATCAAGATATTGGAGAATGGAATGTATCAAGTGTTACTAACATGAGGGGGATGCTGGGTGGTACTGATTATTTTAATCAAGATATTGGAGGTTGGGATGTATCTAGCGTGACGGATATGAGCTACATGTTTTATGATGTTCATTACTTTAATCAAGATATTGGTGAGTGGGATGTGTCAAATGTGGAGTCTATGTACGCAATGTTCACCGCTGCTTCTTCCTTCAATCAAGATATTGGAAGTTGGAATGTATCGAATGTTAGAGATATGAATCATATGTTTTCAGGAGCTGATGCTTTTAATCAAGATCTTAATAACTGGGATGTATCAAGTGTCACTAATATGAAAAGTATGTTTAGATACGCCAATACATTTAATCAAAGTATTAGTGATTGGGATGTCTCAAGTGTTACTGATATGAGTGGGATGTTTTTGCACGCGATTTCTTTTAATCAAGATATAGGAGGTTGGGATGTTTCCAATGTGATAGATATGAGTGGGATGTTTGAGGCTGCTGAAGTGTTTAATCAAGATATCGGAGGATGGAACGTATCCAACGTCACGGATATGAATCACATGTTTAATGTGGCTACAAAATTCAATGGATCTATTGGAGGATGGGATGTTTCCAAGGTTTTGAATATGGATTATATGTTTTATGGTACACCATTCAATCAAGATATAGGTGGATGGAATGTATCGAGTGTTATTGATATGAGGTTTATGTTCTCTGGAGCTTCCTCCTTCGATCAAGATATCGGTAATTGGACTGTATCAAATGTGGAAGATATGACAGGATTGTTTGATGGTGCTATTTCATTTAATCAAGATATTGGAGGATGGGACGTATCAAAAGTGGAAGATATGAGGGAAATGTTTGATGCTGCGTATTCCTTTAACCAAAATATAAGTAATTGGGAAGTATCGAGTGTTACTGATATGTCTAGAATGTTTTCAGCAGCAACCTCTTTTAATCAAGACATTGGTGACTGGGATGTCTCAAATGTAAAAGATATGAGTTTTATGTTTAGATCGACTTACTTTAATCAAGATATTGGCAACTGGATAGTATCAAATGTAACAACTATGTACAGTATGTTCTATATGGCTCATGATTTTAATCAAGATGTCGGTAGTTGGGATGTCTCAGGGGTGACTAATATGGGGTGGATGTTTTTCCGTGCTGATTCTTTTAATCAGGATTTGAATAACTGGAATGTATCAAATGTGAATAATATGCATTTCATGTTTGGAGATGATCTCTTGTTTAACGGACCTATTAGCAATTGGGATGTATCAAATGTAATTTCTATGAGTGGTATGTTTTTGAATGCAACTTCTTTCAATCAAGACATTAGTAATTGGAATGTTAACAGTGTTGTTTATATGAACTCTATGTTCTCTGGAGCATCATCGTTCGATCAGTATTTAGGAAATTGGAATATATCGAGCGTAAATAATATGGACTCTATATTTTTCAATGCTACTTCCTTTAATCAAGATATTGGTGACTGGGATGTTTCAAATGTGGAAAATATGCAATATATGTTCTCTGGAGCTTCATCGTTCGATCAGGATTTAGGTAGCTGGAACGTATCGCAAGTTTCAAATATGGCTGGCATGTTTAATAGTCTTACATTATCAACTGCGAATTATGACAGTTTATTGATAGGTTGGTCGAATTTAACTTTACAACCTGAGGTCGAATTCAGTGCTGGAAATTCGGTATGTACTGATCCAGGTGCTCCTGCTACCGCAAGGCAATATATTGTTGACACATTTAATTGGACTATATATGATGGCGATGGCACACATAGTCCCTAAAATTATATTTCTAATTTTATTTAATTTTTTTTATTATGTTTTTTTATGATTTAGACTCAAAATAACCATATTTACAATTCAGTAAGAAGTAATAATTTTCTATATTTGAGATAATTCAATGAATAAACTACGAAAAAGAATCTAATAAGAATCTCAGAGAGTAATTGAAATGTCAAAATAAGAATCTCTTTTATCATCACTGATGTGATAATTCTCTACTTTACATATAACATCCCTTCCCAGTTCTCTTTCCAAGATTGCTTGCGTGATTCCTGACATTAGGTAAATATGATAAATATAAAGGTCATTGTCATCTAAAAACACGGAATTCTTGAACCGATAGATAGCCTTTTGACCTTTAGGATCGACATCCAATATTGAGATTTCTACATTAGGTTGGAAAATGTCATAGGCGGAATAAAATTCTTTAAACATTTCTAAGTGGATCTTAGATACAGGATGACCTTTCAAACTCTTCAATTGCTTATAAATATTGGGACTAAAAGAAAATTTTATCATATCAGCTTGATTTTGACCAATATTTTTAAACACTTCCTCTTTATTGGGAAAATTTTTGCGGAGTCCTTTTAAAAACGCTTTATAATACGATAATATCAAACTATTAGGTAAATAGCTCTCTTCAGAACTAAAATACAGAGAATACGCCCCAACTTTCTTTTTATAAATCTTGTTCTTCAATTCGAGAATACTAATGTATTTTGACACGGTATTTCTGGAAAACCCTAAGAGATCAGCGATATCGGTAATTGTTACCCCTGATGGATGATTTCTGACACACTCTAGTATTTCGAGTTCATAATCAGTGGGAGAATCTTTTTTACTAATTATTGTTCACCAGTTTTGCGTTATACTCAAATATCTAAATTCTTAAATAATTAAATAATTTTTGCCATTTCTTGGAATAAAAATTTCATTATTTTTGTCAATTTAAGTTCATTTTATTCCGTATTATAAGAATTATCATATATAAAAAAATAATGATAGGATATGACAAATATTTTCTTACTTAGAATTTATTTTGTCATTCAAACGAATTATAGGATTGTTTCTTGAATGGAGAGTTTATCAATTATAATTGTATTAAAATAATACAAATTCTCATTCAATTCTTGTAAAAAAGAATTTAATTTGTATATTGAAACTAAAGGAACTTTATTATGGTTTAATTTAATATTGCTTTCTTCTAAAGTTACCATAATAGGGATGAAGGTGAGTGGGAGTTGATTTTTAATATCATTAACTTTTCCGATTAAAGTGGTGATTAAATCTCCTAGTATTAAAGGATTATTTTTTAAGGCTCTCGCTCTTTGAAGTTGAAGATTCGCTGCTTTATTAATAGCTGAAAAAGAATCTCTTCTATTCCATTGTTTCGCATCAATTAAAATTAATATTTTTCGATTTAATCCGATTACGTCTATTTCATAACGGTGTTGATCCGTCTGTTTCTTATAATTCGATTTATCAGAAAATCTGAAATTGTTGATAACATTGAATTCGTTAAAAGCAAGTATTCGCTTGACTAATTTTTCGAAATTACTATAATTTAAAATCATCGAAAGTTGGGAAATATCATGTTCCAGAAAATTTAAGGAGTCTAAAACGAAATCTATTTTATTAATAGAAACATGATTCCAACTCTCATTATGAAGAAAATCAAAGTTCATGATGATCGAATCAATTTCTTGTGAAGAGTATTTCTGGAAAAATTCAATCTTATCAATTTTATACCATGGTTCATCTAAATCTCTCTCTAAAGTACACAAAATATTATAGATCTCATGAAATAACGGGATTATTTCATCTCTAGATCGGAAATGGAACATATAAAGTAAAGAATAGATTTGTTTTTATAAAAGATCAGAGAGTTTAAAAATAGTGAAAATATATAGTTTAAAAAATAATTTTGAAAATGGTATGAAATTAATTTTTTAATTCTTTATTTTTGAGAGTATTTATTAGAGAAAATTATCTTAAAGAATTTGACTAACTTGCGATAAAAAATACCTAAGTGAAAAATGGAAACTTCTGATAAAGATATAATTAAGGCTATAACTCTAAGTGTGTTCGACGAAGAAGGTCCATCTCCATTAGTTGTTTGGCCTGAATCAATGGATCAAATGGCAACTATGCTTATCGCTATGAAAACAATCAGTATTCTTATGGGAGATGCCACCTATCAAGATAGTTTCGAAATTGATGGAATTAATTACTTTGGAGTAATTCCGTTTCCTGATCTAAAATTAAATGGACTGACCTATTTCTTTTTAATTGCTGACCCTGAAGCAAGAGGACAAGCGAAAGCCGCCACAATAACAATTTTAGTGGATGAAAATAACAGAACTTTTTTTTATGAAAATATGAAATATTTACGAGTTATAATAGATCGTATAGCCTCACAGATTCAGAAGTCTCCCGATGAAGAGAGCTATCATAGAATTATAGGTTCATTAAAAAACGAATTAATTAATTTTACTAGCGAATTAAAAGATCCATTCTCTTCAAAACGTAAAATTAAAGTCGTTTTCGCAGGATTAGATAAAGTGGGAAAAACAAGTTTTTTATTAGGAGTAAAGAAAAAATATTCAGAAATAATCAAATCTTTACCAACTAAAGGAGTTGATCGCTCGGAAGAGCATCTCTTATCTAATGATTCTTCTCAAATTATGATTTGGGACTTGGGTGGTCAGAAAAAATATTTAGAAAGATATTTTGAACAGAGTAAAATTTATTTGTATAATGTTGATCTATTGTTTTTTTTCGTTGATATACAAGATACTCAACGTTTAGACAAAAGTTTGGCTTTATTTCGAAGAATTATAACCTCGCTAAATGAACTTGACGAATATCCTCCTATTGTGGTTTGTTTAAATAAATATGACCCTGATTTAAAGGATTCTGAAGAGATCGAGAGTAATGTGAAGCATATCAGTGAACACATAAAGAATCTTTCCGACAGGTTTTTTGTTAAGATTTTTAAAACTTCTATTTTTGCTCATTGGTCATTAATTTCTGCCTATTCATTTGGTCTTTCTCAACTCAGTCCTAATAGAAAATTATTCAAGCAACAATTAAAACGATTTGCAAAGAAAACTAAAACAGATGCTATTCTCCTTTTGAATGATAGTGGTATTATATTATCGAATTATTCAAAAGACGATATATCCGGACAAGTTTTTGAAATTTCAGCTCCTCATTTCCAGACATTGTATAAAACATTTAAAGAATTTAAATTGTTAGAGAAAGATTTCATAACTACCTCAGGGATAACTGATGAGTCCAAAAAATTAATATTTAAGAAAATTCAAGTAGATAAATATAAGCTATATCTTTTAATTCTGTTAGAAAATCAAATAGAGATTGAAAAAATAGAAAAAAATTTACCGGATTTATCAACCAATCTAATCGAGCTGATAAATACCTATATTTAAGCTTTATTTAGTATAAAACTAACTCTCTTGATTTTTTCCTTCTTCTTACTATTAAATAAGCAACAATTGCTAATATAATAACAATGGGTAAGCCAAATATCAGAAAATAAATCCAAACTTGTGGCTTTAAATTCGCCTCTAACACAGTTACTTTAAACTGATATTCATAATCTATATCTCCACTAGACATTCCATAAAACCATGGATTTGGAAATTCACTTTTGTAATCATCACTTGGACCTGGATCTGGACCTGAACCTGGACAATAAAACCATTGCCCTACATTAAAATTAAATCGTAAAAAATCGATATAATTAAAATATGTGGAATCAGATTGAAACCATGTTGGATCACATGCGATCCAGCCTACATTTGGTATATAATATTCCACCCATGCGTGTCCTAAAAAATTTCCATTTTCTGTTTTGCTAAATTGAAAAGTCCATGTTTGTCCAACTCTTGGTCTTAGTCGAGGATTATTTGAAATTAAATATCCAGATACTTTTCTGGCAGGTATATTTTGTATACGTAGCAATGTTACCATTAAAGTCGCGAATTCAGAGCAATCTCCTTTTTTATTCTCGTATGCCCAACTTGCCCCCTTCTCCTCATCTTCACTAGCTTCATATTCTATATTGTCTCTAATCCACTGAATGATTTTTCTTGCTTTTTCAACTACATTTGATGCTCCTTGAACAATATTATCAGAGGCTTCTATAAGAATAGGATCACTAACATTATAATATTCAACAGAATTATTACAATACAAATCAAACATTACATCAGAATAATCATAATCTCCTATATCTGAGTCTTGAATAGTATTAAAAGAAATTTCATTTAGAGTGACATTATATTTTTGAACATAATTGAATTCTGGGTTAGAAATTGCTCCTAAACTTATATTGAAAGAATCATAGGTATTGTTAAATCTATCTTGATGATCTAAATCGGTTTGAGAAGGGGTATTTCCTAAAATAAATCTGTCATAAGGAAATGATTTTTGGTATGGGGGAGAAAATCTCATTAGAGCGGAATCAGGAGTTTTGTTATTTAATTTAGCGAATTTTAAATAATAATTCCCAGAACCAGTTAATTGCTGGATAGAAAAGTTGGTTTCCACTTGATAGGTCACATTTTGAGGAATAGTATAATTAGACGTTCCCGAATTTGATAAGTATATCGAATTTTGGTTATTGGATATCTCTAGTTTTATCAGAGGTGAAAATTGTGAAACAAAAAGTAGTGGAATTATACAATAAAGTATAAAATAGCGTGTATTACGTCTTTTCATATTTAATATCCCAAAATTAGTTCTTATACTTTCAATAAAACTTCAAATTATTATATATTCCTACTTTGAGTATCAATTATAAGGATGAATTTTCTTTATTTTTATAAATAAATTTCGATCTACAGCTTTTAAATTTGATTTATAAAATTTTTCTAATCGATGGGGATAGTGGAATTGCGATTTTAGATACAACACTTAAAAAGTTTTCAAAAGATGAGATCGAAAAGGAAGTCTTACCTAACTTTTTTAACGAAGTTAATAAAATAATCGATAATATCCATGGAGCTATGGAAAAAGGACGGAATTTAGATGAAGTAATACGCATAATTGAAGCTGAAAGTTCGACCATGGTGATATTATATCATTTTCCTTCTAGGATCTTAATATGCTCAATTTCAGATGCAGATGATAATATTGAGAGTATTAAGAAAGCGATGCAAAAAATAGGAAATAAATTCTGGAAGAAGCATAAATCAGAAATCGAAAATTTTCGAAATGATAATGATAAGACTAAGTTTAAAACGTTTGATGCTGATATAGAAATCATTACAATAGGAGGTAAAATTGCCGAAGAATATCCTCAATTGATTATAATCAAAAATGTCTTAGAAAATATACGTTCCATGGGTATAATTAATGATCTTGAATATTTGGTGGCATTGAAGTGTGATGGCCGGAATTCTCCTCTGGAAATATCTCGAAAATTCGAGAAAACTAAGATGGAAATTTATGAAGTTCTGAAGAAATTAGAAGAGTTAGAAATTATTAAACGATAGATTTATCATAAGAAATCCAAATATTAATTTATCCACCAACCTAATCTTGCTTTTTTATAATTCAATTAGATTTTATTATTAGATTAAATTTGATGAAACTTTTTATTGAAATTCTATACGAACAGAAAAAAATAAAAATCTTAAAGCTTTATCATAAATAGCTTATTAACCATAAAAAGCGTGTTTATATCATGGAAAAAGAATTAGTATCAATAGTTCAATCACCTTCACGTGATCATCATCTAAGAGAAGGAGACGGATTCTCACTGGCTGAAATTGAAAAATCAAACAAAGAACTCGAACAAATAAAAGATTTAGGAATTAAAATCGATTATAGGCGACAATCAGCTCATAAATTAAATATTGAAAAGCTAAATCAATTAGAGGTCCCTAAAAAAGAAAAATCTAAACGAGAGGCTTTTGTGAAAAAGGAGAAGAAAAGAACTCCATATAGACCTAAAGAAAAGAGGAAAAAGGAGAAGAAATTAGAAGAGAAAAAAATGACGCCAGAGAAAAAAATTGAGAAAAAGAAAGTAACTAAAAAGCCAAAAGAAAAGGGTAAGGAAGTATCTGAAGAAAAATTAATCCCCTTGACGAAATTACATCGTTTAGGTCCTAAGACCGAGGAAAAATTTAAGGAAATTGGAGTTAATTCCGTAAATGATTTGATAAAAGAAAATCCTGAAGACATAGCTACTTTGATAGATGGAGCATCTGTAGATTCAATTGAAGGGTGGATTAAAGAGGCAAAAGAACTATTAGAATAAATTTATATAAAAACATTTTCTTAATCATTTGATTATAAGGGATCTTTACTTTTTCTATATTTTTCAGAAGTCTATGTGAAATTTTTTATAGTTTCACACTATTTTAATGATAAGTTAGAATTCTCATTAACTAATAATTTCTATTCTTAAATAATAACATGCAATATACATATTACGTTTATAAAAAGGATGAAGCAAATTTAACCATTAATAGAATGCCAGTTTGGTTTAAAGAGGTTCAATTCGAAGGAAATGAGCAAGAAGGAATCATCATTTTGCATTCCCATAACGATTATGATGAATATTGGGGTTCAAATGCAAAAATGGAAATAAGTTGGGAACCTAAGAAAAGAATTGATTTTCTTCATTACAAAGAAGTACAAAGATCAATAGATGTATATAATGCAATAAATATGGTTATCACAAATAAGGAAAACGATTGGGTTCGTTCTCACGAATTCACATTTTGGTATGGAAATAGAAGTAAAATGATAAGAAAAAGATATTATGCGGAAAATGCTGTTCATGGTATTTTTTATTGTGATATTTCTGAAAGGCTATTTTCCCTTCACACAAATGTAATTGCTGAATTATATGAGAATTTCAGACCCTATGTTATAGAATCATATAAATCCATTATTTGCCATTAAACATATTTATTTTTTTTGCGCTAATACAAAAAAATTATCTTCTGCTCCAGGACCTCCTCTTTTTTCAAATTTTATAATTTTAAATTCATTTAGTAAATTATGAAGTTCTTTAGAGGAGAATAAATGATAAAAACGGTTGATTGTGTTATTCTCTGACGAGATTGTCCAAGGAACAAAAATATCACCAAAATCCATCAAACCCTTATTAATTTGATCCTTCTTAAAGCTTGCTATTAGTTTTCTCTTAATCCAATTCTTTATGAAATGTGTTTTAAATCTTTTTTGCCATCTTCTCCAGACGGAAATTAATAGGAACCCGCCATAATTTAATATTTTATGGAGATAATCAAAAGTTTCTCTCCTCTCTTTTTTTGTCATAATATGATGGAGGGCTGCAACAGAAATAATATGTTTTATAGAATTATCTCTTAGGGGCAATTTAGATATGTCAGCTAAAAGTAAATTAATATTATTAATATTAAAGTCTTTTATTTCGCGTTTAGGTAAATTTTCTCTAGCTATTTTTAAAAATTCAATGGAATTGTCGATTCCGATTATTCTATTATTATCATTTTTAAGAACTGAGAAATGTCTACCATTTGCGCAACCTAAATCTATGATTAGACCATTAAATGTATATCCTTGATTGATGGTTTCATTAAAAAATGATTTAAAAGCATTCCAAGGTTTTCTCCTTTTATTATGATAATCCTCGGCAAATTTATTCCATTTAATCAAGGCTAATCTCGACAAGTAAAATAATCTAGGAAAAATTATAAGTAAAATGATAAAATTGATAAAAATGTTAATTTTTAAGAACTTCTTATATTTCTCTATTATCTCAGATTCAAGATAAATTATTAAAGTTAAATATAATATTATTTATGAAATTAGATATTTTAGATGTTGATTGCTTCATATTTAATTTTTTATTTCTCTTTTGTAAATAAAAAAAAATATTAATGCCAATATCTAATCACTATTATTATAGAGAAGAATAATATATTCGATGTGTATTGTTATATGGAAGAGAAGAAAAAAAAGTTAAATGATACATCTGAAGATAACGAATTGGAACTTATAGAATCATTGGAGCAAGCAATCCGGGATAATCTTAATACTCTAAAAACAGATATTAAATCTTCATTAAATCAATCGGACGATTCGAAGGATCTCACGCAAAATTCCAAAGAAAAAAAAGGGGCTAAAGTAAGAGTGAAAAAATCAAATTCGTTTATCAATTATTTTGGAAATCTTCCAACTCTTAGTCCAAGAGTTCTTAATAAATTCGACATCAATATTCCGAATTTTAAGAATTCAATCACGAATTTTCTTGAAAATCTAAGCTTAGAAAGTTTCTATTATTATATTTCAATATATAAAATAATTGGAGAGGATTTCAATTTAGACTTGGAAAAGATTCTTACAATCTTAGAAGATCATATAAATTCTGGAATGTTTGTTTCCTCAGAAACGGAAGTACCTGACGTAAAGAGTATTTTTCTTGGTCTCTCAATATTATCTGAATTTGATTATTATAAGAGTTCTGAATTAATTGATTTTGATAAAATCGAAGATTTTCTTAGATTTGAATTGGAACGAATTAAACCAGAGAAATTACATATCAATTATTATGCATTAAATTCCGTTAATGTGTTAAACAGAAAATTTTTTCGTATAGAATTAGATAGTGATGAGATCTTTAATAAAATAAGAGATTTTGATATAAGTTCCCTTGAGAACTTTGATCCAACTATTGATTATTACGAATTTTTTTCATGTATTCAAATATTAGACTCAGAAGAGATTTTAAATGATATGAAAAATAATTATGAAGATTTAATAATAAATACTTTCGATAACTTAGAACTTCAAAAATTATCTATAACTGGAACTGCCAGAATATTGTTAACAATTGATTTATTAAATTTAAAAAATGATAAAAATCAACTCGTTAAGCGCTTATTAGATAAATTAATGAATTCGACTCGAATATTTAATTCTGATATTGAGGATACAGATTTCTCATGGAATAAAGATAAAATCGCTTGGTTATTAGAATTAAGGATGCTCTTTTGGGCACTCTTAGCGAGTTTTAGATTTTACTCTTTTATACAATAAGATTTGGGAAGGAAGAATAATTCAATTATTTTCATTTAATATCATTTTTAAAAAATTCTTAACAGATGCTTCAATCTTTTCATTTCTTACTTTCTCATTCCATTTTTTCATAACAAAATAATTTTTATTTAAATCTTCAATAGTTTTATTTCCAAGTTCGAGCCATTTACTTTTATTAATAAGAGGGGAATCATCATTAATTCCAGGACAATACTTTTTACCCTTTTCGGTATATTTCATTTTTATACCGAGATCCTCTTCAATTACTTCAAATGAAAAGGGAAAAGTCCTACAAAAATTAGGTCTTGCTTTATAAATCAGACACTTCTTTTCTTTTTTATCATAAAAGTAACACGATCCATCTGGTCTCTTTCTCAATCCCGCAAATGCCAATCCTCTTTCTGTTTCAACAGGGGAGATGACCATTTTTTTTTTATCCTCTTCTGTTGGTTCATGATCAAAAATATAAAAAGCTAAAATATGATTGATTTCATCTAAATTAAGATTTAAAGCTTCTTTTATTCTTAAAATATCATTATAAGTCACATTTACTAGGGTTTTTTCATCACTACAACACCTTCCACATTTAGTGCATTCAAATCGAAGCTCTTCCTCTTTACTCATAAACTTATGATCTTTAGTAATTATTTATGATTTATTCCCTAATTTAAGAAAATTATTTTAACACATTTATTTTATGGTTTTAAATTATGATATAAGAAGATGAATGGTTTATATTCAAAAATCTATGAGTATATGCAGATATTAAAAAGCTTCCTTTTTTAATTGAGAAAGTACTTTTTGTTTTTCTTTAGAATCTAGATGTTCTAATTTATCCCCCATATTATTATATATATCTGGAGGAAAATTTTCAAATAAGTTTAAGATTAAGATAATAGCATTTTTCGCTAAAACTTTACTCCTCTCATCACTTAATTTATGCATTAATTTTATATAAGATCTATTTTTCCAAATTTCAATTTTCTCATTATCGTTTGTATCCTTCTGAAAGAAATCTATAATCCGATTATAACATTCTGATTCAGACATAGTATCATTCTCTGACATATTAAATGGTTGTATTAAGGCAAAGTGAAGCTTATATATGAAATATAAAAAATTATTTAAAAATTGATTTTTTTTAACTTATTTATGTGATCTTATTGCGAACAAATTTTTTCGTTAATAAATAATAAATAAGAGGGTTTCCCAAATATTCCCACTTATAGAGGATTTATTTGAAAAATATTTTTGAGCAAAAGCTATAATTGATTTGATAATTTTATTTAATCCCTTCTAATTCGTTTGGGATATATTTATAAGTCTCTAAAAATCGTTTTTTAACTTTAGAAATATCATAATTTTGAGTTTGTGCTCCAGTTGTCTCCACAACAAAAGATGCAAGAACAGAACCTAATCTACAGGCATCAATTAAAGTAAAATTGAGCATTAAACCCGTTAAGATTCCCGCACGATAGCCGTCTCCAGCACCAGTAGTATCTGTTATTTGTTTGGGTTTTACTATGGGAATTTCGATGGTATAGGTACGTTCTTCTTGATCTTTATATAATAATTCTGATCCTTCCGCTCCTTTAGTGGTAATTATCGCGTCTACAAATTCCATTAATTGTTCTTTAGACATTTCTGATTTCTTTATCATTTGCTTTATCTCATGTTTATTTCCAATTAAAATGTTGGATTTTTTAATAATCTCAATTAATGCATATTTAGGGAACAGAGGAGTGACTTGGCCTGGATCAAATATTATAGGAATGCCTAATTCATATAGCTGGTCCGCAAAATTTGCCATAGCTTCAACACTTTGGGTGGAATTAATCGCATATAAGTAATTTTCCGGATCTGCTATCTTTTCTTTTAAGTTAATATCTTTACACTTATTAAGAGCGCCCCCATGAAAAATAATCATCTGATTTGCTTTGATATCATTTACAATATAACATGAGGCAGTAAAATCATTTTCGTGTATATCTATTCCAAGCTCAACGTTACCAAATAGAGTGATATGATCCTTGTATCCAAGACTTTCAAAATCCTTTCCAACAGATCCCACTAAAGAAACATGTCCAACTTTTAATAAACCTAAATTATATGTAATATTACCGGCTGTACCACCGTAATATTGAATTCTTGAATCAGCAGTTATAGTGGATTGATATTCTTCCTTATCATGATCGACAAAAACTGCATTTATAAACTTCTCATTAAATCCCATTATATAATCGAATGCCAAGGAACCTAGAACGATTACCTTTTGTTTTTGGGGCATAAATTTTGTTTTGATATAATTTTTTTCTTAATATATTATCTAAGTAATAATTTTTTAAAATTCTTTTGAGATTAAAAATGAACTTATTACGATTAAGGGCTAGAAATTAATACTATAAAAAATTAGCGTAAAAAATGGATGATCTTATAAGCCAAATTGAGAATCTTAAGATTAATGAAATAAAATCAATAGTAGACCAGCGCATAGAAGAATTTGCTAAATTTCAAGATAAGCACATTAATCAAATTTTCCAAGAATTATGTTTTTGTATTATGACTGCAAATTGCCCTGCTGATCGTTGTATCGAAATCCATGAAACAATAGGAGAAGATTTTCTCACTCTATCTGAGGAGGAACTTTCTGCTACCTTCAAAGATTTAGGTTATCGATTTCCAAATGTACGTGCAAATTATATAACCGAATCCAGAAATTATATCAAACAATTAGAGGATGCCTTAATTTCTTTAAGAGGAGATGAATTACGATCTTGGGTTGTAAAAAATATTAAAGGTTTAGGATATAAAGAAAGTAGTCATTTTCTAAGAAATATCGGTTATAAAGATTATGCCATTGTAGATTTTCACATTGTAGATTTGCTTGAGCGCCATGAATTAGTAAGACGCCCTAAAACAATGACAAAAAAGAATTATTTACAAATAGAAGAGGTATTAAAAGAACTCGGAGAAACTCTAGAGTTAAATATGGCGGAATTAGATTTATATTTATGGTACTTAGAAACAGGCAAAATTTTAAAATAATTTTTAATAAATCTACTAATATTTTTTTATTATTCAGAACTAGAGATCCAACGGAATATCAAGCTCAATTTCAGAATTCTCTAATCTTTGCATTATTTCTCTTAATCCTAACTCATTAGAGGCTAATTCAAGAATATTTTGATATAATGCTGTGATATTATCTACACCCACTTTTAGATAAAAATCTTTTTCTGGAATAGAAATTTTTAGAATTTCATAAATTCCTTTGATTGCTTCCTTAATATTATCAAAATTTTTCAATGCTTTTTCGGTTAAATCTGGTTGAGTTATTTTTGAGTTAAACAAATTCTTAACCTCTTTAGTTTACAAAAAATAATAAATACTAAAAAGTAGATCTTTTTTTTTACTTGTTTGTTATAGTATTGCGAACAACTTTCATTTTTCTTTTTATAAAAATTGAGAGAATAATAGATCAAAGAATTATATAGATCTCAAATTTATGGAGAAAATAAGAAAAAAGCCAAATTGTTGCTCCATGGGAAAATCCTATGATAAAAACAAGCCAAGTATCAATATTAAGCGGTATTACATAATATAAAATATTAATAATGATGATATGAAGGATAAATAAGATAAAAGAATTTTTTCCCATAATACTCAGAAAATTTTCTTGGTTAAAAAAATCATAATTATTTTCCCATCTATCAAATATTAAATAAAATAAATAATATAATAAAGAAGATGCTCCAATACTTATAAAAACGAAAGGGAGTGTAATTCGAAACCTACTTATTCCCCATATTAATGATGTGAACATCCCTATCAAGAGAGAGATGATTCCTCCTATTATGAAATATTTGTTTTTCGAATCAAATGAGAAATGTTTAGTCAACACCGAAGAGAAGAGTATAATTGATCCCCACCCCAGTGAGCTGAAAAATCCGCCTTCAATGGCATTGTAGATATGGTTCCCAAAAAAATATAATATTATTAATTGATGGATTAGAATAAAGATAGAAGCTACAACAGATTGGATTATAATTTTAAACTTGATAAATACCGTTAAAATTAATCCTGAAATCCCAAGAACTTGCAAAATCCCCCAACGAAATAGAAAAATTGATTCAGGATTCATAGTCAAGAGCAATCCAATCCCAGTTATTATCAAGTAACGTTGAATAAAATGAAAATATGTTTTTCTTGAGCCGTCTCTCTCGATTCTTTTTTCAAAAGAGATATTTGAATTTAAGGCCATCATAAATATAAAAAACGGAGCAATTAAATCAACATAAGTAAGACCGTAATCTGGAGCATGTTTGGTCCAAGATGGTACATTATCAAAAATCGATAAAGTATTAACAAACACCATTAACAAGATTATTAATCCTTTAAAAATATCAATGCTTAAATATCTCTCTTGGATATTTCTCTTCATTTTATAGTAATGGTTTAAATTATTAATTTAAATTGAAATAAAGATTAATTGCATTAAAACAAATGGGTTTCTCCATTAAGATCCAGACTCTTAGCTTTTGTCTTATCTCTCCGATATAAATTTATGTGCCTTTCTGAGAATTTGTCTTGTGTTTTTATGAGTTAGTCGATCTAAAGCTTTTTCATAGGGTAACCATTCGTAATCTACATGTTCATAACTCAATTCTATCTTTTTTTGATGAGATTCCATAAGAAGACAATTAACTGTTTTATGGATAAGGTTTCCTTCTAACCTATAGTAGTATTCATAAGTCTCTTTAAACCCATCTATAATCTCCGCATCTTTAATTCCAGTTTCTTCTTCTAATTCTCTAATTATTGTTTCTTTTTCTGATTCTCCTTTTTCAACATTGCCTTTTACAAGTCCCCAATGCCCCATTTCATATTTCAACAAAAGATATTCATTTCCATGAAAAACAATAGCGGCAGTTGAGTGTTCATTTCTCATATATATCTAACGATAATTTAAATTTGAAAATATAATTACTTAATCTACAATTTCAGAAGACCTATAAATCTTTTCCAAAATTTATAAATAGAATTGGTTTAAAATAATATTATAATTAATCATTAAGAGTTATAAATAAGAAATGAATGAAATTGAAACAAAATTAAAAGAAATATTGGATTCCTCTGTAATAATTGATTCACTGAGTCATGGTCCGATGCCTTGGAGTGAAGATTTAGTAAAATTTTCCGATGATATGATTGCGAAAGGGATAAACCCGTGGGATATTATTCCAAAAATTCTTACAAAATTTGCGAAAAAAATAGTTGAAGATAATGATTATTACGAGATGTATAAAAAGGCTTGGGAAAAATCGAGCGTAAATTGTGTAAGTTGGACGATTGGTCCGTTATATTCTAATCCATATTCATTTGAAGGTGTATTTCATAACTATGCAATAATGACCTATCTCTTTGATCATCGAAATAATTTTTTCAAGAAAGTATTAAAAACTGAAGATATAACATCTGCTAAAGAGGAAGGAAAAAAGGCTATAATCTTAAACTTTCAAAGTATGCAACATATTGGAGAAAACATTGATATGGTTGAATTGTATTATATGAAGGGGGTCCGAATAATGCAATTAACTTACAATACTAAAAATCCAGTAGGAACCGGATGTATAGCGAGAAGAGATAGAGGATTAACCGAATTTGGAAAAATGGTAGTAAATAAAATTAATAAGTTAGGCTGTGTTGTAGATATATCGCATTGTGGTATCCAGACTACATTGGATGCGATTCAAGTTTCAAAAGATCCAGTTATAGCTTCTCATACTTTTGCAAAAGAGCTTTATGAACATGATAGAGGGAAGAATGATGATATTATTAAAAAAATAGCAGATAAAGGTGGATATATCGGAGTTTTGACGGTGCCAGGATTTATTGGTAATGATCCCGAAATAACAATCGATCATTGGTTAAATCATATTGATTATATAAAAAATCTCGTGGGAATTGATTACGTTGGGGTAGGAACTGATTTTTATGGATTCTCTGTTCCTGATAATTTAGCTATAAAGATTGGGGAGTTCATAGAGAAATTAGGCTTCCGACCGGAACATAAAGCAAGTTTCCTCACTAAAATGAAAGATTTTGAAAATTATACAAAATTTCCCAATCTGATTAAAGGATTAATAAAACGAGGTTATACCGACGAGGAAATACAAAAAATAACGGGAGAGAATTTTCTTAGAGTTTTTAAGAAAATTGTTGGATAAAATTATGGTTGAAAGATATATCATCTTTTAAGTTTTTTTCCTTTAATCATATCCAAAGTCACAGTATCATTAGTTCTGTTTCTCCATCGATCCAATCGAGATTTCATATCACTTAGGATCTCTTTATATTCTTGTTTGTTGATTAGATTATTGAGTTCATAAGGATCTTCCTCAAGGTTATAAAGTTCATCTAAATCATTTTCATTATAAATATATTTATATTTCTTATAAATTAGAGCACGTCCTAAATGCTTTGTAATATGTCCATTAGTTTCACACATTATATCTTCACGCCAATTAACCTCATCTTCATTAAAAAGAGATAAGAGACTTTTTCCATGAATTGCTTCAGAAAATTCCGTTCCCGCAGCATCCAGAATAGTGGGGGCAACATCGATATTACTTATTAAATACTCAGATTTGATTCCTTGAGGTAATTTACCAGGATATCGAATAAAGAATGGAATGTGAATCATTTCTTCGGGCATGTATGCATCTTTATCAAAATGCCCACCATGACTTGCCACGGCATCGCCATGATCAGAGGTCCAGATCACCATGGTATTTTCATCTAATTCAAGTTCTTTTAATTTATCGAGAATTTTTCCTATTGCTTCATCCATTAATGTTTGTTGTCCATAATTTGCAGCTAATATTTCTTGCCAAACCGACCATGGTAATGGATTAGGATAAATTAATTCTCCGTTTTCGGAGGTTGGGTAATTCACATCTTTTTTATATATTTCTGGTTTATTTCTCAAATCATCTCTGAAACTAGGATGTTCAGGTATAGATTCTGGGTCATATAAATCTATAAATTCTTGCGCAGCATAATAAGGTTCGTGGGGACCCCAAAAATCAATTCTCATGTGAAAAGGTGCTTTATTTCCCGCTCTCGCAATCTTTTCAAGTTGTTCGCAAGCAAGATCCGAAAGAAAAAATGCCTCGTGTGTTTCCTTTGGAGTGATCATTGGACCGCTCGCATGTTCTGATGAACTAACAAAATGTGGTGAATGAGTTTGCCCTTCATATACATCAAGAATTTTGGTATAATTATGATCTGGATCAAGTAGACTATGTTCTATTTTCACTTGGAAGTGTGGTAAATTATTATTTTCTAAATATTCTTTATATTCTAGAGTAATATAAGGGTTGCCATATCCTGGAACTGAAAATCCTTTACATCCGAAATCCATTGGTACACCTCTTCCAGCATGCCATTTACCAAAATAATAGAGATCGTAACCTTCTTCCTTTAATTTCTCAAAATAAAGTTCTTTATCATATTTATGATTTGTTTCATTCTTGATTTCCCCATGAATATGAGGATATAATCCTGTAAGCATAGTACGTCGAGCTGGTCCGCATAAAGGGCATGCAGTATATGCTCGAGTGAATTTCACACCCTCTTTAGCAAATCGCTTTAAATTTGGCCTCTGAATTTCTGGACCATCTACCATCTTTCCATGCCCATACCATGCATGGTGATCCTGCAGAATATATATTATATTAGGTTTTTCACTCATTTTTTAGTTTATAACAGATTATTTAATTGCTTTAATTATTTCTTTTTTCTGTTCTCGCTTTTTTCGCTTTTCCATGCATAATAGCTTGGTAAGTTTCTACTGTATTTTTGGGAGGGATTATTTCTTCTTCCTTTTTGAGTAATGAAATTGCCTCTTCTGGACATGTTGGAACGCAAACACCGCAACCTATACATCGGTCTAAATTTATATGTGAAATCTCATCTATGATTGTTATTGCATCCATATTACATCTAGTTTCACAAACTCCACATCCAATACACAATTCAGGTTCCACTTGAGCATAATAATTTGTCGCAAAGAATTTCGCTGGCGCATCATATTTCTTTTGGTTTCTTAAAATCCCACAACAACATCCGCAACAGCAACAAATACACATTGGTCTTTGAGAATTACCTGGTTGGAGAACGAGTCCATCTTTTTGTGCCTGGTCTAAAATCTCTAGTGCTTCCTCCTTAGAAATAAATCTTCCTAAACCTTTTTCTTCATATAGTTTAGCAGCGCCTCTGAATGAAAAGCAAATTTCTCTAAGATCTGTCTGTTTACACGGATCGCCTATTAGATCTCTCTCTTTTTTACAAATACATTCTGCAACTGCAATTGGACCTCCACAATCTTCAATAACTTGCTTGAAATTATCGTATGTAGCTACGCTTCTTGTAGTCTCAACTGCTTGTTCAATCGGAATTGTTCTTAATTGTGGAATACCCGAGGTATTATATTCATCAATAAATGCCTCTTCAAAATATTGGTCAGCCAACTTAATGAATTCTTTATTTAGACGATTTAATTGATATTCATAAATCCCAATTGCAAAGGGAGCATTTGCGTAATATTTAACCTTTTTTCCTTGTTCCTCATTCACACCTCTATTGATTAACCCCTCAGAATACATTTTATCTAAAATCTGTTCCAAGTCTTCAATCGATAGATTTTCTTTACGTAACTTTCTATGAATTTTTTCTAAAGGTTTCGCAATAAAATCAAGCTTTGTAGCTATTTTAGCTTGTTGGGGAGTAAATAAATTTTGTAAAATTTTTAATTCTACTCCAGACTCCGTAGATGGATAGCCAACTGGAAGTGTATCAAGATGTTCTTTTAATGTTTTATAAACATCGTTATTTTCTTGAGTCATTGTATTATCAAAATTAGATTATTTTATAATTTTATTCATTATTTTTAAAATTTAAAGTTTTAAAGTTCTAAAGTCCAAAAATAAACTGAAAATAAAAATCTCTTTTTAAAATGATATAATATCTCTATATTTAACTAAGAACTTGAAATCAGCCTTTCACGATCTTTTTTTAAATTGTGAGAAAAATCAATAATTTTGTAAAGATTATTCTGTAATGATAATTTAAATGTACCTTTTAATAACGTTTTAATAGGCTTGCCATACCTGTTCCGCCCCCAGCACATTGAGAACATATACCATATTTATAATTATTAGCTTTGAGCGAATATAATGTTGTAAGGATCAATCTTGTACCAGTCATTCCAGGAGGATGACCAATTGCTATAGCTCCACCATTAATATTAACTCTCTCTTCTTTGATATTTAATGCTTTAATGCAAAATAATGCTTGCTGTGCTTGTGCTTCGTTTATTTCAAATATATCTATTTCAGATAATTTTTTATTCGTCTTTTTTAATAAATTTCGAATTGCGGGAATTGGTCCTAAGCCCATATATTCTGGTTGAACATTCCCTTGTGAAAATGCTTCTATTTTCGCTTTTGGAGTTAACCCTAGCTCTTTTACCTTTTCTCGTGAAGCAATCACTATTGCCGCAGCTCCATCATTTAAAGGGCAAGTATTTCCAGCAGTTACAAAACCATTCTTTCTAAATATGGGTTTCAATTTATTCAATTTTTCTAAGGTTATATCTTCTCTGGGGCTCTCATCATGATAAAGTTTTATCTCCCCATTTTTAAAGCTAAATTCGATGGGAATGATTTCCTCAAAAAAATCATTATTTTTGGCTTGAAAATACTTCCTATGACTACTGAGAGCAAATTTATTGATATCTTCAAAACTCAAAGATACGTTGTCTAAATTATAATAATTACATATAACCTCAGCATTTTCAATAATATTTTCAGCAGTTTCACCGACATGACTATAATTTCCATAAACCCCATAAGTATCTTCGAAGCCATCGTAAAAAAGGGCATCCACTAATTTTTGATTTCGTAATCTACTCCCCCATCTGGCATTCATCAACATATAAGGGCATTGGCTATTACTTTCCATTCCTCCTGCGACAACAAGATTATTTTCGCCCATTGCAATTTGCCTATAAGCAATCTCAATAGATTTCATGCCAGATGAGCAAACATTATTAACAGTTAATGCCCCTGATGTATGTGGAATTCCAGATTTTAGAGAAGCAATTCGTGCAGGATTATTTCCCATCCCTTCTTGATGAATCGAACCCATTATAACATCTTCAACAAGATTTTCAGGAATATGAGATCTTTTAATAGCTTCTTTTATAGCGATTGCCCCTAACTCAACAGCAGGAATATCTTTTAATGATTTTCCAAAGTGACCGATGGGGGTTCTTGCACCGTCAATTATGTATGCTTCTTTCATAAAAAAGGGCTCTATTCTACTAAATTATTAATAAATTGTCTCTCCTGTCATTTTATTAACTTTGAGATGTCTGAATTTTGCATCAGATTGAGGGAATTTCTCTGATTTTGTGATATTTTCTTTAACTTGATTAGGAAAGAGATATTTTGTTAAATGAATAATCATCTCTTTATTCTCTATACAATTCAGTAATTTAAGACTTTCACATGAATAAAATAGTTCTGATATAAGATCATTATTTGTTTCACTGCAGAAATCTAAGATTTCTAAATTTCTGAATATTCTTGATATAATATTATCTAGTAATGGATATTTCTCTAATTTTTCTAATGTGTCTCGAAAATAATTTAGAAAAAGAACATAATAAGTTGCTTCGGAGGAAATGAATCCATCCCGATATTGAGTAATACCTTCATCGGTCATTCTGAGCTCTATCTCGCTTAGAATTGCATTTATCTTCTCGGGTTCATATTTATTTAAATAATTATACAGATTGAGAATTTTTAGAATAACTACCAATTGAGATGTTTCTAAATTTTTTAAATAATTAGGTTCAAAATATTTTGATTCTGCTAAAAATAATTTATTTAATTGATCAGAGGTTAGTTTATAATCCATAAGTTCTTTTGCTTTTAAAAAATAATAAGTTCCATCAGTAGCCTCTATTAATGGGCTATCAAATTCATCAATTGCCTCTTCAATCAAATTTGAAAGAAAATCTTTTATTTTTTGGTCATCCACTGATAAATTAAAATGCTTAGCTAAATATATTCCACAAAAATAAATGTCTGGATTTTTTAAGGAAATTAATGGTACATCGACTAGCCATTCATCAACATTTTCTTTTAAATATTGTTTAATATGAGAAAAGTTAAAAAAACTTTCCATATGAAAGAAATCAATAATCCGGAAAACCAGATATGTCAATTGAAGTCTATCTTTTGGGTCTCTAAGTACTTCGAGATCCTCAATATCACACTTACTTTCACTAAATTTAAAAAAAATATTATCTCGAATATGAACATATCTTCTTAGATTCTCCTGTTTATTTGGATTTTCTTCTAACAGATTTTTTAATTCTCTCATTTCTATAATATATTCAAGGGGAATTAATCCATTAGATTTTAAACTAAGAATTAGTCGGCTAACATTATCACTCACAAAATAATCTACGATTTTTTCCAAGAAAACTTCATATATAATTGGGGCGATTTTTATCTCATATAAATCTATCAAATTCTTAATCCTATCTCTTTCCCCTTTTCTAAAATTTAAAAAAGGATCAGCCAATTTCAATTCTAAATATTTTTTATCAAATCCCAAACCAACTAATTCTTTAATAACAAAATCAAGTATCACATGAAATCTTTCTTCAAGAGGTTGTTCATTATTTTTGAATAACACAGTAATTTGTTTTTGAAAAAATGAATCAATATAATCGTATAATAATCCACTTTCAGTGAAATACAAATCTAATATATTAAATAATCCTTGAAATGTCATTTGTAATCCTATTAATAAGGAATGTGTTTTACTTGAAGTCTTATTATATATTGAAAATTAAACCATTTTAGGTTTAATAATTTATCATTTGATTTATTATCTAAATAATCATAAAAGTTCAAAAATGTAATTATTAAATTTAGCTATGATAGATAATTTGGTTTATTTAGTACATTTTTTAATTTTTTCAGGTCTTTGAATACAAGAGCCTTGTTTTTTTTCTACATTTTTAGGCATCCTCTTTAAACGTTCTTCTCTTCTCTGTTTTGCTTCCTTCCAACGACGATTTTGCTCCTCATTCTCTAGTATCAATCCTGGAACATTAACGGGATTATCATTTTCATCTAAAGCGACATAAGTTAAGTATGCTGAGGCGATATGACCCGTATTACCAGTAAGTAAACATTCATCCTCAGCACGGACTCCTATTTCCATAGAAGTATTACCAACATAGTTTAAAGAAGCTTTTACAAATACCACATTACCAACATAGGCAGGATTTAGAAAGCTTACTTGATCCATAGATGCTGTTACACAATTTCTATGTGTATGACGAGAAGCCACTATCCCCGCTGCTTGATCTATAAGCTTTAATACAACTCCTCCAAACACATTTCCAGCTGGATTAGCATCAGACGGCATCATTAGCTGAGAAATGGTAGTCTTAGATTCTGATACGGTTTTCTCTTCTTTTTCCACTTTTTATATCATCTTTTTTTATTTTTATTATTAAAACTATTCAAACCTAATTTAAATAAACTCTGTTTATCCTTTATAAAAATATTATAATTAAAAATTCCTTTTCGAAAATCTGAATTAAGAAGATATTTTGAGATGAGATATTTATGTTTTTAATGCAAAAACAAATGATTTTTTTCTTAAGAATATTAAAATTGCTTCGAATGAAAATATTTATCACTTAAAATTTATTTTTCTTTATATGGAAAATCATCCTACAAGAAAGACCTTTAATAGTTACATCTATTTTTGGATAGGACAAATATTTTCATTATTAGGATCATCTATTGTTCAATTCGTTATACCTTTGTGGATTACTGATATTTATCAAGATGAAATATTGACATCTTTGATCTATTTCGTTTCTTTCCTTCCTCCTATAATCATTAGCCCAATTGCTGGAGTATACGCAGATAAATTGAACAGAAAAAAGATGATTGCTTTTGCGGATACATCTCAAGCAATTACAACTTTAATTTTAATCGTATTTTTCTTGACAAACTTGGAAAATTTTTACTTAATTTTGATAATTAGCTTATTAAGATCCATATTTCAATTTATTCATTTACCTCCCTCAAATGCTATTATCCCTACAATGGTCCCAAAAGAACATCTAAGTAGAGTTAATGGAATTAATTATTTATTTACTAGCTTCATACATATTATTGGCCCAATAGTTGGGGGTGTGTTTGTTTCTATTTTTCCGATTGAAATTGCTTTATCGATAGATGTAATAACTTTTGTAATTGCCATAATCCCTCTTATCCTTATTAAAATCCCAGATATTCGGAAAGAAGAAGAGAAAAAAGTTAATGCTTCTAATTTTAGAAGCGATATTAAAGAAGGAATAAAAATTATAAGGGTAATGCCTGGACTATTAATATTACTTCTTTTAGCAACATTCGCAAATTTCTTCATAATGCCATTGCAAACGCTTTTATCAAATTATATTCTCGTAGATAATTCAGGTACGGGATTAATATATGCATTTGTATCCGGATCGATGAGTTTTGGGATTTTAATCGGTGCCATTGTAGTAACTATTAAGAAGGAGTGGGATCGAAAAATTTTGATAATTTTTCTTGGAATTCTTGTTCAAAATTTTGGTTGTTTGATAATAGCTTTATCACCTTATCAATTATTTTCTATGATGATGGTTGGTGCGTTTATACATGGCATTTTCTTACCTATTGTAAACACTATGTTCCTTACTTTAATACAAACAAAAGTTCCAACCGATAAACAAGGAAGAGTGATTTCAATAGTATTTTTGATATCTTCAGCAATAACTCCTATTTCAATACTCCTCGCAGGACCTCTGTCTAAAATAATCGGAATAGCTACTCTATGGTTATTATATGGAATACTAGGAATACTCTTCACTATTATTATCTGGGTGTCCACAGATTTAAGAAAAATTGATAACTTTGAAAAAAAGCAATTAGCTTCAAATCCAAATAATCAAAACTAAGCATAAATCCATTTAATTTATTTCTTTTCTATAAAGATTGTAAAAAAATATAGAAATAATATTAATAATAATTTATCTCTCAACTCTCATAAGACAAGGGCCTTGAGGTTCTTTTTTATTTACTTTCTTTATTCTATTTTTTCTTCTCTCTTCCGCTTCTTTAAATCGTTTCTTCTGTTCATCATTTTCAAGAACTAATCCCGGAACATTAGTTGGCTTATCATTCTCATCTAAAGCAACATATGTGAGATATGCTGATGCTACGTGAGCTTTTCTGCCAGTCACTAAACATTCGGCATCAACACTTACTCCTACCTCCATGGAGGTTCGGGAAACATAATTGAGAGAACCTTTTGCAATTACTACATTTCCAATAAATACTGGCGAGAGAAAATCTAATCTGTCGACTGAAGCAGTGACACAATTAAGATGTGTGTGGCGCGATGCTACAATGAGGGCGCAACTGTCAATTATGTTCATAATTACTCCTCCAAATACATTTCCAGCGGGATTCGCATCTGGAGGCATCATAATTTGAGAGATCTCAACTTGAGAATCTGAAACTGGTTTAGGTTCCATTTTAAATCACTTTGTTTTAGGATAATCTATAAAAAATTAAACCAATACAATCATAAAGATTTTCATATTATTAAATAAAATTTTTATTAGAATGATAATTTCCTTAATCAATAATGAATTTCTATTCATAATTAAAATTAGTTATAAAACAAACAATAAAGGTTGAAAAATTATGAGTTTTAGAGAAACATATGAAGCAATAAAGAATGATCCTAAAGCAGGAGAGAAGAATTTTAACGTAAAATGTGAAATGTTATCAAAAGGAATGCAATGTAAAACCACAATGGGGGCTTCAAATCATGAGTTTATAATTGATGCTCCAGCAGGTTTAGACGGCACTGATGAAGGCCCAAGTCCTTTACTGGCTATCTTAGCTTGTATAGGCTCTTGTTTGATAGCAGTTACTAGATTCTGGGCAAAAATAATGGATATCGAAATAGAAGAGATGACTGTATTTTCCAGAGGGAAAATCAATTTATCTGGTATTTTTGGACTTGATGACGATGAATTACCAGGATATACATCCCTTGAGCCTGTAATCAGAATCAAAGCAAATGCACCTAAAGAAAAAGTACAAGAAATGATGGACCAAGTCCTTACTCACTGCCCAGTTATTACAAACTTCGAAGGTGCAACTCCAATCGAACCTAAGGTTCAAATTCAATAAACAAAATAATTTTTAACTATTCTCTTTTTTTATTATATCTTTAATTATTTAATTGGTGCTTTTTTTTTAAGATTAATAAGCTAATTAAGAATGTAATTATTGCTATTGCACCAGTAATAATTGCTATCCCTAACCCCAATGTTTTAGAGAAAATTTCCCACAACCAGAATAAAAAAGATAATAAAGTTATAAATAACGCTTCAATTGTAATTGTTATAAGGATTCTAGAACTTAAGGGAAAGTTGTCTAATAATAAGTTTATTACAGGAATTTCTAATATCATCATAGCAATTATGAAAATAAGTACAAGATAATTTATATCCATTTTTCAATAAGAATTAATGTGATTGCTCTTATCTAAAAAATAGTCTTTACTCTATTAAAATTTAAACTTTTTAATGAAAAAAACCTAAATCAATAACTTGATGAATATTAAGGTTGGGAAATTAATATTTATTCTAATACATCTTAAAACAATCAAGAAATTTATTATATATGTACATAGAAAGGAATTTTCTTTTTAAAATGGGAGAAATAATAATTGTCTTAAAAATCTATAACTATAAAGGTAAAAGCGACGCTAAATAAAGAAATAATGAAATTATTCCAGATACTAAAATAATACTGATTGTTAATCCTATTATTCTCATCTTTCTTTTGTGCTCATTATTACACTTATGACATTTTATTTTTGTAGGATTTGGTCTAAAAGAAAAAGCATATTCCGCGTGATTTTTACAAAGTGGTATATTACAATTAGCGCATTTGCCTATAGCAGGTTTATCGCATTTAGCACAAGTTTCAGTAATATTAATTCACTCCCGATTATAAACCAAATTTACACTTTATTAATATCATCTAGTTTAATTGTCAATAAAACTAAAACTATTATGTTCTTCTTAAATAAAAAATAATAAAAAAAGGAATAGGTTTCATTAATGTTATTTTAATGGATAACTAGGCTTCTTTTTTTTAAAAAAGGCTGTAGAAGCCTCCATCATATCTTTAGATGAAAATGCCAAAATGATTGAGCTATTTTCGAATTGAATGACATTATTGAGCGATGGTGAATCAAGGGTTAAATTGATTGCTCGTTTTGTTAATCTTAAACCTAATGGGCTTTTGGTTAGCATTTCTTTTGCTAAATCTAACCCAGAATCTAATAAATGTTCTTTATTAACTATTTTTGAAACAAGTCCAAGTTTTTCCGCTTCTAGTCCATTTAAAGCCTTCCCAGTATAAAGTATCTCTGCAGCTTTAGACATTCCTATAAGACGTGGCAGAAAATAGCTAGAACCCATATCTGCTCCAGTTAGTCCAATATTAATGGAGGCATTAATGAATTTTGCCTCAGGAGTCGCAATTCTAATATCAGAAGCTAATATGAATCCTAATCCTCCACCTGCAGCGGATCCATGAATTAATGCGATTATAGGTTGATTGATTTCTCTCAATTTCATTATTAATTCACTTATCCTCCATTGGTGGTATATCTTTCGCTTTAATGGTTCAGGCATATCTAAATAGTAAAAATTTTCGTATCCAGAAGGTGTTTTCTTGGAATTTAATATTAAGCCTTCTTGTAGATCAGTACCAGCGCTAAATATTCTACCCTCTGCTCTTAGAATTAAAACTCTGCAATCTAAATTAGTTGATAAATTATCGAATATTTCATGAAGTTCTTCTTCCATCTGAAAAGAGATCGCGTTTAATTTTTCGGGTCTATTAAGAGTTAAAATACCTATTCCGTCTTCTCTTAACTCAAATTTGATGGTAGTATATTCATTATTCATATTTCACACATTTTTTTTAATTGTTAAAAGATAATTTGATATCCATAAATAAAATCTTTTACAAATTTTAAGAATGTGAACTAAAATGCATAAATATAAATTAGAATACCAATCCTTTCTAAAGTAGGTTTTCCAATATTCGAAAAAAAATATTTTCAAAAATAGAAATTCTTATAAATCTGATTATCACATTTATAATCAATAAAATGAATACATTTTGTTATGAAAGAAAATAAGGAAAATGTTTATAATGAATTAAGGGAACATCTTGATAGAATGCCTATTGGATACCCTGCAACCAAATCTGGGATTGAAATAAAAATCCTTAAACAACTTTTCCAACCCGATCAAGCTCATATTGCCACTTTTCTATCATGGAAGTGGCAGAAATTGGAAGAAATATATAAAACTATAGATATCGATGAAATTTCGATCAATCAACTCGAATCTGTTTTAAATGAAATGGTTCAAGATGGTCTTATTAATTATAAATACGAGAATAATACAAAATTCTATGCAAACGCACCATTAGTAGTAGGATTTTATGAGTATCAATTAAAACGTTTAGATAAGCAATTAGTAAAAGACGTATTTCATTATATCACGGAAGCATTCGGATTTGAGATAATGAGAACTAAAATTTCACAACTTAGGACGGTTCCCATTGAACAAAGTATTGAATCAGAGATTAAAATATCTACTTATGATAATATAAAAGAGATTTTTGAAAAAGCAAACCCTCCTTTTGCCGTAACGGATTGTATATGTAAGAAAGCAACAGATATGATTGGAAAACCGTGCAAAATTACTGATCGAAGAGAAATATGTATGGCGGTCGACTGGATGGCTCAGTTATATATAGATCAAGGATGGGCACGAGAAATCTCTAAGAAAGAAGCTTTAAACATTTTGAAGAAAAATGAAGAAGATGGATTAATATTAAATGTTGAAAATACTCAAGAACCCCTTTTCTTCTGTGGATGCTGTACATGTTGCTGTGGTTTGACAGCTGGTTTAAGAAAACTTCATAATCCTTCTAAACTTGCACATAATAATTTTTATGCTCAAGTAGATTCAGAATTATGCATTGGATGTGGAACTTGTATTGACAGATGTCAAATGGACGCAATAACTCTTGAAGAAGATAGAGCTCAAATAAATAAAAAGCGATGCATTGGATGTGGAAATTGCGTTTATATATGTCCATCTGAAGCTTTATCCCTGAATATTATCAAAAATATTAAAAAACCACCCGAAACATCAACCAAACTTTATAGTTCTATTTTAGCTAAAAAAAATCAATTAAAAGAAAAATATCAAAAATTCAAATCGAATAAAAATTGATTATTAATTCTATTAGCGAAAAATATTTTCTAAATTTCTGATAAGTTCAAATAATCAGCTTCTTCAATGATTTCATATTATAGATTTCATCTGGAATTTCTCTCAACTTATTATGTTCTATATTGAGAGATTCAAGATTAATTAAATTGGAAATAGATTTGGGGAGAGAATTAAGTTCATTATAACTAAGATCTAATGATTTTAAACTGTAGAGCTCACCAATCCAATCCGGAATTTCATTGATATAATTATATGATAAATTTAAAGATAATAGATTTTTTATTTTAAAGGATCTAAAGATTGTGGGAAAATGATTGAATTCATTTCCTTTCAGATTTAATAATTGAAGTTCACGCAATTTAAATATTTCAGAAGATAATTTTTTTAGATAATTAAAACTTAAATCTAAATAATCTACTCGTTCTAATCGATAAAGTGTTTTTGGTACTTTTTTTAAAAGGGAGAAAACAACACCTCTTATTCTACCTTTCTTAACTAATGTAATGGTATTTTGGTTTAAAAATAATAAATTCATTTCTTTATTTCTCAAAATGCGAATATCATCAATAGTATTAGATTGATCTAATACAAAAACAAAATCTTTAGTATCTATACTCATTCTATATGATAATTTATCAATTCTCTTTTGGAATTCATCAAAAATAAGAGGATTATCTATCTCATTAATAATATGTCGAAATGTACTCAATACAAGGAAAGATTTTTCATTTCTAATAGACCATATTAGAGATTTTAGACTTTTTTCCAAAAAATAAGTAGATAATAGCTCTGCTGCTCTCGCTCTAATTATTTCTTCCTCTTCAGATATTAAACATCTTTCTAAGATATTATATGTTTCAGGAACTTGAGGGGCAATTTTTATCAAAATATCCAAAGAATCTAACCGTATTGATGGATCACAATTATTCTCTATAAAATTCAGTAATAAATCTACTGCTTTAGAGAAAGAAATATATTGATTTAAATAATTAGAATATAATGTTGTAGGAGTAAAGGACATTGAAATTTTTATGGAATCTATTGTTTTATTTTACTTTTAAATATTAAGTATTTTCTATTTTTTTATTCTAGATAGAACATAAAACCCCGTATTAAAAAGACTTTTATATTGTGAAAATTTAATTATTTATTAAATAACAAGCCAAAATAGATTATTATGGAAAATAAAAATAAAGGAAACCCCATAGAAATCTGGCTTAAATACTGTGAAGATACTATAAAAATTCTGATTGATAAGGGCTCAGAAAAAGTCAAAGAAACAAAAGAGATCTCTGAACCTTATTAAAGGCTTATTTATTGTGTTATTCTTAATTGATAATTTTAGCAATTTTTGTCGATTATCCTTTACTATATTATTAATCTTTATGTTCTTTTCAATTATTTGGAATATAATTTTCGCTAAAGACTTTTATAATATATGCTTTGCCCCTTTCTTAAATTTCTTTAAGATTAATATAATTTAAATATATTAAACTATTTTAAAATTTAATTTATATTATAATCTAGTACTAGCATTATGAATATTGAATCTTCTGAAGGTAAAACCAATGGACATGAACTAGAAAAATATAATGTGAATATAAGGATCGCCTTTTTTACAATAATGTTGAGTATTTTTGTGGATGTTTTAGGTTATAGTATGGTCCTACCACTTTTGCCAGAGATTGCACAAATATATGGCGCGGAAGATATCATTGTCGGGATACTTATATCATCAAATGCTTTCACAGCACTAATATTTGGGCCGATTTGGGGTAAATTAAGTGATATTTATGGAAGAAAACCGATATTAGTTATTTCTCAAGCAGGTACATTCGCAGCCTTTCTCGTTCTAGGATTATCTGATTCTATCCTCATAATATTTTTATCAAGAATTCTTGATGGAATTTTTGGAGGGCAGATACCTGTTATTAGAGCTTATATTACAGATATTACAACTCCAAAAACAAGATCTGCAGAAATAGGAAAAATTACTGTTAGTTATGCTTTGGGAATGATTTTTGGTCCCAGTTTAGGTGGATTTTTGGGATCAATCAATTGGAGATATCCAGCATTTGTTGCTTGCGGTATGGCAACAACAAGCATAATTTTAACATATACAGTTGTAGTTGAAAGTATGCCAGCTAAAAGAAGAGAGGATATAAAGAAAGAATTAATAAAAAAATATGAATTAGAAGGAAGGAAATCTATATGGAACAAAGGATTAATATTTAGACTTACACAATTATTCATTGGGTTCAGTATCACAGTCTTATTTAATTCAAGTCTTGCTTTAGTTATGGATAAAAGGTATGGCGCAGGTCCATCAGCAATCGGTATTGTTATGACTTTTGGAGCTAGTTTTGTAATGCTTTATGGAGGATTTCTCATGAAAAAAGTAATTAAAAAGTTTGGAGAGAAAGCAGTATATTTATTCACATTATCTTTGGCAGTAATTGTATCAACATTTTATCCATTTCTATTTGAATATTGGATGGTTTTTATTTTCGTTATTCCCTTTGGTTTTATAATGGCTTTTCTGCCACCATTAATTCAATCAAACATCACAAAGGCAGTAGAATCAGATAAACAAGGAACAGCATCGGGATACTCCACCAATTTTCAATCTATTGCACAGTCAATCATGCCTCTCATAGCAACAAGTTATTTGCAAATTGGTTATTTTTCATTAGCTTTCATTACTCTTAATGCATATGAATTAATTGGATATACAGCTACAATTTTTGGAGGTGTTCTGTTGTTATTAGGGGTAATAGATTTAAAAATGCATCCTGAACTTTATGCTCATGAAAATAGAAAAAAGAAAAGTAAGTTTGATACTAATCAAGAATAGATCATTTTAGGGTATATATCCCCTCTGAAGTCCCATATTCCTCAAATCCAAGAGATTTAATAAAGGAAATGGCTATTTTATTCTCTTTGTAAACCTCGCATCTTAATTCTTTTATTCCCTTATCTCTAAAAAAATTCCATGCTTCAAAGGCGAGATACTTCCCTAAGCCTCTACCTTGATATTCTGGAATAATTCCTAACCCAGAAATTAATCCGATTTCTTTATTTAATTTATTGAATTCTACTAATATGAATCCCACATCTTTAGAATCTAACTCTGCGATAATAAATTTAGTATCATCATCTTCAAAAATTTCCATAAATAAATCTTCTGTGACTTCTTTCATAGGTAAATGAGAAGCATTCCAAGACTCATGATAAATCTGATTAATCCTGGCTATATCTTTTTTTTCTGCCTCTCGAATTTTCACGTCTGTCTTATGTGATTTTATGTATTTTTCTAACTTGTTCACAGCAATTTCTTTAGCTTTAAAAATTGAAAGACCTAATTTAATGTAATTCTCATCTTCTTGATAAATGTCAGTCAATCCCTTCTGGATATTCGAAAATAACCCTCGGACTCGCTTTCTTAGAATTGATATCTTACTCTCCAAGTCTTCGTCTGACATTATGTAAAATATAGATTTATAATGATATTTAAATTTCGCTAATATCTGATAAAAAATTTGTTAAAAAGAAAGATGAAAATAAAGTTTTTTAGAGAAAAAAGAAATAAATATTATTTTAATGGATATTCTGGATCTCTTTTTTCGAAAAATGCTTTTACCCCTTCCATAACATCTGAGGAAGTTGAGCAAAGCATCTGTGTTCGATTTTCTAATTGTATCATTGTTTCTAAACTCGGAGCATCCATCGAAAGATTTATCGCTTCTTTTGTCATTCGTAAGCCCAAAGGACTTTTATGAAGCATATTATTAGCAAGTTCTAATCCAGCATTATATAATTCTTCATCTCCTCCTTTTATGATTTTAAGTACTAAGCCTATTCTTTCTGCTTCTTCCGCTTCAATAAAACGCCCTGTATACAGAATTTCAGCTGCTCTTGACATCCCTATCAATCTCGGTAAATGGTAACTACTTCCCATATCTGCTCCAGAAAAACCAACCTTTATGAAAGCATTATTAAATTTTGCATTTTCTCCCGCGATTCTTATATCAGCTGCTAATGAAAAGGCAAATCCTGCACCTGAAGCTGCCCCTTGTATTAAAGCAATAACAGGTTGATTTATCTTTCTCATTTTAAGAATCAATTGACCAGTCCTCCATTGTCCATACATCTTTGCTTTAATTATATCCTTTTCTGGTACATCTATAAAATAAAATTTTTCTTTCAAATCATCTGGTTTTTTCTTGGATTGGAGAACCACAGATTCTTTTAAATCCAATCCTGCGCAAAATGCCCTGCCCGATGCTTTCAAAATTACTACACGACAATTAAGATTTACCATCAAATGGTCTAATAATTCATGTAAATCTTCAATCATCTGAAAAGACATTGCATTCAGTTTATCTGGCCTACTCAGAGTTAAAATGCCAATTCCATTCTCTTTTAGTTCAAAATTAATTGTTTCGAAATTATAATCCAATGATTTTCAACTCATTTTTAAAATTATATTAAATTATATTTAGACACTAAACCTAATAAAATGAGACCATAAATTGTTTATTACCTAAAAACAGAAAAATTATATAAAAATGTAATTTTAATTTTATACTTCCAAATTTAAATAAATATTTAAAGTGATAAAGAATGGTAGCAGAAACTAAAGATAAGAAGATTTCGAGAACCAATTTAGGAATGTTGTTTGGTATTATTTTCGGTTCGATTTTAGCGATCCTAGCTTTTATTTACACAAATAATGCGCTGAGTTTTATTTTAATTGGGGTTTTTTTAGTGATAGGATTAATCTTCGGTTCTTTATGGGAAAAAAAAGCCAGCTAAAATCTTGGATTGTTCATAATCTCTCTCTTTTTCCTTTTTAAAGTAAAATATTCACAACTGACTTCTTAGATAAAGAATTAAGAAATAAAAAAAAATAAAGAATTAAAAATATAGGAATCTGAAGAATATCTTTTATCTTGAATGGAATTCTGTTCTTTCGATTATTTCTCTTTGCATATTTTCATTGATTTGGGTGAAATATGCATTATAACCCGAAACTCTAACAATTAACCATCTATAATTATCTGGATTTTCCATCGCATCTCTTAAAGTATCTGAGGTTACAATATTAAATTGCCATAGCATTCCTCCCAAATCAAAAAAGCTTTCTACATAGCTTGTAAAAAGATCCAAAGTCTCTGTGTGAGTATCATTAGCGTGAGGTACAAGTTTTACATTATATGAGGCATTATTTGGCATTTTGAGATGATCTAAGCTTGCGATAGTGCGAATATTTTGTAACAACATATCAGATCTGCCAGGGGCAGGTGTTAACGCGTGTGTTAGTGATTCTCCCGCTTTTCTTCCTGATGGTAATGCTCCAGTAAGCATTCCGTATCCAACATGATAACTTATAGACCAATAGCCTACAAGATAGTCTCCGCCTCGATAATTTTTAGTCTTCTTGTATTCATTATAGCAAAATTCTAAGAGATTATCTGCAATATCTTTAGTTCCAGGTTCATCAGAACCAAATTTATCTACTTGATCAATTTTATTCAATAATTCTGCCGAACCGTTTTCAAAATTATCTTCTAATGCATAAAGCAAAGTAGAAAAATCTAATTCTTTTTTATCATAAATTAAATCTTTTATTACTAGCAAGCTATCGATAACATCCGTTAAGGCAACCAAAGCTACTCCTGAAGTGTTATAAAGCGCTCCACCATATATTATATCTTTTCCCGAGTCTAAAGTTCCTTCATAGAAAGCAGATAGAAACGGTGTAGGATGAATATATTGATGAGTCATGCCTAAAAAGTTATTAATTTCTATGGATTTTTCGATTAGATAAGCCAAGTGAGTTTTATATGCCTTGTAAAAATCCTCAAAAGTAGGAAACTTTTCTAAAGAAGGAATGTCTGTTTTAGGTCCGACTTGTTCTCCAATTAAAGGATGAATTCCGTCATTTAATGTCATTTCTAATGGTGCAACTAAATTTAACAACATACAATTAGTGTGACCATAGTGTTTTCCGACTATTGTAGGTTCCACGCATCCTGTTGCTGCCCAGTCTCTTGCGTGTTCTAATTTGAAACCCTCATTGACAAGAGCTTCGATCATAGTTTTATCATTATGAATTGCAGGTGAGGATATCATGTTTACATTTACCTCAACTAATCTTCGTAAGTATTCTTCTGAGTTAACACCGGGATGATATCTTGCATTCATATTGGGATCCTGAAAACAAAGCATTTCATTTGTCTTTAAGATAATAAAAGTCATATCACAAACAGCATTATTACCATCCCTGTCCACACCTCCTACCGTAACAGTGTCATCCGATGAGGAACCTCCAAACAATTTATTCCCTATAGATGGGACTAATGGATCATGATCATTACTTCTTAAAAATAAGGATCCTACTAACTCTATTGCTTTTTCAATCATCTGTTCTTTTTCGTTATCTGTATTCGCTTTTTTAATATCATTCATAAAATAGGGTTGTAACATCTGGTCCAATCTGCCAATACTCATAGCAGAATTAGCATTTTCACAATGTATACATACAAAACTTGTCCAAATTGATTGAATTGCCTCTTGGAGAGTCTCAGCAGGTTCTGCAGGAACTTTTGCACAAATTCTTGAAATTTCCTCTAATTCCTTTTTTCGAATAGCCTCTTCAGGAATATTTGGATCTAAATCATTTGCGATTCTTAAAGCCTCTTCACTCAAATGATTAGAATAATTTATAGCGCCGTCAATCGAGATTTGAATTGCTTTATAGAAATTCTTTTTATCAGGCGAATCTGCTTTCTGTTCCTTTTCAAAAGCTTCTTCTTTAATGGCTTTTAATCCTTTTTCTAAAATTATAGGAAATCCTGGAACGGTGTGAGATATCGCATTATTCTTCATCATAAAATAAAATACCCAGCATTCCTCAAGCCACTGAGAAATTGGATCATCAAATTTAGCACGGCAATATTCCCGCACATTTCTTTCCATCCAATAAGGAAATACTTCTTGACTAAGAATATCCGCATCCTTTGGATCTATATCATTGGGATTTAGCTTTCTATTTCCTATGCTTCGTAATTCAGGCCAAACTGCAGTACCAATTAGTTCGGGATATATTGGAACACCTACTTCTTTTGAAGTGGTTGAACCTGCTACAAGATGATTTTCATGGATAATCGGTTTCTTATTGCTCATAATATAATTAACAGCGTTCGCTTGACGGAGCTCTGGATCGATTGGGTTTCCTTTAGGATCAGTTTCAAATCCATTCTTTTTGTGATAATCAGTCACTAATTTTGCTCTCTCAACACAAATTGCTGGTTTTAACGCCCGACGTCTTGCTTTTAGATATTTTAATCGCGGAAAATCGTTGATGGTATATTTCGATAAATAGGGATCATCTAAGTATTCTACATTATCAATTTTTCTGTCAAGACTCTCATTTTTAAGTATTCTCTTGGCTTCTCCTTCTAATATCTCCTCTATAGAACAAATTAATTGATTTTCAGGTCCTTTATATCCTTTTATTTTCGCTCCAGTAGCTACCGAAGTAAGATAGGAAAATTTCGTTAAATAGGTCATATTGCCTTTATAAGACATTCTATTATCGAGTAAATATTCTAAAGTCTCGTCCGCACTCTTATTCCATGTTTCCGCTAAAGTAGCTCTATTTTTATAATAAATCGTTATATTAGGGTCTTCAATTTTTCCCTCCCCCGTACTAATTTCTCCATCTTGGAATATTAAATAGAAATCAAACTCTCCATCTCGAGTACTAAATTGATACTTCGCATTAAATGTGTAGCCTGTCTCTTCATTCACAATTTCTTTACGATATCTTTTACGGCTAAAAACTACATTTAAAAGAGAAAGTGATTGTTTAAATCGTTCCAAGTTTTCATTTATCTCTGCTTCATTCATTTTTTTTACTCCAATTTTCAATCTTATTTATTATTTGATAAATTAAGTGTAATTCTAATAATTCACATAATTATTAATTATTAAAATCAATAACAATGTTAATATTTCTTTTCTGATAATATAAAAATTTTCTTTTACTATATAAGGTGGAAAAATGAATCTTAAATTTTTTAATAATAAAAAGACATAGATTTTAGATATGAATAGAAAGAACAGTATAAAAAAAAATTAGATTTCATAATCGAAAAAATACATAATCTCCCAAACGTGGAAAATCAAGACAAGATTTATATTGATGCATTATTTTATCGACTCCAATTGGCAATCGATGCATCTATGGATGTGATAGCGATGCTCTGTAAGGATTTAGGAATAAAAGTAAGAGATGATTATACAAATAGAGAAAAAATAAAAGAATTAAATATATTTTCCCCCGAATTGGTGAAGAATTTACGAAAATTTAATGGTTTACGAAATGCCTTAGTGCATAAAAACAATAAAGTTCAGGAGGATCTAATTCTCCAACAAAAGGAAGATATTAGAGAAAATTTAAATTTATTTGTGAAAAAAGGGGATATTATTATCAATGAAAAATTCTAAAAACCTTGAAAAAATCAAAAACGATTTAAAATTTTGCAATGAATATTGGACAATAATTTATGGTAGATTTCTTAGCGACAATTATATAGTAAATAGATCTGATATAGATATTGCTATTATCACGAAAATTAAAAACAAAGCAAAAAATATTGAAACATGGGATGCTTTATTGGCTAAAGCTCCTTCTAATTACGATGTTCGAGTCTTTGAATTGTTTCCTCTTTATATACAAATAGATATAATCCAAAATTATAAAACTATTTTTGGGGATGCTCTTGAAATTTCGGAATATTTTTATCCCTATAGGAAAATTTGGAGAGATATTCTTCCAAGAATTAAAGAGAATCAATTCGAATCAATACAAGAAAAGCTTAGATTGATGGAATATAGAAAAGCGTTTCTATAAAATTAGATACCAAACTCTTAAAAATTCTTTATTAGAGGGAGTCTATTCGGTTTTGGATAATCATTCATAATATAATTCGTTAAGAAAGCGTTTTATCTCCCAATTAGGCTTTTTTTTAGTCTAGTGAATAATCATTCATAAATCTTATAAAACCCCAATACTTATTATTACATAGAAAAATTCAAAATACATTTTAAGGAGTTGATAATGTAAAAAATGCCTGGTGGAGATGGAACAGGACCCGGAGGTCAAGGTCCCATGACAGGTCGTGCATTAGGATATTGTTCGGGATATAGCTCTCCTGGATACACAAAAGGTGCAGGCTTAGGTTTAGGATGGGGCAGAGGTCGAGGACGAGGTTGGTGGGGAGCTGGTAGAGGTATGGCTTGGGGACGAGGAGGTAGATTTGGAGCCCCTGTATATCCTCCGTATAGACCTGCGGTTCCTGCATATTCTGGAGTGCCTTCAGCACCTGTAAGCGAGGAAGATCAGCTAAATATGTTAAAACAAGAAAAAAATTATTTAGAGTCCGAAATGGACAATTTAAAGGGTGCGCTTGAGGATATCTCCAGGAGAATTTCAGATTTAGAACAAAAATAATTTTTTTTTATTTTATTACTAACCGATTAATTCTTTTTTAAACATGAAGAAAATAGAGGAAAGTCAAGAAGACTACTTAAAAGCAATCTATCTTATTTCAAAAACGAATCGAGGGGGATGGGTGTCTAATTCTGAGATTGCTGAAGCTTTAGGTGTAAAACCATCATCTGTTACCAGTATGTTATATAAGCTCAAAGAACTAAATCTGATTGATTGGGAACCAAGAAAATCGATGAGATTGACTAAAAAAGGGAAAGTAATTGCTAAAAATATGGTAAAGAGATATAAAGTCCTCAAAAATTTTTTTGTAAATGTATTGAAATTGGATGATGATGAATCTATTGATGATATATGCTGTAAGATTGAACATCATCTAACAAATGAAGTTTCAGAAGCACTATATCAATTAAATGGTACTATTCAATAATCCTTAATTGATTTTTATAAATACAGACGAATCTATTTTTAGAATTATTATCTTATCTTCCTTTTAAAAGATTAAAGTTTTTAAGAAATTAGAGATACACTTTAATTATGGCTGATATAAAATTAAAAATTAATGAAAAAGAAATTCCTTTAAATGAAATAATGGATTCTATGCTCAATAATCTTATCTTAGGTTATCTCAAATCGATTAAAGGGATACCAAAGGAGATCAAAACAATTAATATAGAGATTAATTTATAATTATCTTTTTCTTTTGAGAGATTTATTAATTTTTTCTTATTATTAATTCATTCTCTTTTCAATAATTAAAATAAGGCTTTTTATAGTTTACAACTTTTTCCTAGATTGGAAAAATTTTAATAGAAATAATTATCTTAATAATTGATTCACATGTCAGAAGAAACACAGAAAAGAGAAAAATTAGATCTGAAATTAACATTCTATATTGGTTTGGCATTCTTTACCACGGGAATCTCATGGAGTCTCTATAACACTCAAGTCAATCAAGCTCTCAGAGGATATGGGTTATTACTCTCTATAGTTGGTATCTTAATGGCTCTTGATAATATGCTTGGAGTTATTATACAACCAATAATGGGGTCTTTTTCAGATTCAACACGTACAAGATTAGGACGACGTATGCCCTATATATTAATAGGGACTATATCTGCGGCAATCTTTTTTGCACTTATTCCTACTGGATTCGACTCACAACTCTGGATATTAATTCTATGGATGTTTTTATTTGGTTTAAGCATGGGTTTTTATCGTTCTCAAGCAGTTGCATTAATGCCTGATTTTATAAGACCTTATAATCGAAGTAAAGCTAACGCAATAATAAATCTAATGGGAGGGTTAGGAACACTTATTGCGACAATAATTAGTCTTTTGTCTAATTATATTGGGCTTCAATTAGGGTTTATTATAGTCTCTTTATTAATGCTTATAGCATTAGGCGTCTTATTGGTGAAAGTTAAAGAAAAGGATGCATTTTCTTACCAACTGATACTCAAGGCAGAACAAGGAGGCAAGGGAACTATTGCTGATATTCAACCGAGAATTGAGAGACCAAAATTGATTGAAAGTCTTAAAGATATTGTTACAGAAAAGGATAAAAGTACATTGTTTATTTTACTAGCAATTTTTGCATGGTTTATCGCATATCAAGGAGCAGAGGGATTATTTACAGTTTATGCAGGACCAGAAGGATTAAATATTGTCAGTTCTGAAGGAACAGCAGGTTTCCTTTTATTTTTCGTTGCTGGGCCATTCATTTTGTTTGCTCTCCCCGCTGGTATAATAGCTGGAAAAATAGGAAGAAGGTTAACTATTAAAATTGGATTAGTAATAATATTATGTGCTATGGTTTATTCCTTTATTGTAGGTACTAATTTAATATTATTATTAATCGGGTTAGTAGTATTCGGAATAGGCTGGGCTTGCGTAAATATAAATTCTATTGTAATTGTTTGGGAATTGGCTCCTTCTGCAGAAAAAATCGGGACATATACTGGTGTTTATTATTTCTTTAGCGTTTTAGCTGCGATATTGGGACCTTTCTTTATTGGGGCATTAATGGATTTGTTCGGAATTGCTTCAATGTTCCTAAACTGTGGAATTTTCTTTTTAATCTCTCTAGTATTAATGTTTTTCGTCAAACGCGGAGAAGTTGAACTAACAGAAGAAGAAAAAATTGCAAAAGAAAAAGCGATGCAGAGAATATAAAATCTCTATCTTTTTTTTTATTTTTTAATTAGTAGACTTTATACTATTTCCTTCTTTTTTCTATATAAAGAATATACTATTCACTATGAAACTGGAACCCGAATGTGTTGGATGCTTATTCAATCAGGTTGTTAAAGCCTTCAAACTACTTAAAATAGAATCTGATAGAAATTTAATAATTGAAACGCAGAAAAAAGTTATGGAATTTCTAATAGAACAAGATATTAGTGAAGTTTCTGCACCTATAGTTGGAAAATTCCTTTATTCTCAGATTGGAAAAATATTAAATACTAATGACCCTTACCGAGAATTGAAACAGCATTATAATCAATTGGCGTTAAAATACTATGATAAACTAAAACGATTTGTATTGAAACAAAAAGATCCCGTATTTGAAGCTTTAATTGTATCTGCTCTTGGAAATACTATTGATTTTGCTGCTAATCATAAAATTGATTTAGTGCATGATATCGAAAATTTTTCTGTAGATAACCTTGCGATAAACGATTATCCAAAATTTAAGGAATTATTGGAAAAAAAAAAGAAATTGTTAATATTGGGAGATAATTGTGGAGAAATTGTCCTCGATAAATTGATGATTGAAATCCTCTTGGGGGTATATCCAGATTTAGAAATTATATATGCGGTAAGAAGCAGTCCCATTATAAATGATGCTACAATGGAAGATGCTGAAGAGATCAGTCTAACTTCCCTTGTAAAAGTAATAGAATCGAGTAATGCACCTGGTATTGATTGGAATGATATTACTCCAGAATTTGAAAAATACTTCTCCTCTAAGGAATATGTAATATTATCGAAAGGACAAGGAAATTTTGAAACTATTAAGGGAGTTCAGATTCCTAATGAGGATCTCTTCTATCTATTGAAAGCGAAATGTATTCTTATGAAGCGTATATTTAATGTGGAGGTTGGTAGTCTCATATTCAAAAAACGTAAAGTTGAAAAAGATGAATCTCAAAAACCAAAAATCAAAGCATTACGAAATTAAAAAATACCTAATTATGATAATTTTGGTTTAATTTTCACGCATTTTTTTTATAGCTTCCGTAAAAAATCCAAAATCATCCATCGCTTCTTCTTTTTTGCTTTCTAAATTATAGAAATATTCCTTTATTTGCATAAGGAGGATTTTTTTAAATGAATCAAATTTGAAGACATCCATACATTCATCAATTTCGTCCTCATAGAGAGTATAAAAATTATCCAATGCTTTTTCTGCTTCTTCCCTTATGCTCTCTTTAGCAAAACCTTTATCTAAAATTGCAATAAATATGAGATTATGTTTACTTACAATGATCATTTCAACATTTAATCCTTTTATATTTATCTCTTCAATCTTTCCCAAACTATCTTTTCCAAATAATGAAAGAGCGCCTACAAAGGAAGATAAAAGAATAGGATTGATATCAGAATCAAGAATCAAATCCAACAAATATTCACCCGATTCTTTACAGATAACGATTCCTTTTAATA
Organism: Promethearchaeia archaeon; assembly: GCA_046497275.1. GTDB lineage: Archaea > Asgardarchaeota > Lokiarchaeia > Sigyniarchaeales > SOKP01 > TEKIR-8. Next base: position 2,922 of record JAWOFX010000057.1, on the reverse strand, counting down.
GTTTAATATCATATTTTCTATGATTTTGTAATTTATTTGCCATATTATTACCTTTAAAAATTTTCAGAGCAATGAGAGCTTCGTTTTATAAAATAAATAAGAGCTTTAAAACTTTATTCAATCATTAAAAGCATTATTTTACCTTAATTCAATAATTTATCATATATATAAAAGAGATAATATTGAGGAATTAATACTTAAGGTTCGTTTAATTTCCAAAAGATTTTCCCTTGATACTCGATTTTCTTGATAATAGATTCCTCGTTCAATAAATTCAATCTACTAAGTATATCTGATTCCGTAAGCTCAGAAGTTTGGAATGTCTTAACAATTTGTTCTTCACGCATTGGGTGTCTTTCGATGATAGCAAGCAATTCTTTTTCAAATTCTGCAGAAAATTTTCCAAAAGTTCCCATCTCAGGGAAGTTGATATTCTCATATTCTCCAAAAACCTCATCTAAAAGAGTTAAAACAGATTTTTTTGGAATTTTCACCCAATCCTCAGTTGGAGGTCTAATTGGTACATTTATATCTATTCTTTGAGGCTGAATTTTATCTAACAATCTTTTAATCCCTAAAATTTCTTCTTTTGAATCATTTACATCTCGTACTAGCATTATCTCAATCCAGAATTTTTTAGAATAAGAATTTTTAAAATCAAGAAAGCCTTGAACTAATTTGTTGAAAGTGATTTGAGGATGGGGGCGATTTATTAATCTAAAGGTTTTTTCATTACTTGCATCTAAGGTTGGTAAAACTAAGTCGACATCAAAAAGATCTTCTCGAACATCCTGATTAGATAAAAGCGAGCCATTAGTTATAACGCAAATTGGCTTTTTTGTTCTCTGCTTTGAAAATTGAACCAATTCTCCCAAATCCTTATAGAGGGTAGGTTCTCCACTCCCAACAAAAGTAAGATAATCAAATTCTTGAGTTTCATCATTTAAGACCGTTTCAATCTCGTTTAAAATGTCTTTCTTTAGACAATAATTCCTTCTCTCATTAGTAAAATTAGTAGTTCTTCCCAATTGACAGTAAATGCATTGATAATTACATGTTTTACTTGGAAGTGGATCTATCCCTAATGAACGTCCTAATCTCCTACTCGGAACAGGTCCATAAATATAGTCCATTTCCATTAAAAATAATCATTTTTAAATAAAATAGATTTTGATTTTAGTTATATTTTTAAAGTTTTTTATTGTAAATTTAATATTAAAAGCCATAAGATCTAAATCTTTAAATATTTAGTAATAGAATTCTAATTAATAAAACTATATTACTTAAAAAAAATGAGTAAAGAAGAGAAAGTCCCATTTAAAGAAAAATTTTTATTCGGAATTAGTGCGATACCAGATCAAACAACATATCAAGCGTTTTCTTTATTAGTTTTCACATTTTATTTCTCCGTAATATTCGGAGAGGGGACAGGACATTTTGTGTGGATTGGATTTTTTATTTGGAGTATTTGGAATATGATTAATGATCCTATATTGGGAGCATTATCAGAACGAACAAGACAGAAAGGAAAGTTAGGAAAAAGAAGATTTTTTCTGATTATTTCAATATTTCCTTTAGCCATTTCTATGTTTTTCTTATTCTACGTACCCTTTAATACAGCGACAAAAATTCCAGAATTCATTTATTTTTTGATTGTGATCATATTATTCGAATTCTTCTACACATTATTTGATGTAAATGTAAACGCTGTTTTTCCCGAACAATTTACAACTGAATCTAAAAGAGCCCAAACAAACGTATATGTAAAAGGATTAACTGTTTTTGGAATTATTTTAGCATCAATCCCAACATTAGGGCCACAATCACCAAAAGGTAGTGTGACCGCGACACAATTACGGAATCTGTTTCCTTTCTGGGGATTATATCTCGCTATTGTCGTAATTATTTTTGCTATTCCTTTTATTTTAAAGGGAATTAAAGAAAAAGAGGAATTAGAAGAACAATTTGAAAAAAGACCTGGCTTCATAGAATCTCTGAAAATAACTTTAAAGAATAAGAATTTTGTAAAATTTGTTATTGCTAATACGATGATATGGTATGTTTTTAACACTTTAATAACAATATTTCCCTTATATTTCGAACATGTATTAAAAGTCCCAGAAGATTTAGCCTTCTTAAAAACAGTATCATTATTATTGGCCTTAATCGTAGCAGCTTTAGTTCTTCCGTTTCATAAATGGTTAGGTAAGAAAGTGGGAATGCGTAAAGCATTAATGATTACTATGGGTATCTGGATTCTATTATTGGTTCCTTATTTCTTTCTATTCGATGGGATGTATTATTTTGGATTAATTGTCACTGCTATACAAGGGATTGGATTAGGGGGGGCCCTTTTTTATGTAGATATAATCCATGGAGATATTATTGATGAGGATGCCTGTAAACATGGAGTAAAAAGATCAGGGTGCTTCTATGGAATTAATGCATTTATTCATAGAATTTCTACAATATTAACGATGCTAACAATATTTATAGTTTTCTCGGGGACATCTTGGGCTGGCGGTTATACTCCTATATATGAGGAAGGAACTGTTGTTTTGGCACTTAAATTAATAATATTCATCTTTCCGGCTATTGGATGTTGTATAGCAATTTTATTCTTCAAGTATTATACTCTTCACGGTGAAAATTTGGAGAATATGAGAAAAAAGCTAGAAGAATATCCAGAATTACTTGATTAAAAAAAAATTTTATTTTTTTTTTTTTTTTTGACTATGATCATTGAAATTTAGATCATTACTGTAGTTTTTCCTTTAACGATGGTGAGACGATGATAGGGCATGAGAGACGCTGAGAGATACGCATTTGAAGGTTTTCAATTGTGCGCATTCCGCATTGAACTCGATATAACTTATTTATATGCGTATTAATCGATTCATTTACTACTTTAATTGCTTTACT
>JAWOFX010000032.1:0-37568 GCA_046497275.1 Promethearchaeia archaeon | reverse complement strand
TAACTATCCGTATCACCTTGAGAGATCCGACCAATGGAAGTCAATTATTAACCAATGCAGATGTGAGTTTAACCATTGATGGAACCAGCTATCCTTTAGATGAGATTCAAACAGGAATATATGAATATCAATTCGCTACAGGAAATATTGATGCATTCTTTATTCCGAATACTTTATCAGCAGAACTAAACATTGAGAAAGGACAATATTATGAAAAAGAAACTTATGAATTTAGTATTATTGTAGGTATGACAGAAATATTCCCCGGATTTCCAATGTTCTATTTCTTGTTGATTGTGATAGGTGTTGGAGCCGTTGTCGGAGCTTTAGCAACTTATAGATATATCCAAATCGCTCGAATACCAGAATTCGTCAAAAGAACTAGGGCAATCAAGAAGGAAATTAAGGGTGGTAAATCAATTTCTGACAAGAATCTCTATCCTTCTAAAGAAGAATATATAGCAGAAATGTATGGGGAAGACTGGGAAAAACTTGGACTTTCATTGAAAGATAAATTAGGAACACATGAGAAGAAGGCTAAAACGCTTAATAAATCAAATGAAGGAGGTGTCTATTAAATGCCAGTTGGATTAGTATTAATGCGATGGAATGAAAGAGTAGGTACTGAAATCTTGGCTAAATATCCAGAAGAAGTAACTATTACCGATAAAACTTTAATGCAAGTCTATAGCACACATGAATATAGTGGAGAAGCAGGAATGATAAGTCTAATGGTTGGATCGTTAAACATCGCTTCATATTATACGGGACCAGACTCAGGATATTACATCTTACTCCTTCTTAACGTTGATGAAGATCCTGATGCGTATGAAGGAGGCTTAGCGGATGTATCCCGAACTATTCTTCAAAATCTTGAGGATGATGCATATAGAAGTATGATCCCATCATTATTCCAAAGAATCTCTGTTTATCCTACTTTAAATGATGAACAAAGACTTGCAATGACGTATGAAGATGAGATAAAACGATTGATTATCAACCGACTCCGCGATGAAGGTGTTGTCTCCAGATCCGAATTATCTGTGTGGTTAAAAGATAAATATAAGCAAGGATTTGTAGATTTAGACGGAGTCTTGATCGAAATGGTAAAACGGGAAATTATAAAAGAAGCCTCTGTAAAAGGAATGCCTTCTGCACTTATATTTCTCACAAATGATATTGTTATGCTTAGACGTCCACTGGTAAAGCTACTAAGAGATCCGAGTGATCGTGGTCTACCTGCCCCTCTTGCAGAAGATTATAGGACAGAATGCAAAAAATATTTTGCAAATTACAGCCCAACTGAAGATGATAATTTAGGAGTTATAGAACTTTTCATCAATCCACAGACTTATGAAACCTTGAGGTTACTCAGAACTTCAATTGTCACTAAAAATGACTTAGAAAAACTGAAGAAAAAGGGGGTTGATGATTTGGACGAAGTTTTGAAGCTCTTATGGAATAATAATATGATTCAAGTGTTTCAAGACAAACAAAACAATGAATATTATGCCTTAATATCGGACTTTGTTATTAGACGCATCTTTCCAAAATATCTTTTGAATATCATTAAAACGCAATATGAGCAGAAATCAAAAGCAAATGAAGTACTGGTAGAATATTTAAATGTATTAGAAAGTACTTATGAAACTATAGAAGAACAAGAGAAATCCAAAGCTGCAGTAGAGGAATAAATTTAATCAATTAATTTTTTTAATTTTTATTTAACTCTTTTTTTTATATTACTCAAATATTTGAATGAAATCGATTAATAAATTCTCTTTACGTTTTCACAATAATATGATTTCGTATTGAATCTCAATTTATGTCTCTTTTTTACCCAGTGCTATTAAAAGTCCTTGATGTTCAAAAATCTCAATATTAAAGAAGCCAGCTTTTTTCATATCATTACTCAATTCATTTTTAGTGAAGATTCGATTCACAAGAGAGAGATTATATAATTTGATTAATTCATTAAGAAATATATTTTCAGTATAAGGAATTTTGGCAATAGCGACTAAAATAAGGAGTCCATTTTTTTTAATAATACGAGCAGTTTCTTCTAAAATTTCAATAGGTGTCATATCATGAAATTTTGGATTCTTTTTATATACAGGAATTATGACAGCATCAAAAATATTTTCTGGAGCAGATATGTGTTTTGCAATCATCTCAGTGATTTTTACACCCTCTATTTTCGTTCCATTTAATCCATCTTCAGTTCCATTCTTTGGGATAATGTATTGTTCTTTTGTGTATTTTGAAAGAAGATTGATAATGGGAAGCATAACATACTCCGAAAACCATATCGAAAGTATTCTACTAAATTGCTGATTTGCTATTTTTTCCATAATACGATTTGAGAATTCTTGACGATATTCTTCAGAGACCATTATATTGTTATTAATCAAAAATTTTAGTAATAATTGCGGCACATAATTAGTATAAGGTGTTGCTTTTATATTTGGAATTTTTCCTGAATCATTTTCCATAAATTGAAGCAACCCTTTTTCTTCCAAACTATTAAGCATATTATAGAAACTTGGAGGATACAATTGTTTTTTTTCAGTAATAAATTCATAGTATTTTTTCTCATAATTAGGACTTTTAGCGACATCTTTCTTTTCAGGAGCTGTTTCTTTAAATTCAATAAACTGTTTCACTTCTGTATATAATAAATGTCTCACAATAGGTTCACGATATCGAACAAGGAATTGCAAAGCAATAATTTCTTTTATTGAAAAATTTGCAAAATCTGAAATATTATGATAATTAGCATATTTGATAAATTGGTCATCTTCTTCATTCATTGTTAAAATTTTATCTTTTTTTTTGAGATACTATTATATTCTATTATTAGACGATCTAATTTAAGTTTACTCTTTTTGTAAAAATATTTATACAAAATTACTAAAAAAATTTAAAAACTCAAGTACATTAAATATCATTAACGTATTTTAATTCATAAAAATAAAACAACAAACATATAAAAAATGTCTAAATTACCAGATCAGTTTGACAAATTTGACTTAGATAATTTAAGTAAACCTAATGCACTTCCTGAAGATATCGACTATGAGACCCATATTATTGCGACTTATATCGCAAAGCTTCATCGAAAAATGGACGCATTTTACATGACACAATCACTATGTATTGAACAATCAACAGGAACATTCGTAGCAGTTCCAGCTGAGACACCAGAAACTAGACGAAAGCATGTTGCGAAAGTAATTGGGCTCTGGTCAGTACCAGATTATGAATATGAAGGTGTAGAAGATTTTTTTGATAATCCGAAGTATAGAGATTGGGTAGTACAAGTTGCTTATCCTTTAAATTTTAAACCTCAATTCCCAATGTTGTTTACAACTATTTTTGGAAATATTTCTATGGGAGGTCCTCTTAAAATGGTGGATGTAAGATTCCCAAGAGAATTCTTAAAAGAGTTTAAAGGTCCAAAATTCGGCGATGAAGGAATTAGGAAAATATTAGGTGTTCCAGAAAGACCTTTACTTAATAATATGATTAAGCCTTGTGTTTATACACTAAGTGAAACTCCCGCTGCTGAATTAGCATATAAAGCCGCTGTAGGGGGATGTGATGTTATTAAAGACGATGAATTAATCGCAGATGTAGGTTTTAATCCTTTAGATGAACGAGTTACGCAATTTATGGAAGCCCTTGACCGTGCTGATGAAGAAAAGGGAGAGAAAACATTATATACTGTAAATATTACTGATAGAGTAGATAGAATGTTTGAATTAGCTGATATCGCACAAGAAAACGGCGCAAATGCATTAATGGTCAATCATATTTCAGTAGGGTATTCTGCCATGAGAAAACTTGCTGAGGATCCTTCAGTAAAGGTGCCTATTTTAGGACATATGGATTTTGCTGGAACTCTCTATCAAGATCCATGGGGAGGAGTTAGTAGTCCTATAATATTGGGTAAATTTAGCAGATTAGCTGGATGTGATACTATTGTTCAACCAGCACCATATGGAAAAGCACCTACTATGGCAGATAAATTTAAAGAGGTGGCGAGAAATCTCGTTATGCCTATGCGTAATGCACCACATATCAAAAGAACAATGCCAATGCCTAGTGGAGGAATAACACCCGCATTAGTCGAGAAGATAATGAATGATCTTGGTCCTAATATAATGATTGGTAGCGGTGGAGGTATTCATGCCCATCCCGAAGGACCTATCGCGGGGGCAAAAGCTTTCCGACAAGCAATCGATGCTGCAATGCAAGGAATATCAGTAAAAGAATATGCAAAAGAAAAAAATGCTCACGAGCTTGGTGTTTCTTTAGGACTCTTCGGAACGAAGAAAACGGAATTTAGCTCAGTCTAAATTTTATAAAAATATAATTTCCTATTTTTTCTTAATTTTATGTTTATCTAAAATAATTTAGATTATGAACTTTTATCTCAACTTTATTATTTATTTGCTTATTATTTATAGATTGAGCGATATTATTACCAGAAATGTCCAAATATTGTAAACTTTTTATCTTTTTCAAGAATGTAATATTCTCAATATTTTTAATTTTATTATTAGAAAGGAATAAATACTTCAGATTTTTTAATTTTGATAATTTTTGAATGTCTTGAATTAAGTTATTCGATAAATCTAAAAATTCAAGGCTTTGTAGATTATTCAAACCAGTAATATCAGAAATTTTTCTAATTTCATTCTTGAATTCTGATTTCCATCCTCTAACTTCGAATTCTATATCTGATAAATCTAGTTTAATTGGTAAACAAGTTTTTTGGTCAAGTTCATAATATACAGAATAGAATCTTTTTATTAATTCAGAAATTGTAATATAGCTAATTAGTATATTAGCAATTTGAATGGGATTGAAATTTCTAATAATTTCTTTTTGGTAAAGCTGCTGAATTGCATAATTATATTTTTGTATTCCAATGTTATTTATCTCTTCTTTATTTTGATTTATTTTTTCTCTTAGCTCTAAAATCAAGAATTCTTTGATTTCTCGGTCTTCAATTTTAATTAATGCTTTAATTAGAGAAATTAAACAATCATAATCCCTTTCATATTTTATGGCCCATTTTAAAGGTTTTAAAGCAAATTTTTTATAATATTTACCAAGTATATTTATTGCTTTTCTCTTAATAAAGCAATCTGCTTCAGAAATTATTAGATTTTCGATGAATTTAAATAAATTCATATTAAAAGCATCAAACTCTTTTAATAAATTAATACTTTGAGATCTAATATTTCTATCATCGCTAGTTTGGATTAAGGAAATTAAAAGATTAATTAAATGAGTGTAATCCAATTCTTCATTCTTATATTTCTCAATTATTAGATCAATATCACTACTTTCCATCAAATCAAATTTTCAAGGTATTATATTTTTATTATCTCTAATTCTTTAGAAAAAAGACTTCTTTTAAAATTTAAAAATCTAAATTAGATTAAATATTTTAATTTTTTCCAAAAATTCATTATTTAATAGAGAATAATTTTTAATTTCTAATCATATTATTAAAACTATAATTTATATGCATTAAAAGACCGGGAAATATTATGAGTAAAAAAGAGGAAGAAAAGTTTGATAGGGTAATGGAGCTTGAAAGCAGAAAATTAGCAAAAAAAGAGGATAGAGAATTTGTTGTTGAGACTCAGAAAAAAGTGGAAAAAAATAATGATTTGATCGCAGTAAAAATCAATCAAAATCTCAAAAAAAACAATATTAAGTCTTATGATTTTGTAGGAGCGATTGGTGCGGGAAAGACAGCATTGATAGAGAGGATAAGTGAGAAAATGGGACCCGAAAAAAGGATTTTAGTAGTTTGTGGAGATGTTGCTACTCGAGTTGATGCTGATCGTGTTCAAAAGGATTATGTTAAAGCGATTCAAATAAACACAGGGAGAGAATGTGCTTTAAATGCATATCATATTGACAAAGTCTTGAAAAATATTAAAATCTCGGATTATGATATTATATTTGTGGAAAATGTTGGAAATTTAATCTGCCCCTCAGAATTTATACTTGGAATGGATAAAAGGATAACAGTTGTTTCAGTTACTGAAGGGGAGTGGGTCGTGGAGAAACATCCGCTTTTATTTAAAATGTCAGATATCGCAGTTATTAATAAAATCGATCTAGCTGAACGGCTTGAAACCGATGTGGAAAAGATGGTTGAAGATGCCAAAAATATTAATCCTAATGCTAAAATAATCTTAACAAGCGCTCGAACTGATGAAGGAGTGGATGAATTATTGGAAGCATTAGAATCTTAAGTTTTTTAATTGAATGAAATTCTTTTTATATAAATTCGATATTATTTGTGATTAAAATGGAAAATGATTTAAAAAATATAAAAAAAAAAATAAAAAATCAAGAGGCAATAAGTTCCGATTTATTGATAGATTTTCTCAGTAGAAATATTATAAAAAACAATATAGAAGAATATATTGGTGATTATCCTACATTCATCGAACCTGTAGTTTTAGGAAAGAATGTGATTATCGGGGATGATGTTTTGCTTGGACCCAATGTCTATATTGGTGATAATTGTGAGATCGGAGATTATGATGAGATTTCCAATTCCATTATATTTGATAATGTAAAGCTGGGAGATATCTTTAAACTTGATTATTGTATCGTCGCAGAAGATAGTAAATTGACCTTTAAGAATTTAGATATCAGTCATGCTCTCATAAAAGGCAGAACAGAATTAAAAGATGAAATGGAAATAAAGAATTTAGAATAAAAATTCCTTTATTTGATTTTTTCAGATAATTTCTTTTTGTATTGAGAATAGTCACACAATTTCGCCATACATCTTACTGGGCGATCCCAATATTGAAAGAGTATTGCTCCTGTACTTCTTATTTTTTTAGACCAAGGAGAATTATAATTTTGCGGATTTATCAAGAAAACGGGAATTGAGTATTTTTTTGATAATTTTAGGAGGGGTGAGACTAGCATCTTCTCTAAGGGGAGATCTTTTTTAACTTGATCAGGGAAGTTTTCATATTTTGCTACTCTCTCATGTTTTAATAAGTTTTTAAGCACATCTTGAAATCCAAATACTCCATACATCATTATAGCATCTATTTCCCCTGATTGCATAAGAGTTTTGGGTATGTTTATATAATAATTCTGAAAATTCATATCGAAGGTTGTATCAATAGGATTTTTTAAACTTGCAGTAGGGATCACATATTCTTTTAACTGATTTTGTAATTCTTCAGAAAATTTCGGGACTACTATTCCTTGTTTTTCAGCATGATTTGCAATCATAACGCCTGGTCCTCCTGAATTTGTTATTATTCCAAGTCGATTACCTTTTGGATAGATTTCCGTAGTTAATACCCTTGCTAAATCCAAAAATTCTAACACCAACTCCGTTTTAATAACTCCTGCCTCTTTAAAAGCTGCGTCGTAAATCTTTGCATTACCCGCTAATGATCCAGTGTGACTTTTCACAGCTCTCTGAGCTGCTTGTGAACCTCCAACATAGATGGCAATTATTGGTTTACTAGGAGTAATTTCTTTTGCTAATCTTAAAAAATCTTTTGCCCTTTTTAGTTCCTCAATATAGAGACCGATTACTTTTGTCTTATCATCTTCTTTATAATATTCCAAACAATCAACGATATCAATATCCGCTTCATTTCCTAATGAAAGAGATCTACTGATTCCTAAATCAAGATTATCAGGATCAAAAAATATATGAGATGCTAAGGTTCCGCTTTGGCTTGCAATTGAAAAATAACCTCTTTGCTGTTTCTCCCAAATTGCCGTATTCAAAGCGCTGGTTTCATCTTCTGGATAGATCCAGCTATTATAAATACCCAAACAATTAGGCCCTATAAATCGAATTCCAAATTTTTCCGCAATTTTCTGGATCTCTTCCCGGAGAGTATTTTTCCGATCTCCTGTTAACTCCCGAAAACCTCCTGAAATTAAGACAATTCGCTTTACACCTTTCTCCCCACATTCTTGAAAAATTTGAGGAACTATTTTTGGAGGTAAAATTACAATAACAAGATCTGGCGTCTCAGGAACATCTGAAATGGTTTTATAAGCTTTAAAACCCATCACAGATTCCAACTTCAAATGGATTGGATAAATATTTCCTTTAAAACCAGAAATGATTAAACCCATAAGTTGAATTGATCCAATTCCAGCTCCTTTATTATTAGCTCCGTAAATTGCAACGCTCTTAGGTGTTAAAAAATCTTCTAAAAAATGAGTCATAATATAATATTAATAAATAAGAACTGCAAAAAAAGATTATAACTTGTTTTATTATTTAAGAAAGGGAGATTTTTAAAGACGTATTGTCGATAAAACTGACTCTGACCTTCCAAATATTATTTATTTTATCAAAAAGTGAAAAAGGACATTCACATCCCGAAATAACTTTTTCTGGAGGTAATCTTATAAATACATCTCCTTCTCTTTCACCAATTAAATCTATAATTATTGTAATCATATCCTCTTCTTCTTCATAATCAAAATCAGTAATTTCATAACATCCTTGTGAAATATGGAGATTCGATGATATCAAGATCGGTTCTTCCTTAATTAATTCATTCGTATATATAATAGAGAGATAGGCACAATGATGTGATGGAATTTCCAGATCTATTTTTTGATTTCTCTTAACCTCGCCAAGAAATTGTTGATTCCAAAAATCAAATATAAAAAATGATTTCTCATCCTTTAACAAATTAGGAATGATCTTAGAAACAGAAATAGATTTAATTATCATATTATCTTCCCAATTAATGATTGCAGAGAGATATCGTTTTCCAAAATATTCTTGAGATTCTAAAAAATAAATTGTCGGAAGTTTTGAAATAAATGCATCTGTTAAAATTGGATCTGTCAATTCAGAATTATATGGAGGTAAAACTAATTTCGCATTCTTTATTTCCTCCTCTGATAGTTTTGTCATATCATCAGAAATAAGTATTTGTCCACCAGATAAGCCAAACAAGGTTAATTGTAGTTGGATTTCATTTAAATTTAAATCTGTATCGTTCCTTCTTATCATTAAACAATCCGGATCATTAATCCAGAAATATGTATGCATATAGGAACGATAAAGAACATTTATTAGGGCACGCTTTAAACTCGATAGACTAAATCCAAGTTTATCACCAATCCAATCCAAATTTTTCCATTTCGGAGCGGTATCAGTTCCTATTCTCATCGCATCTACTAATCCAACACAAGGACCTAATGGAGCTCCGCATCCAAGCAAATATGAATCATTAGTTATTCCATCTCGTATAGCTTTTATACCATTGTAATACCGCTGAGCACGTGTTAAAGATTTATCTTTATAATCCGCATCGTAAGGAGTAGCAGCATGCAAAAAATCAATTTTAAAATAATCTACGATCGAATCATCAGTTTTACTTGGATCTTCAAGAGCATAGAGAAAATTTTTAAAATCTTCTTTTAAATAATCTAGAACTTCTTTTTTTGAGAGGTCTAGACCATATTCAAATTTTCCCCAATTAAAGTGAATTTTTAGCAGTTTATCTTTGCCTTTTTTGGTTAAGAACCAATCTTTATGAGTTTGAAGCAAGTTAGAATCTTTCTCGGCAAGAAAAGGCGCTGTCCAAAGTCCGCCTTTAAATCCCGCACGCTTTAATTTTTTAAATAACCAAGAAAGACCATGAGGAAATTTGTCATTAATTTCCTTATAATCTCCTATTTTCGTGAAATAACCATCATCTAATTGTATAAAATCAATCGGAAATGTATCCTTATTTTTTTTAAAGATTTCAAAATTCTTAATCATTTCCTCTTCGGATATATCAGTAAAATAATAATACCAACTACACCAACCTATGGGAATCTCATTAATTCTCTCTTCTTGAATATGGTTTTTAACGATTTTTGCATAATCAATTAATCCATAATAGGCTAAATTTTTTGTTTTAATGGTTAAAAAAAGTTCTTCAGACGAATCAATTGTAGAGTCGTGAAAATTTACACCATCCATACAACTGAATGCCGTCAAAAGTTTTAAATTATTATAGTTTTTATAATCAAGAATAACTCGTGAAAACTGGTTATTTAAAGTAGTAAAACCCAAAAGAAGGGAATTATTTGAATCCTTTTCTGTTATGACAGTATTATATTCACTATAAAATCTACCTTCAATTTCATAATCTTGGTTATCTAATGTTCGCTTAAATACTTTTAGAGGGGGTCCTTTTCTATCTTTTTCCTCTCCAAAAAATAACTTACAAGGACTCCAACTCTGCCAACCATTCTTAAACCAAGTAATATTTCTTAGATTCGTTGGTGAATTATTTCCAGTTAACCACAATTTTTCATTTTTGATTGTAAGAGGAGATATGCTGTGTATCTTATGAGAATTCTCACTTAGATCCTTTAAATCGATTAATGTTAAAAGTATAAAATCATTTTCATCATAAATTTTTACAAGAAGTTTAAAATCGAATTTGTTTTCCTCTGGAAATTTTCTTGAAAAGGTAATATTTAGGCCTTCACCATTTTTATCATGAATATCTTCTATTGTTGATACAAAATTAAAGAGATATGAAGGATATTCTTCCAATATATTGGTTCCATTTTTAAAATAGTTGATTGAACAATAACAATTTTTTAAACAACATAATGTCCCATCAAAATCTTGAAATTTTATATTAAATCTTCCCTTTTTTTCGCCCGTTTTAAAATATTCAAAATGGAGATTTCGATTTTTTAAATCTATTAAGTCTTCATTATCTTGAGAAATCTTAAGCATATTTATCCCATATTCATTTAGATGTTATTATGAAATTAAAATTATATAGTATTTATAATTTGGTTATAGATTTTATAAATATGAATAAGAAGGAAAAGAAATAAACAGATAATTTTCTATAATTTTTTTAAGAAAATTCATTACTTTTTTCAAAAAAGCCTTGTAATTTTGATTTTAACTCATTAAAGGGTCTTAAATTTCCAGAAAATGGATTTTTAGTTACTTCTTTCAAATAAGGCTCTATTTTTTTCTCAACGAGATCAATCTTTTCTAAATTTCCTTCAGAGAGCATATATAGAAAATAATCATTATCATATTCTTTAAATGTTAGAAAACGATAATTTTGATATCCTAATTTTACAGCAATCCATCGTGGAACCGATCCTGTATTACCTAAAGTGTTTGCAGCAATAGCTTCGATTCTAGCGGTAATCATCGACTCTTGCATTTCTCTCAATTCTTCCGGGTCTTCAAATTCTCCCGGAAAATCTATATTTAATGAATCATCTAAGAGTGAAGAAATGATTCCGATAGATTGAGATGATAATCCAATATAATCTATTCTGAGTTTATCTTCCACATAAGGTATATCTTGATCAGAAAAGACATCTTGAAGCTTTAGATATTCTCCAAGGATAAATTTTAATATAGTATCAAATTTCATGTTTATTTGATACTTATCAAACTTATCCAAACTATTAACGTCATTTTCTTCAATTAATTCGATATAATATTTTGCCATTTGTTCTAAGAGCCATTTTCCCTTTTTATCTGGAAACATTCCATACACAAGAAAGATAAGATCATCTTTTGTAAAAAATTGACATTTTTCCTTTCCCTCTAAGGCTTCTGGGATAAGCAACATCTTATCCAATTCACCTCCTAAAATGCCAGTAGCAATAAAGTCTAAATTATTAGTCAATTCAAGAAGATAAAAGTAATCATCATTACTACAAAATAAAGGGGTTCGTTCAACAGATGTGATACCAAAAAGTTTAACAAATTCGCCTTTTTTTAGCTCAATCTTTTTTCCTTCTAAATTATGCTTTATATTAGATTTCTTTACCTTTACCTTTCCTTTTAATTTAGTAGAAAGAGACGAGGTTTTAGTTTCAAATTCTTTTGGTTTAAGCTCCGGTCCTTTTTCTAATTCATTAATCTGAAATATTGCTGGGACAAATGCACCACACTTAGGACAAAGGTTATCTTTTGGATAAGGTCTACTTATTTTATAGCCACACTTCTGACATTTAATTGTACTTTCTTTTGAAAATAAATTAGAAATTCTTGACAACTCCAACATTGAAAAATTTCTCTATAAAAAAATAATAGTGGAATTTTATAAATATTTTTTTATAAGTTTTACAAATTTTTATTTAACAAAGTTTTCAAATTCACATAAAAATTTATTATTTTGCTCTTTCGTTCCAATGGATATTCTAATATATTCAGCTAACGAAGGTTTATCAAAATAACGGACTAGTATTTTTTTTTGTTTTAAATTTTCAAAAATTTTAATTGCGGATGATTTATCTTCAAATTTAATTAATACAAAATTGGAATCGGAAGGAAACACTGAAATTTTGGGATATTTATTTAGTATTTTTCTGAGTCTTTTTCTCTCAGAAATGATTTTTTCATTATTTCTAAAAACTTTCTCTTTATTTTCAATACATGAGATGGCAGCAATTTGGGCTAAATAATTCACGTTATAAGGTAATTTAACACGATTCATTAAGGAAATAAGTTTTTTATTAGCTATAGCCAAGCCTATTCTTAATGAAGCAAGTGAGAAACTTTTTGAAAAACTTCGAGTTAGTATAAGGTTATTTACATTATTTAATAGGGTTAATACTGTTTTTTCGCTAAAGTCTGCATATGTCTCATCGACGACAACAATTCCCGGGAAAGATTCACAAGTTTTTTGAATTGAATGATTATTAAATGATTGACCTGTTGGGTTGTTTGGAGAGTTAATTATAAATAATTTTCCTTTAACTTTGAACGCATCATCTGGAAAAGAGAAATTTTTACCTAATGGAACCTCAATACAATTTCCTCCATAAAGTTGTGTTAAAGTTTTATACATTCCATAGGAGGGATCGAAATAAATAACATTATCACCTGGTTCAATGAATAATTTAAAGATAACTTCTAATATATCATC
Source organism: Promethearchaeia archaeon (assembly GCA_046497275.1). Lineage (GTDB taxonomy): Archaea > Asgardarchaeota > Lokiarchaeia > Sigyniarchaeales > SOKP01 > TEKIR-8. The sequence goes on along the minus strand of JAWOFX010000032.1, from coordinate 24,624 downwards.
AGTTCCATTTCCAACAAAAATATTATCGATATCATCTACCGTATCATAATCTTTTAGATATAAATTAACAAATTTCTTTCTAAGTTCGATAGCTAATGGATCTGGATATAACTTAATTCTATCACCAACAGCATTTTTAATATCATTTAGTATTTCTGGTATTGGAGGATAGGGATTTTCATTAGTATTTAATTTCACCCATCCTCCGCTTCTGGGTTGTTCACCGGGTTCATATGCTTCAAAATCTTTAAGATGAGTTCTAATTAATTTTTGTAAATCCATTTCAATATCATATAATAAAAGTTAGTAAAAATTAAATAAACATCGTTTTAAGATTTATCTTCCAATCGTTTTCTAATAGATTCCCGATGAGCAAATAAATTTTCAAACTGAGCAATTGTTAATGCTGAACTGCTCAAATTTTTTAACCCATTTTTTGTACATTCTAATACATCCATTAATTTGATGAAATCTAATATATTAAGTCCAGAATAGGTTTTAGCATATCCTCCCGTAGGAAGTATATGATTAGTTCCCGCAGAATAGTCTCCTAAAGGAACAGGTGAATAAGGACCTAGGAAAATAGCTCCAGCATTATTGATATTATTTAATATTTTTTTAGGATTTTCTGTGAGAATTTCAAGATGCTCTGGAGCAATAATATTACTTATTCGAATGCATTCCATCATATCATCTGCGATTATTAATAGAGAATTTTGGAACGCCGATTGAATGATTTCTTTCCTTTGGGAGTTTTTTACGAAATATTCCAAATTTTGAGTTATTTTTTTCATTAGATCCTCAGAATTAGTTACAAATATAGCCATATTATCAGGATCATGTTCCAGTTGAGAGATAAAATCAACTATAATGTATTCATAATTAGCTGAATCGTCTGCTATAATTAAAATTTCCGATGGTCCCGCAGGGCTGTCTATAGCTATAACATTTGAGAGTAACTGTTTGGCAGCATTTACCCATTTATTGCCAGGACCTACAACCTTTAAAACCTTTGGAATTGTTTCTGTACCGTATGCCATAGCTGCGATGGCTTGAACTCCTCCAACCTTATACATCTTCTCGATTCCAAATTCTTTTGCAGCTACAATTATTTCTGGAGCGATTGTTCCATTGTTTTGTGGTGGTGAACATAGAATTATATCCTTTACTCCTGCAACCCTTGCTGGTGCTGCTGCCATTAATACAGTGCTCGGATATATAGCTTTCCCAGCTGGTATATATAATCCAACAGATTCTATAGGGCGTTTTATCTGCCCAGCTTTTACTCCTTCAACAATCTCAATAAACCATTCTTCATGTACTTGAGCTTCATGGAATTTAATTAGATTTTTTTTGGCAAATCTGAGCGCATCCAGAAGGCTTTCATCAATTTTTTCATATGCTTCTTGAATTTCTTTTGTCGTTATCTTTATATTTTCTTTGTCTAATGATATTTTATCAAATTGTTTTGTATATCTAACAAGAGCTTGATCACCGTTAATGATTACTTCATTTATAATTTGCATAACATCATATTGAATATCTTTCAGTTTTAATGATTTTCTAATTATAAAATCTTGGATATTATCCTTAGTTATGTCTTTTGAATTTATTTTTCTAATAGTTGCCATTAAAACCATTCACATTATTTCTATTTTATTTTTTCTAATGGTAAAATTTGTCTTGGCTCATGAACTACCAAACCTTGTGCATATTTCCTTAATAAAGGAATTAAATTAATAAACTCCTCTTTTTTGATAATAGTATTAATCGCACACCATCCATCTTTATCACCTGCTAATTCTGAGACTGTGGGACGTTTTAGAGCTGGCAATTTTGATAAGATTTTTTCCAAATTCTGTTTTTTCACATTCATAAAAATATGAAGTTTTTTGGAAGCTTCGATAACTCCCATTAATAAAACTTTCAAATCTTTGATTTTCTCATGTTTCCACTCATCCTCTAAAGCATTTTTGTTTGCAATTAAGAGAGCGGTTGAGGTATCTATCACATCAACAATTCTCAGACTGTTCGCCCGCAAAGTTGAGCCTGTTTGTGTATTATCAATAATTGCATCCACTTCTTCTGGTGGTTTCGCTTCTGTGGCGCCAAATGATAAAAATATCTTGACTTTTTCATTCTCCCCCCATGTTCTCCAAGGAGTGATTACCAGAGGAATTTTATCTCCATATAATTCTTTATATGTTTTATTATTCTTCAAATAATTCAAAGAGAGCGTTAAATATTCTGTAGAGATTCGAAATGATTTATCTTCCCGATAGAGTTGTTTTAATATATCATCGATGGATTTAACATCTTCCCAAGTATTTGGAACACAAAACACAATCTTTACGTCCCCAATTTCTAAATCTAATATAATTTCAACATCAGCATTAGTTTCCTTTACCCAATCCTTCCCACTTATTCCTAAATCAAATTCATCCTCACCTATAAGATAATTTGGAATTTCTTGAGGACGTAATAATTTCACATATAATTCAGGATCATTGATGGAAGGTCTATAATCTCTATCTGAAGAAAATCTTAATTTTAGACCAGCTTGTTCAAAAAATGAGGTGACAATATCTTGCAAACTGCCTTTTGGGATTGTTAATTTTAATTGTTTATCTGATTTAGTCAAAATATTTAACCTTTTATTTATGATTACGTAATTTTATAAAGTATTTAAAGAATTCAAGAGTTTTGAAATTTTTGATTACTATGCATTTTCTTGCTAAAAAAACTTAAATTAGTTCATTTTTATTTAAATTATAAATATCTTCAAGTTTAATTTAATTTTATACCATTATACAGTAAAGAAGGAATAAAAAATGGATTACGCTATAATGTTCAATTGTCTCGAAGGTGGAGTTCTCGATCCAATTAAATGGAGTAAAGATCAACTCCAACCTGATAGATCTGTTATAATTCTTGATGAATCATCAATGTCAATATATCTATGGCACGGTCAAAAACAGGGATTGGTTGCTAGACGAACTGCTTTAAGACAAGCAGAATCTCTTAAAGGACACGGATATAGTATTGGGAAAAGTATTATCGGCAGAGATGTTAAACAATTAAAAGAGATTGATGCACGCAAAGTGGGAAGAGTTCAAGAGGAAACGGAAATGAATGAAGAACTTCAAGCGATTTTGAATAGAGAGTATAAGGAGTTAAATAATTTTGCAATCACTTTTGATATGGAAGCACGAGCACCCGCCGTTGCGAAACCAATACCTAAACCAGAAACTAAACCAGAGCCTAAACCAGAATTAAAAACGGAACCTAAACCGAAAATTACCCCTCAACCAAAGCCCCAACCAAAAATAGAAACAGAAACTAAACCAAAACCTTCTCCCAAAACTGCAACCGCACCTAAAATAGAAGAGGAAAAGGAAAAGACACAAGATCTAACAACTGAAGCAAAAGTTGCATTTGTGTTCATATCTATTTTAGACCATTATGATGATATATGGATATCCAGGAAAGATGATGAAACATATTCTGTTGAAATGATGGATGGACCGATATGTACTTTTTCTATTTATGATGGAAATTTAAAATTTAGCTCTAGTTCATTCTCAGGAGTTTCAAAAAATATTAAAACAGAAATTCAGAAAAAATTTGTGGAGCTTAATAAACTCTTAAAATAATTTATTCATTATTTTTTTTACATTTTAATAGCAAGGAATTTAGGAATTTCATATAAATTTAGATAAGATTTTATAGTTTTATTTAATAAATTCAAATAGAGAGATATGAAGTTCAAACAGCTAGCACAACTATTTGATAATTTAGAAAACACGACTAAACGTCTTGAAATGACGGATATCCTCGCTAATTTCTTTCAGAGATTGAAGGAAAGCGAAGATTTCCAAGATTTAGAGAAGATTATATATCTTCTACAAGGTCATTTAGTGTCTAATATAAAACAATTCCCGAAAATGGGAATTGCTGAAAAAATGATTATTGAGGCTTTATCTATTCATTCTGGAATTGCTGCAAAAAAGATTAAAAATATTCTTATCAAAAAAGGAGATATTGGTCTTACGGCTGAAACTATACTCTCTTCAAATAAAAAGCAAAGATCTTTATTTGATTTTCATACTCAACAAAATAATGATAATCATTCACTAGAAATATCTGAATTATATTCTGAACTAAAAAAAATAGCTATTACAGAAGGATCTGGGTCACATGATACCAAATTGGGTATTTTGAGAGGATTGATAAGTAAGATTAGTCCTCTGGAAACAAAATATCTCTTAAGAATAATTACTTCTACATTACGAGTTGGAGTATCAACTCAAACAATCATCGACGGTCTTTCTCTTGGTTTTACCGGAAAGAAAGATAATAGAGATATTATTGAATATTCCTATAATTTACATCCAGATCTAGGGGATATCACAAAAATTTTAGCCGAAAGAGGATTGGAAGCTGTAAAGAAGATTAAAATTACGTATGGTATTCCTATTAGAATGATGTTAGCTTCTCGAGTTCCTTATACAGATATAATTAAAAAATTAGGGACCCCCTTCATAGGAGAATACAAATTAGATGGTGAAAGACTTCAAATTCATAAACAAGGTGATAATATCACTTTATTTTCCAGAAGATTATTAGATATAACTGAACAGTATCCTGATGTTTGTCAAATCATAAGAAGTAATATCAAAGCAGAGAATGTTATTATTGAAGGTGAGGTTGTTGCGGTGGATGTTTTTTACGAAAAAATGCTTCCTTTTCAAGTATTAAGTAAACGTAGGAGAAAATATGATGTGGAAGAAACTATAAAAGAAGTCCCAGTATGTTTATTTATATTTGATCTACTTAAATATGAAGAAAAAGAATATATTAATGAAATTCTTCCAGAAAGAAGGGAAAAATTGGAAGAGATTATTATCCCACGAGATGAATTAAAGTTAGTTAAATCCAAATTGATTAATTCAACGGAAGAATTATTAGGCTTTTTTAATGAGGCACGAGATCAAGGAACTGAAGGAATTATAGCCAAATCCATTAACAAAGATTCTATATACCAAGCGGGAAATAGAGGGTTTTTATGGATCAAATTAAAAGGAATAGAAGGAGGAAAATTAAAAGATACTATTGATGTTGTCTTAGTTGGAGCATTTTTTGGAAGGGGAAGGAGAAGTGGAGTCTATGGAACCTACATAGGTGCTGTCTATGACCCAAAAAAAGATCAATTTTTAGCATTCACAAGAATAGCTTCTGGATGGACTGATGAGATTATGACTAATCTTATGGATGAAGTTAAACAATATGAATTATCAAATAAACCAAAAAATGTAATTTGTGGAGATAATCCAGACACTTGGTTGAGCCCAGAAATAGTTATTGAAATAATTGGTGATGAGATTACTATCAGCGAAAAGTTTTCATCCTTAGGATATTCTATGAGATTCCCTGTATTCCAAAGATTTAGAGAAGATAAAGGATCAAGAGATGTAACAACTATAGATGAGATTGTACAATTATATAAAACACAATAGAAAACGATAATTCCGAATTTATTGTTATAAGAAAATCTTAACCCCATTACGTTCTAACTTTGTAATAAGTGAAGAAAAAGAATCTATACTATTTTCACTTATATATAATTCTTCCAATTTTGGCATAGAATCTAATCCTTCAGGTAGAGAAACTAAACGATTTCTAGCTACATTTAAATGCTTTAGATTTTTAAGTTCTACAATTTTATTAGGTAGATGTTTCAATTGATTTTCGCTCAGAATTAGAGTGTTTAATTTATTCAGATTACCGATTGTTTCAGGTAATACTTTCAACTCGTTTCTTCCTATATCAAGTGTTTCTAGTGAAAAAAGACTTCCAATCGTCTCCGGAAGTCCTTTTAACATATTCCAACTAAGATTTAGCTTTTGTAAAGAATTTAAATTTCCAATTGTGGGAGGTAAAGCAGTTAATTTATTATCGTGGAGATTTAGATCTTTTAAAGATTTCATTTTCCCAATCGAAAAAGGAAGATAACTTAAATAGTTTAATCTTAAATTTAATATTTCTAAATATTCCAAATCTCCAAGTGAATTTGGGAGTCTTTCAAGATTATTTTTCCATAAATAAAATTCTTTTAATGCTTTTAATTGACCTATGGATTCGGGGAGAGAATGAAGTTCATTAACATTAAGATTTAGGGTTTTAAGGAGCTTTAATCTCCCAATCCATTCCGGAATTGAAGTTATTTGATTATATCTAAATATAAGTGAACTTATAGAAGTTAAATATTTCAAAGCATTTGGAATAGAATTCAATCCCTTGAAAATGAAATCTAATTTAACAATTTCTAAATTATTGAGAGAATATTTTACACGCCAATAAACTTTTTCTAAATATACTAATGTATAATAATTTACTAAAATTTTAATTAAAATATCTTTTTTTAATGTGTCTATTTCTTTATTTTCTTTTAAAATCTCAAAGCCTACTCTAAATTCTTTATCTTTAATATCACTTATTTCTTCAATTAAAAATTTTCTATAATCAATGTTATCATCATTTTTGATTTCAGATAAAATTTGCATTAAGGTTTCATGTATTTCTTTTAAACATTCGGGAGAGGTTTCATGATTTAATGCCCATTTCATAGGATTATATGCTAAATCTATGTAATCTTTTCTTATAATTTTTGCAGCAATAATTCTTATTTTCTCATTCGAATCAGAGAGAAAAAGACTTTCTAAAAAAGGAAAGATGTGTTCATCTTTTAAGTTTATTTTCTCAAGAACCCTTAAAGCTTCATATCTCTCATTATGTTTTTGGATATTTTCAATAAGAGATATTATTCTATCTACAGCTCCATTTTTATCTAAAATATTTTTCTTATATTTTTGATAAATTTCAAAAATTTTGTTTTCCATAAAATTATCTTCACTCTATTTGTAGATTATTAAACCGTTTCTTTCTAAATCAGCCAAATTTGTAGGTAATTTAATATTTTTATTAAAATTCAGATCTAAAATTCTAAGATTCTCCAAATTTTCTATTGATGCCGGAATTTCTTTTAGATTATTACCCCATAAACTTAATATTTCCAATGATTTTATTTTTTCGATACATTCAGGTAATTTCTGTAAATTATTCCAACTCAAGTTTAATCGCTTTAATGATGAGAATTTTGTAAAAGATCTCGGGAGTGTTTCCAAATTATTATTCCATAAAGTTAATTCCTCTAAGGAACTAAGAGATCCCAGGCTCTCAGGTAGTTGTTCTAGGAAATTATCATAAACATGTAATTCCTTTAGATTATTTAGATTTCCGATCCATCTGGGTATTTTGGTTAAATTATTACCCCCTAAACCTAATATATTAAGAGATCTCAATCTTTTTAATGATTCTGGGAGATTTCTGAATCTATTTGAACCTAATTCTAAAATCTTAATTTTCTTTAAATTACTCATACTTTTTGGCAAATCCTTTAATAAATTTCCATGAAGAATTAATTCTTCTAAATTAAATAATGAACCAATAGAGGATGGTAATTGCATTAATTTATTAGAGCGTAAATTTAAACTTCTCAAATTTGATAAATTTCCAATAGAGGAAGGTAATTCTTTTAAATTGTTATTTTTGATATTTAGAAATTCTAATATAGAAAGTTCTCCAATATTTTTAGAAATTGTTTTACATTTATTGTAACTCATATCTAATGATTTCAAAAGCTTAAGATTTCCAATACTATTTGGACATTTCCTTATTCGATTAAACTTGAGATCTAATTTCTCTAAAGATTTTAACGAGCACACGAAATCGGGTAAAGATTTCAAAACATTATATTCAAACACGTGACTACCGATATTTGATAAATCGAGTTCAATAACTTTAGCTCGCTTAAGTTTATATCTTATTTTATCGAATTTATTTTCTAAAAACTTAATAACATAATAGTTATTGAGAATCTCAGCTAATATTTTTGCATCTTGGTGCATTTGAGGGTATTTTTTAAAAACCTGATCTATATGACTCTTAAATGAAGAATATTCAATTTTTTCAAGATCGTTATTTAGAAGAGAAAGAGATTCTTTGGTATTTATATCACCTAATGCCCTAATTATGGTAATTAAACAATTTATTGATGTTTCATGTTCAAGAGACCATTTCATCGCGCTAAATGCTTTATTTAAAAAATGATCTTTCATTAGTTTTGCTGCCGTACATCTAATTTTCTCATTTGAGTCAGATATTAATAAATTTTCAATTAGATCATAAATTTTAGTATTTTTAGCATCTATTTTAATTAGAAATTTAAGGCTTTCTATTCTATAGTTTAGATTATCACTATTCTCTATGAGAGAAGTGAATTGTTGAACAGCAATGGATTTGCTAATAATATCAGAATTATAATTTTCTAATATTTTATGTGGTTTTAAATCCATATTATAATCTCTTTGTATTAAGTTTTGAAAGTAATTTAAATTTACATTTTATCTAAGATAAACTATATTTTAATATGGACTCCCTTTTGCTCCAATTCTTTAAGAAAATCTGGAATGGGTGAAATGTTATTAAAATTCAAATATAATTTTTTTAAATTAGGTAAAGAAGTCAAGGATTTTGGAATTCTTTTTATGTTATTGCTCCATAAATTTAATTCTTCCAAAGATTCTAAATCAGAAATCCACTCAGGAATTATATTAATTCTATTCCAGCTTAAATTTAAGATTTTTAATTTTTTGAGATTTTTTATACTCTTTGGGAGGTTTGTAATATTATTGTTACGAAGATTCAGATGTTCTAATATGTTTAATTTTCCAACAGAATAAGGTAAATCTTCCAGATGATTATCACATAATTCTAAATATTTTAAATATCTTAATTCTTTAATCCATATGGGCATTCTGGAAATATTATTTCGAAGAAGACTTAATTTTTCTAACTTAGTTATATTTCTAAGAGATGAAGGAAATTTTTCAAATTGATTCCAACCTAATTCTACATGACGGAGGGATATTAACGTATTAAAGGTTTCGGGCAATTCTTTTAATTTATTGTGATATATATCTAAAAATGCAAGCTTATGTAAATTTCCAATAGATTTAGGTATAGAATTCAATAAATTATCTCTTAAAATTAATTTATTCAAAGATTTCAAAAATCCAATTGTCTCTGGTAATCTCTTAAGTTTATTTGATTTTAATACTAAGATTTTAAGATTTTTAAGGTATTCTATAGAGGAAGGTAAAGAACGCAATCTATTGTAACTTAAATCTAATATTTCAAAATAATTTTGTTGAGGAAACTGAATTGGTAATTGCAATAGATCATTATTACTTACATCAAGACTTTTTAATAAGGGAAGACAAAGAATTTGTTGTAAAGAATTGGAAACTTTTTTAAAACGTAAACCTTGACTATCTATACCAGAAATATCTAATTTTACGATTTCTCCTTTTTCATTCGGTATAAATTTCAAATATCCCAATTTTAATTTTAATGTAGATATTATGTAATAATTAATTAAAATGTCAGCTAATTCTTCATTTGTATAATTTTTAAAGGATTTTTTTTCGAGAATCTCTTTTAAATTATATTTATATTGTTTCTCATCAATTTGAGAAATTTTTGCAAGTAAAATTTTTTTTGATTTCTCATTATCAATTTCCCCTAAAGATGAAATAAGTGCGATTATACAATTTAATGATTTTTCATTTTGAAGAGCCCAACTTAAGGGCTCTATGGCCTTCTCTAAAAAAAGATCTTTAAGAACTTTTGCACAAACGATTCGAATCTTTTCGCTTGAATCAGAAATAAGAATATTTTCGAAAGTCTGGAAAATCTTCTCAGTTTTTATATTTAGATTATTGATAATTTTAATACTTTCTAATCTATCAGTAATATTATTTGAATGTTCTACCAAAAAGATTAATGAATTCTTCATAGAATCATGATCTATATGTCCTTTCTGAAAATTACTTAAAATTTCTTTAGCTTTTAAACTCATAATTTATGGATATCTTGTATAAACATAGAATTAAATTTTTTTATAATATCATTTCTTTTTCTAATTTTCATAGATCTTTCATTTTCAATCCACAACAATTTTTATATTTTTTTCCACTTCCACATGGGCATGGATCATTTCTTCCAAATTTAGTTGGTACTTTCATATCTTTTTTTGGAAGATTTCGTTCTATACGAATTCTATTTGCGAGCTTTGCAAAATATGGTAAAGAATGAGAATAGAATTTCATCCAACCTTTACATAAGATGCTTAATGATTTTGGGGATTTTGTATCACCTGGACGGTTTTTTTGACAATCTCCATAACAAATGTTTAAAAATGGACATCTTTTGCATTCTTCATTTAATGTGGATTTGTTTGCTCCAAATTTCTTATATTTTTGAGATTCCAAAAAATGATTCCAAGAATCAGTATTAATATTTCCTAAGAGTAGATCATCTCTAACAAAAAAATCACATGGATATACACTTCCGTCATGTTCAACAACAAAATATTGACAACAATTATTATTCATAAAACAAACATGAGTATTTCCATATACTAAGTATTCTAAGATTGAATCAAATAATCTAATAGAGACTCGATATATATCATTTTGAATCCATAAATCAAAGATTTTGCATAGAAAGTCTCCCCATTGTTCTCCATTTATCGAAAAAGGAAGAAGTTTACTATCTTCACCAAATTCGATGCATGGTATATATTGATGGAAATAAAATCTATTTTTTTTCATATAATCATAAATTCTTTCTGGTTGGGAGACAGTTTTATTATTCACAAGTATTAAAATATTATACTGCACATCATATTTTCTCAAATTATCAATGCCTTTCATCACAAGAGAATGAGAATTTTGATTACCTATAGTTTTTCGATAACTATTATGGAGTTCTGGAGGACCATCGAGACTTACACCAATCAGAAACTTATATTGGGCAAGAAATCTTGCCCATTCGTCGGTAATAAGAGTTCCGTTAGTTTGTAGACCATTACTTACTAAATCTCCTGTTTTTCCATATTCTTGCTGATATCTAACAACTTTTTTAAAAAATTCTAAACCCATTAGAGTTGGCTCTCCCCCTTGCCAACCAAATGCATAATTTCGATTCTGTTCAGTTTTCATGTAACTTGATATCATCCGTTCTAAAGTTTTATCTGACATTCTTGGGTTGGAGTCTTGCTTCTCCAAATGATCAATATAGAAACAATATTCACAGCGTAAATTACAATCAGCTCCAGCGGGCTTGACTAATAGCGAAAAAGGTTTATTATCCATGGGTTTTGAAGTATAAAATATTAATGATTAATGATTATTAATACAAATAAGAGCAATAATTTGAAAATATTAAAATTTGTTCTTATTAAATGTAGGATTTTTTTTTTTTTTCAAGGATTTAATTTTCAGAAAGAACAATAAAAAGACTAAAAAATTAAGAATTATTTGGATTATATTCTTTCAATAAGCATTCCTCCAAGAATGATAGGTCCACCAGTTCTATTATAGATTTTTTCTGCACGTTTTAGTTTAGTATTACTACTGGAATAAATTGTAAATATTTTATCTCCTTCCTTTACCATAGCACCTTGCTTTTTATAAATCTGAACTCCTGAGGTTTTAGAATAAGGACATCCAGCTGCCTTCGCAATTTGATTTATTATCGAATTATCAACTTCTGTAATATGCCCTGATTTGTTTGAATAAAACTCTTTTTTATGCGGTCCTAATTTTATCTCTTCGGGAGTAATTTCTGGATTACCACCTTGTATTTCAATAATTTCTTTCATCTTTTTATAAGCTTTTCCTGATCTTAATATTTCTTTAGCCATTAATTGCCCCTCATCAGGCTTCGCCTTTCCTCCCATTTCTAAGATTATTCCCGCTAGAGACGTTGATTTCTCAATTAGAGAATTTGGTCCCGCGGCATAATCACGCAACAATGTTAAAGCTTCTTGGGCCTCTATAGCAGGGCCGATACAATGACCAATCGGTTGATGAGCTAAAGTGAGAGCACAATCAGCAACCACCCCTACATTATCTGCTATCTGCTTAAAAAGATGAGCGAATTTTTTTCCATCCATAGGAGTTTTAAATTTCGTTCCTTCCCCGACAGGTACATCTAATACTATTTTTTTAACACCCATCGAGAGTTTTTTTGCCAAAATAGATGGTATCATCAACCCAATCGGATCAAAATGTAATGGACGTTCAACTTCTATTAAAACACTGTCTGCGGGAGCAATGTCAAGACTGCCTCCCCAAATTATACAGGCTTTCAAGTTAGAGATTATTTCTTCAACTTCCTCTGAAGTAAAAGTCACTGGTGCTAGTACTTCCATTGAATCTGCAGTTCCAGAAGGAGAAGTAATTGCCCTTGTACTGGTTTTTGGAATTGTTAATCCTGCCGCAGCCACAATGGGAACAATTATCAGAGAAACTTTGTTGCCCGGAACTCCACCTTTTAGCTAAGTTTACAATTCTGTAAACTTATGTACTATGTTTATCAAAGACTTCCGGTCCAAAGTTAAATTTCTCTCCACTCTCTGATTCTGCTAGAGTTAAAGCGGTCATTTCCTCGTTATCCATCCCATTAATATGAATACCTGTAATAAATGAAGAGAGTTCTATCTTGGACAGACTCCCTGAAACGGCATCCTTAATTATTCTATTTATTTCATCTCCACTCAATTTCTCTCTATTTATTTTCTTTTTTATAAACTTGTAGGAATCCGGCGATTCTGCTGGTTTTACAGAAACTTCATTATTTTCCTTTAATTCTTCATGATCTCTTAATGTATTAACAAAAATTCCAATTTCTCCACTAGATAATATTGAGTCTGAATGTGCAATTTGAATAATCGCAATCCAATATCTATCATTTAATTTGTCGCTAGCCATATTAGTGATTTTCACTCTTTCTCCTGCTTTCTGGCCCAATTTGGCAGCATCTCTATGATTTAAAACGATATCTTTTGTATTACCTGTTTCAAAATTTATTTTCTTTACTTTTAATCTCATTTTTAATAGTAAAATTCCTTATTATTTTGAATAAAAACAACACAAACTTATAATTTTATTGACAGAGGAATAAATTATTTAAACTTAATTTATCTCAGAGAAGATTTAATTTTCAAAACATAATAAATTAATAATAAATAATCTATTTGTAAGTTAAAAATTCAATATATTTTTTCACCATAGTAAAATGGTTAAAAAAAAAATTTTATTAATAAATCCATCAAATCCACGATACAATAAAAGATTATTGCCGCCCCTTAGTTTAACCACTATAGCTGCATACATACCCCAAAATTATGATATAGAAATAGTTGATAATAATCTTGAAAAAATTAATTATAATGCTGATCTTGTTGCTATAACCGTCAATACGTACACAGCTAGAATAGCCTATGAAATTTCGAAAAAATTTCTTGAAAGAAATATTCCAGTAATATTAGGAGGTAATCATCCAACTATTGTACCTAATGAAGCAATAAAATATTGTACAGCAGTCGTTATAGGAGATGGAGAACTTGTCTGGAAGCAAATACTTAAAGATTTTGAATCACGTAGATTAAAAAAATGGTATAAATCTGGGTTTTTTAATTTCGAATATTCAAAATTGCCAAGAAGAGATTTACTCCAGAAGAGATATTTTTTAGAATCAATCGAAACATTGAGAGGTTGTCCATTTAACTGTGAATTTTGTTCAGTCACTAGATTTCATGGCGGTAGGTTTAGATTCAAGCCATTAGATTTCATAGAAAAAGAATTAGAATCATTGAACAGGAAGAATTTATTCATCGTAGATGATAATCTTATTGGTGCGGGAACAACCTCCTCAAAAAGAATAATAGATTTATTGCGGTTGATTAAAGATTATGATCTAACATGGATGGCGCAAGCATCATTAAACATAGCAGATGAGGACATAGTATTACGATTAGCTCAGGAAAGTGGATGTACATTTCTATTTTTAGGCTTTGAATCAATTAATAAAAAAGCACTTGCTTCATTCAATAAAAATGTAAATCTAAAAAGAGGAGTGGAATCATATAAAAATATTATAGATAAAATTCACGATTATGGAATAGATGTTATGGGCTCTTTTATTATAGGCTCTGATTTTGACACTAAAAAATCAATTTATGAATTACGAGATTTTATTCACGATTCTGGGATTGATATTCCTAATATAACAATGCTTACTCCCTATCCTGGAACAAGACTATATGAAAAACTATATTCCCAAGAGAGATTATTTAATAATTCCTTCTGGCTTGAAGAACCTCCCCCTTTAATAGCTTTTAAGCCAAAAAATCTTAATGTACATCAATTACTTGAAATTTATTATGATTTAATTATCTCTTTAAATGATTTTAAATCCTCCTTTAGAAGATTTCTTGATTCCTTTATTAGAAAGCGTTCAATAAAAAATGCAGCTTTTTCTTTAGCTGAATCTCTAATTACAGGTCGTATTTTTAAAAAAGTAATAAAAGAAAATCTGTAGAATGAATATTTAATATTTATAATAATATTGAGATATCAAATTTTTTAGTTTCTTCAATTTTTTGTTGATCAGGATCCTCATACGTTAAATTAACTTTAATCTCAAAATCTCCAGCTTCTACAGGTTTAGCATTAATTTCCCAACGGATATTTTCATTTGATCGAAGAGAATAAATCTGCTTTTCAATAGTTCCCCTCCTTAATTTTAAACTTTCTGGCAATTCAACATTTATTTTAAGATTGGATGCTTCACCATCACTTTTATTCTCTATTAGAATCTCAAGAGGAAAGGTTTGATCAATTAGAGGAGGTTTTAGATTTTCGACTGAAACTTCCAGATATGTGGGAGGAGCAGTAAGATTCACATTATGCTTAGCTCGATTATCAATAAAACATTTATACTTTCCATTTATAATACAAGTCAATTTTAAAGGACCTATAAAACAATCTTCAACCTGAAAATGTGGTTTCATCACAATTTCAAATATTATCTCTTCATTTGGTTTTAAAGAAATGGGTAAGTCTGGTTTGGTTTGAATTGTTAAATTTTCTGATTGTTCAAGGCTATATTCTGAGATTTGGAATTCAGAAATTTGAAATTCATAAAATGAGTTTGAATTTATTTCCCCTAAGAAACTTCCATCAACTTTTACATCAATTCCAATTAATTCACGAGTTGTATAAGTGTCTTGATCAAAAATTAAATCAGGAATAATATTGACTTGGATGCTAGCTAATAGAATTAAAATCTTCGCAAACTTTTGTTCTGTCTCATTAAGATTAAGTTTCTTGAAATTATTAATTACTTTCTCAGTATAGATTTCTTTTTTGTCCCGAAGAGCGAGGGTTAAGTTTGTTGCAAGATGAATTAAAGAATTTTCCTTAAAATAATTAGCTTCTACTCTTTTTTGGATTTTCTTTAATAATTGTAATCCTTTCTCTGATTCTCCCAAAACAAAATAACATAAATAAGATAAAAAGGAAAGTTCAACATAATATTGATCTTTCTGCCCAGATGATTTTAAATTCTTCAAATATTCTAATGCTTTATTGAATAAAGTCCTGGCATATTCATATTTATCTTGATTGAGTGAAGCGTTTGCAGCTTTTCTTAAAGATTCTAATACTTCTATATGTCTTTCTTCTTGTAAATAAGAATTGGCGGCTTTAAAATAAGCTTCTTCTGCAGAAACAAAATTCTTAATCTCATAATAGTTCTCTGCAGCTGATGTATAATATTTCCCGGCTTTTTTGTATTGTAGGGCATCAAATAATTGTTCTGCTTTTTTAAAGTCTTTTTCCGCCTTCTCATCTGGATCTTTTCCAAAGCTAAACATAATATTCTAAATTAACCCATAAATAAAAATTAAAACAATTTTGAGTATTTTTGTTTTATGAATAAAAATTTTAAAAATCTTTTATAACTACTCATATATAATCTTTTAATTGATCTAAAAAAATACTAATTTTGAATTCTGATTAAAATGGAAATACTATATGGATTTATTGCGATTTTTTTAATTGGTTGTCTTAGCTTAGTAGGGATATTTATGATTTCTTTCAGGGAAAAAACTCTTGATAATATTCTTTTTATTTTAGTAGCTTTTGCTACTGGAACCATTCTTGCAACCGCATTATTTGATCTTATTCCCGAATCTATCCATCATCTTGAAGAGTTAGGAGGAATTCTTTCTGAATATTGGGTTTTTGGTTTCATTCTTTTAGGATATGTTGTTTTTTTTGTTGTAGAGCGTTTTATTTATTGGTTTCATGGACATGCTCACCAACAAGAAAATGAATATGTTTGCTATGATACGATTACCGAAGGTTTAGAGAGAACGGAGAAAGGACCTAAAATTAGAAATTTCGCTCTATTAAATCTTATTGGTGATGGTTTACATAATTTCTTAGATGGTGTAATTATAATCGTCGCGTTCTTAACTGGTATTGGAAATGGAATAGTTATAACTTTAGCTGTTTTATTCCATGAACTGCCTCAAGAAGTCGGAGATTTCGGTATCCTTTTATACGGTGGATTTTCAAAAAGAACTGCGCTATTTTTTAATTTTTTAAGTGCTATGGTGGCATTACTAGGAGGTTTATTTGCGTTATTTCTCTCTGGGATTCTTGAAACATTTAACCTATTTTTCTTAGCATTTTCTGGAGGTGGATTTTTATATCTCGCAAGTGCTGAATTAATGCCTGAAATCTTAAAACAGAAAAATTTTAAAAAGTCTGTCATTCAAGCTTTAATTTTCATAGCAGGAATATTACTAATTATCCTACTAGTATATGTTCTCCCCCATGAATAACAAATTAAGAAAAGCTTCAGTTAAAAAACAAAATACCATTTTTTTATAATCATAAAAAATGTAAAAGTAAAAATATTGAAACCATACCGAATAACCCATGCGAGGTCGTCATCTTTAGACTAAAATTTGTTCGAAAGAATCATCCTATTCGGTTTTATTCTTTTTTCCTTTTTTTGAATCACTTTCTTTATTATCTTTAGATTCTTTTAAAGGACTGCTGCCTATTTTTTTTATTTCTTCTGAAATACGAGACACCTCTTCTTGGAATTTCTTTCCTTCAGCGGCACTGCAATTAAACATTTGAACTCTTTCTGGAGAAACCCCCATCGTTTTTAAGATCTCTCTGACATAATTAACATTGCGTTCCGCTATAAAATTACCGATTTCGAAATCGCACTCTCCAGCATATCATCCTGCTACAATAATACCATCCGCACCTTTTCCTATTGCACGCATCATTAAACTTGGAGTGACCCTTCCCGTACAATTAATTCGGATTGGACGCACTGTAGCGGGATATTGTGCTCGCATAGTTCCTGCCATATCTCCAGCACCGTAACCTCACTTCCAACACATAAAACTAATAATCTTAAAATTATTTTCTGATATTTTACCCACCTCTTTACGTCTCTTCTAATATTGCATCTATTTGTTCCTCATATTGAGGTTCTCTATAATATTTAAGAGTTATCGCTTCGGAAGGACAATTAGCAAGGCATGATCCACAACCTCTACATAAAATTTCGTCCACTACGGCTCCATCATCGGAAAGGCTTATCGCATTATAAGCGCAGTTTAATTCACATAAACCACATTTAGCACATTTTTCTTTGTCCACATGAGCTCTTATAAGCATGATTTCATATTTATCATGACTCATTAATTTAGCTATTGAGGATGCGGCTCCTCTTCCTTGAGAGATAGCCTCATTGATTGCTTTTGGACCTTGACATGCGCCCGCAAGTACTATTCCAGGTATTTTTGTATCGATGGGATTCAACCGAGAATGAAATTCTTTAAAGAAACCATCTTGACTTGTCTCTAATTTAAGCATTTTTTCTATTTTTTGAATTTCTTGTGATGGTTCCATAGCACAAGAGAGTACTACTAAATCAAATTCCATCTCTTGAAGTCCCAAAGAATCTCGAAGAGTATTTTGCATAACAATTTTTAAATTATGAGTTACAGGGTCTTCTTCGATTTTACTAATATTAGTTCGAATATATCTGATTCCCTCTCTTCTAGACGCAGTGAAATACTCCTCATAATCTTTACCCGCTGCTCTTATATCCATATATGCAACAGTTATTTCTGTATCAGGATCATGTTGTTTAATTAATTTTGAGTTCTTAATAGTTGTCATACAGCAAACACCAGAACTACAGTAGGTATTCTTGTTTAAGTCTCTTGATCCAACACATTGAACAAATAATATTTTCTTCGGCACTTTTCCATCAGATGGACGGACAAGATGACTTACCGTAGGACCATTAGGATTTAAAATTCTCTCCAGTTGTAATTGTGTGATAACATTAGGATATTTTTTATAACCTAAGTATCCCTCTGGTGGTTCATATTCATCCCATCCGGTCGCAACGATTATTGATCCCACTTTTAACTCTATAATTTTATCTTCTTGATCAAAATCAATTGCATCAACTTCACATGCTTCTATACATAAACCACATTTAATGCATCTATCCATATCAATTTGAGCGACTAGCGGAACTGCTTGAGAAAAGGCAGTATATATAGCTGAGCGTGAACTCATTCCTTCATCAAATTCATTAGCTCCTATCGCGGGGCAGATTTCTTCACATGCTCCACACCCATTACAATCCTCAGTAGTATATCTAGCTTTTTCTTTAATTTTTATTTTGAAATTCCCTACAAAACCATCAACTTCTTCGACCGTACTATAAGTATGAATGTTTAAGCCTTTAGTTCTCGCTGCTTCGAGCATTACTGGTCCCAAGATTCATATAGAACAATCATCTGTAGGAAAAGTTCTGTCTAATTGTGCCATTTTACCACCAATAGTAGGTTTCTTTTCCACTAAATGAACTTCGTAACCCTCTTCTGCTAAATCTATAGCCGCGGTTAATCCTGCGACACCAGCACCAATAATTAATACTCGTTTTTCTATATCTACTTCTTTTATTTCTATTTTCTCAAGTAATGCAGCTCGGGCAACAGCAGATTTTATTTCATCTTCGGCTACGTTTTGAGCTCCTTCTGGATCATTTCTATGGACAAAACTGCTATGTTCTCTTATATTAACAAATTCAAGGTATGATGGATCCATATCAATCTCCTCAAGTACACTTTGAAATACAGGCTCGTGAGTTTTTGGAGTTCAAGCAGCAACAACGAGTCTATTAGCACCACTTTCTTTCATATGTTCCTTGATGAAGTCAGCACCGCCTTCTGTACACATACTAATATATTCATCAGCATCAACAACATTTGGCAGATTTTTTGAGAATTCGGCAAGAGAATTACAATCTATTATTTCAGAAATATTTATACCTCATCTACAGACAGCACAGAAAATTTTTGCTTCTTCCTCCTTGGTCTGATCATTTTCAGACATAAAAATCCCTTTTGTTCGATTACACCTTTCAAAATTATTATTATAATAGAGAATTAAACATATTCTAAATATATTTATGAATTAAAAAATAAGATATTTTTTTTAACAAAAAATAAAATATAACTTAATACCATATTAGAAATCTCATAAAAAAGATATAAATATTCAAAAAAGCAGTTATAAATTAAATTCATAATATTTAATCCAATTAGAATTACAAAAGTATTAATTAAAAAATTATTATAAGGGAATTAGTTATGTTATCACTATATTCGATATTTCAAATAGGATTACCTCCTGAACTTATAGTTTCAATTGTAGCACTTATTATATTCATAACCTCAGAGATAATATTTCTGAAAATAGGATTAAAAATAACCAAAGCTGAGAAAAGAACCAATTTGAAATGGGTAGTAGGCAGTTTATTCATTCAAGTTGGATTAATAGCTTTTATCGGTGTACCATTTATCATTATGGGGGTCAGTGGGGAGTTCGATGATAGTGGACCTAATTTAGCAATGCTTATTCCCTTATTAATAATTGGAATTTTCCTAGAGATTAATATAATTAATGTAATTCATGAACCAGGGATTGGAAAATCGATTGTGATTTTCATATTTTTTGTTATTCCTATTGTTTTAACAACATCGGTTATTGTAGTGATCTTAACCTAAATTGAAAACGAATTATTCTTATTTAACTATAAATTTATTGATTTTATCTCTCATATTTATTATTTCAGCTCTGGCGGCTTCAGCGAATTTTTCGGGAGGGTATTTTTTATGTTTAGTGTAAGCAAACATAATTCCCCGGGAAGAGTTAACGATTGCACCTAAACCTTTTTGATCAAAGCCAAATTTTATATCTTTTGCGTTAGCTCCTTGAGCGCCATAACCAGGTATTAATAATATTGAATTTTTAACTATTTTTCTTATAATTTTCATCTCTTCTGGATATGTTGCCCCTACAACTACACCTAAATTGTGATAATCATGATATTGCTCTAAATTTTTTCCCCAGTTTTGAACTAATTCCGCCATATGAATGTAATTTCTTTTAAGAATTAAAGATTTAGAAATTTCTTCAACACTAATTTCAGTTGTCTGATTAGATATGGAATCTAATCTAATACTAAATAGATCTTGAAAATCACTGCTACTAGGATTCGAGGTTTTAACTAGAATGAACTTCCCTTTCTCATTATATTCGAGAAATGGTTTAATACAATCTCTCCCAAAATAAGCGTTAATGGTACACGCATCTGCTTTATATAGGTCATATTGAGCTTCAGCATATGCCTTTGAGGTGGTGCCAATATCGTTTCTTTTCGAATCAAGAAGAACTAATAAATCTTTTTTATGAGCGTAGTGAATAGTTTCTTTTAAGGCATCAAGAGCGTCATATTTTTCATAAAAAGCAATCTGTGGTTTTATTATAGGAATTAAATCATAAGTATTATCAATTAGGGTTTTATTAAATTCTAAAATTATTTTATTTGTATTTTGATATTGCTCTTTTAGATAGCTTGGAATTTGATTCTCATTTTCCAATCTTGGATCAAGACCCATACATACTACAGATTCCTTTTCACTAATAGAAGTTAATAAATCTCGAATAAAATTCATTATAAGTTCAAATTTTTATTAACAAATATTTTTTAAATGAAATTAATAAAAATAGCAATAATAAACTATGTAATTTAAAGTGATTTCTCAGATTTAAATACAAATTTATGATAATTTGCTTAGTGTTTGGATAATCTCTTGAACCAGTTCTTCCGTTTCAATTGTTTTTTGCTCCTCTGAAACCATATTCTTAATAGTGATTCTGCGTTCTTTCATTTCTTTAGGACCAATAATTAAGGTTATCATTACTCCAAGATCATTTGCTTTACTCAATTGATTACCAAGATTTTCAAAACGATAATCAATTATACAAGGAATATTCTGATCTCGAAGGATATTAGAGATTTTAAATACATAAGGAGCAACTTCTTCATCAAGAGTAGCAATATATATGATTTTAGAATAATCTGGTTCCTCAAGATCTTCTGGTAATAAATTATATGTTCTAAGGAATAATTCTAACATTAATAAACCCATGCCAAAACCAATTCCAGACATCTCTTCATCAGAAAAGATTGAAAGAAGATCATCATATCTTCCTCCTCCAAATATAGCTCTAATATTCTCATCTCCCATATCATATACTTCAAATACCGTTCCCGTATAATAATCTAACCCTCTAACTACTCCTGAGGAAAATGAACAATATTCTGATATTTCAGAACTTTCAATTAATCGTGTTAATTTTCTTAATTCTTGATATCCTTTACTATCATAAAATTCAGATGGAATATCATCAAAATTCGCTAAGAGTTCATCTAAATCATCCGCATCCTTTAGTTTTTTAATACCTTGGATAATGGATTCGCTTTCAAATGAATCAATGAGGTATTTTTCAAATTCAGATTCTTCCATTTTGTCCGCTTTGTCTAAAATTGAATAGATCTGAGAAATCTTTTGTTTAGGTACTTCTAATAAGATTTCACAGATTGCATCCACAAATCTGCGATTATTAAAATATATTTGAAATTGATCGGAAGTTGCTCCAAAATCTGTGAGAAAATCTACAACAATCTGTAAGATCTCTAATTCTGCATAAAGAGTATCTTCTCCTAATATATCCACATTAAATTGATAAAATTCTCTCTTTCTTCCTCTTTGAGGTTGTTCATAACGATATAATCTTGGGTTAGAATACCATCTTATTGGTTTTTTCTTTTCTTGACTTATTTTTGCTACCATACGAGCAAGTTGTGGTGTAATTTCTGGTCTTAAGATCAATCTTTCTCCTTCTTTTTTTTCCACAATAAATGATTGTTCATTTACCAATTCATCTGATGTTTTAGCTTCAAAAATCTCAATAGCTTCGAGAATAGGTGCATCATATTCTTCATAACAGTACAATTCAGCAATATTTCTTAATTTCTTATTTATATAATTAAATACACGCATATCAGAAGGGAAATAGTCATCCATTCCTTTAATGGGATTTCGAGAAAATTTCTTAGACATGATTAGCAAATTAATTTTTATATGTTAATAATTGAAAAGAATGCTTTAAAATATTTTTTATGTATTGATTTTGAATTATTAGAATAAAAAAATCGTTATTAAAGAACCAAATCGTTAATTTTAATATCTATTCTTCACATAATAGTGTTTTTCAATTTATAAATTTTAGAAAAATCATTTTAAAATATGAATTTACTATTTTAACTAAAGATATCTTAGAGATAAGGTGGAAAAAAGTGCACCTTAAGTCTTTTTAAATAAAATCAGTATTAAAAGAATAAGTAATTTTAATAAAAAGTGATCAAAAAATGGTATCAAAAAAAACAATTGGTGGGATCATTGCTGTTGTAGCAATTATTTCTGTGATTGCATTAATTCCCGTTTTTATGTATGGAATTGGAGTCGATAGTATTCAAGTTTCTATGGGTATGAGCTCAACTGACCTTTACTCATCAAGTATATCAGATTCAGATGATTCTTATAATTTAGACCAAAGTTTACCGACGGGAGTTACCACACTACAAGCTGAGCAACAAAGAATCGATCCATATAGTTATTTCTTCGGAAAATTTAATGGACATGTTAGTACCTCTGGATCCGGTGTATATAGCGCTTATATTGACCTCAAGATATATTTGAATATCACAACACCCTCAAGTCAAACCATACAACTCGGACCAATAACTCTTGAAGATTTAAAAAGTGCAGGATTGAACGTTAATATGATACTTGGACCAGATGAGATTTCTATAGAGGAAGGAACCTATTACATATCTCTCCTAATT
Organism: Promethearchaeia archaeon; assembly: GCA_046497275.1. GTDB lineage: Archaea > Asgardarchaeota > Lokiarchaeia > Sigyniarchaeales > SOKP01 > TEKIR-8. Next base: position 1,350 of record JAWOFX010000032.1, on the reverse strand, counting down.
GAAATTGAAATAACATTTAATGATGTACCTGTATATGGTCCAACAGAAATCGGTCCAATACAATTCAATGTGACGTTAAGTTTGTAATAAATAATTTTAATTTTTTTTTTTTCTAATAATTCTTATCTGAGTGTCTTAAATAATGAAATTAGATGGAAAAAAACATACCTATATTCTTAAAAGGAGATAATTTACTATTTTAATAAGTATTATAATTTAACCGTTTATAATAATTCTAATAACTCATATGAAGAAAAAAAATGGAAAACAATACCTAATATTATTAGTTCTTTTATTCGGAATATTTCTTACAATTCCGAAAGATGCCAAAGCTGATGGTCCTCCTCCATATTATATATCAATTCAACCAGATAATTATTTTAACCTATCTTACTATTATGATTATCTGCCTTATGACTTAAGTTTTAATTTTAACATCTCTACAAATGTGTATACAATTTTAAATTTAGATTTTAATCTTTCTTACCCCTTAATAACTTCCAGACAAATTTCACTTGAAATCGATAACAATGAAGACGTAGAATTAGAATTTACAGCAATTTTTGATATAGAGGGATTTTTAGAAAATTTACCAGAAAATCCTAGTTTTCAAGATTTAATTTTAGGATTTCAATATAATAGTTTTTATAAAATCAAATCAAATACCAGCATCTCACAATTATCTTTTAAATTCATAAAATCTCCCATTTTCGGATTTCAAACTGAAGATAATTTCTCGATTGGATATTATAAAGGTGAAATAAGCGGGAATCCTGAATTATTATCGACATATGAGTCAGAGTCAGAAGGTGTTAATTATATAAATGGAGAAATAGAAAGTCTTGAGGAAGAAGAAGTATATTATTTTACTATTTATGAGGTTAATGAAAAACCTGAAAATCCTCCGAGTTATAATTGGCTATGGATCTTAATTCCCATAGCAATAGGTTTTGTGGGAATTTTAATTGTTTTATCTAAAAAGGATTATATCAAGCATATTAAAAGGCGTACAACTTCAATTGATAAAGGTGCACATCGATTAGAAATTGAAGAAGTTCTTGAGAATGAAAATCGCAGTAAGATTATTGATTTAATTTTAGAAAAACCTGGAATTCACTTCAATGAGTTATTAAGAAAAACAGATCTAGCGCCTGGGAATTTGGTTTGGCATCTTGATATTTTAGAAACTTATAGAGTAATTAAAAAGAAGCGTGTTGGAAATTATGTGATGTTCATTCCTTACTATAATAAAAATCCACTCTCGAATGTTGACTTGAAATTACAAAAAAGTGAATTAACCTTACAAATTCTTGAAGCAATAGAAGAAAATCCAGGTATTTGGAACAATAA
>JAWOFX010000030.1:0-13520 GCA_046497275.1 Promethearchaeia archaeon | reverse complement strand
TCATCTTGAATATCATATACATTATAGATTTTCACATCATAATTTGGTGTAGCCCATTGAAATTTTCTCTTTACAAAATCAGGATATTCTGCTGCTTTTCCCGAAGTATATACTTTAATAACTTCCTCAGTTTTATGTGGAGGATACTTAACAGTAACTAACACATTTACCATTTTGAATTTCACCCATATTTTTTTTAAATTAGATTGGATTGATGAAAAAATATTATAGTCTGATATTTAATACTTAGGATAAATTCAAAATCGCTATTTTGACTCCAAAAATTTGAGAGAGATGACAAAGTGATTAATGGTTATCAAAACGAGAATTTTACTTTAAAGAAATCAATCTAAATTATTTATATTACTTTTAAATGGTCTTTCAGGTTTAGGAAAATTTCTGTTGCTTTTCCCTCTAAGAAGATATCTACTATTGATCGAGTATATTGAGATTCTTCTATATTAACTTCGATAAAATGGGCTCCATTTTTCTCAGCAATGTATGGAATGGTTGATGCAGGCATAATTTCTCCTGTAGTTCCAACGAGAATAAATAGATCTGCTTTTGTTACTTCATCTATTGTTTTTGAATGTGCATTATGAGGAATTGGTTCTCCAAAAAATACGAAATCTGGTTTCAATAATCCATTACAATGAGGACATCGTGGTGGCAAATCACTCAAATACTCTTCAGCAATTACATTCTTTTCACAATTTATACACGTAAGAGTTTGGGCTGTCCCATGAAATTCGATAACATTTTTACTTCCTGCTTTTTGATGAAGATTATCAATATTTTGAGTAATTATGGCTTTTATTAACCCTTCCCCTTCTAATTCTGCGATAATATAATGAGCTTTATTTGGTTTAGCTTTTCCAAAAAAATCATAAAAAATCTCCTTGATTAACTCCCAAGATTTTTTAGGATTATCTCTAAAATAGGTGGTATTCAGAAAAATTGGATTATATTTATTCCATAACCCATCTTCACCACGAAAAGGAGGTATCCCGCTTTCAACAGAAACTCCCGCTCCTGTAAAGATAACAGCATGGTCTGCTTCTCGGATCCATTCGGCTGCAAGTTTAAAATCATTTTTTTTTAGAGTGTTTTTATTTTTCATAATTTCTTATCATTTAAAACTTGAAATTGGAATATATGATTATATTTATAAGTTCTATAACGATATTTTCTTTTTAATATTCTCTTTCTATAGAGTGTGAAGGAATAATTTTTAATAATCGTAAAGTAAAAGTTTTAGGAAATCCTATATTCCTTAATTTGATGGTTAATAGCTATTCTTGATTGATAGTGATTAAAAATGCTTTCTGAAAATGAGATAGAACTTCTTAAGGATTGTCGAACTGATAAAGAACTAAAAACAGTCTTTAAAAAAATTGCCTCAAAAAATCCTGATGCATACTTTCCAACTAAGGAACTTAGGAATTTAGGATATATGAGAAAACAATGTGTTAGTTGCGGAACATTTTTTTGGACTACTCATAAAGAGAGAAAAGTTTGTGGAGATCCTGCATGTTCAGGAGGTTTCGATGTAGTAATTAATAACCCTACTTCTGAAAAATTATCTTATATTGGAGTTTGGGAAAAAATTGTGGAAATATTAGAACCAAGAGGATATGTCCCGATTAAACGGTATCCCTGTGTAGCAAGATGGAATCCTACCTCTGAGTTTACAATAGCTTCTATATCCGCCTTTCAACCATATGTTATCACTGGTGAAGAAGAACCTCCCGCAAAAAAATTACTAATCCCTCAATTTTGTTTACGCTTTAATGATATAGAAAATGTAGGAATAACTTCAGCTCATTGTACAGGATTTGTAATGATAGGACAACACCAATTCGTCTCTCCTGAAGAATGGGATCAAGGTCAATTATTTATGGATATGCATGATTTTATCACGATTGGTGTCGGACTTTCGAAGGATGAAATTACAATTCATGAGGATTCCTGGGCTGGTGGAGGGTCATTCGGATGCAGTCTTGAGTTTTTTAGCAGAGGTGTTGAATTATTTAATCAAGTCTATACGATGTTTGAACAAACTCCTAATGGTCCAAGAGAATTAAAATTAAAGGTATTGGATATGGGATTGGGACAAGAGCGAGTGGCATGGTTCTCGCAAGGAACTCCAAATCTCTATGAAGCTACTTTCCCATATGTGCTTTCTAAGTTAAGGAGTATTACGAATATTAAATTAGATCTTAAATTATATAACAGATTTTCTAAATATTCTGCATATTTAAACACTGATGAGGTAGAGGATATGGATGCGGCATGGCAGAGAGTTGCAGAAGAATTAGATATAACTGTTGAGAAATTACGAGATATAATTCAGCCAATGACAGGATTATACTCGATAGCAGAACATGCCAGAAGTCTTCTATTTGCGATTCATGATGGAAAACTACCATCTAATGTAGGGGGGGGATATAATCTCCGTGTAATATTCCGGAGAGCCATCGGATTTATTGATAAATTTAATTGGGATATTAAAATCCCAAATGTGTGTGAGTGGCATGCTGAAGAATTGAAAGATCTTTTTCCAGAGGTTTCAGAAAATTTAAATGAGATAACAGAAATATTGGAAGTGGAAAAAGAAAAATATTATGCGACAAAGAAAAAGGCTAATAAAATACTAGAAAAACAATTTAATAAGGGCAAAATAGACACAGAGACGTTAATAGAGATGTATGATTCTAATGGAATCAGTCCTGATATGGTAAAACAAGCTGCCAAAAGATATGATGTTAAAGTAAAAATCCCTGATAACTTCTTTAATCTGGTTGTACAGAGACATGAACAATCAGAACAAGAAGATGCAGCAAAGAAAGATATCGAACTTGATTTAGATGATATCCCCGAAACAGAATCATTATATTATTATGATTATACAAAAGTAGAAAATAAAGCAAAAGTTCTTAAAATTATTGATAATAAGGTGATATTGGATAAATCTGTGGCCTATCCGACAGCTGGAGGGCAACTACATGATGTTGGCACAATAAATGGTCAGAGATTTGAAGACGTATTTAAACAAGGGAATCATGTTATTCATGTTCTTAAAGAAAAACCCATTTTCAAAGAAGGCGAGACAGTGACTATAAAAGTTGATGAAGAATGGAGAAGACAACTCTCACAGCATCATACTGCAACTCATATAGTAAATGCTGCTGCTCAAGAAATCTTAGGAAGTCATGTGAATCAGGCGGGAGCAAAAAAAACCTTAAAATCATCACATCTCGATATTACTCATTACGAACAACTTACAACGGAAAAAATTAACGCAATTGAGAAACGAGCAAACAAAATAGTTGATGCAGGAATTGGTTTGAATCTTAGATTTATGCCTCGTTCTGAAGCAGAACAAGAATATGGAATGGAAATATATCAAGGGGGAGCAGTACCTGGAACTAAAGTAAGGATAGTAGAAGTGCCTGGTGTGGATGTAGAAGCCTGTGGTGGAACCCATTTGAATAATACTTCTGAAACAGGGCATATAAATATTATTAAATCACAAAAAATCCAAGATGGGGTTGTAAGGTTAATATTCACCGCTGGAAAAGCATCTAAACAAATCGAAAAAAGAAATAAGGAAATTATAAGTGAATTAAAATCTTTTTTTGGAATAGAGAAAGAAAGAATTGTTGGGCGAGTGAAAGAATTATTTCAGAAATGGAAAAATATTAACAAAGCATTATCTACAGGAAAAATAGACGAACAGGATCTGACTCTCAATTCAGCTGAAACCTTTAAGGGAGATATACTAACGGAGCTGTCTGATTTTTTAAATATTCCGAAAGAAAAATTAATTACCAAAGTAAAGCAATTTTATGAAGAGTGGCAACAAGGAAAAGAAAAATTTGATTTAATGAAAAAATTACTAAGTAATGAGTATCTAAAAGAATTACTCTCAGAGGCCTCAAAATATAGAGATTTTAAGCTAGTTATTGAAGATTTTGAGAATCTTTCTCAAGAAGACTTAAAGAACTTAAACCAAAATATCTTAAAAGAAGACGAATATGCGATAACTATACTGATTAATAAGACTAAAAAGGGGTATACAGTAATGGGAATGTTAGGATCAAAAGCTTCAAAAGAATTAGATATTCATTTAGGAAATTTCATTCGAGAAATTCTCATTCATTTTGGTGGGAAAGGAGGTGGATCTCATGAATTCGGACAAGGCTTTATAGGTAAAGAAGATTTAGAACCAGATGAGATAAAGAACCATATCAAAAAAATAATTCTAAAATAAACTATTTAATAATTATATTTTTGGAAAATTTTATTAGAATTAAAAATCTTATAATTGAAAAAATGGCTAAACCAAAAACCCCTTTGTTAACAGTTGATGCCGTGATTTTATATGATTCTAATCATATTATTCTTATAAAACGAAAGAATCCCCCTTTTAAAGGTGAATATGCCTTACCTGGAGGATTTGTAGATATTGGAGAAACCGTCGAAGAAGCGTGTATTAGAGAAGCGAAGGAGGAGACTAATATCAATGTCCAAATCAAAAAATTAATCGGTGTTTTTTCTAAACCGGACAGGGATCCAAGAGGACATACCGTAAGTGTCGCATATATGTGCGAACCAATAACCAAAAATGAGAAACCAAAAGCGCAAGATGATGCTGCGGAATTGGACATAATTCCATTAAAAAAACTTCCAAATCTTAAATTAGCTTTTGATCATAAAACAATCATTAAGAAAGCGGAACTTTTTTGAATTACTGAATTTCGTAATTAGTTAGGAACCCGAATCACTAAAATATTTTTTATAGCACGAACAACATAAAATCCCAAGATCCAATGAATTACTCCATCTTTCTTCTAAATAAGAAGATTTATCCATCAAATCAAAAAATTTGTCTCTTAGTCTTATTATATCATCTCTTTTACTAAAATAGAATTCTTTCAGACTCTCAATGTGATTTTTCTTTTTACAAATAGGACATGTTGAAAAACTTTCAAAGAATTTAATAAAATCCTTCTCTTCTGTTGGGAACATAATTGAAAACTCCTGTTCATTTACATTAGACTCATTAAATATCTTAATAACAAATCTGAAGAAATCTTTTTTAAGTAGATAATTAATTTTTTCATCTGAAGAAATTCCAAAAAGGCCCTTAAGATTATATACTTCTATTAATTTTCTCACTTGTTTATTTGATACTTCATTTTGAGAATTTTTAGATTGGAAACTGAAGATTATTAATGGAATCTTTTTAATCTGCCTTTGAAATATCTTAATCCAATTAATAGCTTCTTTATAAGATTCGAAATGAGATCTGTCGACACAAATTATTCCACCATATGCTCCGTGGCAAAAAGAGGATAACATAAACTCAAATCTCTGCATTTGGTTAAGATGCCAAAAAATAAAGAGATAAGAGTCTCCAAAACTTGTTATGCATTCAATAGGGTTTATATTAATGCCAATATGAGAGAAATCTGTTCCATTAAAAAAAGAATTCTCAAAAAATGGAAGTTTCTCTGGATCTGATCCTCCCATTACTATTTTAAATTTATATGATGATGATGATGGCAATTGATTCAACCCCTACTGGAACTAATAGTAGTTCAAGAAATTATATAAAAAAACAGTTTTAAAAATTTATGTTATTCCCCTTATTTCAAATTACTTAATTTCATAAATATTTCCAAAACCATCTTGTATAAATAAGTAATACCCCTCACTATTTTCTCTCGGAACTTTGATTATCTTGAATCCCAATTCTTGCGCTTCATTAACCATTTTATCTCTATTTTCTACTTCTAAACAAACATGAGTAAAAAGATCTTTTCGTTTACTTTGATCCCCGGTTATAAATACCTCAGCTGCAAAATCCTCATTTTCATAACTTATAATTCTTTGCTCTTTCTGAACTTCAAAAAATTTTTCCATTAATCTAGAAGGAACAGAAAAATCTCTTGCTTTTTGAAGATTTAATAATGTTATAAAAAATCTGTCGCTTTCTTCTTCTGAATTTGAAGCTACAGCAAAATGAATTAATCTCATGATATTTTCTCTGTGTAAATATTTTTAAAATTTATATTTAATTTGATATAACTATTGAGTTAGAACTTTTGTTATTTATCGTTTTTATTACTTATTACTTTAATTATACAACAAAATTGCTAGTATTTTATAAAATTTCTTTCTTTAGATTTTCCTCAGAACTGTTTATGCTATCTAATAATTATTTTAATAATTATGAAATCTCAATTTGTTCTAACTTATAAAAAAAAATAAGAATTAATTGGTTTAAAAAACTTAAAAAATTATATTCATATGAAAAAAATGTGAATCTCAATTATGCAGAAGGATTTTACAAATAATATAGAAGCCGAACGATTTTTCCATAGCAAACTTTTCCCCAAAAAAGATATTGTTATAAAGAAGGGTAAAGGAGCTATACTTTTTGATGAGGAAGATAATGAATATATAGATTGTGTAGCAGGTCACGCCGTCGTTAATATAGGACACTCCCATCCCAAGTTTATTAAGGCTGTACAAGAACAAGTAGAAAAATTAACGATGGTCCCTCCAAGCTATCCCCTTGAAGTGAGATACAAACTATTAGAAAAACTAGCAAATATAACCCCTAAACCTTTAAAACAAACATTTTTAGGAAATAGTGGTACTGAAGCAATAGAAGCAGCCTTGAAGCTGGTTTTAGCCAATAATAGGGGAAAAAATAAGCCTGAGGTAATAGCATTTAAGAGGGCATTCCATGGGCGAACTTTGGGCTCTTTAGCGATGACACATAATATAAAATATAGAAAGGCATTTCTATCTTGGTTATCTCCCCATATAAAATTCGCATCCTATGGTGATATTGATTCAGTTAAAGAATTGATAAATGAAAATACCATCGCAATATTTATTGAATTAGTACAAGGTGAAGGTGGAGTTTATCCTGCACCTTATGACTTTGTAAGAGAACTAAAAGAAATTTGTGAAGATAATGATATTTTCCTTATAGATGATGAAGTCCAAACAGGATTTGGAAGAACAGGAAAGATGTTTGCCTTTGAACATTATGATATTGTTCCTGACGTAATATGCATGGCTAAAGCTATTGCAGGTGGAATGCCTATGAGCGCAATGATTTCCTCGGAAGAAATCTTTGAAAAAATGCAAATTGGAGAACATAATACCACATATGGAGGAAATCCCCTTTGTTGTGCGGCTGCAAATGCTGTGATCGAGATAATTCAAGAGGAAAATCTTGTTGAAAACGCAGAGAAGCAAGGAAAAAGATTTTTAGATGATTTAACTGATTTTGCTGAAGAAGAAAAGTTAATAAGAGAAGTGAGGGGAAAAGGGTTGATGATTGGGGTGGATTATAGAATAAGGATAAATGATCTTATCCAAAAGGCTCAAAAAATGAGATTATTATTATTAAATGCCGGATTAACCACAATTAGGATTCTCCCTCCATTGGTTATAAACGAAAAACAAGTTGATAAAGTTTTAGGAGTTATGCATTCATTAAAATAATTTTTAAAGCGGATTCCATTTATCCATATATTATCGAAATTTTAATAAAAATGTTAAATAAGATTAAAGTTAAAATAATTCTAAAATAGATTATTATTCAAAAGGGATTTCACAAATTGACAGAAATTAATGAAAAATTCTTCTTAGAGAGATTATATGATGTAATACGAAAGCTTGTTGGGATTGCAAAAACTCAGAATTTTCGTTTTCAGCAGAAGTGGAATGAATATTTAAGTCAAATTGATGTTAAGCCTCACCTTATTCGTCAAATTCCGTTAGATAAAGATAAATTTCTCTCAGATATTGATTATCGCATAAAAACATTGGAAATAATGTCAAATGCTGTTGCTGATGGATACCATGCGATTAAAAATCTTTTAAAAGCCCTTTATGGTGAGTACTTTAGCTCCAAAATTTTCAAAACTAAATACTCTAAAGAAGATCAGACTAAAATCAAATATTTAGTCGCGAAGGAAATATTAGGCAATCTTATACAATATAACAAAATAGATCATGAAACTGTTCCTCTCAAATATAATATTTTAGCCCGAAATTATACAATGATTAAACTAAAAAGTCAGAAAGATGAAGAAATATTGAAAAATATGAATAAAATATTCAATGATGAGTTAGATATGGAAACAATACAATCAAAAATGAAAGAGATTGAAAAAGATGGAATAATTTCTATAGAAAAGAAAGACGATGAGAATTACTACACTATTGAAGATGGACTTGAATTGAGCGAGGAGGGGCAAAAAAAATATAACGAAAGCCTCAGTCTTCTTATCAATTGGCCTACAAACTTTTGGAGAAGTTTCTATAATATACGAGAACTAAATATTACTCCCTCTTCTCAAATTAAAAATCATGAATTACTTGAAGAAATACTTTCGAGATGCGCAACTCAAGGTTTTGGACCTGTGGATTACGTTTTTAAAAATCTAATAAAATATTTTGAAGAAATTAAGAATTAACTACTAAAAAATAAAAGAATTTTAAAAATCCTTAATTTTCTTTATGGGAATTTTAAATTTTTCAAGTAATGGAAGTAAATGCTTTTTTCCATCAGAATTAATACCGGACCAATCTAAGAGAAAATAATCGACTGGTTCTAAGTTTTTATTAATCATTTGTTTTATAAGATCCTGATCTAAATTTTTAATATAATATTTAGGACAAATATATGAAATTGCGATGTTATTTTCATTTATCAATTTTTGAAATTGAGGAGCATAATGAGTGCCGCCAAATCCTACACCAATTTTCTGGGAACTTTCTTGAGAATATTTCTTATATTTTATCAATGTTTCGATAATTGCCTCAGCAACTACAATTCCTGCCTCATTATGATGCCATTGACTTTCTTTACTTCCTAATTCTATGAATACGAGTGGTCTCTCCAGCGTTGTGGGACCATGATGAGATACTTCCAAATCTATAGAAAAATTATTTACATTTCTCGGATTTGCTTTTTCTTTAAGAGATAAATACCCCGCTTTTACCATCAAAGCACTTGCTAAGGATAATTCTTTCTTTTTCCCTCCATATCTAATATCTCCACCCCAATTTCCAGTTGTATGAACTAAAAATGAGGGACGCCCTGTTTTCGACGCATGTCTACTCGCAAAAATAAGAATATCTGGGTCAATATTAGAATCCTCTAATTTTAAATCGTCCAAAAATATAAGTCGTTTATTAGTAATTCCCAAGAGTACTTTATTTTCTTGTAAGAACGGATGGTATTTATCATCCTTCAGATTAATATTTTTTAACTCAAATAATTCATTATTGTGCCATTTATCTATACTGCGTTCAAATGAAATGGATTTAGATCCTAATAGTTTATCTCGAATATTAAGAGATGCCTTATCTTTTGTCGAACTAATGATTAAAAAATTTTTCATTACAATTTTTCCCTAAGAAAAATTAACCAAATAAATGATTATGATTGTATAATGAATTATAAAAATTAAATTCTATTTTTAAAATCTAATTACTCTTGAATTAAAACCTTTTTTTCATTGTCCAGTATACTTCACAAATATGTGCTCCAATTGATTTTGAATAAAAATATATTTTGTCTATTTCAACCCAATTTATGATTACTCTACTAATTCTATAATTAGTTTTTAGATCCCATAAACACCATTTTAAAAGTAGAGTCCCTATTCCCTTCCCTCTTTCACTTTTTTTAACCCCTGTTGGACCAAAACTTCCTGGAAATTGAACAGAGTGTGAAGCCCAACCAATTATTTTATTTTTATCCAAATCTTTTGCAATAAAAGTAGTTATTGGTTTCTTTTTAAATGTAAGGGCAATTTCTTCCGACCAAAACCCAAGTTGGTCCTCTTTTGGCATAAATTTTAAACTAGTTAATTCATTTTGATCTTTTTTTTCTGCTCGAGATATAAGAAATCTTTTCTTTTGTGAGGATGGTTGATTTAATTCTAAATCTTCTAATGATATGCATAGGTTAATCCTTTCTATTCCTTTCTTAAACCCATGTTTTCTAAGAAAATAGAATGCCTCTGTATGTTTGGGATTTAATCCAGGAAATAGATAATCGGGCATTGAAGACATTACTTCAAATTTCATTCTGAACGATTTATGATCCGAATTTTTGATTCGTTCTGTTAATAGATTAAGTAAATAAGATCCAATCCCTTTATTTCTCCACTTTTTATCAACCACAAAAAATTTCAATACAGCTACTTTTCTAAATCTTTTTAATATTAAAGATTTGCGTAAAACAACCAGAAAAAAGGCAATCAATTCTTTCTGCTTTGTTGAAACTACGATACTCAGATGAGGATTAAATAAATCACTTTCTAATGTCGTTTCTTGGAACGTTTTAAGAGAATGAGAAACAGATCTTACATTTTCCTCACACATTTGATGGATTTGTAGAATATTTTTTTCTGATAAAGGGTTAAACTCTAATTGATTAACATTCATAAGCAAAATATTATTAGTGGTTAATAAAAATTGATAATAGTAATTTTATTTTTCTCCTCATTAATCTAAAAAACATGAAAAATTAATAAAAAGAATTTTCATAAATATTATAATCACTAATAATTAAAAAGATGAGAGAATCATGAATTTAGAAATTTCAGAAATTATGCAAGGATTGTTTAGTCTCTTTTTTGTAGTTGTAGCGGTTATTATCGCAATTCTAATAATTCTTAGGTATTTTCAATACAAATCTCCAGAACATCTTTATGTGGGTTTAGCTTGGCTTGGCTTGGCTGGACCATGGTTTTCTGATGCAATTGTGTTTCCTTCAATATTGATTGGGAATCTAATAAATCCCACATTGTCTCAATTGTTTTATTTAAACATTACAATCATCGTTTCTTTGACTATGACTTACTATGCTCCGTTAGCTATAATGTTTTGGTTATTCGCGTTCACAAAATTACTTGGTTCAAAAAGGAGAAAATCTATATTAATTTTCTTTGGCTTTATTAACATTTTACTCGAATTCTTTTTGGTCTTTTTCACTTTCTATGATTTTAGCTATATCGGTAATTATATAGGTCCATTTAGCTATCAATGGGGCTTAATCACCACAATATTTTATTTATCAGCAATATTTACTGCTTTAATTTCGGGGGTATTATTTGCTTATAAAGCATTAAAAGCAGAAGTAGCAGAAAGTAAGTTAAAAGGAAAGTTCCTAATGATATCATTTATATTATTTACCGTTGGGTCCCTTATTCCTTATATATGGTTTGATATTTGGGGATTAGTGACATCTAGGATAATTTTAGTGTTTTGTGTGATCACATTTTATTTTGGATTAAATATGCCTCAATTTGTAAAAAATTTTATTTTAACTCAAACTTAGAAATATTTTTCTTTTTTTCTTATATCTGAAATGGAAATTTATTATTCTCTCTTCATGAGCTTGAATTTCCATCTCTATATCAGCGTAAGTAAACTTAAAATTAATTTATTCTATAAATTATTAAGGATCAAATTTTAAATAAAAAATTTAATCTAGCAAATGTTAATAAAATTCTCACTCATCATTCTTGCGTTTGCTTTTGGAATAACTTTTTTCATTTCGGAGTATTATGATAAAAATCTCCCCAGTTTTCCAATTTCATTTATCGCGGGAATTTCAATAGCATACTTTTTTTTAGTAGTATTGCCAGAAATTGCTGAGCGTTTACCTGATTATCCTCTCCACTTAACTCTTTTTGAATATTTATTTGTCTTAATAGGATTTGTTTTCATTCATGTTTCTGAAAAGTTAATATTACAAAAAGTGGAATCTAAATCCCAGCAAAAAGTAAGAAAACTTATCAGAATGGAAAATAATTTAGAAGCAGTAGAAGATAATATAGAGAGTATCATAAGTGAAGAATTGATGCATGAGAAATTAGATGAGTTCGCGTTGAAAGATCTAGCAAGTGTTTTAAATAGCTTAAATGAGCAAGGAAAAGAAATCCGATCCGATATTGAAATTTTTAAGATAAAAATTCATAATCATATTAACGAAGAATTAGGGAATCTGCGATTTTTCACTAGTTTTACGTATCATTTCCTCATTGGAATTATATTAATCAATCTAATACAAGTAGATCTTATTTCTGCTATCCTTTTCTATTTTTTTGCACTTTTTAGAACAATAATACAAAGTAAATTTATTAGTAAACATATTGTATTTACCGACTTAGATATACAGTTAGATTATAAGGAAACAAAAACTCAAAAGATAATTTTAGCATCTGCGGCAATTATTGGTATGATAGTTGACTTAATTGTGGACATTTTTTACCCAATAAATCTAGAAATATTATATTTATTGTTTTCTTTCGTTTCAGGAGTAATACTCTACACTATAGTAAGAGAAGTTTTACCTGAAAAAGAAAAAGGAAATCCTCTCTATTTCCTCGCAGGAGTATTAGGATTTACTATTATGATTCTTATTATCAATCTTTTTATCTCCATTCTCTAAAATTATGGAGACACCTTTTTTTATTTCATAAATTTCCCAATTTTTAATCGATTTTATATCCTCTCTCTTCCCAAGCTTTCTTTATTACCGGGTTTTTCTCCATAAACCTATTTTTTATATCTTTTGGTACTCTATTGAGAGGACATGCAAAATTAACGCAATCCGTACAGACATTACTTTGAATACTCAATATCCATAAAACTATTGAAATTGCATAAATAAACAATGCTAAATATAAATCCGCAATTATTAAGAAAGGTATCGGAAAGATCATCAATAAAATTCCTCCCACGCCAAATTGAATTTTTTCAGATAAACTTAATGGTCCAGGATCATATGTTCCGGCTTTATATTTACCTTTATCAATCGGGCAATGAAGGACTTTTTGAGATTCATTTGAAAAATATGGACAATGATTACATAAAATTCGTGTTTCCCATATATTAAAAAAGAACATAGCATAAAACGCCCAACTTATAAAAAATATAAGTTTGAAGGGTAAAGATATTAATGCGAAAATGACGATTAAAATTAAAGGGATTAATCCTATAAACAAAGGAAAGGCAAAATAAATCAAATATTTTGTTTTTGGATGGCAAAATAATACTTCATCTAAATTACAATTTTCACATTCCTCCACATTTTGCCAAATACATATTTTTTTACCTACACCGATATCTGTTTGCTTTTCATTCTTTTCTTTCTCCATTTATATTAATCACCAAATCCTAGTAGATTGCTATATTATATTCAAAATAGAATAAGTTTTAGACTTTTAGCATAAATTGATCTAATAAATAAAAAAAAATTATAATTTTTTAGTTTCTTCTGTGGGAGTGGGAGTTTTAATTACTAAAAATCTGAAAATTTTATCAGATTCGTTGCTTAATCGGTGTGGAACTTTTGCTGGGCTAAAAATCAATTGATCTTTTTGAACTGATTTTTTTTCTTTACCAATTTGGACTATTCCTTCACCTTCCAATACATAAAAACACACATCTACTGGAGTTATATGCATTCTTAG
>JAWOFX010000110.1:0-24310 GCA_046497275.1 Promethearchaeia archaeon | reverse complement strand
AATTAATACTTATAATTCAATAAGATTCCAGAATTTCATTAATAAGAGTATTTAAGATTTAGGAATATATATCTATATATTCGATTTTTAAATCCATTAAATTTTATAAATTTATGTTATAATCCGCGACACAACGGAATAATTAAACAAAAGAGATATTTTTAAATACAATTGAAAACTTTTTGAGTAATTAAATTAAATTAGTTTAAAATTTAAAAATCCAAATTTAGTTAAAGATCAAATGAAAAAAACTGAAGAGAATAACAATTCTAATCAAATAAAAATGAATAAAAAACATAATATATTAAAAACCACTAGTTTTGGTCCAATTGAAAACTTGGAAGAGTATGTACACTCTGATTGGTGGAAACATATATTTAATTCTAATTATCTAAAAACTGATGGAGATGTGGTAAATGATCCTAAAATTACCTCAAATGAAGTTTCATTAATTATAGATTATCTTAATCTCAAAAAGGATGATAAAATTTTAGATTTATGCTGTGGCCAAGGAAGGCATCTATTAGAATTATCAAGAAGAGGTTTTAAAAACTTATATGGTCTTGATCAATCTTCTTATTTAATTAAACGAGCCAAAACAACTTGCTTAAAGGAAAATTTATCTGTTCATTTTAAAGAAGGAGATGCAAGAAAATTATCATACTCTACAGATAATTTTGACGTTGTGATGATCTTAGGAAATAGTTTTGGGTATTTTGAATCAAAACATGATGATTTAAAAGTTTTAAAAGAAGTAAAAAGAGTTCTAAAACCATTAGGAAAAATATTTTTGGATATTACCGATGGGGAGTATCTCCTAAATAATTTTAATAAAAGATCATGGGAATGGATTAATAAAAGATTTTTTGTATGCAGGGAGCGAAATCTCTCTCTTGACAAGGAACGCTTAATCTCAAGAGAAGTAATCACAGATGTAAATCATGGAGTAATCGCTGACCAATTTTATGCTGAAAGGTTGTACACCGAAAAAAAGATTTCCGAATTACTCGAATTTGCAGGGTTTACCAAACCAACCCTCTATGACAAAATAACACCCAATTCTGAAAGAAATCAAGATTTAGGAATGATGGAACAGAGAATTCTAATTTCTGCGACTATTCAAAAAGATTGGAGTCCAAAAAAGCCTAAGAAAGAAGTTAAGAATGTTTATGTAATTATGGGGGACCCCAGGAAAAGCGATGTGGTGAAACCTTCACATGTGTTTGATGATGATGATTTATATACGATTAATGAGTTAAAAGCAGCATTGAATGAGATGGATGGATACAATTTCATATATTTAGATAATCATGATACTCTTATCTGGGACTTAATAAAAATGAAAAATAAAATTGATTTCGTCTTTAATTTATGCGATGAGGGGTATTACAATGATGCTCGAAAAGAATTACATGTCCCCGCATTACTAGAAGTTCTAAATATTCCTTTTACTGGTGGAGGACCTCAATGTTTAGCATTTTGTTATGATAAATCATTGGTGCGTGGGATTGCCAAGGAAATGAATATACCAGTTGGCGATGGAATTTATATAAAACAAGAAGATTTTACATATCAATTCCTTCCCTTTAATTTCCCTGTATTAGTCAAACCAAACTATGGCGACTCTAGTTTTGGAATTACTCAAAATAGTTATGTGGAAAATGGAGAAGATCTTGTAAACATCATAACTGAAATACGTCAAAAATTTGGATATGATAAACCTATTCTTATTGAAGAATTTTTATCTGGTGCAGATTTGTCTGTAGGAATAATTGGAAATCCTGATAATTCTTATAGGGTACTTCCTATTATAGAAGAAGATTATACTGCATTACCAGAAGATCTCCCAAGAATTTGCGGTTACGAAGCTAAATGGATGCCTGATTCTCCTTATTGGAATATCAAATCAATCCCAGCTAGAATAAGTGAAGAGAAGAAAAATTTTATAATAGATTGTTCTGTAAAATTATTCAAACGATTAGAATGCCGAGATTATTGTCGATTTGACTGGCGCCTTGATGCTGAAGGAAATCCAAAACTTCTAGAGGTGAATCCTAATCCTGGATGGTGTTGGGACGGACATTTAGCGAAAATGGCAAAAATTGATGGATTATCTTACAATGATATGCTAAAAGAGATATTAGAAGCTACTGAAGAGAGAATAAAAAATGAGAATATTTCTTCTCAGAATGGAGAAAATGAATCTGAAATTAAACAACTTACACAGAAGAATTATCAAGAAGGAATTTTGGATGAAAAGATTAGATAGATTTTCTTAAAAGAATTTTTTTCTTTTTTTCTTTTTCGAAATGATAATTATTTTATGAGAAGAAATTCATTATGAGCAAAAAACCTTTATTTTGGAGATTTTTAGATCTATTATTTTATATAATAATAGATTATGTATATAGGATTTCATTACTTTTATCTAAATTATTTAGTAGTTGACTTATTATGGATAAAGAGAGATTCAGAGAATTCTTATATAAATGCTATAATTGTAATTCCAAATTTAAAAGTTCAGAAATAATATTTAAATGTCCTAAATGTGATAAGTTGGTATTAATTGAAGTTCCGATTTCTAAAGTTAAACAAATTTTTGAAAAAAAAAATTTAGAGAATTTTTGGGATTATAGATCCATACTACCTGATATAGATAAAAATTACATTGTAAGCATAGGAGAAGGGGGAACTCCATGCAGGTTATCAAAAAGATTAGGGAAAATTTGGAATATTAATGATCTCTACTTTAAAGATGAAACTCAAAACCCTACTAATTCTTTTAAAGATCGTGCTGCTGCGCTTCTTGTATCTCACGCTCGAAGTTTAAATTATAAAAAGATCGTTTGTGCTTCAAATGGCAACCAAGGAGCATCTATTGCAGCTTATGCATCTGTTGAGGGCTTAGAGTGTATTAATATTATTCCTAAAAAAATGGATGTTGGCAAAAAAGCACAAATGATTGCTTATAATTCTAAAATCATCAGTCATGGTGATTATGTGGATGAAGCGATAGAAGAGGTTAAGAAAAGGGAATATAGTGATTATTATCAAGCAACTCCAGAATATAATCCTCTTACGATTGAAGCGCAAAAAACGATATCTTATGAAATTTATAATCAAATAGGTAACGTGGATGGAATTATTATCCCTATGGGGAGCGGAGGATTATTAATAAGTATTTGGAAAGGTTTTAAAGAATTAAAAAGAGCTAAGATAATCAATAAAATACCTATGATGATAGGTGTTCAATCGCAAGTTTCTTCTCCAATAGTGGATCAATTAGAGAAAAATAAATTAGAACTCAACCAATCTTTAGGAGCAGATTATGATTCCTATGCGTTAGGTATATTAGTTAAAGAACCTTTTTATCAGGATTTAGCTATAAATGCGATTAAAGAAACTAATGGGATCGCATTATCAATTCCAGAAAATATTATGTTAACTGCCGCAGAAGAATTAGCTAGCAATGAAGGTATTTTTGCCGAACCTGCCTCTGCTCTTACAATAGCTGCTGTTAATACATTAAGACAGCAGAATAAAATAAATGAAGATGAAAAAGTAGTTTGCATGATTACAGGTTCGGGATTAAAAACCCCTCATGTTTTAGAAGCACTTTCCAGTCGGGCGAAAACAGCTAGTTTAGGGGGTATTCTAAGTACAAAATTGAAAATATTATCACAAATCTCATTATCTCATGAAAAAGGTATATATGGAAAAAAAATCCAAGAAATATTGGGAGGGATAAGTTTGGCAGCGGTTTATCAACATTTAAAGGAATTAGAAGAGAAAAATTTAATCAATAGGAAAAAAAAAGGAAAATCTGTGTATTATAGGATTACAGACAAGGGTAAAAAAGTCTTAGAGGCGCTTGAAACGCTTATTAGTTTGCTTTAATCAATAATTTTGGATTATGATATTATAATATTGATAATTATTCAGCGAATTTTTGCTTATCAACAATATAAATGCTTTCATATATTTGTGATATTGATTCATCCAATGCTTTTCTGAGAGGAACTGTTAGTAATAATGAAATTAATATCCCTAACCCATATTGGATTAACCCATTTAGAATTACTTCATATATAGCGGCATACAACCCATACAGTATTATTTCGTAAATAAAGTAGCCAATTACCATTATCAAACCTCCAATAAGCACACCAATTATATCTCTATAAGAGAATCTTTTTGCAATATTTTTTGGATTAGCAATTAATCCAACTACAATTCCTTCTAATGCTTTTATGATCAAAGTAGCAGGGGCATATAATATATATCCTAAAAAAAGATCGGCTAAAGCAGAACCAACACCTCCAGCAATTCCTCCTATAACTGGACCAAAAATAATTGCAGTCAACATTACCATTGCGTCTCCAATATTTATATACCCATTAGTTGCGGGAACTGGAAATGCTATTACCATTGTGACTACACAGACTAAAGCTCCAAATATTCCGATCAATGAAATAGATAACGAATTTGTTGGCAAATAATATCCAAAAAAGGTTTTTTTATTATTATTTAATTCATTCATTTAAAATCACAAAAATTTTTGCATAAGTTTTAACTTATATATAATCTCAAACTTATATATTCATTAATAGCTTAAAAATGTAATGTTAAACTTTAGTTCTGATTTCCATCTCACAAATAGATAAAAAACTTTTTTTTGATATGCCGTCATTTTGATTGACATTTTGGACAATAATATCCATGACGGCTTGATACTGTAATATCTTCTATGCTTGTGCCACATTTAGGACATTTATCTTTTACATCTCGATGTGGCATAAGGTAATTACTAGGATATTTTTTTCCTTCTTTTTTAACCTTTATGGAAGTCTTTAAAACTTCTTTAATCTTTTCATAGAGATATTTAATGTTCGAATCGTCTAAATCAGAGAGTTTTGTTTTAGGATAAATTCCTGCTTGGAATAAAATCTCATCAGAATATTCATTTCCTATTCCGCTCAATGCTTTTTGATCCATTAAAGCTGATTTAGCAAAGGAACGTCTTTTTTGATTCATTATTTCTTTAAATTCTTTAAAACTAAGCTTCAATGAGTCAGGACCAAGTTTATTTTCTTTAATATATTTTTCTAAATCATCAATTATTTCTACTCTTCCCAATTTTCTGACGGAAATTATTGATAGAAAGTCTCCATTTTCAAATTGAATCCTAATTTTACTATATTCCGGTTCTTGGTTTTTATCATTAAAATATTTAACGCTACCACTCATGGCAAAATGAACAAGCAAACTCTTAGAATCTAAACGAAGAAATAAATATTTTCCTCTTCTTATTGTCTCTTCAAATTCCTTCCCTATAAGGGCTTGTTTAAATTCCTTTTTCGGTGTTTTTATAATATAATCATCATGTATCTTAATACTTTTGATTTTCTTGTCAAGAGCTATTGGATCAATTCTATTTCTGAAATTTTCAACCTCGGGCAATTCTGGCAAAATTTTCACCCAAATAGAAAATATTAAGGAATGGATTTAAATTGTCTTTTTATAGATATTAGATCTTGATTTCAAAAATATACTATAGTAATTTATCTCAAAGAATAGAAAAATAAAAAAAATAGAGACTTTACTTAGAAATTAGAGTAAGTTATGAACTTTTTATCGGAACCAATAGAATATATTTCAAATGATTTACCTTTCTTCGTCTCGCATACCATCTGAATCATCGGAAAAAGATATATTTTGCTGGCGATTTTGTAATCTCCATCCTTATCATAATTTTTATAATCTTTTCCCGCACTGTTTATGGTTTTCTTAATATTTTTATTATAATAGCCTAGTGAAGCTTCTGCTTTTTTATCCAATGTTTTAAAATCATTAAAACTTATCCCTTCGACTTCATCAATTAATTTGTGAAGATCTTCTCCCATTTCTTTTTCATATTTCGTTTTAGCACTGCTATATAATACAGGCAAACCACTTATCACTCTTTTAAACGGAACTGCTTTAATTTGATATGTATAAAGATTTTTATGTCCCCCACATTCTTTACAAGGTTCGTTTACTTTTCCTGTTCCAAAACAATTCCCACAGGGATATTCGAAGACTTTTTTATCTTTATTCATCTCCTCCCCAATTAAAACGATCAACTTATCAGATTGCTTTCCACTTCCTCCACAAGTATCGCAATTATTTTCAATATAGCCCCTTCCATTACAATTTGGGCAAGGTTTTGATTTTAAAGTATTATAAAATGGAACAGTCTCATCTTTATCCCAATTATCTTTATTGATATTATTTTTGAATTCAAAATAAGTCTCCTTATATACTTTATCTGCATTAACTGTACGTGTTTCTTCTTTTCCTTTAGCTGGTTCTACTGATTTTTGAACAGCAAAATAGATAGCTGCCTCCTTAACGGTATCTTTTACAGTTTCTGCTGCAGAAATGACATCTAACGAAAAAACGGATCCTTTTGTCCCAAATTGTTTTTCAAGGTTTTTTTTATCAGTTCTATAAGCTTTTTGTTTCCATTTTTCAAAGATTTCATCTAAATTTGGGGTTTTAATTACTACATCTGGCATTTTTTTTTTCTTGTTTTTAAATTTTTTTTATTACTAGTCTAGATCATTCTATTGAATTTAAGAAGATAGTAAGAAGTATTATTTTTTTAAAATAAATAATTTTAAGTATTTTTGGTTTTATCTAAATATTAACTACTAACTTAAAAAATTCCTATTAATCGAATATGTCAGAAGAAGAAAAAACAAATGTGCAATATTTTTTACAATGGATAGAGAATCAGGGATTACCACAGTGGATAGAACATTTCCTTAATCAAGGAGATGAGCAAAAGCTTAGAGAGATTAAACAAATTTATGATCGTATAAAACAGATTTTTGGTTTTTAATCTTACATTTTCTTTTTTCCTTTTCAGACTAACTTATAAAAACCAATTATTAATTATCTTGAATTTCCCTTCTAATCAATTTCTAAACCTAATGCATAATAATTAAAATAATGGATAAAATCTTTATTGGATAAAATACTCTATTATCTAAGAAGAAATCATCTTCTCCCTTTTTTTAACATGGTAAATATTAAAAGAGATTTTTTTATTATCTTAGACAGAGAGCGAACTGAAAAGAATGATATGTTATATAATGTAAATTTATTTTATCTTAAATCATTAAAAAAAAAGGGGAAGCAATCTTTTTCATATATTAGTAAACCTTTTTTTAAAGGAATAGTCGTTTTAGGATTAGATTTTAAAAATAAAATTCGCCCTTTAAAATTTGACAAAATTCTAAAAGACGGAAACCTAAAACCGATTGATCCGAAAATATTTAAAAAATTTATATTAGCAGATAAAAATAAATATATTGCATTTTCAAGTGGTGCGAATGAAATTGAGAAACAACCTATAAGACAGTTATTACAAAGTTTTCATGTGATTGAAGATAAAATCATTACGCTTACTTTTTGTAGTAATTGTCTA
Source organism: Promethearchaeia archaeon (assembly GCA_046497275.1). Taxonomy (GTDB): domain Archaea; phylum Asgardarchaeota; class Lokiarchaeia; order Sigyniarchaeales; family SOKP01; genus TEKIR-8. Next base: position 16,839 of record JAWOFX010000110.1, on the reverse strand, counting down.
AATGAAAGGAAATTTAAGATTTTAGAACGGGGACATCAAATAAAGTCCTTTAAAAATCAGATTGTATGTCCTAAATGTGCGTTAGAGATCGTTTTAAGACATGCAAAAGGGCGTAACCTTATCACATCCGATAGAATCGAACCAAAATTGAAAAATTTTTTTCGGCATTTAATTCTGAAGTTTAAGGATATTAAAAAAGTAATTGAAAGTTTTAAACCAGGATTTAATCCAGGTATACATAAAGATATAACTCTTTATGATGTGGAACGCAATACCCCAGTCTCTAAGAAATATTTAAATTATAAAGTGAAGGATTTAAAAATTCAAAATTCATTTAAAAATTTACTTCGAGATCTCAATATTCATACTCTTCTTCCAATTCAAGCAATTTCAATAGAAAGAGGGTTAATTTCACAAAATCAAAATCAATTAATTATGGCTCCAACATCTGGAGGAAAGACACTTGTGGGAGAAATTGCTGGTGTGTCAAAATTATTAGAAAATAAGAAGAACAAGATGCTCTATTTAGTTCCGATAGTCGCATTAGCAAATATAAGAGAATTAGAATTTAAAGATAAATACAAAAAATTAGATTTAAAGGTCGTTAAAAAGGTTGGTGAGTCATTATTAGAAAAAGGAAACACAGATGCATTAGAGGATCTTATAGATGCAAATATTATAATTGGAACATATGAAGCTATTGATTATATTCTGAGGAGTGGTAAAAAGGAAATATTAGGGAACATCTCAACTATTATTATCGATGAGATTCAGACATTAATAGACCCAGACCGAGGTTTTTTATTAGATGGATTAATTGCGAGATTAAAGAGTATTTGCAAAAATTCACAGTACTTGTATTTAAGTGCAACGATTGGAGAACCAGAAATTTTAGCGAAAAAATTAGAATGTCAGTTAATTCGATATACAAATAGACCTGTTCCCGTTGAACGACATTTAATATTGTGTCAGAATGAAAAAGTTAAGGAACAATATATTAAAAAATTAGTAAAATCCGCATTTTCAATTAAATCAGAATATGGTTATAAAGGCCAATCCATCATCTTTACAAATACGAGGAAAAAATGCGAATCTATATCGGAGTATCTTCAAAATAGGGGGATATGGGTGAAACCTTATCATTCAGGTCTAACTAATGATGAAAGGAAACAAGTTGAAGCAGAATTTCAAATACAAAGAATCGCTGGAGTTGTCGCAACAGCCGCTTTAGCCGCGGGTGTAGATTTACCGGCTAGCCAGGTTATTTTTGAATCTTTAGCAATGGGTATAAATTGGCTAAGCGTTGCTGATTTTGAACAAATGTTAGGACGTGCGGGGAGACTTAAAAAACACAAACTTGGCAGAGCTTATTTACTTGTCCAACCAGAAAAGGTTTATTCTCCAAAAATGGAGACAACTGAAGAAAATATAGCTATAAGATTATTAAATGGGAAAATTAAAGATTTTGAATTGGTTCCGAATGAGGATAAATCACTTACAGAATTATTAGCATTTATATCCATGTTTGAAGAAGGAGCATCGCAGAATATTATAAATTATTTTTATGAGCATTTAATCAATGGGCAATATGAGTTGAACTCTGTTTTTAAAAAATTAATTGAAAAAGAATTAGTATTACAAAATGGGATTTTCAAAGCAACAGATTTAGGTCAGGCTATAGCAAAATCATTCCTAACTGTAGAACATTGTTTTGATATTATTCACGAAATCAGAGAAAAAAGAATGTCTATACGAGAAATCGTTTTGGATCTCAAACCTTTGAAGAATGTATATCTTTCAAAAGCAGTAGTGGCAGATCTCTCTAAAAATGTTAATATGAAATATTTTTCTAATAATTTCTTTAGTTCAAGTGTATTAAGCCTTATGGATGCCAATTATATAAAGAAACGGAGTAAATTTTCACGTGGTTTTATTGATTTGGTATTAAAATGGATTAATGATATTTTTAATTGTTCCTGTAAAGAAAATCCATATTGTGATTGTGGAAGATTAAAATTAGAAAAAATTATCCTGGATTTACGTATAAATGAGGGATTCTCCGTAAAAGAAATTCATTCATATCTAGAAGATTATTATAAAATCTTGATTTTTAAAGGAGATTTAATTGATTATCTTGAAAGCTTAATTTATTCCTTCGAAAGCATAAAAAATATTGCACAAGGAATCGCAAAACTAGATGATTCATATAAAAAAGAATTGGAAGAAATTCCTGAAATTATGGAGAAGATAAAGGGTTAAATTGTGAGGTAATTTAGATTGTATGAATCTCAATAATATCTTTGTCCTCTAATTTATAATCTAAGCCCACTCGCTTTCTTTTCTGACGAGCAGATTCTCTAATCACAGTAGCAAATTCAAACTTGTCTACAAATGTTCTATGGATTTTTAATGCAACGTCTTCCACAATGGCATCTTTATTAACGATTAAGGGTTTATTAGAGACCTCGCCAGCATTCATAGTGTATATACGTATTTTGCCAAGAAATTTTAATATTCTGTCTCCAAAATCATCGGGAAATATTCCCTTATTCACACTAATACCAATAATGATTGGAAATCTATCAGAATATTCTTCTTTTAGCTTTTCAAACTTTTCTTCTGTCTGTGGAAGATCACCTTTCATACCAAAAATAATGGTTTTCTTATACACGACAGAGGGATTTAATTCATCTAAAACATGATCAATTGTAATATTCCCAGCGATCCGTACGATTGCATTCTGAATACCGCTTTCCCGAACTATTTCCTTTATTCTTTCAGCTAATTCCAAATTTTCCTTGGATTCTTTTGTTAAGAAAAAGACTTGGATTTTATTTGCTCCTGTCTTTTGGATATCAATTGGAGGTGGATCCTCATTTAGTTTAATATCTGCGTTATCGAGTTCCGTTAAGAGTAATTCCATTTGTTGATCAATATTGCGGGAGAGATCGATACATAAACATATTAAATCACAAGCTCTTATTTGAGCTAAAATTTCTTTTCCATTTCCAACTCCTTTTGATGCATCTTCCATTAATGAAGGCATATCAACCACTTGAAATCTAATCCCTTCATATTTATATATTCCAACTTCAGGAAGAGCATTGAAACTTCCTATTTCGTCTTTTGCGGCACCGGTAAGAAAATTTAACAAAGATGTTTTTCCAACTCCAGGTGTATGATAATCACTGACTAATATTATTTGGATTCCTTCTTTTTTAATAGAAAAAGGGCTAACGACTTTTGCGGTAGACTTCTTTTTTCTTTCTTCTTTCTCTCTTTTTAATTTAGATAATCTGGATTTATTTAAGGCAACTATTTTCTCAGTAGCTTTATGTTTGGGAATAAGTGATATAAATTTTTCTAATTTGTCTATTTTCTCGTCTAAAGTTTCAGCATCAAGATATTTTTGGTATGCTGCTTTAGCTTCTGCTGAGAGATTTGACGACATAGCTTACAATACTTAGTAGTGAATTATTCTATTTAAAAAAATGAGGTCTTTAAAAAGAAGATTTAGGAAAATTAAAATATGCTTCGAAATCTATCTTCGGTTTTCAATTTAAGATCTCCCAAAATATCATCAACTCGGGAGGTAAACTTTTTCTCAAAATATTTTTTCTTCTTTGCAAAAATGTCATTTCGGGAAAAACGATTCAAAAAAGTACGACTGATATTTATTAATTCTTTTTTTACAATTTCAGCATCAGTTCCCTTCTCAATAATCGCAAAAAATAATAAAGGTTGTGTGTTATCATCCTCCTCCTCAGATAAAGGTAAGGAAACCATCTCTGAATAACAAACTAATTTAAATGAGGCGAGTGAAACCACATTTATATCATCCCCAAAAACCTCTGAGGTAAAACTCTCTAGGGCAGACAGGAATCCAGCTCTCAAATTCGGATCTAATGGGTTATTTGAAGTTGTGTAATATTTTCTTTCAAAAATATTTCTTGACCCTAAATTGATACCTAATTCCAGAACTGTCATAGAGGCGGGGAAAATTTATGATTTTTTTTCGATCTGCTACTATAATATATATTAGCTTATAGTTATAATTGAATTTTTATTTAAAAAATCTTTAGGATATCAATATTTATTCATTTAAAATCCGAAGGTATATAAAAGATTTTATACTTGAGTATTTCGGAGAGAAATATGGAATTAAATAAGTCCCATTTGGTGCTTATAAGCTTTTATAGTATTTTCTAGTAAAGAGGCTACTGTCATTGGACCTACACCTCCAGGAACAGGGGTGATATAACTACATTTTTCATACACATCCTCAAAATCAACATCCCCAAAAAGTTCCCCTTCAACTCTATTCATACCCACATCAATGATTATTGCATTTGGTTTAATTTTCTCTTTCGTAATAAAATTAGCATGTCCGACACCCACAACTAATATATCTGCTTGGCGGGTGTATTTATTTAAATCTCTAGTCTTTGTATGACACACAGACACAGTAGCATCTCTATTTAAGAACAGAAAAATTAACGGTTTACCTAAAAGATTCGATCGATTTACAATTGTAACCTCTTTTCCGCTAATTTTAATATCGTTATGTTCTAATAAAGTGATGATTCCTTTAGGAGTACAAGGCACTAATTCTTCAACTTGATAAAAAAGTTTTCCTCTATTAATATAATGAAATCCATCCACGTCTTTTTTCTCATTTATTTCTTGTAAAAGTTCATTAGTATGATTTCGAGAATTTTCAGGAAGGGGTATTTGTAAAAGTATACCGTGGATATTTTTATCATCATTTAATTCTGTTATTTTTTCTGATATCTCTTCTTTTTTGGCATTTTTAGGAAGTGAAACCATTAAAGAATTAATTCCAACTTTTTTACAGGTTTTATGTTTAATATTCACATAGATTTTTGAGGCGGGATCCTCACCCACTAAAATTGTAGCTAATGTAGGAGGGTGTCCTATCTTTTTTTTCAACTCTGAAACTTCTTTCTTTAATTTATCATTTAACTCATTCCCTAATTTTCTTCCGTCAAGAATTTTTGTCATATAATCAATTTATGTTTATAATTCAGATTTTTCTTTTATTCCAGAGGAAAAATCCTAATCCAATAGCCACAGCAATACCGACCAATATAAAGAGCAAAATTATCCAGTTAAACTGTACTATTCCTATATCTTGACTTAAATATACTTCAGCATTCAAAGTTAGAAGAGTTTCAAAAGCAAAGTAAGAGCTTGACACAGAGGAGGATTGTTTCTGAATATTTCCTGCGGGATCTGAAAATCCTCCATCTAATAGATTTTGTTGATCTAATATCCAATCAATAGTTTGGGATCTATCATTATATTGAGTTGAGTTTAACAAAGATATTGATTTTATAGCGTAATATGTTTGGCTAATTATAGGAATGTTCGAATTTAAATCAGGTAAATAACCTCCAGATAAGCTATAAAAGGATCCCAGATATGTAAGAGTTTTAATCTCATTAGGCAGACCAATAGACTCATTTAGTTTACCTATAGAGAGTATTGCGTAATATGTGTTCAAAACTGTTGAAGGAATCGATGGATCGCCTCCAAAACCACCATCAGAATTACCGCAGTTTAAAATCCAATTCAGATGAATTGTTTTATTTGGCATTTCTTTTTCAATTAGTTCATAATTATTAATCGCAAAATAAGAAGAGATCAAATTTGAGGAACTTGAAGTATTTTTCGCTCCAAATCCACCATCTAAAAATTCTGTCTGATTTAAATAAAATTCAAGTTCTTCTTCTAAATTAGATTCATATCCCAATATTTCAAGTGAACTTAATATAAAATACATCTTTGAGAGGGTCATTTCCTCATTATTTAAGAGAGAAGAGAGTTCTCCTCTCAAAGTATTTGCCAATTCTAACGCATCCACTGCTTGGTTTTTTAATGAGTAATAATCCAAAATTTCTAAAGAATAAAAAGTAGCTTCATATGAGATTATCTCCTCGTCAATACTATTAGTAAATCCTTCGCTTTCAGAGATTTTATTATCGAATATAAATTCTTGTAGGTAAGATCTTCTTATTTTCGCAGATACTAAAGGTGATAAATATAAAAGAGATACTAAAGTGAAAATTATTAATAAAATACTTACAGAACGCTTTTTCAATAAGACAACCTCATATTATCTTTCTAAATTAATTTGTTTAAATTCAACTTATAATTAAAAATTAACTAAGAAATCAAACTTGTTCGTGATTATTATAATTTCTTAAGAATATAAAGCGAAAATTTGAGAAATATCACGGTGTATGATCTCTTTATCAGATTGAAAGTCTTCATGAGTAATGAAAAGTTTCTTGAACGAAGGTAAACTTCCAAGAATTGCTGCTCCATTGAAAATAGAGAGTTGAAGATTATCTGGGATATAGAATTTTATAACATTTTTAGATTCATCGAAATATTCGTTTACTTCAAAATTGTTATTTGAAATTCTCTTTTTCTCATCTTCTTGTTTAGATATATCATAATCACGTTTTCGAAGATCGTTTCCACAATATGGACAATACATTGAGTCTTTTTCTCTTATATTCTTCCCACATTTTGGACATTGTGATGGGATAGTATCTCCTCCCTCGACCTTCGTTTTATTTGTCTCTATGGAGATCTGTGGCATTGATAAATCCGCTCCACATATAGGGCAAGCTTTATATCCTTCTGATAAGTCCACAAGATTTCCACATTTTGGGCATGTATCATTTATTTTTGGACTCCCCTCTATAGACTGAAGAGCAACCTCTTCTTTATCTGGTTCAATCTTTTTGGGTTTAGGAATAGATCCTAATTGAGACAAAAGAGGGTCCAAATCATTCTTTAAGCGCTCTTCAAATCCATTATGCATGAGATTTCCCCCCGATAAGACCATTGATGTTAGAAAATTACCCCAATAATTTTTATTAGTATTTTCTAAACATTCAATAATTGCTTGGGGGATACTTAAAGAATTAGAACCGAGCATTTGTGGTTGAAACAAAACTTCGGGTGCCTTATAGAGAATATGAGAAGGAATCCCAACTTTTGAACCATCTGGCATTGGATATGCTACATTATCTTTAGTGTTCTTAGGATTTTCGGGATCTAGAACAAAATAACAGTTCTTTTCTTTGATTTCGCGTATAATTTCATCTACTGCTGAAGATGTAATATTTATCCCTTCTCTCATAAGAAGAGATTTTAGGTTATTACTAATATCCATTCCTGCGAGGTTTAATTTTTGAACAGCTTGATATATAATTTGGCCATTAATAATGGGAACAATCCATGTGATTCCATCTCCGCTTTCTATTACAAGTCCCGTTGTGAGTCCTACAGAAAAACAAGAAAGAATGGGGGAGGGAACCATAATTAGACTTTGAAATTGATGTGTTTCAAATAATACTCGTGCGATAAACTCTTTTACATCGTTTTGCTCAAAAGGAGATTCCACATATAAAATAGGATGATCACTTGGGTTTTCAATTCGTAACAACGTGTAAAATGCGTGATTGAGAATTTGATACCAATCATCCCAATCTAAAATAACTCCCCGCTCAATTGGGTGATTTATTTTTAAAACCCCTCTCATCTTCATTGCATCGTTTCCTACATAAATATTTCTGGCATCAATATCAACCATAACAGTTTTATATTTTTCAGTTCCCGTGATGCTTGGAAATACATATCTAGGACCAGATTCCCCAGCAAAACCTATCTTAGTATAGGCAGAACCTACATCCAATATGATCGGAGTTCCAGGTCTTAAAGTCATTTAAATCAGTTTTTTTAATCTTAAATAATGTATGTTATTAATAATAATTTTAATAATTAAATTTTGATTTTTTTTAAGTTAAATTTTTAACCATCTATTAAGAATCCCGCCAATTTATCTAAAATATTTTTCTCGAGAATTAACCCAATTAGTTGATTCTTTTCATCAACAACAGGCAATCTTTCAATATCAAATTTAAACATTTTTTTTAAAATCTGTTTTAAAGTATCTGATTCCCTCGCAATATAAGGTTCAGAAGTCATAAGGTCTTTAACTAAAGTATGTGATTCTAATGACATAGCAAATCGAGCTAATCTTATATCTCTCTGAGTTATTATGCCAATTAGTTTTCTACTTTCCTTAGATTCTACCACAGGGAGTCCGCCAATATTTTTACGCAACATAAGGAGTTCTGTGGCGCTTATTTTTTCTTTAGGAGTTATATATAAAGGATCTCTCACCATTATTTCACTTACTTTTAATTCCCCAAATTTTTTTAGTGAATACTCGTTTTCTTCCATTCAATCAACTTGAAATCTAAATGCTTCTTTAAAGTCCTTTTTCCAATTAATAGGTATAGAAAATAATAAACATTTTAATTAAAAGATATTTAATTTTGTTTTTCGATACTCTTATTATTTTAATTTCATATTCAATTTTTCTACTTCTTCAGATAGGGTCTTATATTTTTCAAGTAAGTAGGTTCCCCAATTATTTAATTTAACCCACCCACCTCCACCACGTCCACCCTTACTAGTTATGACTGGAGAATAACCAGTTCTCTCTTCAATTCGTTTTAAAATATTCCATGCATATTTATACGAATACTCGCACTCTTTTGCAGCATCTGTTAATGATTCGATATCGCTATTATCAATACATGCTAATAGATTCGCCCAGCCCGACCCTAAAATACTTTTTCCTTCAAATTCAAGCCAAATTTTTATTCCGAAATCAACTTTTTCTTTTAGCTCTTCAATATCGGAATTCTCTTCCATATTTATCTATTATGTTGTTATTACTTATATTTTTTAAAATTTGAAAGAATAAAAAAATTAAGGGAAGCTAATTTTATAATTTTAAAATTAAGGTATAAAGTGAATAGTTAAATGTTTTTCAGTGGAGGATCTCAAAAAATGGGAAGAAATGTTGTTGACTCCTTATTTTATTTCGAAGAGCAAGCAATGCTCGACTGCAATCAATATATTATTAAAGATGATACAACAGACGAATTAGCTTTATTTGATGCTGGAAATGGTAAATCTCTGAGCGGACTTTTTGATGGAATGGAAAAATTTCAGTTAAATTATGAAAATATTACGAAAGTATATCTTACCCATGAACATGTTGATCATGTCTTGGGATTATATAGATTATTAGAAGAATTAAAGAAGGATCCTCCTCAGATTTTTGCTTATGGAAGAACCGCAGAAATCTTACGGCAAGGAAAATCCTCCGAAATTTTTCCAAGAAGTTTAGGGATAAGCCCCAGTATGTTTGGCGCTGATATACATCCAATCAACGTGACAGACTTGAATCTTGATACACCTATTAATATTGGATCAGAATACAAATTCACAATTTATCATACGCCTGGTCATTCGGAAGGATCTATCGTATATTATGAACCTATTAAAAAAATTCTTATTCCAGGTGATCTAGTCTTCATTGAGGGAAGTTTTGGGAGATTTGATTTCCCCGGAGGCTCTTTAGAGAAACTACAGAATTCTATAGAATTTGTGGATGGGCTAGATGTTACGTATTTACTTCCAGGTCATATGGGAATAAGTGATAGTGGAAATACCCAAATTGCCTTATCGAATAGGATGGTACATTCTATTGGAAATTATTACTAAAATTTGTTTACTTTTTTCTTATTTTCCTTTGATTTTTAAATGGAGATTGCATTTGGTGTATATTAAAAACATTTTTTAAAGTAAGTTTGTTTATATATTAATTAACCCAATGTAATTAATTGGACAATCATTTTAAAAAGGTTAAAAAAAATGTCGCAAACAGATGAAGTAATCATTCTAAGAGGCTATCCTAAGATTATATTCTTCTATCCAACGTTCTTGACCTCTCTGGTACTCTGGGTGATTCAATATTTCTTACCGGGAGAGCCAAACTATATACTTGGATATTTCTGGGTAGGCATCTTTTTCATTAATGTATTCGTTATCGCTTTTGATTTCTCATCCACTAAGTTTTTCGTGTTGATTCTTATCATCGTGATTTCCATCATTGTAACAATATTTCTGATACTTCCTAACGTAAATTTAGGTGGTGGAGGTGGAGGTGGGGGATTGTTTAACGTAGGACTCACAGCTGAATTTTATTTAACTATGACCATCATATTTGGTTTTGTTCTATTAATCGTCGTTATTAATGCTCAGTTTGACTACTGGAAGGTTGAAAGAAATGAAATCTATCATAAAAGCGGAATTTTCAGTTCTGCTGAGAGATATCCGGTACAAGCCCTAAGAATTAAAAAGTCTATCCCAGACGTGTTTGAATTTCTCTTTTTGAGAGCAGGTAAAATAACATTATTACCTGGCGGAAGAGAAGAAGTTATTACCCTCACCACGGTGTTAAATGTCAATAATAAAGCAGATAGGATTGATCACCTATTATCCCACGTATCGGTAGACGAACAAGAGGAATAAAAGTTTCTTGTTAAAAATCTAATCATTAGAAGTCTTTTTTTTTATTTTATTTTTATTCTGAATTTATAATTATTTTTTATAACAAGAATTGTAATTTCATTATCTCTTTCTAAAAAAGAGATTGTCATTGGGATTTTAAAAGTAATACCTATAATTTTATCGACAAAATTCTTATTTTACGCTTCATTCACCTATAAAAATATTTCAAAAGAATCATGTTTAATATAGACGATTTCGAAGCATTTCCAGAGTTACATTCGGAAATAAATAAGCTCAATAAGTATATAAGAAAAGACAAGAGGTCAAAACTCACCTCACTAATGGAAGATTTTAAAAAACTTTTAAAAGAAGAAAGACTGAAAGTTCCTATTACATACGTATTGAGTATAGTAATAGAAGAGTATCCTGAAATTTATGATCAGAATTTTATCCAGATCATTGAACCTTTCATCAACTCTGAAGACTTAAAACTAAAGTTAAATTCTATTATAATCTTAGGGTTTTTCTTACTTAGTAATCCAAAATATCTCAATCAAAAATATAGTTCACAATTTATTGAGTTACTATCAAATAAAGATGAAGATATTCGAGAAAATTGTTATTACTTTCTTAAACGTTTTTTGAAACTAAAACCAGAATTGCTTCGTGATAATAAAAATGAATTATTGGAAATATTTGATTTTGAAATTCAGCAAAAAAAAATCGGAAATATAATTTTACTTATAAAATTTTTAAAAAATTGTGAGAAGTTCAAATTTAAGCATCTTTACAGATTAAGGAACATTGGTAAAGAAATAGTTGAATCGTTCTTCGATCAAGATGTAGAAATGCTTAAAACCACATTAGGAACTCTATTATGTCAACAGTTTCCTGAATTAAAGGAAGAAGATTTCATATCAAAACAAGCAGATGAATTAAAAGAGCTTTTAGAAAATACTTTTATTAAAAAGAGATATAATTATACACAATTAAACAAAAAAAAAGGAATTAATTTTAATGAATTTTTAGAAAGTTTTAAAGATTTGAGCTTGAAAGATGTAGAAATTTATTTTTATACTAAAAATCAAGAAACTAAACAAATTTATTTTTATGAACTTGAAAAAGAGAAATTAAATAATTTTTTTAGTCAATCGGATAAGGTCTCTTATGATAAAATATTAGAGGGATTTTCTGAAATTATAAATAAGGAGGATCTAAAGCTATTTATTAAGACCCTAGTAAAATTAGGACATATTCAAGGATATCTTTCAGAGTTTTATTTTTATCCAGCAAATTATATCAAATCTCAACTCATTGATGATCTGCAGAAGAATGGAGTTATTGATTTAAAAGATTATAATCATCTTCCTTTACCCTATGTAAAAAAATTAATAAAAGATGTCATTCAAGAGAATAATTTCTTAGTTTTATTGGGGAGAGAGAAGGAAAAATTCTTTCTAATGGATAGAATTCAGAAAAGAATTGTTGAATTGGCGACAAAGGAAACTTATATTGACTTAAAGGATTATCAGACGAAATTAACAGACAGATCCTTCATCAAACTTATAAAACATCTCCCAAAAGAATATTTAACCAATTTTCATGAAAGAACTTTTTGGTTGACAAATATTGGGAAATTGAAAATTGAACGAGAGTTAGAAAATACTAAAATTATTGGATATTTTGATGTAAATCGCATTTCAGAAAAATTTGGTATTAATAAAATATTATTATATGATATTTTTGATACTTTTGTTGATGAGAGAAGCGGACTTTGGAATAAAGAGAGAACGGTATTTTATTATTCAAAATATCTTAAAGAAAGAATTGATTCTATAAGTAAGATTCAAGATAAGGAAAAGAAGGCGAAAGAAATAAACATTTTTGCTCAAGAATTAAATATCAATAAAGAAGAAATCCTTCTCAAAATTGCGGAAAATACTAAATCAATAGGAGAGGAAATCAAAAGTAAAGACCAAATTAAAATATCAGAGTATCTCACAAAAACAGGTATGGAATACAAAATCTTTTTAGAATATTTAAATGAGCTAAATCTTAATTTTTTAATTCAAGGAGATACCATAATTTTTAATCCATCGAAAATCGAGAATGCAAAGAAAAAAATCAAAGAATTTGTCAAGACAGAATCCCAATCGCAGAGTGTTATAAGTTTAGGAACATATGATATTAATTCACAATTAATGAAGAATCTTATTGAGGAATTGCAACAATCAGGAACACTAAAAGGAATTTTCTATGAAGAAGATAACGAGGTGAAATTTTATACTGAAAAAGGAATCAAAGAGATGATGATTTCTAGTGGTGCGCTTTTTTCATTTAATGACCTATTTTATGGCAAAGAATTAAGCGAAAAAGATTTAGAAATTCTGATGGATATTTTCAATGAACTTAGGAATAATGGAGAATTAAAAGGAGAATTTGATGAAGAAACCTATACCTTTACCAGAGATGAAATAATTTTTGCTAAAAATTACATAAATAGTTTAGATGAATTTGAAATTATTGTAAATAATTATTATGATAACTTTAATAAAGAATTTCAAAAAATAAAGAGAATTTTAACGAAAGATTCAACAATTTATCCGCAAGAAATTAAGATAATTCAAAACTCCCTCAATAAAATAAACGAGAGATATTTTCATTGGAGAAGCGAGCTTGATGCGATTATCAATCGCCTCAATAAAAAATTCTTAGAAGAACAGGGATATTCACTAAAAAAATATAAAGCAATTTCTTATATGGATGAAGATGGAGAGAAAATAAGGGCTTTTGCAGAAGATGAAAAAGTAAAAGAATTAATGGATGGATTTAATTTATGGATAAAGTTGTTTAATAAGATAGAATTAAAATATCAAAATATTCTTTTCTATCAAAAACGATTAATAAATAATCCTGAGGAGACAAAAACAAAAGAGAAGCTGAGAGATTTAAGAGAACAATTAAATCTTATTTAAAATTCTCAAAAATTATCTTTTTTCTTCGATTTTTTCAATGAAATTCTCAATATCTACTTGCTCTTGAGGTAAAATTTTATAAGTTTTAGGATTACTTTTTCCATTTAATTCTAATATTTTATGTTCTTCGAGAAATGCCAGAGAACGCCAGATGAAGTTTATTTTCGAACGATTTGATGATTTAATATTATTGCATCTTCTAACCCTTTTAGTATTTACGACATAAATATTGCCTTCTATAAGTTTGTTGATGGCTGATAATGTTTCTCTTAAATTCTTTAAAAAAAAATCCATTCTTAAAAAATGCTCCTCTTATGGTGATTTCTACGAATTATACCGACTTTACTTACGTAAAATCTCTAATGATAGAATAATTTTTATGTATTACATTTATGTTTTTTAACATTTAAATATTTTTTACGAAACAAGAGAATTTCTATAGTTCAGAAATAGATTTACCTATTTAGCTCAAACCAGTTTCTGGGTAATAATTCAAGGTTTGTGAAATATTTTTTTTAAGATATGAATATGTAGAAATGTACCTCCAATTAAATATTTTAGATGGATTACTTAAGTAGAATATTAATGAGTTAATATGAAATAATAATGATAAAAAGGATAATTGATGTTTCTAATGTCGGAATACTCGCTTACCGCAAAAAACTAATGCACAATTTAGATTATTTGCCGTTTCTATTACTAAATCATCACGAATTGATCCTCCTGGGTTAATAATTGCTTTTGCTCCTGCTTCAACTGCTGCCTCTAATCCGTCGGGAAAGGGGAAAAACGAATCTGTGCCCATAACTGATTCAATAAGGGCCTTTTGGTGACCAAACTCTCGAGCTTTTTGCACGGCTAATTTAACCACATGAACTCTACTTTGTTGCCCAGCCCCTATACCAATTGTGTACATTCCAGTATCATAAACTTGAGCAAAACATGCAGAATTGGATTTTGCCCATTTTGAAACTTTATAAGCAAAGATAAGTGCTTCTTTTTCCAAATTATTAACTTTTTTTTGACTCACTACATTCCATTCTTTTATAACTGGTTTATGATCATATTCTTGCACAAGAATTCCTCCAAGAACCGATCTTATCTCAAAATTACCATATAGTTTCTCTCGTTTTGTAAGAAAATCTCCGAATTCAAGCACTCTCATATTTTCTTTTTTTCTCAAAATTTCAAGAGCCTTGCCTTCAAATGATGGTGCCATAATAACTTCAATAAAAATATTCTCTTGATTCACGATATAATCTGCCACTTCTTCGGTCAATTCTTTATTAACTCCCCATATTCCACCAAAAGCGGATAAGGGATCTGTACTAAATGCTCTTTTTACTGACTCAAGCTGATCCGTGCTATCTTTTGCAATTCCATTTGGTGATGTATGCTTTAATATAGCAGTTACATAATCTTCTGTCTCAAAATCCAATAAAATTTGTATGCATGAATCAATGTCAAGATAATTGTTGAATGAGATCTCTTTACCGTTTAGTTGTTTAAAGTCTTGCAGACCATATTTTGATGACAGATCTCTATAAAAAGCAGCTTCTTGATCCCAATTTTCACCATATCTCGTGTCTGATACTTTTTCAAAAACCTTTATAAGATTACGTGGCAATAATTTTTCTTCATTTCTTTTTTGAATATAATTTGCTATAGCTGCATTATAATCTGCCATTATAACAAAAACATCTTGAGCTAATTCAGCTCTTAACGAATCTCCGATCTTTCCATTATTTTTTTTTAATTCATTGAGAATCCTTTTATAATAGCGTGCATCTGGAACCACTACCACATCAGGATAATTTTTGGCTGCCGCTCGGATCATTGTTGGACCACCAATATCAATCATTTCTAAAGCATCCAATAAAGTTGTGTCTGGTTTAGATATAGCTTCCTTAAATTGGTATAAATTGCACACCACCATATCAATAGGAGGTATATCATATTTATCAGCATCAATTACATCCTTCTCAATTTCTCTCCTATAAAGAATGCCTCCTTCGATTTTTGGATGCAATGTTTTCACACGCCCTTCAAACATTTCGGGGGAACCAGTATATTCAGAAATTTTTATGATATCTATCCCATTTTCTTCTAATAACTGACCTGTACCTCCTGTTGATAGAATTTCTATATTGTATTCATTTGCTAACGCTTTTGCAAAATCCACTACACCACTTTTATCATATACACTAATTATAGCCCTTTCAATCTTTTTCATAAGATCTCTCAAGATGATTAAATATTTAATTATAGTTAAAAGAGATAGTAAATGATATTCTTAAAATGTTTTAATTAATTTTAACAATCCTTTATTAAAAAAATAGGACACAAAGAAAATATTTGATTTTCAAAATTGATATTTTAGTTTCTTTATGATTCTTAAAATTAAATAAAAATAAAAAAAAGAAGGAATTAAAAATAATTATTTAGATTGTTTTTTCATTTCCATTGCTTTTCTGAATTTTTTTAATTGTTCTCTTGGAGTGACTGTAGGTCTTTCATATCTTCCTAATTTTTTGCGTATACCAAAAAGGTACTTGGAAATCTTTTTCAGTTCTTCTAGATCGTATCTCATCATCATTGTTATTGTCTCCATTTGGGGGGATCCTCCACCATGGAGTCCTGCGACTTGCATAACACCCGCCATATCTGAGACAATTAAATCTTCGATTCCTTTAAAACATCTATAAACCTTTTCTTGTGGGATTCTAGGATTTCTTGTCAGATATTTCATTGCTAAATCTCCAACCTCATCACTGAGAAAAGTACCTTCATATGGTAAAGTAGCAACTAAACCGCCAGAGAGATCGGCCAAAATTTCATATTCTTTATAGATCATTTCACCTGCCAGTCTTCTTCCGGCATTGGTTAAAACTTCATCTGGCACTTGTGTTCCAGACGGTGCTTTTTCAGAATGATAAGCACTCGATTCTCCCGCAGCGTAGACTAATTCAGCAGTTCCTATTATATGGGATAATTTATCTCTTACGTGAGATTCCTTTTCAATCCCATTATATTCAGATACTAAAGCGGATGCGCTAGCCAAAATTTCTGAAACCGCAGGTTTACACCCTGTATACGAATGTCGATGATAATGGGCAAACATTAATGCCAAAAATCCTGCATATGCCGTTTGTCGTGGATCTGCATGACCATTCAAAAAGACTCGTTCTTTAGGTACGAACACATCATCAAATACGATCATAGTTTCGACATCACCAAATTTTGCTGCTGGAGCATCATATTTTTGCCTTTCACTAAACCATGCGGGTCGTGCGAGTAATTTTACACCTTCCCAATCTGCAGGTAAGGCAAATGCCACAGCATAATCGTGATCTTCTGGACCCATGTATCTAACAGGGACAGCTACTAACTCGTCTACATATGCTGTGTTGGTAATATTTATTTTGACTCCTCTTACAACAATACCATCATCTCTACTTTC
>JAWOFX010000105.1:0-14792 GCA_046497275.1 Promethearchaeia archaeon | reverse complement strand
GTTTCTTTGTCCCTATTCAAGAAGCCATACATCCACATATGGTTAAAAGATTACACACCCAAAATGAACAAATGCTATAAAACAACAAATATTTTTAGACATAAAGTTAATCCTTCCTTTAAAGTTGATTTTGGTTTCGAGCCATTCATTTTAGACTTCAAGCCCTTTTCTTAATTCTTTTTTTTACTTTTTTGGACTTATTCTTTCACATTTTTCAAAGAAAAAAAAATGGACTATATTAAAATTTTAAATTTGAAATTCTTAACTTAAATAACAAGCAAAATAGTATAAAATTAAAAATGTATTGCCCTAATTGTGGTTCTAAAATTAATGATTTAAATCAGCGATATTGTGAAGAATGTGGTGAGAAATTAGAATTAAATCGTTCTCAATCTCCGCCGCAATCTACTCAGCAAACATCTCAGAAACAAGATACCAATCAACTGGGATTATTCGATCTTAACAGAACATATTATGTGCTTAAAGAGAAATACTGGGATTGGGGTGGAGGTGACATATATGATGAAAATGGAGAAGTTATTGGACGAATGAACCGGATCTTTATAAGTCTACGAAGGAAAATCGAATTGCTAGAAACGGATGGAACTGTTGCCGCAACAATCCATGAAAAAATTGTTTCAGCTCGAGGGGCTCAAGATCTTAAAGATCCCGAGGGGAATCTCATAGCTCGTATTAAGAAAAAAATCACTTCATTCTTCCGTCCTAAATTCTGGTTAGAAGATCCATCAGGAAAACGCTGGTATGAAGCTCAAGGAGAATTTATGGGATGGAGTTATAAGATTGAGGATTTATCTACGGGAAAAATTGTTGCTGAAATAGAAAAAGCAGATAGATGGCGAGATATTTTTCTTGGGGGAATATTTGATTTCCAAGATACATACGCTCTTAAAATACTCGATAAAGAGACTGACAGAAGAATCTTGGTCGGATTTGTTTTATCTATTGATAATGTTCTCCATGATAACAGACATGGACCTTTTATGCATACTAGGTGGGGGCCCGGGCCTTTTGGACCCAGACGAAGACCAGGCAGATTTCCAGGTAGATTTCCGGGCAGATTTCCCAGACCATAAGATAAACAAATTAATATCTTTTATATTAAATTTTAAATTATTATTAAAGATTAAAAGGTTAATTTTATAGATGAATGATCAATTAAAAATTAACCCCCTTTTTTATTTTCTTACATGATAATCCCCCGTTCTAGTAGATCGGCGTAATCCACAAGTTTTAGATTGTTTATTAAGAAATCACCCCTTACTTGTCGAGTGATCCGTATCTGCTCTAAGATTTCAGGATGATTTCGTATTTTTAATGTTGCCCTAATGCGTCTCTCCACGGATTCGATGGTTTTAGGTCCTCTTAACCGGATAATAGCCCGGAGGACAGAATTTATATTTTCTGCAAGATTATTCTGAATTGACATTAGGGCATGTAACTTTAATGTCGCGTTCAGGCCGGTCGCCACCGGTCTGGACATCCCTTTTCCTAACTTTAATTTATTCCGATAGGGGTCGATCGTTGCATAACCCGTTTTTCCCTTATCAAAAACCGTGTAAAGTCCTTTACGGCCGCGCTTTTTTTTCTTTCTCGTCTTTTTTGACTTTTTCTTGGTTTTGGACCCTTTTGGACGCCCTCGTTTTTTCCTTACTTTAGGTCGTAGATCAGTTCTCGCTTCCATGTACTTGAATTGCCGCTTGCCGCGCTTTTTAAAAAAATTACTTTTCACGCCAATCGTGGTCGTGATTCTTTCGTCATTTTCGTAGCTATAGTGCCTGATGATTGCTTTCTTGAACGGTTTTTTATGGGGGTGGATTACATGGGTGATCTCCCTGTTCAAATTTTTCGCCATGGATTGTGTGGCATTCAAGCCATCGGAAGTAATCGTGGTGATATGGTGTTCGGTATTATCATCTGCTTCGTCAAACACTTCGCGAATATCCTTTTTTGAGCGACTTTTAGATACTTTTACTCCCAAGGTTTTACGAGAAGCATATCCCGTGGCAATTATGATGTAAATGGAGGTACCTTCGATTTTAAGGAAGGTCTCATCAATGGCAACCGCGGTATCCGGTTGAGACATCAACACGAGTGAATCGAGTCCGTTAAGCTTGTCAATGGCAGACTCAATCTCGCTTCTAAGTGCCGATACTTGCGATTCGGATATTGAATATTTTTTTGCAATCGTCTTATTTTTAGCGCCATCCTTCAGGAGGTCTTCATAAAGAACCTTAAGCTTATCAAATACTAACTCCTTGAATTGATAGGAAGTGGTTAAGATAAACTCTTTCCCAACTTTATGGTTCTCTAAATGCGGGCATTTTTTTTCCTTGCATTGAAATGCTTCTACTCGGGTACCATCTTTTCCACGTGTTCCAAATGGACCGACCATTGGACTTCCGCAGACGGGACAAAACAATTGGATTGTCCCTAATGAAAATCGGGCTCCGCTTTCGCCTTGAGCCTCAATGGGTCTCCAGAGTGGTTCATACACTTTTCTTTTTCTTCCAACCATGTGAATTAATAGTGAATCTTAGCTTAAATGTGTTTTGGACAATGAAAAAGACGAGCCACTTAAAACAATTGCAATAAATCGTGATTCGTTAAAAACCGATAAAATTATCAGATTAGCGCAACATGTCTAAAAGGAAGAGAAGGTGAGATATAAAAAAAAGCGGGTAGAACGATTTTATAAACAAAACGCGTTGAAAACCTTTATAATTCTTCATTCATTTATAAAAATACCCGATTAAAATTTATTACAGAATATTTCTATTTTAAAATTAGAATGAAAATCATAAGGGAAAAAATACCTCAAGAAATTATTGATCAAATAGTTCAGGGAAAAGATTGCACAAATCGAAATGAAGAGTTGCGAATATTGATAAGAGAGATAATTCGGAAGAAATTTTTAAAATCTCAGAAACCTAACTCAGACTCTAGTGATTCCTGAAATAAAAAGCAAATTCTCTAAATCTTTACAATCTATTCACTCTTTGTAATAAGTATAGATGTTCATAATGCCTAGTACTAAAAGGATAACATTATTGAGCCAAGTATTTACGGTGTATGTTAAAGAAAGTTCGAGGAATATCAATTCCCAAATATTTAAGATGAGAATTATTAGAGGCCAAATGAATCCAATTTCTAACATAAATTTTGCTTGTTCCTTTTTTCCAATCAAATAAGCACGTAAACTAAAAAGACCTAAGACCAATAGTGTCACTCCGAAAGCCCGCCAATAATAGGGATCGAAAACAGGACCATCTGTTATATTAAAATATAATTTTGGAATGATTAAATAGAATACCATAAATATTAATGCAGCAACCGAGTTAATTAATAATACAATTTTGCATCTTTTCGAGATCTCCATCATTAAAAAATCACCCTTAAAAATTTTTAAAGATATGTAATTTTGTTTATTACTATACTATTTAAACATATTGGATGAAGACCTTATAAGTGTGATTTCAGGTTTAAATATTTTAAAAAAAGTGAAAATATGAATTCTAGGTCTTATGAAATATTTTTTACCCAAATTGAATTATATCTAATAAAAAGAAAATCGTTTTTAAACAATTTCAGATATTTATTATGAGTCTAGAAGAAAAGATTGAGCAAGCTGTCAATTGGATATTAGAATCAGAAAATTTTGTAGCATTTACGGGAGCGGGAATCTCTACATCAAGCGGACTTCCTGATTATAGAGGTCCTGATGGCGTCTGGACACGAAGAGATAAAGGCCTACCTCCACCTAAAACACCGCCATGGGATCAAGTTGAACCAAATGAAGGTCATTATGCTTTGGTAGATTTAATGGAGTTAGGTATTTTAGATTATGTGATAACTCAAAATGTGGATGGGCTTCATGCGAAGGCTGGCATTCCTTTCGATAAGCTCGCAGAATTACATGGTAATCTTTACTTTATGAAATGCTTGAAATGTAAAAGAAAATTCACATTTGAGGAAGTCGGATGGGATAAAACTAAATACGGACCTGGTTACCGAACTAGTCCAATAAATAAAAATCAACCTTATTGTCCTCATTGTGGTGGTAGATTAATATCTAGTATCGTGAATTTTGGAGATCCTTTACCTTATGATGAATTGTATGAAGCAATTGAAAAATCTAAAAATTCAGATTTATTTTTTGTCATTGGATCCTCGTTGGTGGTGACACCAGCAGCAGATTTGCCGGTTGAAGCAAAAAATAATGGAGCTAAATTAATTATCTTAAATCTAGGGGAAACTCCATATGATGATGTGGCTGATTTAAGGTTTTTTAAAGATATTAATGAGATTTTAATTCCTATAGTTAAAAAAGTTAAAGATAAGTTAGAAAAGGTTTGATTTAACTATTTTTTTCTTCCATATAGATTCTTATTCCTATCATATTCTTTTAATATTTTTTGTCCTTCGCGTGTTGATAAGGAAAGATTAATATCTGAATTTCTACTTAGGGCTCCAGTAAATATTAATTGAGAATTAGAATAGATTTCTATATTGGTTGATGAATAATTTTGAGGCGCATTTATTGTTACTTTATTTCCTCTTATATCTATATCTAAAGGTATTCTCTCTCCTGATTTTTGTCTCTTCATTGTGGAATGTTGTTCAAATTTTCGGAATCCTCTTGATGAACTTATGGGATTTATTGGGTTTAGAACTACATCTTGCCCAAATGAATATATTTCAAATGCTAGTTTTCTCGTATGAAAATCTCTTACTTCTATAACTGGGCGAGAAAGATCTTTGTCTCTAAATCCTGTAGGGACCTTGACAGTCATTTTTACTACCAAGACTGTAGATATATCTCCACCTTCAATGAATATAATTGTATCTATTATAGAGGGCAATACCCCCAATTCAATTCTGCCGATAAATCGCTGAATGGCATCTATCGCCGAGGAACTATGAACTACACCGACCATCCCAACACCTGATAACCGAAAATCAGAATATATTTTGAAATCTTCCAACACTCTTACTTCATCAAATATCGTAAAATCAGGACGAACTAATAGCAATACATCCGCAGAATTTTCTAAACTTCCTTCTAATTTAGTATATTGAGTGATTTCAGGTCTTACTTGCAGATCTCTTACACTTTCTAATGTTTTTACCACTTTTTCACGATCTAAATAATAATTGGCTAAAGCTGCGCAAAATGTAGATTTTCCAGCTCCTGGTGCTCCACAAACTAATATTCCTTCTGCTTTATCCAACCTCTGTCGTAATGGGTCATTTATAGAATAATCTGAGAGTTCTAATGTTACAAGTGGACGAACTGCTGTAATTTCAACGTCATTCGAAAACGGAGGGCGAGTTATAACTATTCTGAATTCTCGCATTTGTGCAACCATTGCGCCAGTTTTTTCTATCTCTATGAAAGAATGCTCATCTTCCCTCACAAATTCAACTATTTCATAAGCAATATCTTCAATTTCTTGGTTGGAAATTACATCATTTGAAATTTTTTCTAATCGCCAATTCCCGGGTGAACCTTTCTTTGCATATGGAGGATTATTTCGCTTCAAGTGAACACTCATTGTGGAATCATCAAAAAAATATAATAATTTTAATTCCAATACATCACGTGGTTTACGTGGGGATCGATTATGGACATAAAAAACTTCTAATCCTTCAAATATGCCTACATCTCCTTGTATTCTGTCAGTAGTAATTAATAGCGCATCATTTTTTATTGCCTCCTCTCTGATGAGCGCATCAAGTTCTCCACCTGGGGAAAGCTTGATCTGATCTCTAGTTGGACGGTCTCCGCTTATAATTAAATTTATCTCTCCTTTCTTATGAAACTCTCTCAATTCTTTTAAAATGTTTATTCCGTAAAATCCAATCTCTTTTTGAATATTCGATCGATATTCTATTTCTGCAACAACTACATTAGGAATAATTATATTCGGTTTTGTGCCTAAATCTCCATCTTCTATCAAGCGTATTATTTGACCAGAAAAGATTACAGAAGTATCACAACAAAATTTGTCGTTCATGATAATACCTACCTAATTTTAAGGAATTTCTTCGTAGTTAAATAATGAATATTACCTAATCAAATTTATCTATTTAAATTATTAGGTATCTAATAGTTAAATAATGCGGGTTAGACCTGTAATGTTATTTTTATCGTTTATCTCCATCAATATCTCGACTGAGTATCTCGAATTTTTTAACACTATAATATATAGCTTTACTCATTCGATCGACAGTAGCCACTACTAAATCTTTTCGAGAGCTTAATGCAACCCGAGAAATTTTATCTAGATCTCGCAATTCAATAGGTGCCCCCTCAAAAACGGGATAAATTAAATATTTCGCAACATCTTCATTAAAATCAGCTCCTCTTTTATACACACGAAATTCAATTCCATCTCCATAACCAGATCGAACGATATATCCTCTTCTCCTTAAATCCATATAAATGACATATTTTTGCCATAATTCTTTATCAAATTGCGAGAAGTACGAGAGTAATCCCTCAAAGTCATATTGATTTTTATTTTTATCATTATCTTCCCAAAGAATGATTCTTTTTCTCTCACAAAGTAATAATACCTCAATTGAATCTAAAATCAAAATATTTTTATTTTCCTTCTCTTCCAGATTTCCGATATAACTCCCTTCATAGAATTCAGCAATCCCATCAGAATCTTCAATTATAACTTTATCATTCTCAATAAGACCTTCTACTTGAATTTTTTCTGTCTCTTCAGAATCTTCGCTCATTTTTCTACAATTTAATAAGTATCATTATTTAATGAATTTTTCTCATATGAAATGGGAATATAAAAATTAATCTTTTCTTCACTATTATTCTATTTGTATATGAAAGATTTATTTGATAAGCTGTTAAAAAGATTAAAGAACGCAGAAAGAATTGTGTTTCTTGGCATTGGAGAAAATAAAATGAAGGATGATGCGATCGGACCCTACATCATAACCGAATTATTGGATAAAAATAATGAAAAATTCCTATTTATCAATGCTGGGATAGATCCTTTAGCCCGTATGGATGAAATGATTAGATTTAATCCGTCACATCTTATAATTTTGGATACTTGTACGTTGGATGAAGAGCCAGGAACAGTTGCAATTATTGAACGTGAAAATATGCAAGAACTTGTCCCAATTTCGTCTCATACAATGCCAATCCATATCGTTATAGATTATCTTTTAGAAAATATGTCGAATTTAAAAGATGTATTTATGATTGGGTTCGTACCAAAGAGTCTTGAGGGTTTCACTGAATTGATACAATATAAAGAGGGAGAATTAACCATTGAAGAAATAAATGAAAATGAAGATTTACCTTTTTTTGAATTCCAATTAACAAAAATAATAAAAAAAACTGCAAATCAAGTGATCATTATTATTAAGAAATTAATTAAGCAAATTTAGGAAATTATTTCTGCCC
Organism: Promethearchaeia archaeon; assembly: GCA_046497275.1. GTDB lineage: Archaea > Asgardarchaeota > Lokiarchaeia > Sigyniarchaeales > SOKP01 > TEKIR-8. The sequence goes on along the minus strand of JAWOFX010000105.1, from coordinate 7,336 downwards.
TTCTGCGAGTTTATTAATATAATCCGTAATAATATCTATAGTTTTCCGTATGTAATCTTTGTCTTCTAATTTAATCTTTCCTTTAATCTTTTCCAGAAATTCTACGGCTTTATTTGCTTCTTGAAGCTGCTTTAAATAATCAGATCCTCTTGAATTAAGGGAACCTCCCCACACCACTATAAACACCAACTTAATTTATTCATATATTGTGTTGAATTAAGTTATCATAGTATAAAAAAACTAATGTAAATTGAATAATTACTCACAATGGAAATTTCAATGATCTTTATTGTTCTATATTCAAAATTTTTAATTTTTATAATATTTAAAGAAAAACGGATCACAAGGAATCATTTATTTATTCACAACACATAATAAATCATATATAAAATTATATAATTGAGAGATTCTAATGAAAAGAAAGGAATTGAAAAATAAGGTTGCAGTAATTTCTGGAGTGGGCGGAATAGGAAAAGAAATCGCTAAATTATTTGATAAGGAAGGGATAAAATTAGCATTAGCAGATAAAGATATAAATTTAATCCAGAGTGCTTTAACGGATCTTGAACAAAATCCTTTAATAATGCCTTATGATATTACAAATTTACAAGAAGTTCGAGAACTCTATTCAAAAACTCTTGAAAAATATGGAAAAATAGATTTTTTAGTAAATACCGTAGGAATAATCTTGCCTGGGTCTTTTGAGACTACAACTTATGAAGAAATTGAAAAGCAAATTAACATAAATCTTATTGGAACTATACATACTACGAAAGAAATCATTCCTATTATGAAAAAGGCTGGACAAGGACATATTATAACAATCTCCTCCCTAGCAGGGATAGTTCCCGAAACTTATAGCTCAATTTATACTGCCACAAAATTTGCTTTGCGAGGTTTGAACTGGACACTATATTTTGAATTGCAAGAGTATAATATTAAAGTTTCCACCATTTTTCCAGATTCCGTTGAGACCCCAATGCTACGATATGAAGCAGAACATGATGGATCCCCCCTTACTTTTTTACACGATCCTGTTCAACCCGAAGAAGTGGCGGAAGCCGTGTTAAAAGCCATAATCAAAGAGAAAGTTGAGATATGTATCCCGCATACTGAAGGAATCCTTTCAAAATTAGTAATGTGTATGCCAAGCCAATTAAAACGCTTATGGCCTAAATATGAGGAGAAAGGTAAAATAAAAAGAGAAGAATATATTAAAAATTTGGAAAGTAATCAAAATTAGAAAGTATAACTTTATTTATCTAATCTTTAGATTTGGATGTTTAATAAATACCCAAAAATTTCTTGATTAAATTGAAAATCATTTTTCTTAATTTTTATAATGAATCCTTGGTTTCTTACTAGATCAATATATTTTTTGTCTAAAAACCATGTTCTTGGTAAATTAAATACATAATAGCATAATGGAGAAATTAGATCTTTATTTTTAGAAATGAATTTATCTAATTTTTTACATGACTCTATCCAAAACTGAAAAATTTCAGGATGAATTTCTGCATTTTTTTCTATTGATTTTCGTTTAAACGTTTCACTAGCTAATATCATCATAATAGGTAAAGCATATTTAAACTGGATTTTTGGATGATTCTGTCCTAAATTCTCCTCAAAACTTTCCCATCTCATATTAGATTTTCGAAGTCCCTCTTCAATTTTTGAAAAATAGAAATCTCTTGTCAAATAATCTTTAGTATTTACAAATTGAAAAATTCTTAATGAACAAGCAATACGCCATTTAAAGTTCTTAAAATCTAATTTAGATAACTCTTTTTGTAAAAAACCTTCTTGTATCTCTTTATTCAAATCCCAAGTTTTTTTAAATATTTTTGCTAAATGCTGCCTAATCTCAAAATAGTGATTGAAATAGTGATCATAAATTTTAGAATATTCATAACCCCATATATCAATTAAAGTGAAAGAATAAAGTAATTTAAAAATAAGATCCATATCAGCATCAGAGAGATTTATTCCCAAATTCTTTATTGAATTCCAAAGAGAAATACTTCCTAAATAGGAAGATTCTCCCGTAAAAATTGTTCCTAAAAGAAGATGTTGTTCAATAACCGTTAAGATAATATGTTTTTCAATTTCACACAAATTAAATTTGGCTAAAAGAGAATTGTTTTGTATAATTTTTTTAGATTCTATATTATGCCATGTTCTATTGAAAGGTCGTCCTATATCATGAAATAGGAGGATTAATGGAAAGAGTTGAGAGTTATAATTATAAATTTCCTCTAATTGATTTTTTAATAATTTCATATTCGTTTCTTTTATGTCGGTTTCAAATTGATTGTTCATAATAGAATAATATACATATAGGGTCCTAATCGTATGTTTTAAGGTTCTATAGGCTTCATTTTGATCACTATTAAATCCTTTTTTGAAAATTTCCAACCATTTAGGAACAATTTTAGAAAATAATTGGATCTCCTTAGATCTTAAAATCTCCTCTTTAGTTAAATTGAAAAAATCTTCATCAAAATCTAAAAAAATGGTTTGTAACGCTTTATGAATATTATTTTCTTTCTTCATGGTTATAGAAAGTAAAGTGTTAGAATTCTTTTAATCAAATTTAATTATTATTAAAAGTGCTTAAAATAAATAAAAAGAATAAAAAATAAAAATTAAATTCCACCAGCTTGAGTCGCCATAACAGTTATAACATCTTTCTTTGGATGAATCCCAATTTTGGCAAACTTTAAATCATCGGGTAAAACCTTCCCTTTAAAGATAAACTGGATTGCAAGAATCGGGTTGAGTTTATATTCGCGCTGGACAGTTTTCTTGATTTCTCCGATTGATTGATTCGGATCAATTTCAATTTGCTTAATTGCTTGATCGGGTGGAACCCCTGTTAATCTAAATCGATATTGTGTCATATTTATTATCTCTTTTTTCTTAGTTTACTAATTAAAAACTTAAGATCAAAATAGAGTAATAATATTAAAATACTCTTGTTAGAGTAAGTGAACTCAAGTTTAGATTATAATTAAAAATAGAAGGGTGTTTTTCTACATAAAATTAACAAAATATTTTCAAGCTGATTTTTGGTCTTCTAACATTTTTAAGAATTCTTTCTCATCTAGGATGGTTGTTCCTTCTTTTTTGGCTTTTTCAAGCTTAGAACCAGGGTTATCTCCGACTACCAAAAAATCTGTTTCTCCACTCACACTTGATGTCACCCGACCTCCCACTTGGCGGATTTTCTCTGATACCTCTGCTCGAGTATATGAATCTAAAGCTCCAGTAAAAACAAATTTTTTACCCTCCAAAAACATAGTTTTCTCCTCTTTTTCCGTTTTCATTTTAACCCCATATTCTCGTAATTTTTGAATTAACTTCTGATTTTTCTCATCATTAAAAAAAGATACTACGCTTTCTGCGATTCGTGGACCAATTTCATCTATATCTTCTAAATCTTTTTTATTAACTTCTATTAATTTATCTATTGAATTATAATGTTCTGTAAGAACTCTAGCAATATGATCTCCCACATAGGTTATACCTAAACCGTACAATACTTTACTTAATCCTCTGTTTTTGCTTTCCTCAATTTCTTGTAATAAATTTTGTGCTGATTTATGAGCCATTCGTTCTATTTTTTTTAAATCTCTTTCGGTTAATTCATAAATATCTGCAATATTGTTTACGACGCCATTCTCAACTAATCTATCCAATAATTTTGAACCCAAACCTTTTATATTCATCGCTCCTCTGGCTCCCCAATGCTCAAGTCTTTGTTTTATTTGTGCAGGGCATTGGGCATTTATACAACGTCTAGCAACTTCATCACCGAAAAGTTTTGCTGCACTTCCACAAACAGGACAAGTGTGGGGCATTTCAAATTTCTTTTCATTTCCATCTCTTTTTTCTTTTATTACTTTTACAACTTGAGGTATTATTTCTCCTGCCTTTTCAACTAATGCAATATCTCCAATACGGATATCTTTCCTTTCTATTTCATCTTCATTATGTAATGAAGCTCTGGATACTTTTGTACCAGACAATTGGATAGGATCAAGTATCGCAATGGGTGTCAACTTTCCAGTTCTCCCAACAGATACTTTTATATCCTTTATTTCCGTATTTTTTCTCATAGGAGGATACTTATAAGCTATTGCCCATCGGGGATGATGGGTAGTGTGCCCTAATTGATCATGTGCTTCTAAATCATTAACTTTTATAACCATACCATCAATGTCATAATTTAATGCATCCTTTTTATCCTCAAATTCTTCTATATATTTGAATACATTATCAATTCCCTGCTTCACTTGATATTCATTAACTCTTAATCCTGCTTTCCGCATTTCTTCCATAATTTCAGTGTATTTCTCAAATTCTCCCTCCTCATAATAACTAGTTGAATAGAAGAAGATATTTAACGGTCTCTTGGCAACTATCTTTGGATCTTTTGTTCTAACTGTCCCCGCCGCAGCATTTCGAGGATTAGCAAATGGTTCATCTCCTTTTTCTACTCTTTCCCGATTCATTTCATCAAATGCTTCTCTGGGCATATATATTTCACCCCTAAATTCTGCATTTTTGAAAATTGTTTCATCAGTAAGTTTTAAGGGGATTGCAGAAATTGTTCGAATATTGGGAGTAATATCTTCTCCTCTTGCCCCATCACCACGTGTTGCACCTCTTTTTAGGATTTTATCTTCATATAATAGGGCTACTCCTAAACCATCTATCTTGGTTTCTACTGTATATTCAATTGTTTTATCTTTCCAATTTCTTCTTACTCTGTCATCAAAATCTTTCAATTCTTGATAATCAAATGCTTTATCCAAACTTAACATAACAGATTTATGCTCAACCGTCTGGAACTCGTCAATCTCCCCTGCTCCTACACGTTGTGTTGGTGAATCTTCGGTTATTAAATCTGGATAAGCATCCTCCAACTTTTCTAATTCTCTCACTAGTTGATCATATTCGGCATCGCTAATTTCAGGTTGATTATCAACATAGTATTTTTTATTATGATATCTAATTTCTTCTCTTATTTCTTTTATCTGTTGGACTGCATCTTCTTTATTATCTGGGATTTTAAATTCTTCTTCTGACATTTTCCTTCTTACTTGATTATTATATTTTAAAGTTTTAAATTCCTCTAAAACTTAAAAGGTTCAGGAGGTTTAGGACCTTTTCCCGGAAATGGACGTCGATCGGGAGGACTTGGAGATCTTCTTAAAAGATTTTCTAATTCTGAAATTCTTTTTTCTAAATTATCTAATCGATTTTCAATTTTCTTAATTCTTTCTAATACATTTGGATCTTGTATTGACATAATTTTTCCCTCATTTGAAATAAGTTTGGAGAGATTTGGGTTAAATCTCAATGATTCTCTTCGATATAATTTATAAAGATAAGTTTTATAAAGTTAATGCCTTCTAGTTATAAATTTTGAGTTATTAGTTGACAAAATTTTGAAATAAAGAATAAGATTTTTTTCTTAGTTCGCCGGTATCTATTAAGTTCGAACTATTCTAAAAAAATTCACACATTAGTTCAAGTTTAAGTATTTAGTTTTCAATTATTGATATATGGAATATAATAATATTTCTAGGGATTTTGAAGAGAATATCTCTAAAATCGTTAAAACCTTAGATTATGATAAACGTATTCTTTTCATTCTTAAAAATTTTGGTCCTCAGAGATTTTCGGATTTAGAGGAAAATTCTGAAATGAGTAAGTCTACCCTTTCAAAATATATAAAATTACATCTTCAAAAAAATGATATTGAAAAAAGAATCCATGAGAAATCACCTCACTATTTTATCACAGAAAAAGGTATTGAAAAATTAAATGAGGATCAAGCGATTAATGATAATGAACTATTTGATACTCAAATTATAAATGATATTATTGTAAAAACTTCTGAATTAACTAATTTCTATGAGGAAATCGGAGTTGAAGAATCAATACGATTTCAAATACTCAGTAAAATCTCCAAAATAGGAGATCAATTTTTTAAATTAAATCAAAATCGAGAATTATTTCTGGCTTTGTTTTATATCTTTTTGAATTCAGTATTAACTCGTGATTATAAATTTGAAATAAATGAATTTTGCAAATACTATGATGTAAAAAAATTTAAAATTGATTTTTATGTTGACAAAATAATGTCGAGTAAATGCGGTTTCTTCATGTTTGCTCGAGATAATGACGTTTTTTTCTTTCATGAGGCAGATATATTAGGTACCACCACATTAAGATTAATAAAAGACCAATTAATTGAAGAAATCATCCATATCAATTTGAAAGGATATCGAAAATTCTATGATTTAGATGAAATGGCCGAAGAAATTGCAGAAAAATTAATAGAAATGAATTTGATATGGGATAAAATACAAGAACCGTTTGAGATGCTTATTGAGAAATCAATCATTAATACTGCTCTTAAAATGGGTATTTCTAAAACCTTCTTAATGGATATTGTAGTTCAATCAGAAAAATTAACAAAATCAAAGGAAGGAGTTAATTCCCTAATAAATATTATCCATGGGTCAAAAAAGTATGAGGATTTAAATATTGTTTCAATATCTGGGGCTCAAGAACAAAAATTAGATGAATTATTGGATAAAGTAAAAGGATTTTGTCCTAATTGCGGTAAAACTATACTAAATCGAGATATAGCAAAAACTTGTTCCCGATGTGGAAAAGATTTTGGATCTAACGATCTAATTAAAAGTATAGATAAGGCAAATGAAGCTAGTATTAAATATAAACAACAGCTTCTAAAACAAGAAGAATTAATCATATGTCCTAATCCTAAATGTGAAGCGAAAGTTTCAAGACATTGGGAAGAATGTCCGATTTGCCACACAAAGATAAAAAACTGATTTATATTATAAATATTAACTTGAATATTCTAGCATTTTCTGGATGGGATCCATTGCTCTCTTAGCTATATCCTCTGGAACTTTTACCTCATACTCCGTATTTTCTAAATTTTCTAATAGCAATTTTATCTTTTGAAGGTTATTTTTCTTCATACCGTCACATATTAACTCTTCAGATGCTATATAAAAGCGATTTTGTGGAAAATCTGCCGCTAATCGTTCTAAAAGTCCTCTTTCAGTCCCGATTATGAATTCATTTTGTTTTTTTTGATTTTCCTTAACATAATTATACATTCCAGCTGTTGAGCCTATATAGTCAGCATAATCTCTGACATCTTTATTACATTCTGGATGGACTAAAAGCTCAGCCTTGGGATGTTCCTCTTCTACCTCTTTAATATCATCTAAAGATAAATGTGAATGTACATAACAATGTCCATTCCCTGGCATTTTCACAATTTTTAAGC
>JAWOFX010000092.1:0-37681 GCA_046497275.1 Promethearchaeia archaeon | reverse complement strand
AATACAATTTATCACAGAATTTCAATCGGAGTATATGGCGGGCAATCAATTCTTTTCAGTGAATGTTACCATAAATAATAGTACCGCTGTGTCAAATCTAGATATATATTTCCAGATATTGGATCCAAATAATAATATTGTAGATGAATTTCAAACCATTACTGGTGAGAATGGAATTGCTTCAATTAATTTAAATCTAAAATCTACAGGACGTGGCTATTCAATTCGGGTTCAATGTGCTGAAGAGGATGTATACGCAATTTCAGAAACGTATTCGACAAGATTTAGTGTAATTAATTCTTTTACTATATTTTTAGATACATTGATAGAGTTAAGTCCTGCAATCATCGCAATTATGGCAGCCATCGGACTATATGTGGTGGTCAGACACAAAAAGATTGAGCGATTGCAGCAAAAATGGAAAAAGGATGCTCAAATACTTGAAGATCTACTCAAATTATCTTATATTATGATTATTCATAAAGATATTGGTGTTGCAATCTACACTCAAAAAATTTCATCCGAGGGACTAGATCCTGATTTGATTAGTGGGTTTCTTCATGCTATTTCATCATTCAAAAAAGAATTTAAAAAAGGAGACAGCACGAAATTACAGAAAGGATTTGAAATGGATTACTATGATTTTCATATAATTTTAGCAGACGGAGATCATGTGAGAGGAGCCTTAATTGCTGAGGAAAAACCCTCTGAATACATTAAAAAACAACAAGTAGATTTTATAAATGAATTTGAACAGAGATATGAAAAGTATATTGCTACATTTAAAGGAGATACTTCTGTGTTTAGTGGTGCAGATAAATTAGTTGAGAAATATTTTAACATTTCTCTAATGTATCCTTTAAAACTGAATCAAGATAAAGAGATTGATGATTTAGATACCTTAGAAAAAAATCTACTAGAAGTGGCTTCTCAAATTCAAACAGAGAAGGAATATTTCTTTTTCTCAGATTTACTGAGTTTTGGACTAGCTGGAAGGGATGAACCAAGAGATAAAGTAATCAGTACAATAATTGAATTGAAAAAACAAAATTACCTAATAGATTTTCAAAATGCAATAATAGGTTTTAATTAACTTCTATACCTTTTTTTTATTAATTTTTTAGAATGTATCCCAATATGTCTTAATTTATCCATATCTAATGAATCAAGCAACTTTGGAAAGATTAATATCTCACCTTAAGCAGTTTCTGGAGGAAAAATACACCTCTTTAACAGAATCCATTCGTAAAGACAGAGTTGCGTTTCATTATTATATGGAAATAATTAAATTCTGGAATAAAATTAACTTTATATTAAGTTCAACTATAAGTGCCTTAAAATATAAAAAAAAAATTAGTTTGGGGAAAAAGAGTTTTTATTTATTGTTAATTTATCAGTATATTTGGGAACAAACCTCACTCCAAAAAATTCTTAAAGATTTTGCCCCATTTTTCCGAGGAAGGAAATCTGAGTTGAAAAAAGAACAAATTATCGATTTTTATAATAAACTTACAACATTCTCATGGAAAAAGGCTCTTAAAAATAAATCTAAACTAGAAAAAAGAAGTATTAAAAAAGCGATTCCAACTTTTTTTCTGAAAAGGCTTCTGCCCTATATGTCAGAAAACTTCCTATTAGAAAATATAAAGGCGATGAACAATCAAGAAGATTTAGATATTGGATTGTTCCTTATTAAACATAAACAATCTCAAGAAATAAAGGAACAAATAAAAAAGTATCTTACACATTCTAATATTTTATATAAAGAGTCAAACAAAATAGATTCCTTACTGACAATTTCTTATAAAAATATATCAAAAATACTAGAGACCAACTTCTATAAAAAAAGTAATATCTTATTATTAGATAAAGGATCTGTCGTCATTGCTCAATTGTTAGCGAATGCTGAAAAAGGAATCATATTAGATATGTGCGCTGCGCCAGGAATTAAAACAATCCTTTTATCTAATCTCACTAGTAATAGTAATAAAATCATCGCGTCGGACTTCAATTTATCAAGAGTATTTGAGATGGTTAATCTATTGGATTTTTACAAAATTTCTGATATTAATATTTTAAATACAGACAGCATCGATTTTCCTTTGAGACAAAACCTTCAAATTGATACAATTCTTTTAGATGCTCCTTGTAGTGGAAGTGGTACATTCTCTTCAAATCCAGAATTAAAATGGAGGCAAAATAGGTCTTTTCTTTATCAAAATATCACATTGCAAGAAAAATTACTTAATTCAGCAATAAATATGTTAAAATCTGGAGGTATTTTAGTATATTCCACATGCAGTCTTTATGCTGAAGAAGGAGAGTTGCAAATAAAACAATTCCTTGATGAACTTATTCCTTTAGATTTACCCGAATTCTTTCACCCTTCTTACAAGATTAATGGGAAAATTCTCGACGGTACGGGAAGATTGTTTCCAGCAAAACACGCAACTAAAGGATTTTTTGTAGGAAAATTCAAAAAAAAGGAAAAATAATTCTAGATAAATACAAAACTGAATTTTTTTAAAAATGGCAGATAGAAGAAAATTTTTTACCGTAGGTCAAATTGATGCTACTGGTGTTAGAGGTCCACATGAAAAGGAATTAGAAGATATAAGTAATGCAAAATATCATAATTTTATAGATCTTGAAAGAGAGAGTCTTCTAAAGATTCTTAAAGAAGATATTGGAGGAGAACTCGTAAATATTGGGTTTAGTGAGGACTGGACAATTACGAAAGAGATGTTTCCTGAAGTAAATATTCACATGGTCTATACATATATTGGAGATGAATTTGGTGGAGATATTGAAGCTGAATTCAAATTCCTATTCTCTGGTGAAAGAGTATATTGGGTTCCTGGGGAAGATATTGCTACATATATAGATGTAGTTATGGATTTCATAGAAAGGCAAATTAAAGGAGTGAAACCATTTGAGAAAAATTATAAAGAAAAAACAGAATTAATGAAAAAGGTCTTAGAGCAGAGAAAAGAACCTTTTAATTTGCTAAAAGAAGAGGATAAGGAAAATCTGCAAGATTTTATTGGTGCGAATGTATGGAAAAACCCATCTGAATGGAAATTTAAAAAAGAAATATTTCCGGGAATATTTATTGAACTAATATATGATGAAAATCAGAAGGACTTAGATGTTTCTTATTCAGGTGATAATTTGGAAAAAATTGGAAGTTATCATATTGAATTAATCGCAATTTTCTTGATCAATCATATTCTTAGATTTATAACGATAAACCACCCAGAGAAAGATCTTCCAGATATTTGTTATATTATGTTTTCACGTTTGATGACCAAGGAAAAAAATTGGAAACATAGAAGAATATAAAACCCTATTTTTTCTTAATAATTTATTTTTGCTTGAATCTTAATTTATAACATAAATAATGATAAAATGACTCAAAGACGAAGATTTCTCACTATCGGACAAATTGATGCTACTGGTATAAGAGGACCTCACGAACGAGAATTAATAGATATGAGTAAGGCTAAAGCACCTTTATTCAAAGATATTCAAATAGATGTAATAGAAGAAATTAGTAAAAAAGACCTCGGAGCAATGATAGAAAATATCGGATTCGATGAAGAGTGGACCCTTACTTTAGAAATTTTTCCGGAGGTTAATATCCATATATCATATTTTTATTATGGAGGTGAATTTGGAGATACAGCAGGGGAATTAAAATTTCTTTGTTCTGGAGATCGGGTTTATTTGATATCAGGTAAAGAACTTTTTTCATATAACGAAATAATTATTAATTATATTGAGAGAAGACTAAGAAATGAGACTCCATTAAGCACCTCTTATAACGAAAAAACCCAATTAATGCAAAAAACCTTAAGAAAAAGAAGACTCGCACTTACATTCTTAAACCCAGAAGATAAGATAAGATAAGATTAGAAAAAATTTTTGAGGCTAAAGTGTTGATTAAAGACAGAGAATGGAAAATAAACAAGGAAATATTTCCTAATATATTTATTGAACTAACATACGATGAAAATCAGAATAAACTGGATGTTTCTTACTCAGGTGAAAATTTGAAAAACATTGGGGTTTATGAGATTGAACTTCTAGCAATCTATTTAATCAATCATATTCTTAGGTTTATAACTTTAAAATACAATCAGAAAGCTCTACCCGATATTTGTTATATGGTTTTTTCCAACATATTTTTAAAAGAAAAACATTGGGAGGATCGAATCTTAAAAGAGGTGTGAAAAAATAAAAATTATGTTAAAATTTAATATTTTGAGAGAATTATGGAGTCGTCCATAGTTGAGCTCTCCCTTTCTTACCTGCCCTCATTACCTTTTTGGCACTCTCAAGATCTGACATAATTTTCCAAATCTCAGCATTGGTAAGCTTAAAGTATTTTCTCATCTCTGGGGTACTCATTTTCGTATCATTTAACATATTAAGAATGAGACGTTTAATCTCTTCTACTGTATTTTCATCAGAATCATCACTAATTTCATCTTCAACACATTCATTATCTTCGTCAATTTCCATCTCTAACATGATTCTAGATGCAATTTTATTCAAATTATTTATATTAGCTTCAATATTTTTTGGTTTCATAAATAGACAGCATAATTCAAGATCTTTCGGAAAAGCTACTATGTAAAAATTATCATAAAGTATGGCTCTTGGTTTTTTACCCGAGTTTCCCCCTCGAAATGATAAATAAAAATTCATAGCGAAATCATCCAGTTGGACAATATCCGTTTTCTCTTTAAATTCCTTTTTCCATTTGAGAAACGGGCCATCAATCATATCAAACCCTATGAGGGCCGCACCAAATAATTCATTTTTATCAAAATTCATTCTTTTAAATCCCTCCTTTTTAATACTTTTTCTAATTCATTTTCTATAATATTTATTAAACGCAATCTTTCTTGATGATCTACAGCACTCAAACCAACCGTTTTTGTATGTAATAGATCCTCTACCATTTTATGATTCATTCTCCCATCAGTTTCACATAAATCTTGTTTATTGGCTATTGCGATAATGGGACAGTCATCTTCCATAATTTCTCGAGCATGGTCTATAAGTTCCCTCGAATTCAGAACATTTTTTGGGGTAGAATCAGTTACAATGAAAATCAAATCTGATCCTACAATGAAATCTTCTAAATATTTATTCATATAGTTTTTTTGACCTCCGAAGTCCCAGATTTTCAAACGGTAAGGACCGAATTCTACAGTCTTTAAATCAAAACCAGCAGTTGGAATATATTTCTTCGTTGTTTCCTTCTGGGCTAACATTTTGGTCATTGTTGTTTTACCCACCGCAGGGAAACCTATAATAGAAACCTTAATTGTTTCATCAATAAGAGTTGATCTTAACATAATTCAATTAATTATCAAATGAGTAGTTAAAGAATAAATTATAAGCAAAGATAAAAAAAAAGTGTAATACCATGGTGATACATAGGTATTATCTTGATTATCTTCTAATTTTTTGTTAAAAATCAAAAATTCTTTCTACAGAATTCATCTATTCCAATCTTTTTTGTAAAAATTTAGGCATTATAAACCCAAAATACCATTCTATTGCGCCTGTAATCAATATTATCCTTGCTATAATCAAGAGCAAATAATCTCTTGCGATAGCAGCATCCAGAATCGCTCCAATCGTATATGAAATGAACGCAGCCAAAAGGAAATATCCCTTTATTTTGGTTTTTCTCTTCTCTGTTTTAATCGACCGATATGAAAAGTATAATCCAGTAGTAGATACTATGAGAATGACGGATAATGCCAGAATTAAATACAGACCTTTATAATCTACATTAATCGGGGGTTCAAAGTCGGCAATACCACTAGGATTCAGAATTAATAATATTAAAAATATAGCCTCAAATAGTATTACGTAAACTAATCCTCCTCCTAATATAACCTTACGTTTTTCTACAAAAAAGAATTCTGTAAACGCCATTAACCAAATAAAAATAAAAACCGGAGCTGCAACATTCCCAATTAAGTAGTATGCGATCTCTGAGATTCCTACTCCATTATTGAAAAGAGCAACGATAAAGGATATACTACTTGGATACCATGGCATTACTAAACCAATCCATGTCAAACCAACCAAAAGTAGCAGCTTTTCCTTATTTTTAAAATAAGCTGCGATCATTGTACCTCCAACTAAGATTGAAATAAATACATATATTATACTAAAAGTACCATTTAAAATAGTGAAAGCATCCATATTTTGAAACCACTCAGAATTAAATGCTGAATTACCTAAATAATAAAACTTCTTATTATTAAATTTACTTTATTCTTCTTCTGTGAAATAATCGTTATTGAGTGAAAAATAGTTATAATGTTATTAGGGAGACATAAGAATAAAACGCCTCTTATTTATACCTAAATCTATGATAATTATAATTCTTGGAAGATTAATTTAGGATTCTTTTTTTAAGCCAATTGGGCATAATAAATCCAAAATACCATTCAATTGCTCCCGAAATTAATATCGTTCTGGTGATTATTAAATTTAAATAATCTTGTTGAACTGCAGCATCTAAAAATGCTCCCAAGGTGTAAGATATAAAGGCGGTAAAAACAAAAAAGCCCTTTATCTTATCCTCTTGTCTATGGCAAGTAATTGCACCATAAGAAAATAGTATTCCAGTGATAAAAAAAATCATTATAACTGATACCGCTAGTATCAAATAAATACCCGTAAATTCGACATTTACGGGGGGTTCATAATATGCTATATTTGACGGATCCAATATTAATAAAGTAAAAAAAATGATTTCAAATACGATTCCATAAATTATCGAGGCGCCTAATATATATTTCTTATACTTTTGATAATAATAGTTGGTGAAAACCACCAACCATACAAAAAGGAAGAGAGGACCGAATGCGTTTCCTATTATATAATATAATACTTCTGGAATTCCTTTTCCATAATTAAAAAGCGCCACGATAAATGAAATACTACTCGGATACCATGGAGTGACAATTCCAATTAAACTAAAACCTATATAAATAAGTATTTTTTCATTTCGTTTAAAATATGAATAAATTAGAGTTAAGCCAATCAATAACGATATTCCAACATAAATAAGACTCAAAAATCCGTTTAAAAATTCTAAAGTATTCATTGAAATTTGAAATCGCCTTCAAACTATAAAATTTCATGTATTAGAAAGATTATTAAATATTAAATATTATCCATCAAAGTTTTGATTTTAATATTTCCTTGAGATTTGAATAAATGGCTCCATTTATATTACAATTTCATTTATTTTAGTTATAATCCTCTTTTAAAATGAATTGATGATTTTGCGATATTTTTATTCATTAACTATGTTTAAGAGAAATAAAGTTAAATTAGATAGATAAATTAAAATATGTATGTATATAAATTTCGAGAAGAAACTTGAACTTGATCCAGAGAAATTAAACAATCCCACGGTATTAATCGGTTGGCCGGGTATTGCATTAGTGGGAAAATTAGCAATTAGTTCGATTAAAGATGCTATTAATGCGGAATTAGTATTTGATATCCAGTATTTTGACTTTCCTCCCAAAAGTTCAGTAGAAGAGGGAGCTCTCGATATTCCAACAGCAAAATTGTTTTATAAAGGTCGTGAAAACGGAGATATTTTTGTTTTAACAGGTGATTATCAACCCCAATCCCCAGAAGGTGTATTTGAATTTTCCAAACAATTTTGTGAGGAGATGGACAAATTAACAAAAGGAAATATTAGAATGTATTTAAGCGCAGGTGCTATGGTTTCAGATAAGTCCATGGATAAAGAAGAGCCTACAGTCTATGTTTCTGGGACAGATAAAAAGATTACAGAAAGTTTTTTAGAATTAGAAAACACGGAAGTGATGGAGAGTGGAGTTATTGCTGGAGCTAATGGTATATTGCCTGCATGGGCAGGTAAAAATAATTTTGCTCCCGGAATTTGCTTATTAGCAGAAACTTTGCCACTAAGAATGATTAATCTCGACCCAAAAGCTTCAAAATCTTTGGTCACTGTGTTAAAGGATTATTTTGCGATTGAAATGGATTATTCCGAGCTCGATAAAAAAATAGAGGAGATGGAAGACATGCTTGACAAATTTAAAGAGCAAGCTGATCATTTTATGAAAGAATATCAAAAAGACAAAGGCACAGACTCTTATTTTCGTTAAAAAATTCTAAAATTTTCTAATTTGAAAATTCATGTTTTCAAAATTATACAATTATATATTTTAAAATATAAATTAAAATTAAATTAATATAAAAATATAAATAGAGGAAAAAGATATGAAATTCTTTAAACTTTTCACTCCATTAAGCATTAAGAATTTAGAAGTATCAAACAGGATAATAATGCCTGCTATGCATCTTGGACTTGCGGATCAAGGTGCAATGACTCAAAGGTTAATCGATTTTTACGTTGAGCGAGCTAAAGGAGGTGCGGGGATGCTGATTATCGGAGGATGTTATGTAGATATTTATGGCAAGGGATTACCATCTATGATTGCGGTTGACGATGATAAATTTATCCCAGGATTACGAGAATTTACAGACGCAGTCCATAATACAAGAGATGATGTGAAAGTTTGCTGTCAACTTTATCACGGTGGAGCCTATGCTTTTCCGCAAATAATAGGGAAGCAACCAATCGCGCCATCGGAAGTGTATAGTAATTTTAGCAACACCACTCCTCGTAAAATGACAGATGAAGATATAGAGCGAGAGCAAAAAGCGTTCGCGGATGCCGCCTTAAGAGCAAAAAAAGCGGGATTTGATGCGGTTGAGGTTTGTGCTAATGCAGGATACCTGATGGATCAATTCATTTCTCCTAAGACGAATAAGCGAACTGATGAATATGGGGGAGATCTAGAGGATCGTTTAAGATTTCCAAAAGAGACTTTAGACCTTATAAGAACGACCGTTGATGATTTTGTCGTGGGTTATAGGATTTCAGGTGATGATTTTGTTCCCGAAAGTAATACATATAAAGAAAAAGCAGTAGTGGCCGAAGAATTATCTGAATATTTGGACTATTATAATGTGACGGGAGGATGGCATGAAACGAAAGTTCCTCAACTAACTATGGACGTTCCAGAGGGAGCTTATTCATACTTAGCGGAAATAATAAAAAATCGTGTGAATATCCCCATTTTCTCATCTAATAGAATAAATGATCCAGTCTTGGCTGAGGAAATTTTGATGGCGGGTAAAGCTGATGCAATATGTATGGGAAGACCTTTAATTGCTGATCCTTATTTGCCCCAAAAGGCAAAAAACAATGCTCTTCATTCTATAATACACTGTGTGGCATGTAATCAAGGATGCTTCGATAATGTTTTTGCATTAAAACCTATAACTTGTTTAAGAAATGCAAGAGCAGCTGATGAGAGTAGACGAGAATTAAATCCGTTAGAAGAGAAGAAAAAAATCATGGTTATAGGCGCTGGTCCTGGAGGTTTGGAGTCTGCTCGGATTGCAGCAAAAAGAGGACATGATGTAACAATTTTTGAAAAAGACGATAAAATCGGTGGACTCATTAATACGATCTGGATCCCTCCTGGAAGAAATGAATTCAAACGCATGATTGAAGATTATACTTATTGGATTCAAAGTTTAGATATAAAGACAGTTTTGAACACGGAAGTGACATTAGACATGGTAAAAGAATTCGATCCTGATGTGGTATTTCTTGCTACAGGTTCATTGCCTATAAAACCTAAGATACCGGGAATTGATAAACCTCACGTATTCTGGGCTAATGATGTATTTACTAAAGATGCTCCAGTTGGAAAAAATAATGTGATAATTGGTGGAGGTGCAACGGGGATCGAATTAGCGATTTATCTTGCGGAATATGGTTCATTATCCCTCGAACAATTTAAATTCTTAACCTTTTATGATGCTTTAGATCCTAAAGTAGCACTCGATATGCTCTATAAAGGCAAGAATAAAGTCACAGTCTTGGAAAGATTACCTAAATTTGGTTCCATCTTAGGGAAGACGACCAAATGGGTTCTATTAGATAAAGTAGATAAACTTGGTGTTGATAAATTAGCAAATGTAAATGTTTTGGAAATTGGAGATGAATATGTGAAGTATGAAGATCCTGAAGGTGTAGAGAAAATTATAGATAATGTAGACCACGTCTATTATGCCACTGGAGTTAAATCAAATGACGCACTTTATAAACCAATTAAAAAATTAGGTATTGAAGTAGAAAAAATTGGTTCCGCAAGAAAACCTGAAACCGCTCTTGAAGCAATCGCAAGAGGGTATAGAGTAGGAAACCGTGCTTAAATCTGATTTATTTTTTATTTTCTCTTATTTTATTTTTTAAACTTTGAAAAGTTTAATAGTTTTAGCAGCATTTTTTTCAATGATAACCTTTTCATATTAAAATGGAAACTGATAATGTAAAAAATTCTCTTGGGAAATTAAAATCAAATATTGAAAATTTGAATAAAAAATCTCAAGATTACATAATTAATATTTTTAAAATAATTAGAAAAAAGATTGGATTAAAAAACCTTATCTCTCTAACTCTTTTTGGAAGTCAGGTTCCACAAAGGAAGGATAACAAATCAATATCTGACTGTGATTTATTAATAATTGTCTCCAATGATGTCTCAAAAGCAATAATGAGGGAGTGCGAGAAATATATCTCTGCATTAGAGATTAAGCATAAATTTCGTGAAGCAAATGAAAATCTTCCGAAAAAAGTTCTATTTGCGATTCAAAAATCCACAGGAATGTTTGTAAGTCATTTTCTAACCTTTGAATCCCATTTTTGTAAGCTATTATTTCATAAGATGTTTGAAGTAAATCGTGTTTTTAGTGTGTTATTTGCTCCAAGAAAAATAGTTATTAATAATGTAATTGATAGTAATAAAATTTTGTATGGTGTTCCGATAAATACACTCATCGAACGACCAAAAATCCCAACTTGGGAGATTTTAAAAAGCTTAGTGATGAATTTAATGATTTCTTTTTTTTCTCTATTAATATCTCCTTTTCGCTCATTAAATGCCATTAAATATCAATTAGAAGCAGTTAAGTGGTCATTAAGAACCTTTAATTATTATGTATATGAAGATACTGTCATTTTGGATAAAATTATAAAAAGGTATTTAGCTTATGGAAATAATAGAAAATTTAAACAAGAAAAGAGATATTATAATACGTTTTTAGACTTACGTAACTGCATCTCGGATGATATGGGGTTTATGATGCGATCTCCCATTCATATATTAAAAATTCATAGAAAAGCCACTCTATTTGGGAAAAAATTTAAATGATAATTATATCTTGATATTAATCTGGTGAAATTATAAAATGGATTTTAATTCTGATGTTGAAGAAAGATTTATAAAAATAAACGATATTAGTCTTCATGTTATTTTAGTTGGTCCAGAGGATGCGGATCCATTAATTTTATTACATGGATTCCCTGACTTTTGGTATGGCTGGAAGAATATCTTAGAAGGACTCAAAGATGATTTTAGACTAATCGTTCCCGATTTGAAAGGGTTCAATTTATCAGACAAACCCGAACAAGTTAATGATTATGATCTAAAAATTCTTGTAGAGGATATCAAGAATCTTAGTGAAAAATTAGGTCTACATAAATTTAACTTAGTAGGGCATGATTGGGGGGGTCTCATTAGTTGGGCTTTTGCAGAAGTAAACCCACATTTACTCAATAAATTAATCATCATAAACGCACCACATTATAAAATCTTTCGTCAAAAGATTAAGGATAATAAAAAACAGAGAAAAGCAAGTGGATATATCTCTCAATTAATCAAAGAGGGAAGCGATGAGCTTCTTAAACAAAATAATTTCCAAATGCTTAGATTCTCAGTTTTCGAAAATGCTCGTAATAAAAGCGCTTTTTCTAAGGAAGATAAAGCAATGTATCTTCAAGCTTGGTCGCAGCCAAAAGTCCTAGAAACCTCTGTGAATTATTATAGAGCCAATAGGCGTTATGATGACTGGACAGGTAAAATTGAAGTTCCTACCTTAGTTATTATTGGTATGAAAGACAGTTATATTAAACCTATTGTTTATGAAGGTCTTTCTGAATTTGTGAGTGATTTAAAAGTGATAAAAAGTAAAGATTCTTCCCACTGGATTATGCACGATGATCCAGATTTGGTTGTTTCTTCTATTCGAGATTTTATTAGGAAATAAAAAAGAATCTGCTCTCTTACTTACACTGGTCATCTAAAAAAGGTCTCAAATACTTTTTTCTTTTCTAAGATTGGATCAATTTCTTTTAATGAGTTGATTTTTTGATTTCTTTCTCTCTTTTTATTTCTTTTAACAAAAACAGCAGGAAAATGTTTATATCTCATTAGGTTATGTTTTTGATTTTTTTATATTAAGTCTCACCCAAGGTTTTTAAATTACTATATAAACCCAAATCAAAATAATAAAGAGTATTTAAAACTATTAAAACTCAATTTGGGAGTTAGAGAGTTAATTAAAATATTATTTTAAGAAAAAGAAAATTAATTTATTGAAACCTTGAATTCACATTTCCTATTGGTTTATGGAGTAAAACAATCATTTTTATAAGAGAATCCATAATTCTTAGTTTTTCTTGGCACTCTTCATTTTTCATTTTATTATCTTTAGGAAATATCCCAAGATGATATAAAAACATTTTAAAGTCGCTTTCAATCAAATTTAACTTTTGCAAATTCTTATGCCCTTTATTTTGGAATTCATTTAATATTTTTTTCGCTTCAGGACAACTCTTTATCAACTGAATATATTGTTGCTTAATTTTTGGAAGAAAACCTAAATATAATTCATTTGCAGAGATAAAATCATGAAAGTCATTAACTTTCTTTATTAATTGTTTTAATGATGTATTAGCAATTTTTCGATTATCAGATCTACCTGCGGAAGGTGATATTTTTAAACCTAAAATAGATTGAAACCATATCGTAATAAGCTCTAAGGAAGTATTAAATTCTTTTTGATTTTCTTTCTGAACTGCCTGCCGTGCAATTTCAGCTAATTCATTACTCTCAGTGTTTTCACAAGATATTTTCATAAAAATATTTGCAATCTCAGATCGAATCTTTTCTTTATTATTCTCTCTACTAGTAAGCATGGAAAAATATACCCCTAACCCCTTAACTTATTCTTAAAAAGATAAATACATTTTCCTCGTATATACCTTTCAACATATATACCATTAATTTTATATTAAAATATATACATCTTATTGGTTTTTATGTTGCGCTAGAACAAACTAAAATTTTGTCGTATTTTTTGATTTTGTATGTTATATTTGTCGTAAAAGAGATAAATATATAATTTTCAATATTCGGTAAATTAAATTTCAAGGATTCATCTTTTCATCTCAAACAACCTTTTTTATTAAATGAAATATTAGAAGAACTTAGCAGATTATAAATCATCTATAAACCAATAGCATATTATTTTTATAGGAAAATATTTTAAATATTATTGTAATAAAAAAAAATAAGAGGGGTAAAATATATGGCTGAAGATATAAATGTCCGCGAGCTCTTTTTCGATATACTCGATCTTGTGAAATTTGAGCTCAAATTCTATAAATATAAAGAGAGCCCGCTATTTGAAAGGATTGTAAAGACAAGGATCTTTCAGCAAAAACTTCAGAAGCTTAAGGACTTCATTTCACAATATTTTGAAATCATGTATCAAGATAAAGACAGCCCTATCAATCAAGCAGCCTTGCAGACACAATTAGAAAATATCGCAAGACTAACTAATTATTATAATGACCTTAGCAACTTCTATAAAGATTCTACAAAGGATCTTATCACGAAAGAGAAAGTATTAAGTTTGATAGAATATTCACACATCGAAACGCTTTTTTTAATATTCACAAACATCCTGGACTGGGAGCATTATAAAAGTTCTCTTTTATTTCCCACAGATAAAGATAAAGAAAAACTCTTGAAAGAATTTCTTAATAAACTCGCGAGTAGCGAAATTAAAGAAATTGAGGATGTAGTAGATCTAGAACAAGATATTGATCAATTTATAGAAAAAATCGCGGTATAAATTTTTTTTTCTATTTTTACTTCCTTAAAACAGTAGGACTTCTTTCTTTTTAAAGCTCCTTAGATCAAGTCTATCATTGAATCAAAAGAATTTCCTATTTTTCAAAGGAACTTTAGAAATATAGATATCTTTTTATATAAAATGCACTATCTAACAACTTGCATTTATCACAATTGTATGAAAATGAATTATATTTTGGTAAAAATGGACAAGTGTATCGACGAAATTCTAGAATTTTACAAGAAATCTGTAGATAATAAGTTTAGCAATTTTAATAGAGAGAAATGGTTATATAATTCTAAATATCTTATGAGATTAATGAAACGTTTAGATAAAGAAGCAGACAATTATGAGAGCATTAAAAACTGTATAATATTTTTAATGAACTTATGTTTTGATATTGAAAACCCAGATCATTATCATACAAAAGGAAAGGCAATTAAAGAGCTATCGGAGGGAGAAAAAGAGAATTATAAAATTTTATTAAAGGCAGAATGTTCCACGTTATTAAATTAATTTATAAGAATCTTCCACCCATTTTTCTTTTTTTACGTGTTAATAAACATGATTTTAGAACACCTGAAGATCTTGCAATTCATACAATTTGTCGAATTCATTAAAACTCTTATTGATCTCATCCAAGATTAATTTTAATTTTCTTTTTGTTGTTTTATCTTGAGCGAAGGTATCTAATATTACTTTATGAATATTTATATCATATTCAGAGGTGAGATTAGAGATTTTTTTTAAATCCTTTTTATCAATATTATGTTCTTCTAATTTTGAGATTACATCATCGATTTGGTTTTTGAGATGTATAGTTGCCCATAGAGCGTCGCGAGATTTTTTCTGTAATTCCATTTCTTTTTCATAGGCAACTAAATCTTCTTCAGATAAATCACTCTTCTTATCGACCGTATCAATCCTTTCACTAAGTAAATGTTTAACTCTATGATAAATGCTAATAGCATTTTGAATCTTAGATAAAGCCTCAAGAAAGTTTACTTTTCTTAACAGTCTTGCTTCTAATATTTTTAAATACGCATCTTCATAATATGTCTGAATAGTGCCAAATGTAGATTTTTCCCACTCCCCCATCCATAATTTTATTTGGTTTAAATCTTCATTAAGACTTTTTCTTCTTTGTTCTGGAATATCTTTCTTTTTAAGTTCTTTATAAATCTCTTTCACTTGATTTTTGACGAGTTTAGCTTTCTCTTTAATTTTTTTTGTTTTATTTTGAATATTAGTTATACTTGTTACTTTAGATTGTTTTTCACATTTCTCTAGAATATCAATTGCGTTATTTAAAAGCTCTAAAAATTTCTCTTTATCTTTTTTAATATAATACTTAGAGTCTTGTATTTTTTGTATTGCCCTGTCCATTTGAATTTCAAGTTCAAAAATAAAATCTATTAAAGTGATCTGTTTTCTTTCCTTTAAGATTTTTGATTTCTTTTCCATATCCTCTTCAACTTTACGACTTGCTAAAAACCATAATACCCCTGCGGGTAGCCAAAAAAATACAGAAAAAATCATCATTCTGTAAATACTACCCAGTAAAGAAATCAGTAGGAATGAGATTAGAAGTGTTACACCTTTTCCGATTTGTTCTGAAAGGTTGAATAAGGAGGCTGCTGTTCCTTTATGTTCTGGTAAATTAACGTCAATCATAACAGCATTTCTATTTGCGACGGGACCACTGCTTAAAATTGAACCAATCAAAGCAAAAATAAAAAAGAAAATAAAATTTGGATAGGTAATAAAGATTGCGCCAATTGTTCTAAATAAGTACGTTGCAATTTCTGAGGGATAAATCACAGATGGATAACTTATTCCTAATGCATTTAATTCAATTGGCTGAATAAAGAACAACATTAATAAACTGATTGGAACTGTAGCTAACATACAAATAGTCGCTAGTATTGCTCTATTTTTTTTATTTTTCTTAAATAAATAATCTCCAAGTGCCGAAAGAATTATATTTCCTAACAGATATCCTATTCCAACCAAACCTGCAAAAATAGTAGCGGTCTGAAGTCTTATTTCTTGAGGTAATGGATTAAAATAAATAAGAGTAAACATTGAGGTTAAAAAATATATAAAAATTGTACCGGGAATGATGGAAAAAAACCCTTGAATAACCAAATATTGATTTGTTTTTTTTCCAATTATTTCATTTAAATCAGTTTTAGAAATTCTATAACTATATTCAAGATTCAAATCCCCTAATTCTGTTAATTCGATCTCACTTGCCCCTCTATAGGGCAATTTAATAAAGAATAGAAAGAATACAATTATTAAACTTATTCCAGACAAGAGGAAAAAAGGAAATCTCCAAGTAAGTAAAGGACCAATAAATGATGATAGTGCTTGTCCTATACCATTTGAAACTGAACTCAATATTGCAAGCATTCCGAACCATCCAGATCGTTCATCTGGAGGGATCGCATCAGAAATAATGGAATACCCCACAGGTAACACACATCCTAAACCCGCTCCACTTAGCATACGGGAAAAAATGATCATTGGCAAGTTAATACTAAATCCAGTTAAAAGCATTCCAATTGTCCAAGAAAATGCCCCAGCGAAGATTAATTTTGTTCTATTTATTCTATCAGTATAATATCCCCAAACTAATGCGAAAAACGCACTAACTAACACAAAAAAGGCATCTGGTATTGCAATTAAGGATTCAGATATACCAAATTCATCTTTTATAGCAGCATAAGAAGGAATTAACATATTAGCACATGCTATTGAGACGAATAAGAGTAAAAGTACCAGAATAATCGGCACAAGATCCTTTTTACCTACTCTTGTAAGTGGAATCGCAATCACCCTCGATAATTTTAACTATGCTTATTTAAATAAAAGCATGTAAATTAAAAAAAATTAGCAGTATCAAATATTTTTTGATTATTCATTCATGGTTTTCATTTTTCAAATTATAAAATAATGAATATATCACTCCTATATCATTTAGATATATATCTTTCTGCGTTAAAGTGTGCTTTCACGAATGTTATAAATGAAATTCATCAATAACTTTCCAAATAAAATCTCTAATTATGATGATTAAGATTTTGAAATCGATTTTAATCAATTTTTAAAAAAATATAATTTACATTAACTATTATGATAAATATATCTGACATTTACTCTGAATATGAAGATAAGAAACACACATAAAAACCAAGAGAAGAAATATACCGATGATTTCAAATCTGTAATCAATAATGTAATTTTTAATAGTCTTGGGTTTTTCTTTTTAGAATTCATTATCCCTATTTACGCTACACAAGAATTAAACGCATCTGGATTTGATGTTGGATTAATATTTTCAGTTCAAACTATTGGGTTATTGATAAGTACATTTTTTACAGGTTATTTAACCGATAAAATAAAATCTAGAACTAAATTGATATTACTGGGTTCCTTCGGAAGAGGAATAGCTTATTTCATTCTTTATTTTGCTATTGTCTTTAAATCTCTCTTTTATATTGGAATTGGTACATTTTCTATAGGAATCTTTGTAGGATTTTTTTGGATTCCTTTTGATACCATCATTGCTGAGAAATCTAATAAAAATCATCGATCCCATGCATATGGAAAAAGAGATTCTGCTGTTGGAAAAGGATTATTTATAGGAGGACTATTTGGTTTTGGAATATTAGGTATTGGTATTTATTTTTTCCCAAATAATCTCTTTTTTACTTATTGTTCAATATTGATTTATGGGATTTCTAACTTTTATGCAGGCATTCTTTTCCATTATAAGGTTGATGAAAAAATCAAATTCCCTACAGAAAAAAATAATTTCTCTGTGAAAAATAAAGAAGATTTGAATAATAATCGAAATATTACAAACAATAGTATTTTAATAGGAATTCTGTTTTTCTGTTTGGTTATTTTATTGAGTAATATTAATGGATCGCTTGCTAAACCTTTCCTAAATGTCTATGTTATTGAAGAGATTGTTGATAATACTATATTTGCGATGCTTGCCTATATTCCAAGTGGTATTATCGCAATGTTCCTTGCTCCTAAATTAGGAGATATCATTGATAGAATTAGTCCAACGTTAGGATTACTCATTATAAGTATAATCGGAGCCTCTATTACGTGGGCAATAATCAATATTGATAACATCATATTGTTTTCACTACTCCTGACATTTGATACAGCAATAGTAAATATTGGAAATATTTTAATGCAAAATATTTATAGTAGAATTTCTATTGGTCATCGAGGTAAAATGATGGGAGCATATAGATTTTTTAGAAGTTTTGGATTTATTATAGGACCTTTATTCGGAGGGTTAGCCGTTGATTTTTTAGGATTAAAAGCGCCATTCATAATTTCAATTTTTGTAGAATTATGCTTAATCCCCTTTTATCTAAGTTCAATTCATTTCATAAAACCTAAATTGGCAGAAGGCTACGAAGATACTGAAATTTTAAAAATCTAACCGAAAAAAAAGAAATAAATTTAATATTGAATTATTACTTAATATCTCTTTCTTTAACCAAATTCTCAAAATTGGGAATTTCTATATATGAAAAATCTTTCATTTCAAAATATACATGAATTCGATTCATATTTTTTTTAAATTTTATTTCATATAGGAGCATTGGAATAGAAAATAAACCAGAAATAAGGAAAGGAAGAAATATTAAAAGTATTGGAATAAATAACGCAGCAAAGTCCGGTCCATAGGGGTTTTCATACAGAAGAAAGACAAATGTCTTGTATATACGATTGAAATAAACATATATAGTTGTAAAACCTATAAAATATTCGATGAAATCTCGAAATATTCTATTTACTCCTTCAATATCTGGGTTTTTTCGTTTCTTATTAAATTTTCTATAAGCAATTATACCCGCATCTTCTAAATTCCATAGAGGAAAATAAATCAAAATAATTAATGGAGTAAAAAAGAAAGTTGCTAGAAATAATGCTTCTGTTCTAAATAAGGCTTCATATGCTGGATCCGCACTTGTCATATCTCGAAAATAAGGATGAAACCCACTTTGTATAAACCATGAAGCTATTACAAAACATAAAAAACTTCCTTTTAATAAACGGAGTAATAATTTAGCACCACTTATTTCTGATTTAGTTTGATATATACCGTAAATAGGTTTAGTTCTTAAGATATAGAAAGATTTATGAGATTTTGTATAAAATAATGTAGAATAAGGACTAAGATATTGTATTCCGAGATAAGTTAATAAAGGAAACAAATATAATAATATAATATCCGACCATAATGGACCAGGAATTATTAAAACGAAGGTTTCTACGAATACTTCGGGAATTCCCAAAGGAGCCAAAATAGTTGGAAAAGCGGCAATTAAATAAATAACACCATAAAGAAGAAGTGTAAGTATGAAACATATATAAAGTGGAATATATTGTTTTTTAAGAAGCTTAGACAATAAATTTGACATTTTTTTCATAATTTTTTAATAAAACTAAGAAACTAATTATTTTTAAATCAATTGAAAAATAAAAAATCATTTTTAGAGGATCTAAGTATTTTATAAATGAAATTTAATTGAAACTTTAGTTTTTTTATATGAATTAAAGATTTATGGGCAATTCTTTACCCTTTTGATTAATTTCTTGTTTTAAATTATCATCATATAACTTTATCTCATCCCATAACCAATTTAATAATCTTAATTTACTATTATATATCTCAATTTCTGTCTCTAATAATTCCATGAAAATTTCTCTAATTTAAAATTATATTTCTATGAAATTAGGTCACCTAAAAGATAATTATAAAATCAAGTAATATTCACACTATATTCAGTTTTTCATGATTATAAAGAAAAAATTCTAAATAAATTTAAATTAAGGCTCAATATGTTCATATAACTAAGAAAGTATGATATACTTCCATTTATTATCCTAGAAATAAGGAAAAGAGATAATTATGAGAAATATTGACTTTCTATCTTTTCTAAATCATACGCAAGATTTTCAATTGGTTCTTCTTGTGCAATGACTTTCTCTAATTTTTCAATTAATTTTTCAGGAAAGAATTCTACTTTTTTCATCGCTTCTTTGTACTCTCTAATTTGAGGGGTTATTGAGTATTCGCTAGTACTTCTTTTCGCATCAAACTCATTCATTACTGCATTTTCAAATGAATCATAAATAAGTTTCATCAAATTTTTCCGGTAAGTTTCTACTTCATTTGAAACGTGAGAAATCTTCTCCTCATATTTTTGATTTATTTTTTGTAATTCATTATCTCTTTGATTATTTAACTCATCTATCTTAGGTTCTATATCTTTTTCCAGATTTTTTAATTCTTCAATTTTATTAAAGATTTCTTCAAACATTTTATTTTACTATTCTTAAATTTTATTTTTATAAAATTATATTATGAAATGATCTTTTATCGATGAATAAAAGGTAAGACTAAAGCCTTGCTTTCCAATTTTGTAAGAAACAATTCATTCAATATTAGGATCTTTTTTATCAATTTTTCCTCACCATTGAAAATATTGACCATATATATTTTCACGACTCCATTATCTGCCACATAGAATTTTTTAAAGCCTTTCATATGGCTCTAATTTAATAAGTATGAATTTTAGTTTTATTAACAAGTCAAAGTATTGATTGAACTTAGAATATATAAATATGGTTAAATAAAAAGATTTAAAAGTATATATCTAGAATCTTAGAGAAATAATTTATACAATTAGTCAAAAAGAATTTAATTTAATAATAATTTCTTTAGATAATTTAACTGAAAAGAGAATTTTTTATGTCTAAGAGTGACAATATTCCAGAGCCGAAAAAGGATTTAAAATTTATTGATGTACATTGCCACCTACCTTTTCCCCGCCCTAAAAAAAACGATCGTTTGCCACCAGATAAAGAACAACTCTCAGATTATTTTGATAAAGGAGGACTTTATTTAATTACAAGCTCCATTGATTTGGAAACACTTAAAATGACCTTAAAATTTAAGGAAAATGTTGATGAAAACTATGGTTTCACATCTGGATGGGCTCCACAAACCGTGACCTATACACCTAAGAATAAATATGATGAAATATGGAAGCAGTGGATAAATTATATACGAGATAATCAAGAAAAATATTTGGGAATAGGTGAAATAGGGCTTGATTTTCATCACGCGAAAACCTTAGAAAAAAGAAATAAACAAGTTGAAGAATTAGAAAAAATATTCCAAATCACAAAAGAATTTAATAAACCCTATATCTTACATGTTCGAAATCCTGCTAAACATGAATATGATAAAAAACACCCCAACCATAGATTTAATCAACCTGATGGAGCCACTAAGGAAATACTCAAAATTTTAAGTGGTTATAAAATTAATTTTAAAAAAGTAATGTTTCATTGTTTTTCAGGCCCGAAAGAATATGGAAAAATCTTACCTGAGAAGGGATTTACTTTATCTGTTCCTAGTTCTTCTTATGGATTTAAAAATTGGAGAAATGCAACTAAAGTCTCCCCTTTAGATTCACTAGTAACAGAAACAGATAGTTATTATCAACATCCATATAAGCGAGGCCCATTTAATGTTCCTGCTAATGCTCGATATTCTATAGCAGCTATCGCATACAGCCATGGTGTTTCTCAAGAATTGGTCAGTGAAAAAACTACGCAAAATGCCATAAATTTTTTTAATTTAAATATAAAGTAAGAAAATAGATATAAAACTAAAAATTTGCTACATTGAGATTGAGCCTTTTCGAAAATCTGTCTTACCCATAAGAGCATTGATAAGTACGGGAGAACCATTTTTGGCTAATAATTTTGCTTGGTTGACCACACGGGAAATATTCGCCTTATTTTTTAATAGTAATCCTTCTCCTCCATATCCCTCTGCTACTATATGATAATCTGTGAATTTCAAGTTCGTTCCAACCGAATCGTCTAAATATTCTACTTGATCTCTTTCAATCTGAGTCCAGCCAGCATCATTTCCAATCACTGAAATTATTGGCAAGCTATGTCTAACAAATGTATCAATTTCCGCAATGCTATACCCAGCTGCACCATCACCCCAAAAAAGCCATACTTCTGATTCTGGATGCACTAATTTAGCTGCTAATGCAAATCCAGCACCAACTCCTAATGTGCCATAAGGACCAGGATCCAACCAAGATAAAGGTTTTGGTGGTTTAATAATATAGGATGTTGTTGCAATGAAGTCACCACCATCTCCTATTATAATCACATTATCCTCTATATAGTTGTAAATCTCCTTCAAAAAAGCTAATGGATTTAAAAAATCCGTATCAACATGAGCAAATCTTTCAATTTTGGCTTTACCACCCATTTCCCATTCTTTCAAAGTCTCATACCATTGAAACCATTTTTCTCTTTCAAATGAGAATGATTTAGAAAGTTCTACTAAAAATGTTGCGGGATCGGCTTGAATTGCCATATCTGGTTTTTTATTATTAGTCAAATCATCTTTACTTCTATTGATTGCTATATGGAAAGCTCCTTTATTAAGTGCTCTTCCATAATTTAATCTAAAATCACAAGGCATTCCACATATTATTATTAAATCTGCTTCTTTAAGCGCCTTTGAACGTCCATGACGAAAATATGAAGGATGATCCCTTCCAAGTAGCCCTCTTGACATGCTTGCTAAAAAAACAGGTACCCCAAAATTTTTCAATCCCTCTGCAAGTTCATAAACTAATTCAACTCGTTTTGTGGCTTGACTTCCTAATATCAAAACGGGTTTTTTTGAATTGTTAATTTGAGAAGCAACTTTCTGTAATTGTTCTTGATCGACAGAAAATGGTACAATATCCTCATTTTCTTTATTTTTTACATCATCAATTGAACATGCAAAAAGCTTATCTACATGTCTCTGAAGGTACCAATTAACCACTTTCTGTTTTAAAGAGTTGATTTGAGATTTCGAACGTTTTCCATACCATTCTCTAACAAGTTCTTCTTCATATAATACGTCGATTGGACATTCTATAAAAACCGGACCTGGAATTCCCGACATTGAAACTTCAAAAGCTTCATTCAAAATCGGTTCAATATCGCAATTCTGCTCTATCGAGGTTTCCCATTTTACAATTGATTTATATAAATCAAGTTGTTCAATATCTTGAAGGGCCCCCCTCCCTTGTAAAACTGTTGCTGCTGCACCTCCTAATAAAATTAGTGGAGATTGTGCCATTTGAGCATTCTTTACAGCAGTAACCGAGTTAGTCACTCCTGGACCTGCTGTAACAACTGCAACACCTGGTATACCCGTAAGTCGTGAAACTGCATCTGCTGCAAAAACCGCTGTAGGCTCATGTCGCACATCAATAACTCTTAATCCTTGTTTTTTGGCTCCAACTAAAATTGGTGCTATATGCCCACCACATAATGTGAATATAAAATCAACTCTTTTTTTTTTAAGAATTTGACCAATTAGCTCACCACCATTCATATAATCTCCCCTCCGAGTATGTGAATCTCTGGAATATAACATTTAAATTCACCTTCAAAAACATTAATGCCATTCTTATTTATATTTACTTCAACTATAATTTTTTTTCCCTCTTTCTGCATAATATGAGCTTCTGCAATAAGTATATCCCCCAAAATTACTGGTTTTATAAACCGAACATTTGCTTCTGTTAAAACAACATTAGAGTGGTTAACAGCCAACATTGCAGCATAATCAGCAAGACTAAATGTGAAACCTCCATGTATTAAATTTGACTCATCTAAAACCATTTTTTTATTGGGAGTCAGTTTTAATTTACTATAACCCTCTTTTAATTCTATTGGGGTACCGCATAAATTATTATTTATTTTATTATGTGTTTTTTGTTTGATGAATCTCACATCTTTACTTTATTTGCTAATGAAAATTAAAAGATGTAATTTTAAATAACTTGCCTTTATGGTTTGTTAATGCTATAAATAAATCCAAAAATAATCAAGAACACGAAATTAATATTTATTCCTACGATCAAAAATAAAATCTAAACAGTATAGAAGTAAAAGCATTAAAAAATGGTATTTTCTATACGAACGGAAATAAAAAATTTTAAAGTTTTATACTTTAAATAAAAATCATAATAATTTGATGTTTCTTATTATTAGAATTTACTATTTGTTTTTGATATAAAATGCGCATATTTATTACTCTGAATATGGTTTAATGTATCAATAATATAAATTTGAATAATAAATATGAGTTTGAATCTAAAATGGAAATTCAAATAGGTAAGATGATCCTCAATGGAATCATTTATGCTATCCTCTATATTGCAATTCCGCTTGGTATTCTATTAGGACTTGATTTTTATGGTATATTTACAGTTAGTCAAGCTTTTATTACTGGTATAATAATATTTGGTTTGGTGGGTGTATTTCTGGCAGTTTTGAAAGCAGCTTATCCAAAAGATTCAGCAAAGAATAGAGTTATTATGTTCATAATAACTGTATTTTCTGGAGTTTATCTTTTTTATATCTTTGGTGGTTTTAATCCAAATAAAGATTTAGGAAACTTTTCTATTGCAACACAACAACTCAGCGTTTCATTAGGCTTACAATTTATCGCTTGGTTATTATTATTATCAGCGGGAGTAAGAAGTCTCCAATATCTCTTTGAAGCGTTTGAATTACGTGGAGTAACAAAAGATTCTACAGAATATAAAAGAAGAGCGAGACCAAGCCTCCTATTTAAAGTAGTAGGTGTTATTTTGAGTCTTATATTAGTAGGTTGGATACTCAGTCTCATAGGCAGCGGAGTAATGTTAAGACCAAATTTAGTTTCGTATGATTATGATTATGATGATGGTGGTACGGCCCCCCCGGGGAACTATGGTGATGATGAATTAAATTTTACTTTAACTTATGATATTTCAAATGGTGGGATCTATCCTCTTACCAATCTAAATCTTAAATCTGAAATTTGGGTATCTTCAAGTGATAATGGAAGTGCCCTTCCTCCTGATACTAAAATTGGAGAATCTGCGATTAATCACTATACTTCAATCGGGGCTTTTGACGGTGTTTTTAATCAAAATCTTACAGCTGTCATGGATACGTCATATATAGAAGGTTTGGCCACCACGAATGCAAATCTTAGTTATAATTTAATATTTGATACTGAATTTGGAGGGATTTCAATCAACGTGACCCTAAGCATACCAATTCCGTGGGACTCTACCGCTATTCCATAGATTATATCTTAAAATCTTTTTTTTATTGCAATTATTTAATTCTCAATTCTTTCTTATTTTTTCAAGATTTATTTTATAATAAATTTAGAGACCATCTTCATTTAAATTTTCCTTATCTCTAAGATAACTAAAGGAATATTCCATTCGAAAGGATCCGACAAAAATCGGATGTTAAATGAGATATGCAACTCTTACAATTATGTTGGGAAGATCAAAATAAACTTCTTTTTAAATTCAGAAAGGATCAAGATGAGATAGATAGATTAATTCCCGACACTATAAAAAGTATGAATCTTAAGTTTGAGTTGCTAAAAGTGAATGAGAGAGCACCAAATATTATTCAAGAACCATTTCTATTATCCATTAAAAACTTTCACTTTTCAGCAAATATCCTAATTTTTTCAATTGAATTGGATAAATTAAGTAATATTGAAGATCTTAAAATTCGTGTAATTAGACTTACAATTTATTATTATTCGGGGGATAGAGAAGAGATATTCATCAATAAATCTTTCCAACTTTCTGAAATTCTATTTGATGATGGAGAATTTTTTGAAATATTAGAAGAAGAGGTAGTCTATGAAACTAAAACAAGATATTCTTATAAAAAGAAGACAAGTGTAAATAAATCATCTCAACCTAGAAGAAAAAACAATCAGAAATTAATGAAAGGATCGAGTTCTAAAATTATTAAAAATTCCTTGAAGTCTAATAATCGAGAAATAACTTTAAAAAAAATTGAAATATCAGAATCAGAATTTCAGAAATTATTAGAAATAAAAGGTGATAAGACATGGGATACAACTTTTTTTATGATTCGTCAAGGGTTTAAGGAATTGAAGGAATTAAAGCAACAAGTAAAAGAACTCAATTCAACTATTAAGCAAATTGCACTAAATAAATCATCCGCTCCTGCAAACCCTGTATATCTTCAAGCTCCGACTGGTTCATATGGGGCACCCAACCAATTAAATCCACCTCCAAATGTAAACACGGCACCTGGTGTTAATAATAAATACTCTCTGAGTAATACAAATACAACTAAAGTATTTCGAGGGGAGAAAGATCCAAAGTCTATGAGTGTTCAAATACAGATTATGAAAGAGATGAAGGAAAAATTTGAAAAAATAAGCGATGTGAAGGAATTACTTAATAAAGTTCCGGAAGATGAGATTAAAAAACAGAGAGCTAAAACAGACCATTTAAGTTTCTTAGAGTTTAAACAAAAAAAAGCAGATAAGGAACGAGCAAAAAAAATAAAAAAATTAAAAGCATTGGGGTATGAAGATAAAGTTGAAGAACTCACGCTTGAGGAATTAGAACAAAAAATTGAATATTTAATTGCCAAAGAGCAATATGAAAATAAAGATTAAAATTATTTTATTATTTCTATCTCGAGTGAATCTAATATCTCCACCAGATCTAAGACCTGAAGATTAAAGCCATATTTTTCGTTAGCATCACTCAAATTAGTCTTGCAGAAGGGACATGTCGAGGATAAAACTTCTGCTCCTGTTTCTTTTGCTTCCTCTAACCTTTCTTTTGAAATATCTATTGCCCAATCAGGATATCCAATTTTTACTCCTCCTCCCGCCCCACAACACCAAGAATGATTTCGATTTCTTTCCATTTCAAGAAATTCAATACCAGGGATTTTCTTATATACTTCCCTAGGAATTTCGTAAATTCCCATATGTCTTCCCAGATGACATGGGTCATGATAAGTAAGTTTCTTGTTATATTTAGACTTGATTTTAATTTTTCCAGAATCAATAAGTTCTTTTAATAATTCAACCGTATGGTAAACTTGAAAATCATAATCTATTCCAAATTTTTCAAAATCTTTTTTTAAAGTTCTATAACACCCCGCACAAGATGTTACGACTTTATTTGCTCCAGCCTCTTCAATTTTTTCCACGTTATATCGCATAAATTCTTTACTATTTTCAATTTGACCTGTTCTAATCATAGGGCTTGTACAACAATGTTCATCAATCAAAGTAAAATCTATTCCTGCTTTTTTTAAGAACCTAAGAGTTGAGTCTCTTAATGTTTTTTGTCTATAATTAGAAGTACATCCAATATAATATACCCATTCTGCCTTATCCGGTAAATTATATTTTTTCTTTAACGCTTCGTTATTGGAATTAGGTTCACCATAAGGATTCCACATTTTTGGATTAGTTGCTCTCTCAACTAATTTTTCTTGGTTTTGGGCAGGTCCAATATTCTTCACTGCTAATTCTCTAAGTGTTTCTATAATATCAACAATATAATCCGCGTGAGGTGCTTGGCACGCATCCATACATGCTCCGCACGTTGGGCAAGCAAAAATCGCATCTTTTAGATCTTCATTCCATTCTAATTCACCTAATAATAAGCCCCGTGTTGTTCGTATTTTTCCAGATGCCCAAAAAGATTCAAAAAAGAATGATTTTCCCGAGGGACATGAATCTGTAAAACCCTTAAACGAATATTTACAAGTGCTACATTTAATGCAATGGTCAAAAGAAAGTTTTAAAAATTCTTTTCCCATAATATTATCTGGAATTTTTATTTCAGTCATTTACGTGTTCCACCTTCCTGGATTGAATATATTATTAGGATCCATACAATTTTTTATTTTTTCAAATAATTTCAACCAGCCTGGATTTATTTTCTTTCGCATTTTTTCCGTCATCCAAGAGGGTGTTTTATAAGGTATACATCCCCTACTTAGACAAAAATCAGTAATATCGTTAAGTAATTGATGGATTTTCTCTTCTTCGCCATCTTTATATTTATTATAGCGTATAATAGGTCTGAAAATGCCATAATGACCTGATTTCATGATTTTCATATAGATAAATGATGGTACATCATATTCATGGAAAATTTCATCAATTTTTTGGATTAATTCTTCTAACTTATGTGTTGGAGCATAAGAGCCGAACCAAGTTAAACCTGAATATTCAACTAAAGATAATAGAACTGCGGGTAAATCTAAATGACATCGTACACGTAAATTGAAAATTTTGGCGAACTCATCTACATCCGCTACAATTATATTTTTCCCTTGGTTCTTCAATTCGTTTATTTTATTTAGCACAATTTCATTTTTAGCTTCTAATAATTTTTTTGTTTTTCCAGATATCGGAAAAAGAGCAACAAAATCAGGTTCTCCCGGATATTTCTCGGGATCAGGAATCTCTACGGTCATTTTTACCACTTCTGTACTAACCGCTGAAACGTCATCAACCACATCTGTTTTTCCTATTTCTCTTATTACTGGAGCAATATCTGTTAAACCCTTGACTAAAACGAGAAAAGTTTTCTTGTATGGAGGATTTGACCAAAGCTGAACTGCACATTTAGTTACTAATCCAGTCATACCTTGCCAATTTACAAATGTACCCATTAAATCTGGCATTGGATATCTGGCCCACCAGCTATCCTTATCTGCATCCTTTTCACCATAAAAACATGATCCTATTCTAGCAACCTCTCCATCGGCAGTTATAACTTCTAAACCATTAATAGAGTCACCCATAGAACCGATTTTACAAGACAAGTTATTCATACCGCTCAAAATTGCATTACCTACCACACCTGCATAAGGTGGCGCATAAGGATAGCTATATCTTAGGTGAGGATACTTTTCATCCAAGTGTTTTTTTAATTGACCAAAAGTGACTCCTGGTTCTAATAATGCATACATCATATCCTCATTGATATGAAGGATTTTATTCATTTTCTTACTAAAATCTAATATAATTCCTCCATATTGAGGAATTGTCAGCCCTCCTACATTATTTCCAGTGATATAGGGTACGATTGGAATAATATTTTTATTACAAAACTTCACTAATTCAATAATTTGTTCAGAATTTTCTGGAATTACCACATAATCGGGCATATGAGCTTCGCACTCTGTCATATCATAGGAATAAGGATATAAATCAACAGCTCGTTTGCTTACATTTGAGTCTCCAAATATTTGGATCAATTTTTTGTATACATCTTCCTTACTTAAGCCATTATAGCGTTGGTTATCTTTTATAGTAGTCATATTCCATTCACCTATCTGGTGTTTTTATTTAATTCATAATAGTTTTGATTAGGATCTGCTGCAAGCATTTTTAAAGTATCGAGAAAGATTTTTTTGAATCTCAGAACAGTCTTTAGTTTATAAATTCCCTTAATTTTCAATCGTCGAGTTAGTACAGCCTTTACTAGTCCTAATCTTTTATAAGCTAAGTCCAATAGGGTATTTAAATCCATTTTTATCTTTAAATCAGCTTTTCCAATTTTCTCTCCAAAATTAAAAGATATATTTTTATCTTGAATTATAACCATTACAGGATAAAAGTTTTCTAACTCTATTATGATTTTCTTATTATAATTTCTTAGTAATTCAATCATTTCTGAATCGGGACGATAACTTAGAATATTTTTAATAGAAACTGAAAGCAAATCCTTAGGGTGTTGAATATCAATCATTTTTTTAATACTTATAAATTTAATAAAAGTTAATTGTTCTTTAATTAATATATATTTAATTATTTTCTAAATAAACTAATGATATAAATCATTCTAATTGATTCAGATTGAATATTAACGATCACCTCTTACGTATAATTGAATTTTTTGAAGAACAGTCTAAGTATTCAATAAAATTAAAAGTTTTTGAAATCGATGATTCTTTGGAGAAATTTCTAAAAAGTACCGATATCAGATTAGAATTGGGAAGTCATAGAGATATTGTGCTTAAAGAGGAACTGGGAATAGAATTAGGTGGTATTGGTAAGAAATCATTTTCTCTCATTTATCCAACTCAAGAGCAATTGGATGATAATAGGGATTTTATCTATTTATTGGGAGATGAAATATTTGAGAGAAATGATAAAAACCTCAATTTTGGATTATTTATTCTAATCCAATTAAAAGAGATTAAAGAACCTCTATTTGATGAAATTCGCCAATTTTCTATTATTTCGGATAGTATCGAAGGATTATCTCAAAGAACAATACCAAGAAAATTTTGGTGTCGTATTAGTAAAGAATTAATTGAAAAAAATTTTTCATTTGAATTTCTTGCTAAAGCATTTATATTTCTATATAAACAAAAATACGAAGACTTCATTCACTCAATAAAAATCTTTATGGTTAATTCAGATAAAAGTGTTGTTGAAGATTTTTTAAATCTTGTTTCTGATATCCAATTAAAAGTGGACGGTATATGGAGAGATAAAGTAAATAATTGGAAGAAACGAATAGACTGTGAATATTCATGGACTTGCGAGATCTGTCCGTATTTAAAATCTTGTCAAAATATTCAATTAATCTTAAAAAAAAGAGAAGAATTAGAAAGATAGTATAAAGGTATAAGAAATGGCTAAAAAATCAATAATAATATCTATTAATGGAAAAGGTGGTGCTGGGAAGAGTTTAACAACAACACTCATGGCAAAAGTTTTAATCGAGATATATAATAAGAAACTATTATTAATAGATGGAGATCCAACACATCCCCATCTAAGTTATATGATGAATTTAATTCCTAAAAACACAATTGAGGATCTCAGAACTGAAATTATACAAAAATCTATTAATAAAACTCTCCGAATTGATAAAATTGCTCAAGAAATTGATTATAAGGTTTACAATATAATTGAAGAGACTAAGAGATTTGGATTACTCTCCATTGGTCAACCAAATATCGAAGGATGTTTCTGTCCTTTAAACACTTTACTCAGAAGTGTTATTGATTCAATATCTCAAGATTATGATATAATTTTAATTGATTGCGAAGCAGGTTTAGAGCAAATTAATAGAAAAGTAATCAGAAATGTAGATGTCATACTTATCATTTCGGATATGACTATTAGAAGCTTAGAAACGGTTAAATCAATCAAACTAACCGCTCAAAAGTTCACACATTCAAAATATATTGGATTGATTTTAAATAGAGTTAAAAAAGATTATGGATTGATTTTAGATTATATAAAAAATTTAGATATACCACTAATCGGTCAGATTCCAGAGGATGAGATAATTTCTGAATATGATTTAAAAGGAAAGCCGATCATAGAAATTCCTACGAATTCAAAATCATTCATCGCTATGAATTCGATAATAAATAACTTATTACCCTTACTAACGAATATTTAATTTCTTAATTCTTTGAATTATATTTTTGTCATATTATGAAAAAAAGAATATAATAATATGAATATATAATTTCCAGTTCTGAGATGATTGCTTTTATAGAAGAATTCTTAGGGATAGAAGCCTCTAAATTCGATTGCTTTTGCGACTCGAGTAACAGCGAGGATATATGCAGCAATACGTAGAGAAACATTCTTCTCTATTGATGTTCTCCAAACATCTTCAAATGCATTGGTAATGATTTTCTTAAGTTCCTTATTTATACGTTCTAAATCCCAGAAATAAGAGCTAGTGTCTTGTACATATTCAAAATAACTTACGCAAACCCCTCCAGAGTTTGCTAAAATATCCGGAACAACATAAATCTTCTTCTGGTTTAGGATCTCATCAGCTTCTGGAGTTGTGGGGCCATTAGCACCCTCTAAAACGATTTTACAATCTATTTGGTTCGCATTATCTTTGGTTATTTGATTTTCAACTGCAGCAGGAATTAAGATATCACATTCTGTTGTAAGAAGATCATCATTAGATATTTTAATATAATCATTTGACGGAAAATCCACAAATAAATTCCCCGCGTCTCTCCATTCGATTAATTTTTCAATATCTAGGCCATTTTCCGAATACAAGCCTCCTGAAATATCGGAGATCGCTATTATTTTGCAACCATGTTGATAAAGTAATTGAGCAATTGTTCCTCCTACATTACCAAATCCTTGAATAATAATTTCTTGCTCTTTCAGCTGAAGATTAAGTTTATTACATAATTCATTAAGAACATAATAAAGCCCCGTACCAGTAGCCGATTGTCTGCCTACTGATCCTCCTATTTCAATCGGTTTACCAGTCACCACTCCCGGAACAGGATGACCCATATTCATAGAATAAGTATCCATAATCCATCCCATTATTTCTGCATTTGTATTGACATCGGGGGCGGGAATGTCTAATTCGGGACCGATGACATTAATTATTTCGGAGGTATATCTTCTGGTAATTCTTTGGATCTCCGCTTTGGAAAGTTCTGCCGGACTACAAGTTACACCCCCCTTCGCACCTCCTAGTGGAAGATTTAATAAGCTTGATTTCCATGTCATCCACGTTGCCAAGGCTTTTACTTCATCTAAATTCACATTTTCAGAATATCTAATCCCGCCCTTTCCTGGACCTCTAACGGTCGAATGCTGAGCTCGATAACCTTCAAAAATCTTAACTGAACCATCATCCATCCTTATTGGAACAGACACGATTAATGTTCTTTCTACGGTTTTTAAAAATTCCAGAATATTAGAATGAACATCAACATATTTAGCAACAAGATCAATCTGTTGCTGAGCCATTTTAAAAGGATTTACACTCATCTTTTTTTAGCCTCAAAATATTATTATTTATGGAAATAAATCTCTCCATTCATGTGCTTTAGCCAACCTATCACCGGCAATCATATATGCTGCTGTTCTTAAAGATACATTTTTTTCTCTCGATAAATTATAAACTTGTTCAAAAGCTTTCAAAAGAACTGTTCTCATCTCCCTGTTAACTCTTTCTAAGTCCCAAGAATAAGATTGAATATCTTGGATATATTCAAAATAACTAATACAAACACCTCCACTATTAGATAGGATGTCTGGAATAACAATAATCCCGTTATTATCAAATATTTCATCCGCTTTTGATGTTGTTGGACTATTCGCTCCTTCAAGTATGATCTTTGCCCTTACATTATCAGCATTTCCAGAGTATAATAAATTTTCTGTAGCACAAGGACATAAAATATCACAATCTAAAGCAAGCAAATTAGAATTTGTAATAATTTCGCTATTTTGCGAATTAAAATCCTTTACAGCATTATTTTTATTTTTATATTTGATCAAACTATCAATATCCAATCCATTTTTATTTAAAATTGCTCCTTTACTGTCGCTTACAGCAATAACTTTACAGCCATAATCATATAATTTCTTTCCTATTTCTTTCCCTACTTTTCCAAACCCTTGGATTGCTATAGTCATTGATTTGAGATCCAAATTTTTTTTTTTACATAATTCTTCCAGAATATAAAACATCCCAGTACCAACTGCTCCAGTTCTTCCGACAGATCCTCCAACCTCAGATGGTTTCCCTGTAACACAACTAGGAATTGTTCTACCTTTTTGCATTGAATAAGTGTCAAAGACCCATGCCATAACTTGCTCATCAGTACCCATATCTGGTGCGGGAATATCTAGATCTGGACCAATAACATTTATAATTTCTGCGGTATAACGTCTTGTTAATCGTTCCAGTTCTTTTTTCGACAATTTATTAGGGTCTACTCTTACTCCGCCTTTGGATCCTCCGAGTGGTAAATTTAAGAGTGCTGTTTTACACGTCATCAAAAATGCTAAAGCTTTAATTTCATCCATGGTTACATCTGGAGAATATCGAATCCCTCCCTTCGCAGGTCCTCTAAGTGTGCTATGATGACATCTATATCCCTCAAAAATCTCCAAATTTCCATCATCTTTGAGGATTGGTACGGAGACCACTAATATACGTTCAACTTTATTCAAATAATTTAAGGTGTTTGGCTTCATATTAATTTCCTTAGCTGCAATTTGAAGTTTTTTCTTAGCGCTCTCCCAAGGATTAATTTTAATTTTGTTATTTTTCATATTTATATCCTACATTAAATTGCTTTAGTTGTATTAGCTATATTAATTATATTTTTAATAATATTGTATTTTATCTATTTTTATTAAATCTTTCAATTTACTTAAAATATATTTAATTGACACAATATTCGCAGAATAAACTATTTTTTCGATCTTCCTGATATTAAAATTTTATTGTAAAATCAAGTTTGAAAATTCCGAAAAAAGTGAAATATTAAATTTTAACTAATTTTTCTGAATGAGCTACTACAATATTTCTAATTATATGAGAAAACCATAGAAATAGAAAGATTTAAATATTTTTAGATTGAGAACAATATCTATGGCAAAATTAGATGCTTTAGCAAAAAAAAAAGAAGAAGAATTAAAAGAATTTAAACCAAGATCTCGTGGTTATATGATTTTTTTGGTAGTTTTCATGGGTCTAGTAGGCAACATGGATAATTTCATTTCGCTTGTTGAATCTCGGATAATACCTGAGATTATAGCTTTTTATCCATGGTTAAATAAAGATACTTTTGCTTTTTGGCAATCAATATATGGGATAATATCATTTGCTGTATTTTTCATTGCTTGGTTTTTTGATGCATTCGGTAGGAGAAAAGGTATATTATTGTTAATGTCAACCTTAGCAATCCCATGTCTATTTATTGGGCTTTTTCCCGGTAATTTCTTTTTTATAATGACCATGTATGGAATTTCTATAATGGCGACTCAATCAAATGCATGGCAAATTCCTATTACTGAAGAGTCTCCCTCTAAGAAGCGTGGGATTTATGGTGGCCTGACATTTCTAATTGGGTTGATACCTATATATGCTTTTGTAGCCGGAAGGATATCAACTTCATTAGGTTGGTATTGGGCCTATGGTATTATGTTTTTCTTATTTTTAATCCTATTGATCCCTTTGTATTTCATGAAGGAGACTGAAAGATGGAAAACAAGTAGACAAGAAGATCATGGAGGTAAATATTTAAAAATAAAAGATGCAATAAAATCATTGACA
Organism: Promethearchaeia archaeon; assembly: GCA_046497275.1. GTDB lineage: Archaea > Asgardarchaeota > Lokiarchaeia > Sigyniarchaeales > SOKP01 > TEKIR-8. Next base: position 2,594 of record JAWOFX010000092.1, on the reverse strand, counting down.
AAGAAAGATATTCTTTACGTGGCAATTTCCTCAATAGTGTATACTCTTTGGTCTATCTCATTTAAAATGGGTACTAGTTGGGGTGGCGAATATTATATAAATGTAGTAGGAATTCCTGAAGAACAATATGACACTTATTTGACAATTGGTGGTTTACTAACAATGGTAGGAGCTGGAATTGGAGGACTCTTATTAGATAAACTTGGAAGAATTGGAACTTTACTTATTGGTTGTATTGGTTCTGCTATTGGGTTTTTCTTTTTAGGATTTACACAAGAACCTATATTCTTCTGGATGATCTATTTATTCATGCCTGTTGTTTTAGCATGGATAATGGTATATTTTGGTGAAATATTTCCAACTAGAATCAGATCAACTGCTGTAGGAATAACAAATACCGCAGCTCGTTCTTCATATGTCACAGGACCTTTAATTGCATCTGCTTTGTTTCTAATAGATCCAGATATGTTTTTATTGTGGATGGTAGCAGGAATAATTATCCTTATCCCAACACTATCATTATTAATAAAACCATACGAAACAAAAGGACAATCGCTTGAAGAGATTGAAAGAGATAGATAATTCCTCCTCAATTCTCTAATTTTTTTTTTAAGAAATCTTAATTATACAATATTCTACAAATTTTAAAGGATTATTTGCAAATCCAGAGGGATCTATTCCACCTAACTTTTCTAAAAACTCTTCTGGTATCTGATTCCCCTTGATCCATAGAGAATTTAGACTTGTTAAAGATTCAAGACCAGTAATACTTTTTATTTTGTTATTATTCAGATCTAAAGTCTCCAATTTCGTAAGAGTCTCAAAGCCGGTGATATTAATAATTTTATTACCAGATAAATAAAGTTCTTTTAGATCCTTTAATCTATATAATCCATTAATCCGATATATCTTGTTTTCTTTTAGATTTAATAACTTAAGATTTCTAAGACCGTCTAATCCCTCAATAGTTTCAATTCTATTACTATTAAGCCATATAGATTCTAATTTTTCTAAACTTCCTAGCTCTTCTAATTTTTCAATAAAATTATTGTTCAAATAAAGTTCCTCTAAATTTTTTAGATTTTCTAATGCTTCTATTTTTTTTATTTGATTTCCTGCTAAATTTAGAATTTTTAGTGAATTTAATTTATTCAGACCTTTTGTGTTTTCAAGCATATTTCCCGCAATCCACAAAACTTCTAAATTTTCGAGGTTTTCTAAATCTTCAATTTTTTTGATAAGGTTCCAAGATAGATCTAATTTCTCAAGATTCTTTAAATTTCCAAGCCCTTTAATCGTTTGAATCTTATTTCCCCTCAAATAAAGCTCTTTTAAATTTTCCAATTCTTCTAAACCTTGGATTTGACTGATTTGATTACTCACCAAATGCAAAATCTCAAGATTTTTTAAAGTATCTAAACCAGAAATCTTTTTAATTTTATTACTTCCTAAATTAAGTATCCTCAAATCTCTAAGATTATTTAATCCATTTATTTGAGTAAGTTCATTAGAACCTAAATCCAATTGTTTCAAATCTTCGATTTTATCTAGTCCCTCAATATTTAATATATCCCTAATACCTAAAAGTCCTAAATCTAAAACTCCATTCTCTATTTGGTATTTTTGATCATTATAGATTACGAATGCCATTACTCATCTAAAAATTCTATATAATTTTTTTGGATATCTTATAAATTAATGAAAATTTATTTATTTATCATTATAAAATTATCGCAATTTTAATTAATAATACTTATTTTTAATTTCTCTCTAAGTTTTCAAATCTTGATGATTATCTGTCAGAATTGTGGTAAAATATTGGATAAAAATTCATATGGTTATAATTATTGTCCAGTATGTAAATCAATCCAATATTTTATGAAATTTAATTTTAAATGATAAATAGCTTTATGAACCTACATTAAAGGGATGATACATAAATGAAAATTTTAGATTTATGTTGACCGCCTTGCGAAGGTTTTTCTATTTGCATTTTAGAAATAACAAAACTATAACAAAATTCCGATAAAAGCCATTTATTCTAATATTGTTCATTTATTTTTCATTAACAGAAGGAATAAATCATATTCAATCATAAATATTTTTATGAGTGTTATTGATAATAATAATTCAGAAAGAGGAATTCCAGTGGGTTCTAAAAGCCCTATTGAAGCTTTGATCGATATCAATAATAGAACTTTGGAATTTAAAGAAGTATTGAAAACAACAGAAGGAATATTAATAGATTTCTTCCGTGGAGCATTTTGAATTCCCTGCAAGGAACATTTAGAAAAAATTAACCATAATATATCAGAATTTCAAAAAAGAAATGTGATCTTTATAGCGATTGCCAGTGACAGCAAAAATCATCTCAAAAAATTGTCAAATAAGTTCGATTATCAATTTCCATTAGTTTCTGACAGAGGAGCGAAAATTGCAAAGAAATTTAATGTGTATACCTTTGGAAGTGCCATAGATATCATATATCTCAAAACAAAATTAGCCATTCCTTCTACATTCATGATCAATAAAGAAATGAATATAATATGGAGATATATTGGAACCAGAGAAGATAGACCATCAATTGAACTATT
>JAWOFX010000051.1:0-4608 GCA_046497275.1 Promethearchaeia archaeon | reverse complement strand
ACGAGAAAGTGCCATTATACCCTTAATCATATCTGGTTCAGAAGATATACCAAGAAAAGAAATAAAATTCTGTAAAATTACTGATATAGTTCCAACCTTATTAGATTTTTTAGGTCAAAAACCACATGAAAGTGTAATAGGAAAAAATTTAATTAACAAATAAAGGTAAGAATATAAAAAATAATCAAATTTCAACTTAAATTTTAAATTTTGATTAAGATATTTCTATATGATTCCCTGTGACCATATAATGTACTTTTTCTGCGATTTTACAAGCATGATCTCCACAACGCTCTAGATAACGAGCTATCATGATAATGTGGGCGCTGATATTAATATTTCTAGGGTCTTCAATCATATAAGATACTGATTCTCTGAAAATACTCCATCGCATCTGATCGATTTCATCATCTCTTTCTTCAAAATTTTTAATTTTTACTATATTAGATTCATCGAAAGATTCGATTGCATCTTCAATCATAGGCTTCACATGTTCCCACATATGTCTAATTCCTAGTATTTCAGAGATTGGATACTTTGCTTGTAATTCTTCTACTACAACCGCTATATCTTTACCATAACGCCCAATTCTATAGAGATATGTTATGATTTTTAGAATTGTGCCTAATCTTCTTAAATCTATCGCCATTGGTTGAAAAAGCCCTATAGTTTTCAAGGCTTCCGCTTCTATTTCTTCATCAAACTCTCGCAGTTTATGCTTTTTCTCTTCAACTGATTTTGCGAGTTCTAAATCATTTTCATTTAATGCTTTTATGGCATCATCTAACATGCCCAAAGCTAATTGTGCCATATCTAACACTTTAGATTTTAATTCTACTATTTCTTTTCGCATTTCTTTTGCCATATATCATCCCTAACCAAATCTTCCTGTAATATAATTTTCTGTTAACTTCTTTTGAGGATTTTCAAATATCTTTTCAGTTTTATCATATTCAATCATTTCCCCTAAATACATGAATGCTGTAAAATCTGAGATTCGTGCTGCCTGCTGCATATTATGTGTGACAATAATTACAGTCCATTCTTTTTTCAACTGAGTAATTAATTCTTCAATTTTCTGAGTTGCTATCGGATCAAGAGAAGCCGTTGGTTCATCCATTAATAACACTTCTGGTTCTACTGCAAGGGCTCTAGCTATACATAATCTTTGTTGTTGGCCACCAGATAATCCCATTGCTGAATCATCCAATCTTTCTTTTACTTCATCCCATAAAACAGCTCGTTTTAGACATCTTTCAGATATATTTTCTAATTTATTATCATCAAGAATTTTATGGATCTTAGGCCCATACGTTATGTTGTCATAGATTGACATTGGAAATGGATTAGGTTTTTGAAAAATCATACCTATTTTTTTCCGATTCAATCTAACATCTGCATTGTTATTATATAAATCCTTTCCATTAAATAATACTTCACCCTCAATTTTACAATCTTCAATAACATCGTTCATTCTATTAAAACATCTTAGAAGTGTACTCTTACCGCAACCAGAGGGTCCAATGATGGCAGTTACCTTATTTTTTCTATACTTCATATTTATATTTTTTAAGGCTTGAAAATCATCATACCACAGATTTAGGTTGCGACATTCAATAACAAATTCATCACTATATTCTTCAGATTTTTTTTTATTTTCTATTTCTTCATTATACATATTTTTCTTTTTAATAAGCAATATTTTCACCACTGTTTTGTTTTTTCATATCGAATTCTTATAATAAATGCCATGCCATATAATATTAGAACTAATAATAAAAGAGTTAAGGCAGTTCCTGCGGCGCGTTCCAATCCTCCTGTCACTTCTCCACTTAATCGAAACAAATGGTAAGTTAGTGCCATAACTGGACTTAAAACATTGAAAGTTATAAATCTTGAGTGAGATCTAACCGCAGTAAACATAATTGGGGCAGTCTCTCCCGCACTTCGTCCCATTCCAAGAATTGCTCCCGTAACTATTCCTGGTATTGCGGCGGGAAGTACTATTTTAGCAATTCCTTGAAATTTACTTGATCCTAAAGCTAGGCTTCCTTCTCGAAATGATTGAGGAATCGCTTTAACCGCTTCTTCTGTAGTTCTTATGATTGTAGGAAGGATCATTAAACCAAGAGTTAAAATTCCAACTAATAATGATCTTGGTAAACCAATAAATAATAGAAAGAATACCACCCCAAATAAACCAAAAATAATTGAAGGAGTACCATTTAAATTATCAATTCCAGCCCTGATAAACTTAGTGATTTTATTATCTTTTGCATATTCAGAAAGATAAATGCCTGCAAACATACCAAGTGGGAGCGCAAATACAATTGATCCTAAAGTAAGTTGTAAAGTGCCAATAATTGCGGGAAAGATTCCACCTTCTCTGCCACTATTGCTCGGTGTACCCGTCAGAAACCCAGGCTCGAAAAATACAGGCGCTCCCCTAACAACAATATATACTATTAAAATACCTACAGCAAATACAGCAAATGCAGAACTTAAATAGGTAATTGTAAACCATATTCTCTGTTGAAATACGGAAGATAATCGCTTTAGAAATATAATTGCCCCAAAAAGGATGGAACAGATTAATATCGCTAAAAATATTCCAATCCAAGTGCTAAGTACCCATCCAATAAAAGATAATAAGGCGGCATAAATCACAAATTTTTTTCGTTGTTTTGGTACTTTCTTATATACATAATAAACTAAACTTAATACAATTATTAGAATGCTCCCAAAAATTTGAGAATTAAAATCTGGTAATATCAAAATAACTAATACGGTTGCTAGTATAGTTATTACCAATTGTTTATAACGACTATAAAATTGATAAATTTGAGTATTTCTAAAACTTGAATGTTTCTCCTTAGGTTTTTCCCCTGTGAATTTTTGCTTGACTCTGGTCATGATTACATTGGAAATTGTATTTACTATTAAAGTCATGAGAAAAAGTACTATTGCTAATGCTAATAAAGCTCTCTGTTCTATGCTACCCTGTACTGTTGGGCCCCAAGTTAAGGCGATTGTCGAAGTAATCGTAGATACTGGACTTAACATATTTGTGAGAGGAGAGGGTAATCGAAATACTCCTCCTAATACTAGGGTCATGGCCATCGTTTCACCTATAGCCCGCCCTATTCCTAAAATAATCGCGGCCGTTATGCCAGACATACCAGCGGGAACGACCACCTTACGGATGGTTTGCCATTTGGTCGCTCCCATAGCATAAGAGGCTTCTCGATAATAATTTGGAACTGATCGGATAGCATCTTCACAAACAGATACAATAGTTGGTAATGCCATTAATGCTAAGATAATTGATCCTGCTAGCCAAGATCTTCCATCATTCATATCAAAGATATTTTCTAACCAAGTAGAGAGGATCACTACACCGAAAAATCCATAAACTATTGATGGAATACCTGCGAGTATTTCAACAGTAAATTTCAGTATTTTTCTTAATAGTGGAGGGGCTAACTCAGCTATAAAGATTGCAGTAAGAATCCCCAAAGGTAATGCAATAATTATTGCACCTAAGGTTACCAAAAGAGTATCGACGATAATTGGTAAAGCGCCAAAATCTCCTTTTGATGGCAACCAATTTGTCCCAAAGAAAAATTCATCTAATGGAACTGCTGCGAAGAATGGGGCTCCATTAACGAAAAGAAAAATTATTATTAAAAACACAAAGACAGTAGCTACTGACGCAAAAGCAAATAGAACCCATTTAATCAATGGATCCCTATTTTTCTCTAAATATGATAAATCCTCATCTTGAAAATATATATTTTCATCAAAAATAGTTTCGGTTTCCATATTTGTTCAAATGATTCATATTAACTTATTAATAATTTAGTATAGTGAGCTTTAATATGATATCAAGGCGATTAATTGTTCATATTTCTCTTTATAGGAAAAAGAACATGAGATTAATTAAATTCATAATCAACATATATTATAGTCAAATATAGAGACTATATATTTCAGTATATTTTTTCTAGATGTAATTCATTAACTTAATAAGAAAATAAGAAAAAAGAAAAAATTTAGATTTTAAATTGAATAAAATAGGTTTGTTTAAAACCAAAGTCGGATAAATCCTTCTTCAGCCACTACTTCTTGTCCGTAAGGACCATAAATATAGTCTAAAAAGGCTTGTACCCAACCATTAGCAGGTCCATCAGTTAGAAGATGCAGTGCTCTTGAAATTGGATAGGAATCATCTAAAACTGTGGCAACGGAAGGAGCTACAGTATCTATTTTAAGAGCGATAACAGTCGTATCAACATAACCAAGCCCACAATAACCAAAACCATACTGATTACCAGCAACTCCTTGTACCATTAATGAGTTTGAAGCAACTGTACTATATCCGGTTACTGAACTTATATATCCAGCATTATCACCAAGTTCTTCTCCAGCAGAGGTTACTAACTCTTCAAATGTAGCTCTTGTACCTGAACCATCAGGTCTTGTATAACAGTTAATTTCTTCTTCAGATAAAGTACCTGAAATGTTACTCCAATGCGTATAAGTACCATTATAAATTAAAAAGACTTGATCCAATGTCAATCCATTTGTGTCTAACCAGGTTGCATCAGG
>JAWOFX010000161.1:0-12980 GCA_046497275.1 Promethearchaeia archaeon | reverse complement strand
CGAGAAGAAGCTCAATATTTTCTTGAAAAATATTTTAATGCTCGAATAGTCGAAAAACTTGAAGAGGAGTATTAAATTAATTAGAGAATTAAAAAAAATAATATAAAATAAAATATTACAACTATTAGGTGAAAAAAAGTGCCCCAAGGTGGTAATAAAGGAAAAGGGCAGAGAGTTTGTCGCAGATGTGGGACCCATCGAGGTATCATTCGTAGATATGGGTTAAACATCTGTAGACGATGTTTTTACGAGATCGCGGATGATATAGGATTTAAGCGATATGAATAATGAAAATTAATATTAATATTAAAAAAAATTAAAGTAGTGAGATGAATTGGTAAATACACTAGCAGATTGTATGGTTCAAATAAAAAATGCGGAACGAGCGCGTCAAAAAGAGGTTATTGTGAGCCCTGCGTCCAAACTAGTTCAACGTGTACTTAGAATCTTCCAACAACACGCTTATGTGGGTGAGTTTGAACGCTACGATGACGGCCGCCAAGGAAAGTTCAAAATAGCGCTATTGGGAAGGATAAATCAATGCGAGGCGCTCTTACGATTAAATTACAAATTTGATCAGTTTGAGGCACTTGAAAGACGCTTACTTCCGGCGCCTGGATTAGGAATAATAGTATTAACAACAAATGAAGGAATAATGACAATGGAAGAAGCAGAGGAGAAAGGGATCGGTGGAATTGCACTCTGTTATGTATATTAATTGAAAAAAGGTGGATAATAAATGGTAAAACAAGCATTTTTTAGAGAAGAACTAACAATTCCCGAAGATGTTGAGATCACATTAGAAGGGAATCATCATATTACAGTTAAAGGTCCAGAGGGAGGACCGATCACGAAGGATTTTTCTCATATTAGAGGTATTCATGTATCAAAGGAAGATAATAAACTGGTATTTACAGCAAATTTTCCACGTGGGCCAACGCTCGCGCTTGCGAATACCATCATCAATCTTATTAATAATTTAATTGAAGGTGTTCTGAAAAATTATTCATATGTTTCAAAAATATGTTACAGCCACTTTCCATTTAATGTGGAAGCGAAACCAAATAAACAAGAAATACATGTGATTAATTTTCTTGGTGAACGAGCACCTCGAGTAATAAAATATAATCCAAAGAAAGTAAAAGTGGATGTGAAGGAAGACGACGTAGCACTCTCTGGTGCTGACAAGGAAGTATTAGGACAAACAGCGGCAGATTTGAAAAAGGTTTGTCGTATTAAAAAGAAAGATCCCCGAGTCTTCCAGGATGGAGTTTATTTATATAAAATCTTACATGGGGATGAAATATTATGGCAAATCAAATAATTAACGCTAATTGGAGATAATTTATGACACGAAAAAAAGAAAGTTTAATGGAACTTCGGAAGAAAATGAAGAAAAAGCGCCCTAAGTTCAGAAGAGTAGAGTCTTGGCGCTATAAAAGAGTGAAAGACTCATGGAGGAAAGCCCGAGGTATAGATTCACAAACAAGGAAAAAAACAAAATCGGGCGTAAAATCTCCGAATGTTGGATATCGTACTCCGAAAGAGGTTAGAGGATTACATCCCTCTGGGTATGAGGAAGTACGTGTAATAACCAAAAAAGACTTAGAAGGATTAAATCCTAAACAGCATGCGATAAAAATTTCTAGTCGACTAGGGGCAAGGAAGCGGATCCCTTTAATCGATTATGCTCAGAAAAGAGGGTTTAAAATATTGAATCTTGGAATCTCTCAAAGAGAATTGGAAGAGCTTGAAAAAATGTTAGAAACAAGCGTTCCAGAGTTATCTGACGAAGAGTTATTAGATGAAGAGGAATTAGAAGATTTAGAAGATTTTGATTATTAATTATGAATACGCATAAAAATAGCAATAAAGGTAATAAAAATGAATCTTAACGCTCAAAAACGAATGGCCGCAGAAATATTAAACTGCGGAGAGAATCGGGTATATTTCGATCCATATTTAATAGATGAAATAAAAATGGCAATTACTCGAGAGGATATTCGTAATTTAATTAATGAAGGTGTCATTCGTAAAAAATATGAAAAGGGAATCTCAAATTTTCGCAAAAAGGAGAGACATGAACGCAAGAAAAAAGGTAGGGCTCGAGGATTAGGGAAGCGCAAAGGAAAGAAAGGAGCACGAACTCCAAAAAAACAAGCGTGGATTAAAAAAATCCGACCTATCCGAAAAGAACTTAAAAAATTACGAGATCGGAAATTAATAACAAAATCAACCTATCGCAAGTTGTATAAAAATGCGAAAGGAGGTATGTTTGACTCCGTAACACATTTAAATAGATATATTAAGGAAAACGAAATGATAAGGAGAGGACGATAATGGCAAAAGGACCACGATATAGAAAACCTTTAAGAAGAAGAGCAGAAGGTAAAACGAATTATCATAGACGTTTAAAATTAATTAAGTCACGAAAACTACGAGCTGTGATTCGTGCCTCTGAAAATCATATAATTGTTCAAATAATTCAATCAAAGATGGGTGGAGATAAAGTATTAGCATCCGCACATTCTAAAGAATTACTTAAAGACTTTGAATGGGAAGCAAATACTGGAAATATTCCAGCAGCGTATTTAACAGGATATTTAGCTGGCTTACGAGCGAAAAAGGAAGGAATTGAAGAGGCAATTCTTGATCTCGGCCTTTTATACCATCGTAATCGAGTACTTGCTGCTTTTAAGGGGATTCTCGATGCTGAAATAATCCTTCCTCACCGTGATGAATTTTTCACAGGGAGCTTAGAAGAGAGGATTGATGGTTCCCATATTGAGAATTATGCTCGATTTCTAAAAAAAGAAGATTCAGAACAATATGAACAAATATTTTCTGGATATTTAAAATCTAAGATAAATCCGCAAAAATTCACTGATATATTTAATAAAACTTTAAAAAAGATTGAGAGCAATGTATAAGGTGAAAAAAAGTGTCTAGAAGACGAGATAACGAAGAGGCATGGGTTCCAAGGACCAAATTAGGAGATCTCGTACAGCAGGGATTAATTACATTGGATAAAATATTCCAACAAAATCTTGTTGTTAAAGAACAACAAATAGTTGATGCGCTACTTCCACAACTTCAAGAAGATGTAATAACAATCAAAATGGTTCAGCAGATGACTCAAAGCGGTCAAAAATCAAGATTTAAGGCAGTTGTGATTGTTGGCGCAGAAGGATTTTTAGGAGTAGCTTCAGCAAAAAGTAAAGAAGTTGGTCCTGCAATTCGAAAAGCAATTGGGAAAGCGAAATTAAATATATTTCCAGTTTTAAGAGGTTGCGGAAGCAGAGAATGTGGTTGTGGAGGAACTCATAGTATACCCTTCAGAGTCGAGGGAAAAACAGGATCAGTAAAAATCCAATTAATTCCCGCCCCGCAAGGTGTCGGTCTCGCCGTTGCGGATACTGTGAAACAAGTGTTAAGATTAGCAGGAATAGAAGACATTTGGAGTAAAACTTTTGGAGATACTCGAACGAGTGAAAATCTAGTTAAGGCAACTATTAATGCCTTAAAAAATGCACATAAATATGCTTTTAATGTTTAATTGAGTGGTGGATATGGTTATGGCAAATATGAGTAAAAAGAAATTAAAGTTGGAACAAATTGAGGAACCAAAATTATACTTTGCAATCCGTATAAGAGGAAGCCCCGGGATGAGCAAAAAATTAGATGACACGCTTAAAATGTTACGAATGCATAAAGTAAATCACGGAGTTTTATTATGGGGCACAAAGAGTGTTGTAGGAATGCTAAAAAAAGTGAAAGATTTTATAGCATTTGGGGAGATTGATGAAAAAACATTGGTTAGATTATTACGTGTGCGAGGAAGGGCAGAAGGGAATAAACACCTCACGGATGATTATATTAAAAATCTTACAGATTATAAAACTATTAAGGAATTCGCTAAGGATTTACATAGTGGTAAAATAAAATATAATACTGATCACCTTTATAAGGTCAAACCCGTATTTCGATTGCACCCTCCCATCAAAGGACATCGAGGCTCAATTAAAAAAGCTTTTAATGAGGGTGGAACGCTGGGATATGTTGGAAATTATATTAATGAATTAATTTATAGAATGGTATAAAGAGGGAATCTAGATGACAAGGAAACACAAAAAAAAGACTAAAAAGCAAAGAGGGAAAAGAACTTTTGGATATGGTCGTGTTGGGCAACACAGAGGGACTGGTCAACGGGCTGGAAGAGGAAAAACCACACAGTGGAAAAAAAGCAAAAAAAGTTATTATCTCAAACAAAAAGAATTAGGTTTTCCAGATCCCGACTGGATAATAGGAAAAACAGGGTTTAAACGCCCACAGGATATAGTTCGTCTCTCAAAAGTAAACACGATTAATGTTAAGGATATAGATTTAAAACTTGAAGATCTAGTACAACAAGAAAAAGCAACAAAATCTGGAGATACATATTCGATTAATTTAGTTGATATGAATATCCAAAAAGTATTGGGGAAGGGACAAATTAACAAAAAAGTAAATTTGACTGTTAAAAAAGCCTCTAAGAATGCTATTCAGAAAATCGAGGATGCTGGAGGAAAAGTTAATTTTCTTTATTCAGAAGAGCAAGAATAATTGTTTGAATCTTATTTTTTAATAATCTAATTTTAATGAGTTTTCTCTTTTTATTTCAATTCTATCTTACTTTATTCTCCAAATTAAGAATGTTTTACTTAATGGAGCATTTTATAAACGAGCTGGATCAAACCCGGTAAGATGAATATGAATCCTAAGGTATTTCCTATTTCATGAACCGTTGTAAAAACAATTCCGCTAAGAAAATATAAGAAAAATGCATCTAATGTTCCATAAGCAATAACTACACCAATTATAGATGTTATTAAATCAAACGAAAGAGTAATGAGTAATCCTATAAATCCAAATAAACTCATAAGAGGTAATGTATATAAATCATTTTGTGGACGATAATAAGACTTTTCCTTCAGAAAATCATGTGTTAATGCTCCTGCTAATCCTGTAAGAGCGTAATGAAGTATTTGATAACTTATCAAGGGAAGTGGTGATACCCCCCATGGATTAAAAAATACGAAAATTAGGGCGCTTAATGAGCCAATTACCACTCCTTCTTTTTTCCCCATTATATACCCCCCTAAGAAGATTGATAAGGTGAACAATTCGATATTTGGGATTGATGCTAAGATATAAGCTAAGACAACACTAAACGCTGTAAACATACTCAGTAAGGCAATCCGAAATGAGTATTTTTCTAGCCATACTGAATGAACATGATTCTCATCTTCGTATATATCTGATGTTTCTTGGCTTTTCTCTCCCGCTTTAATTGATTTAAAGTTATCTTTTAATTCTCTGTATCCGTTTTTAGTTGTTAATTCATTATCGTTTTCTATACTCATTATAATATTCTATTTTTGAACAAATATTTATAGGATAAGTTGACCGATTTACATTTTATATTTATAAATAGAATTTAGACTATTTTAAAATTATCCTTTTTACTAAAAAATATGAGAAATCGAACCATTATAATAAATTTAAATAAGAAGAATATTTTGGTGGCTATTTAATTTCAGATTCAAAAAAAAACCTCAAGTTTAAGAAAAAATTTTTTTATTGGTTAGTATAATATTAAGTTTAACAATTTTAAAAGTGTATATAATAATTCTATTAGTCTAATTAATATTAATTCAACCTTAAGTATATTTTAAGTATCATTTACCGAAAATATTCTATTTTTGTTATTAGGAAATCTAACCTATAAATTTATAAATCAATCAATATTCCTAAATTTATATAAAAAAAATAGGTAATCTAGCCTATTAAAATGACTTAGAAAAATTATTAGTAAAATGAAAAATAAGGAAAATTTATTATATTTCACTTTATTTTTAATATTTTTTCAATTAATTTTTAATTCTAATGGAATATTCGTACAAGCAAATGGAGAAACTCCAGAAAATTATTATAAGAACCTAAATCTAAATACTCACTATGTTTATAATATCTCCAAATTTGGTGGATCCGCTGGTTGGTATAATATGACTGCCTATCCTGAACCATCTTATGAGGGTGATTTTAAATCTGGATCGGGAGGACAAATAAAAATAAACTTAACGGGCTTTTACGATAAACATCCTAATGATGCAACTCCTTATGAAGAACCTATTCCATGGATGGATATTGAAATTCTGAAGTCTAATCTTGAAACTAATTTCACGTTATCTAATAGATCCAATACCGAAATCAGTAGAAATCTAATTCTTGGTTATAATTCATTTCAACCAGGATTCTTAATACCTATAAGTAACTTAACAATTTCAGAAATCTATGCAGAACAAGCAACTGAAGGATTTGTAAAAGGAGACGTGATCATCGAAAAATCTTATCATTTTTTTTCCTTAGATTTTAAAGCAGATGATAATTCTCAAAAAACTTCCTTAATTTATGAGCAAAAAAGTGGATTGTTGGTATGGGCATATACCAATGCTTTCGGTTTTGAACTCGAAATTTCATCTCTAAATTTTAGTCTAGATTTTAATAATACATTTAATTACAGCGTAAATGATTTTTTAGATCAACCTGCTTATTGGTATGATTATAATCCAAAAGGATATTATGAAACAAGTCCCGGAGGATTAATTAGTATCAATTTTACTGGGTATTTTGATCGTTTTGAAAATGATACAGGTGATGTCTTTCCCGAGAAAATTCCATATTATGATATTAAAATTTATGACATATCTGAAGGTTCTCTTCATCTTAATTTCACTCAGATGAACATATCTAATAAAGAAGTAGCTTTTGCATTAATACTTGGTTATAATGATTTTCAATCTGGTTTTCTTATACCCGAGATGGATAATATAACTAGAATTAAACAATTGGCTATACAAGAAGAAAGTGGATTTATTTCTGGGGATGTTGATATTGAAGAAACAAATCTGACTATTAGAATAACTTTTTCTCAAGATGAGGGTTCCCAAAAGAACGAAATGATTTATGAAAAAAAGACAGGACTATTATTGTATTCTAAAACATCTCTGTCATATTTTCTATTGGAATTTGTAATAGAGGGTTATGATCCAGATCTAAGTAAATCAAATAATATAGTACCATCAAAAAATTTTTTAGAAGAAATTTTTCCATATCTGATAATAGGATCAATCTCATTGATATCTTTTTCAGCAATCTTAATTGCTTCGAAATACAATAATTTCATCCAAGAGTATAATAAATATGCGATAATTGCGATTATAGCTATTGCGAGTTTTAGTTCACTATTGATATTTGCTACAAGTATAAACACCCCTGAAATTAATACTCCCGAAGAATATGTCAGCGATATTGATTTAATTGTTGATTATGGGAATGGAACAATCAAGATCAAAGAAAATTTTGAATTGGATAACTATGAAACAACCGCTTTTGATGCTTTAAACAAATGGTGTGTTGTAGAATATACAGATTATGGGGAATCGGGATACTTAATTGAAAGTATTGATTATAAAGATGGAAATTGGATATATCTTATTAATGGAGAGTCTGTCAGTACTGCGTCAAATAAATATAATCTTAAGAGTGGAGATACTGTTAAATGGACTTTTAAATCTTAATAAAAATATGAATTTTTTCTTTTTTATTTTAAATATAAGAACATTAAGCTTTAATCTTATCTAAAAGCGGTTCCATAGACCGAAAAGCCTTTCGAATCTTATGAAAGTAATATCCGAGTTTATAACCTTTTTTACAATTAGTAAATAACATAAAGTTTTTCTCGGCAGAACCTACAACTATAATGGTATACCCATTCGTCCCTCTAATTACAATTTCACGAAGTTCCCCTTGGTCTAAACTATTACTAATTTTCTCTCCTAATGAGAGTAAGGTTGCCGGACTTGCGCTGTATATGTCCGCAACAACGTCAGCTGTCTCAGAACTGGCTACTCGAAGACCTGTTTTGGAAACTATCGCAGTTCCCTCTAAATCTGTTGAGCTTTCCAACCATTCTAAGCTTTTCATTAATTCAGCTAATACTTCCTTGTCAACTCCTTCTAATTCAGACCAATGACTACTTGCCAATTTAAAAACCTCACTTATAATTATAATATTATTTCAAAATTTAAATGTTTTTTAACTTGAAATATCGTAATTCTTTAAGAATTACTGGATCATTTTTTTGAATCTCTGCTTTTCCTTTTTCTACACCTACGATAACTGCCCCCTTCGTTCCAAATGTATCTTTGATTTTGGTAAATGGCGATTCTAATTCACGACCGACAATCTTCCTCGCACCTTCGACGCTTCTAGCCAATCCAGTACATATGATTCCTTGAGAATGATCAGGATTTGTGATTTTACCTATTTTAGTTTTGTATTTATGCAAAATAGGGGGTTTATCAAGAATCTGGATGAGTTTAGCTGATCCTAGAATTCTTAAAGTGGTTGGAGGTAAATCTAATCGACTAAGAAGCATAATATTTCTCTTTTTTCTCATTAAAACCTTTTCATTAAACCAAATTATCGCATTAAATTCAGTTTGTTCAGCTGAAATGGATTTTCTAATCCTCTTATTATCTCTCTCATTGTAAGGATAGATTTTACCTACAGAAGTTGCCATACCTATAGTTATATGTAATTGGGTGCCAAAATTTATTTTCGGTTTAAAGATTTCTGACTTCTTAACTTTCACATTTGCAATGGTACAATACTCAAATACATTTATGTTATTTGTCGCATAGCATCCACGATAAATATTTTTCACATCAATATTTTTCATATTTAGTCCAACTCTATGCCCAGCTCCCGCAGAATCTACATTTTCATGAAAGATCTGTATATTCTTCACTCTTCCCTTTATATTAATAGGAAGGATTGATAATTGATCTCCTAAATGAACTCTTCCAGAGACAACTGTGCCCGTCAATACAGACCCTATTCCTTTAACTGAAAAATGATGGTCTATTGGTATAACTGTATCTTCATTGTAGGCGCGTTTTAATTCTAAAGTATTGACTTTCTTTAGAATACCTGTTTTTAATGATTCAAATCCTGTTGTTTCTTTTGAAGATACGGCATATATAGGAATATTTGGACCAAAAGATGTTGACTCAAAGAATTTTCGAGTATTATTAATTTGATCTTCAATATTTCCTTTAAATAAATCAGTTTTATTTAGGATAACAATTATCTCTTCTATTCCTAAAGATTCAATCATAACTAAATGCTCACCGGTCTGAATTTGAGGTCCCTTATTAATATCTATAACTATCAGTGCTACATCGATTATTTCTATTGAGGAGGCGCTAATTTTCAATAAATCAGCATGTCCAGGAGCGTCCACAAGAGTTACTAAAAAATTATCAAGAATAAAACTTGTAAATCCTAAATCTATTGTAATCCCTCGTTCCTTACTCTGAGGATGGGCATCAATACCCGCTGTTGAAATTATTTCTGATAGCACCTCTGCTATAGCAGTCTTTCCGCTATCGATATGCCCAAATAATCCTAAATTCACTGGAGTTTTCTTTTTAATGTCCATTCTTAATTATATGTAATTTTCTTGTCAAAATAAAATAAATTAAATCTAAATGCAAATAATTATTGAACTACTTAACATTTAATTATTAAAATTTTATTGTAAATTATAACTATCAATTAAAAATATTATTAATATATCAGAGGTATATTTTGCATGGCTAAATTTTGTCCATACTGCGGTAACCCAGTTAAACCTAATGATAAATATTGCATTATCTGCGGAAAGCCTTTATTGGCAGATCTTTCGAAGAAAGCTGAGCAACAAGCAGAGAAGAAAATGCAAGAAGATATTGCACAAGCAAAAAAAGAATCAAAAGGTAAAAAAGAAAAAGAGAAAGTTAAGGAGGAAGAGGAACCAGAAGGAGTAGAAGAGGAATTAGAGATCGAAGAAGAAGAAAAAGAAGAAGAGGAAGAGATAAAAGAAGTTAAACCCTTACCAGAAGATGTGAAAAAACAAATCGAACATTATGCAGAATATTCAGACATTCAATTTCATAAAGAAACATTGGGAAAGAAACTAGAAAATGTTTCTAACATGATGAAAGAAGAGAAATATGAATATGATTTTAATTTTAAACAGAAAACAAATATAAAATTTGAAGCTGTAAAAACATTGATTAAAGAGCTAAAAGAGAGAGAAAAGAAATTAGAAAAAGAAATGAGTGATACATTCATAATTCAAAAGCTTAAAAATGAGTTAGATGCTAAAGTTTTTCAACTCAAGAACCTCACCCGACAATACAGATTAAAAAAAGTGGATAAGAATACCTTTGATAACTTGAAATCTAAATATAAAAAATCTAAAGAAGAAATAGAAGAAGAGTTATCTGATTTAAGGGCTGGTATGAAAGAGTGGATACAGGAATTAAAAATTGAAGAAAATGATTTAATTGGGGATCTAAAACTCAATAAAGGAAGATTTTCTTCTAAAGAGATTGAAGAAGATGAATATAAGGAAATTCGAAATGATTTAGAGTTCAAATTAAAGAAAGTAAAAGCTAAAATCGACACTGTTGAAAAATTACTCCAGTAGAAATCAAATCTAAATCTTTATTTATTTTTATTGATTTTTGAAGATAATTAATTTGGGAATTATATAATGAGAAAAAAGTTAATTGGGATCATCATATTATTAATCGCATTATCTTTCCTAGTTTATGGGATTATTTTTGCACAGTATACCCTTATAAATCCACTTTATAATCAGATGGCCGCTATTCCTTAAAAATTAACACTTCAAAGTTTATCTTTTAGATTCTTTCACGTCCAGAAGGTCTTACATCATTTAAGAAGCCCTTTTTTTGAAATTGTTTCTCTTCTTTTTGTTTTACTTTCTTAGCTTCCTTATAATGCTTTTTACATAAATATATTTTATTTAAACGATTTTCTTTATATTTTAAATTCGCTTGCTCAACATAATCCTTCCATTTGTTTTCAGAAAGGCTTCGAACTGCTTCTTTTCTGCAATCTATTATAGAACATGCTTTGGTATTCCCACCAGATGTTCTTAATTCCTGCTTTTCTCTAAGTTCTTTTGGTAATTTAATAAGAAACCACCAAATCCACTAAAAATTTTATTTTAAATCAAATATTATGATTAACAATTAAGCATAATCTTAAAATTTTTGCTCTTATCTATGGTTCCAGTAGATTTTGTTTTCGACGAGAAATTGATTAGGGAGAAATTAATTCCTTGTGATGATCCGAAACGAATTCAATTGACTGATAAGTTATTTATTAATTCTGCAGTCTTATTTTCGATCGTTCCTTATGAGAATAAACCATATGAGTTAATAATAATCCATAGAACCAATAAAGGAACGAAGCATAGAGGAGAAATGTCGTTTCCAGGGGGTAAATTCGATCCTTTGAAAGATAAAAATTTATTAGATACAGCGATAAGAGAAGCTATAGAGGAAATCGGCGTTTCTAGAAACGATATTACATTATTGGGATGTTTAAATGATTTCCCTACAATGACAAAATATATAGTTAGCCCTTACGTTGCTAAAATTAATCCAAATGCTCCCTTGGTCCGACAAGAAAGAGAAGTACAGAAAATTTTGAAAGTACCAATCGATTTTTTCATAAAAAAGACAAATTTCAGAGAACAAGCATTTAAAATTGAAGGAAAAAAGTTTCCTGTTTTCTATTTTACATATAAAGATCCACACTTTAATAAGAAATATCTTATATGGGGCGCAACAGCACACCTGATTGAGAGATTTATCGAACGAGTTTACGGTTATGAGATGTCAGAATTAGGAATTAAAAGATTTAAGCTAAATGAGATACTATCTTTGAAAGATTTTCTAAGATCTCGAGATAAAATTACCTCCCAACTTAATGATGATACATAACTATAATTATTATAGGATTTACTCTCAAAAAATAAAAAAAATTATTTTAAGTTCTATAATCTAATATTTTAATATTACTAATAGAAAATTCAACCACTTATGATGAATTCCTTTATTTTTGATGGGCGTTTTATTTCCGAAAGGCTTTTGTCTTATGATTCGGAATCAAGACTTTGTTTGGAAGATGAGAACTTTACTAAAGGAGCAGTCGTATTTCTCATAATTGCTCATCATGACAAACCATATGAACTCGTTTTAATTCGTCGTACCCATAGAGATGGGGATAAACATTCTGGAGAGATGAGTTTTCCAGGAGGAAAATTTGAAGAAAATAGAGACAATTCATATATAGATACTGCATTAAGGGAAACAGAAGAAGAGTTAGGTATACCTAAACAAAATATTCAAATTATAGGTTCTTTCGATGATCATATAACGCCGAAACTTTTTATTATCACACCAATTGTAGGATACATTTCACCTAATCAGGAAATGGTGAAACAAGAGAGCGAGGTAAAAGAGATTGTAAAAATTCCTATTACATTTTTTGCTAATAAAGAGAATTATAAAGAAAGAACTTATTTGTTACATGGAAAAAAAATTGCTGTAGGTAAATATGTCTATCGCCCATCTATAGGGAAAAAATATATTGTATTCGGGGCAACCTCTCATTTAATTGTTCATTACCTTGAAAAAGTATACAAATTAAGATTGATGCGACCAGGATATAGACGATTAAATTGTGAGGATTTTAAGGTGAGAATTAGAAAAAACCAAAAATAATTCTTACTATTGAGTTAAATATAAAAAAGACTATAATCAATAAAATAAAATGATAAATTTCAATAAAAATAAAGAATTTACTCAAATATAAAAGAATCCCAACTAAAACCTATGGCCCGGGGCGGTCTGGAGTGGTCTCTGACGCTGGACTTCAAATCCAGTTATCCCGCGGAGGGATAGGGGTTCGATATGGTTTTAGTTTGCTAAGATCAAGAAAATCCCCCCCTGGGCCGCCATTGAATTTTTCTTTTTCTATTATTTTTTTTAGAACTTATAAATAATTCAACAAGCAAA
>JAWOFX010000144.1:0-6320 GCA_046497275.1 Promethearchaeia archaeon | reverse complement strand
TTACAAAATATAATAAAGTAAATATAATAAACTAAAACAAATTATACTTTCTTTATATAATACATATAAAAATCAAGTAAAAGTGAATCATAACAATGACATTTTCAATTGTCGCATTTGATAAGAAAACTCGGGAGTGGGGTATTGCTGTTCAATCCAAATTTGTGGCAGTTGGTGCAGTCGTGCCATTTGCTGTTGCAGAAGTTGGAGCTATTGCCACACAAGCTCTTGCAAATACCAGTTACGGTCCAAAAGGATTAACATTATTAAATATGGGTTTTACAGCACGACAGACTATTGATATACTAACTAAAGATGATAAGGAGAAAGAACAAAGACAAATCGGTATTATTGATAAATATGGCAATCCAGCATCTTTTACAGGAGAAGAGTGTTTTGATTGGGCAGGTCATGTTATAGGAGAAAATTATTGTTGTCAAGGAAATATTCTCGCAAGTGAAAATGTGGTGAAAGATATGGCAAGATCTTATGAGAATACTTCGGGAGATTTAATCGATAAATTATTTGCTGCCTTAGAATCTGGTCAAGCTGCTGGTGGAGATAAACGAGGTAGAGAATCCGCAGCAATTCTAATTGTAAAGGAAAAGGGAGCTTATGATGGAGGGACTGATATATACGTTGACATTCGTGTGGATGAGCATCCTTATCCGATAAAGGAACTTAGAAAAGTCTTTGAAGTTTATGATTTATGTATATTAAATAGGGAAGATCCTGATGATATTCTGGAATTAAAGGGAGATGTTCTAAAAAAGGTGAAAGAAGTGTTAAAAAATAGTGGCTTTTATAGCGGAAAGATAGATGGAACTTATGACACTCAAACTAAGGAAGCATTAACAAAATGGCTTCATACTAATAATTTCGAAGCCAAAGAGCGAAATGATGAGTATATTTGGGGAAGTATTTATCGTTATATGACAAAAACTAATTAATTTTTATTGAAGATCTTTACGATTATCCCTTATAATATTTAATATATTAATTATAAATTATGGGACAAATGAATTATAGTATTTAGATAAGGAACTAGGATAATTCCTCATTTATCAGCTTCGCCACTTTGTAGGCACCTGACATCACATTATTTACTCCTCCTCCAGTTTCACTTTGAGCACCGATAAACCATAATCCTTTGATCGGAGTTTTATGAAGAATTCCAGTTGTATTCATATAGGGCGCAATGCCTCCGAATGCGTGATGATCTGAATAGATGCGCTCTCGAAAATCTTTAGGGGTCAAGATTTCTTGTAGAATAATCGAATCTCTTAAATTTGGATAGTATTTTTCTGCATAACCAATCAATTTTCTAGCAAATTCTTCTTTCCTCTCTTCCCATGATCCCTCTTTTAATCGATCAGGACAGATTGTATAAATTGTCATGGCATGATTTCCATCTGGAGCCATATTTGGAGTATGGAATGTAGGTATATGAACTACAAAACCTTTTTCTCCCTCATGATAATGTCCATTTCGTTCAAATTTTATTTCCTCCTCAAGATCCTTAGTGGAATCAATACTATAGTAATATCTTACTGTATAGCCTTTGCTATATTTGGAAAGATCATAGGATTTTTCAATCCCTAATTGTAGCATAAATACTGATTCCATGAGCATTAGACTATTTACAGATTGAATAAAATCTCTTGGTAGATTTGTTTTACCTATTAAATTAAAAAAGGTTTCCTTAGCAGCCCCAGAGGCTATGACAATATCAGCTTCTACTTCATTTCCATTTCCATCAATAATAGCTTTTACTTGCTTATCTTGTAAAAGAATTTTTTTCACGGGATTATTCAAGAAAATTTCCCCTCCAAGTTCCTCGATACGAGAAACAAAGCAATCAACTAAATTACTAATTCCACCTAAAATATTATAATGATATAATTGAATAGTGTTTTTATCAATTTTTTTTGGTATCCGTTTATCATATATTGCTTCAGGGTTCAGACTAAACACACCTAATCCCAAAAATTTACTGGGTGGCGTGAAAAAGTCTGCAATGATTGAAATAAATACTAATTGGAGATTTTCATTCTTGAAATAATAATTCATTAGTTCTGTTGCACTCCAATTTTTCTTTGAATATAATCCCGACCCTAATAGTTTTGCAAATAACCGTAATTTCCAATATAATGACTTTAATCCACTCGAATATTCCATACGCCGTCCATATGTCATTAAGCTCGTGAAATGTAGAAAATCCTTCCAATATTTATCTAATCCTTCATAATCTTTGGGGAATAATTTTTTGAGATATTCAATACGCCATTTTATTCCTTCATATTCTTCCGGTTTGTTGATTTCAAAATTTGGGAAGACATAGCCTCTATCTTCTATTTTAATTTTAACTCCTTTAATATTTAGTTCAGTTAGAATTCTACCTAATGGCTCATCGGGAGCTAAACCCTCTATTATTAATTGTCCTAAATCCCATTTATATCCATTTTTTTCATACGGCGCCGTCACGCCTCCAGGACGATTAAATTGTTCATATATGCTTACATCATGCCTTTCTTGACATAAAGATGCTGCGGCAGTTAATCCAGATAATCCAGATCCAATAACTATTATTTTCATTTAATCTCTCATCTAAAATAATGCTTTTAAATACATAGTTTTATTTCTTTGATTCTTATTAAAGTTTTACTCCTATTATTGAGTTTAGATAATTATTAAAAACTTTCACTCCTAATTAGACAAAATCAAATAACCAATAATTTTGATAATAACTTTCATAATTACAAAAAATCAATTCTTTTAAAGCCCCACTGAACTCCCTTTTTATTAAAAGATTATTAAGTAGGTATTTATGTGGTTAAAAGGTTAATTATGTTTAAGAATATAATTAGGATTTATTAAATGTCAGAAAACCAACAAATTGAACAATTTAAGGAATTAATTGAGTATTATCAAAAGCGGCTTGAAATTCAAAAATTACGTCTGAAGAAACAGCATGATCTCAGAAAAAATGCTGAAAAACTTTTTCATAAAAATCTAGAAAAGGAATATCAACTATTTTTAAACCATATTCATAGTAAAATAAACAATCATAAGCAAGAAATAAATAAAATTAAGCATGAGATGAATCAATTAAAATCATAAATTATGTAATTTACAATCCTAATTTAGAACCTAATTAAATATATTCATTATAAAACCAGATTAATTTTTTACAATAATATTTAGACACCATTAGACCTTGATTAGTTGTAAATGATAATTAAATCTCTATAATAGTATTAAACTTAAAGCCATCACTATCATTCCTAGCACAACACCAATGATTGCGACATGACCATGACCATAATGGTGTGCTGTTGGAAGAATTTCATCGAGGGAAATATATACCATTATGCCAGAGATAAATGCCAAGATCCCTCCAAGTAGTTCTGGGGTCATGAATGGCCTTAAGATCAAAAAACCTATTAATGCTCCGATAGGTTCTGTAAGTCCTGATAAGAATGACCAAATAAATGCTTTTTTTCTGTTATTTGTCGCATAAAAAATGGGTATTGAAATAGACACACCTTCAGGAATATTATGAACTGCAATTGCAACTGCAATAGCCAATCCTACTTTTATATCTCCTAATGAACCAGCAAAAGTTGCCAGACCTTCAGGAAAATTATGGATTGCAATTGCTAAAGCAGTCAACATTCCTGATTTTAACAAACCATCTTTTACTTTTTTTTCATATCCAGTTTCTTGTTTTTTATTCTCTCCTTTTTCCTCAATGCTCATTTTTCGATTTGAAATCAAAATGTCTTCATTTACGGGATGATGTGGATTTTCAATTTCTGGAATAAGCAAATCTATTATAAAAATAAAGAATATTCCAAGGAAAAATGCGATACTTGCCTGAATTTCTCCCCAATCGTTAAATCCCCGTGGAAGTAATTCGACAAATGATATATAAATCATAACCCCTGCAGAAAAACCAAGTCCAAAAGTTAGATATTTCATTTTTGGTTTCCTAATGAAGTATGCGATTAAACTTCCAATTCCCGTTGATAAACCTGCGATAAATGTTAATATAAAAGCATAACCAATAGATTCTATTGTCGCCATTATAATATCTCTTCAAAAATTAAAATAATAGGGTCTAAGTTATAGTCAAATCAGATTGGTTAAAAAAATTATGAATTTCTTATGCGATAATATTATTTTTAAAAAAATACAAAAAAATAGATGATTAGATTATAAAAAATACGGTATCCTCCTCAACTTCACAATAAGCATCTTCAGGTAATTTCTTATGAAATAATTTGCAATAATGCTTATCATGATCATAATTGCCACAAGTACCGCATCTACGGCTTAAAGTTTGTTCATACATTTGATACGCTCACCCATACCCATAAATTATTACTTTTGATACAAGCCTTCGTTTTAAGGGATCAATGTAATTATTCTGTAAAATTCATTTATTGAATATAATGTATTGAATGAATGGAAAATTTCTTCTCACATAAATAATGGATAATGATCTATTTAAAGATAAGGAAAATAATTCATTAGATCGGTCTTTTACCTAGAAAAAGATTTGAATTAACAAACAAATCAAAAACCAAATAAGCGTCTTATTAAGAGATTGATATAGGTAAAATTGTTAAACTAATGTCTTAGGAATGCTTCAAAGATTAAAAATAAAAAAAAGAATAAAAAGAAATCTACATAAAAAGGTATGTTATTATCCCTATGATCAGTAGAATTGTAGCGATAATATACATGATTCTACCAAACCAAATGTGGAACGAGCGTAATTTTTTGTCCTGTTGTTTATTTGCAATGAATCCCCCCATAATTGAGAAAAGCAACAAAATTACAGTTATCACTCCGAATATTAGATAAAGTAATGTGAAACTGAGTACTCCGAGGATGATTAGTCCAATAAGGCCCGTAATTAATCCAAGCCCCATAAATAGTTTATGGAAAAAAAACCAATTTTCCGGTTTATGGGTAAGGACAAACATAATACCTATTAAGAGCAATATTAGCACACTCACCATCAAGTAAAAAAAGGGAAATGTAAATAAACCAATTATATCCATTTATATCACTTTTTATTTTTTTTAATATGAATTATGATGATCAGCACTCCCTTCTATTTAATACTTGATTTTATAGATTAGTAATTGAATTATATCAAAAATTATTTTAATTTCGGGATAATTTGAAAAAGATTTACTATTACTCAAAATACAACTATGGAGTATAGTAGAAAATTTAGAGGAGTAAAATATAAAATGAATATTAAAAAAAAGTAGAAATTTGTTTAAGTTTAACAGCCGCCACCACATTTACAAATGCAGCCGCCACCGCACTTACATGAGGAACTTACGCATCCACCGCCGCATTTGCACGCAGCGCTAGTTGTTTTTTCTTTCTTTACTATTTTCATTTTTAATCATTTTTTATGAGTTCTTATATCTATTGTGTTTATTTCATTTTTAAAGTCTTTCCTTTTGGAATATAATATGAAAATCTCCAATGCCAGTATGAATAATAGGTAAATAATATTTAAGAAAATGAAATATGAAAATATTAGATATGAGTATGATTCTTTTTTAAACAAAATAAAAAAAATTTCTAAATTTTTAGGATATTTTATTTCTATTACCAATTAGTCCAAATAGATTAATTTATAAATTATTAAAATTTGAAATTTATAGCATAATTTGTTAATATCGAAGAAAAACGAGGTTGATAGGAATTTTCTGTGAAATTGAAGGAATAAAAATTCCCTTAGTATCGGTTGGAACATCTCCTTTTTTTGGGGCAGCACAGTTTGGAAAAAAAGCACGAGA
The DNA here is from genome assembly GCA_046497275.1 of Promethearchaeia archaeon. Classification (GTDB taxonomy): domain Archaea; phylum Asgardarchaeota; class Lokiarchaeia; order Sigyniarchaeales; family SOKP01; genus TEKIR-8. Next base: position 495 of record JAWOFX010000144.1, on the reverse strand, counting down.
ATACCGAAAAAAATTTATGAATGATGCTGGAGAGGTATTAAAGATTCTTGAAGCTTCCTATAAAATGGGAGGAAGAGGTATAGAATTAGTACCAGGAGGAAAAATAACAGAAGCCGCAAAAATAATGAAAGACACACATGAAGATTTTATAATTACAGGGTCCACTTTTCCTGGACCAGATCCAAAAATAGATGAGTTAGCAGACTTAGAATCAAAAATAATTTTTGCGCATGGAATGGTCGCAGATAAAATGGATGATCGCTTAATTAATTTAGTTGAGGAAATCTCTTCATTAGGAATAATTCCTGGAGTTGCATTACACAATCCAGTGAAAACAATGAAATTTATCATGGAAAATGAGTTAAAGGTGAAAGCTATTTTAGTTCCCTTTAATGCAAACGGTTTATATATGGGAAATAAGGAGGAGTTAGAAAAATTGGTGGATGAGAATAAACATTATTCGTTTATTGGGATGAAGACTTTAGCAGCAGGAAA
>JAWOFX010000071.1:0-2607 GCA_046497275.1 Promethearchaeia archaeon | reverse complement strand
AGATTTTTATTTTCCTTCCTTTAATTTCAAAATAAAACTGGATAAATTATCTGATTTTTTAGACTATGAGATTATAAGGTGAATTTTTTTAGAAGAAATGAAAAAGTTGCAAATAGATCAATGCAATAAGAAATTTTTTATAATTTTCTCGAATTATAATAATCAAAATCCCATTATATCTTATATATTTTTATAATTTTATAATTATATAATTATATATAAAATCGTGATAAATATCTAATGTGCACGATAAATATTTAAATTTTATAATAAAACATTATCGAGGGAGATAGTTTGAAATTAAAGAAGAAAAATACAAAATATACTTTAATAGGTTGTTTATTGCTGATTATTATTTCAAGCTTTATGTTAAAAAGCTTTCTTCTAACCGTTTCAGTTCATAAAATGGAAAATATTAATATAAATCCTTCTGATGCTTTAACTTTTAATAAACAATGGGTAAATAATTCAAATTTTGATTCTGATGATTTTTGGTTTAATGAAACAAATGGAGATTTTTCGGATGTCAAAACAACATATGAGAATAATGAAGCAAATTATGTAATTTTAGGAAGTGAGGGTAATTATATCTTTTATGAAGAACCACCTTTGAATGATGGCAGTTGGATTAAAAAATACAACCCAGATTTTCCATACTATCCCGATATCGCCTTAATAAATCAAACTGGTATGTGTGTGTCTCATTATTGGGATGAGGGAGCTGATCAGTCGGTAAGTGTAAACTGGGATAAAAATGTTACACTTCCTACTAATATCTCTGATTATGAGATTACTTCTGCTTCAATAAAGGCTGTTGTAAATGGGTCTGTTCATGTTCCTTCTTATCAACCATATTCTGATGGAATAGAAGCAGGAAATGATCTTGGAACAAATACAACACAATATGCTACTGGAGATTATGCTCGATTTTACGTGTTAATCTCTGATATCAATAAAAATAATGTGTATGAAATCGCATATAATCAAACGACCAATTTAGGTCAAGATTCTCCAGAAATCGCAACGATGGGAGATACAACAATGTTAAGTATTTCTGAGGAATCGCTGATTTTTTTCCTCTCTTCAGTATTAAGTTCAGATTTTCAGAATTTTACTATCACCTTAGGGATGAGAATTTGGTGCGAAGATAATTATCCACAAGATAGTGATTGGTGGAAACTACTAGTAATAAAATCAGTTAATCTTACATTCTCTTATGAAAAAAAAATTGATAAAGAAACCTCAATCTCATGGAATCAAGATTGTGAAAGCATAACTAAGGATATTTCAATTGAGAATTATTTATCATTTAGAGTCGATAAAGCGATTTTAAATTTTTCCTATAAAAGCGTACCATTATGGCCTGAAAATTCTCCTAACTCCGAATTTAGAATAATTCTAAATGGACAAATTCATAGGGTTAAAATAGAATTAAAAAATGTAGGAGAATCTTGGGAAACTGCCAATTTAGACGTTGCATATCTCATTAATGATGATGTAAACATTTCAATTCAACTATATATTGCAGATACATTTAGGTTAAACAATATAGTTCAAGTCTCCATTGATAATATGACTTTAGATATTACTTATACTGTTTTTACGGAGGATCCTAAACCTACTGATTGGAGACCTATAATTTATGCCCTTATTGGAGTAATTGGAACGCTAATTATTGGGTTTGTAACTTATCAAACATATTTCAAATATCCTCCTGTCGTTAGAAAGGTAAGGAAGTTAAGAAAGAAAATAGCTAAGGGAAAAACACCGAGATCTTTGAAAAAAATTAAAGATCGAAAAATAATTACTAAAAATATTCAAGAAAAACAAATTATGGATATAGCCCCAAAAGAAAATGAGAATCCAACTTTAATTAAATAACAGAAAAAAAAAATGATAATTTATGCCAAAAGGTTTTATAATAACAAAATGGACCGAAGATAAAGGACTTGTAGTACAGATTAAATATCCCGGAACTATTACCGTAGATTTAGATGATATGATGAGAATTTTTTATGCTCATATCACAGGTGCAGGAGAAGCGGGAAATGTATTTGTAAGATTGGAAAATGCTCGTTCTAATGTTTCCAGCCACTTTACTGGAATGGAGTCGGAAAATCCCTATATGATTAATTTGATGCTTGAATTGGGAGAATATCCGGAAATTTATGGTGAGAAAATCATCGAAGAAATTAATCAAAATATAGTTAATTATCTCAATAAAATCGATGAGAATAAGCAAGAAGCAACAGAATTGGTGGAAAAACTAATAAGATACATAAAAGATTCCCTCTTTCTCTTGGAGAGATTAGAGAATTTAAGTAAAGAACAAAAACTAGCACAAATTTATAGTGGAGCCAAAACGCGAACCATTTTGAATATTCTGCAAGAGCGTGCACGTTCAAAACGAGAGCTCCAAGGCATTTTAGAACAAGAATTAGACAGGCTAATATCCAATTTAGATATAATCCTTGATCCATTTGTAAAAACAGATTTAATTAGGCAAGATTGGGTCGAAGGCAGCAGTGATATATTACTCTTTCTCAAATCTGATTTTGCGATTATGCGAGCCCCTCCAGAAAAACTTGTTGAACAAGCTCAAAAAAA
>JAWOFX010000070.1:0-8429 GCA_046497275.1 Promethearchaeia archaeon | reverse complement strand
GAGGCAGCTCGAATATCAATTCCAGAACTAAATACTTTTTTGCCTGTACTTTTTAAAAGAATACATTTCACTTTTTCTTCCTCATGAGCTTTTATTAGATGATCATACAATCCTTTCATTAATTCCCAATTGAATGCATGAGCCATATCGGGACGATTTAGGGTAATGATCGCAATATTTCGCTTTTTCTCATATAAAATAATTTCATTATTATTCATTTTTTCCATTCCTAAGGCTAGAATTCAGATTATATTAAAAAAAGAAAGGGAGAATAAAAATTTTCTTTATTACTTGATAAAATTACTGTTTAAACTCTCAAAAAAACGTTATGAAGCTATTATTTTCATTTATGGATACTTTTTATAGAGATTTTTTATAAATTCATGTAAATCACTCATAGGTTTCTTCGGTCCATATGCATAGGCGCCACATTCATCTTCTAAATCAAAACAAGATCTTATATAGGTTTTATTCATGATGGTCATCATCGATTTTGCAGTAAATATGAATTCCATTTTTAATTTCGTCAATTCTTTGGCATATTCAAAAGTCTTCTCTTCAAGCAATTCAAAAGGAACTATTTTAGTTGGAAAGTTAATATTACGCAATTCTTCTAAACCAATTTTTCTATTGGTAAATAAAATATTTTTTGCGTATTTTATACCAAATGCCATAAGAGGCATAAGAGTGGCACCTGTTTGGGGGAAAGCATTGATAAAGAGCTCGGGAAGCTGGATATATAACTCATCTCTTGGTCTGTCGGCGAAAACTGTTAAGTCAGATGCAAGAATTAATAGTACTCCAAAACCAATCGCAGCACCTTGGATTTGAGAAATAACAGGTTTTTTCAGAAATAATATTGTCTCATTAACTTTTCTTCCCCATTCTGTAATCAATTTCACATTTTCGGGATTACCAGCTACTTCTTTCAAGTCATAGCCCGCAGAAAAGAATCTTTCACCTAAGCTTTTAAATAGAATAATCTTCGCTCTTTCATCTTTATCGGCCTCTTGAAGATATGTGTGAATTTTTCTAAGCATGTCAACATTAACTGCATTCGCCTTATCTGGTCTGTTGATCGTAATTATTGCGACTTTATTCTTAGTTTCGAATAGGATTAAATCTTCATTCATAAGATAATTAACCTAACTTATAATTTAAGGTATGATATGTTTTAAGTTTTAAATTAATTTCTAAATTTCTATAAGGGATTTTGAGAGGTTATAAAACCACTGCTAATAAAAATAAAGCAAAATTTAACTAATAATTAATTTCAAATAATAATTATAGAGTGATATTATAATGAAAGTATTTGTATGTGGGGGCACAGGAAGATTGTAAATTAGAGGGATGGTTTCCTATTAAAGAGGTTAATAATTTATATATTGATCTTTTTAATGTAGAATATGAGAAATTAGTCAATTTATTTCGAGGATATGATGCGATGATTTATGCAGTCGGTCCTGACGATCGTATCACTCCAGAAGCACCAGCTTATGAGTTTTACCATAAAAGATTAGTAGAAGCATGTGAGAAAGTTGTTAGAGCAGCTAGAAAGGCAGGAGTAAAAAAATGCGCGATTTGTAATTCATATTTCGCCTATTTTGAAAGAGAGCGACCAGAATTAAAATTGAAAGAAAAGCATCCTTATATAAGATCAAGAGTTGAGCAAGCTGAAAAATGTATAGCTATTGGTGGTAATCAAATGGATGTTATGATCATGGAACTGCCTTATATATTTGGAACCCATCCTGTAAGGATGCCAATTTGGAAAGATATTATTGTAAATAGATTAAAGAAAATGAAACTGTATATCTTCTTCTTTAAAGGAGGTTCAAACATGATTACTGTTGACCATGTTGCAGAAGCAATAGTTGGTGCTATAGAATATGGAAAAGGTGGAAAGCGTTATACTATTGGAGATAAAAATGTTAAATGGACTGAGTGGATAAAAATTATGTTAGATGAGATGGGAATATATAAAAAGATAAAAATTCTCCCCGTTTGGATAGGAACTATATTAGGATCATATCTTCGTTGGAAAGAATCGAGAGAGGGAAAAGAAGCTGGGTTAAATTATAAATATCTTTTCCGAGATATTCAATCTCAAGAATTCTTTTTTGATCCCACCTCAAGCCAAAAAGAATTACAATATAGTGGTGGTGAGTTAGAGGAAACTATTAGGAAAACAGTTCAAAGATGTATTAATTCCAAGTAAAAATATTTGAAAAAGATTTTCTTGATGAATCAATTTTAGTTAATTCATTGAGTGTGGAATTTTAAATATTAATCTTACTTTTTAATTTTAGATTATTAAAAACCTAACAATAAGAGTTCTTTTTTAAATATCGTAAAAAATATAATTATTATGAAGATAATTTTTTATAAAAAATCTTAAGAACAAAAACTGGAAAAAAAGCGATAAATTAATCCAAAAAATTATGACTGAGTTTTATCAAGAAAATAAAAAAATTATACTATGGATAAAGGAAGGAGAATTTGATAAAGCCACAAATCTTGCAAGGGAATTATTGCAAAAAGCCAAAAATAATGGAAATAAAATTTCTATTGCTCATCAATATAAAATATTTGGGAACGTTTATTCTCGTGTTGGGAATTTTCAAACCGCTCATGAATACTATAATAAAGCTTTGGATATTTTTAAGGAATTGAAGAATTCTAAGGGAATTTCTGATATTTATGGTTGTATAGCGGTAAATTTTCAAGCGGAATTCCAGAACTTAAAGATGAAGAGGTGGTTGGAAAAATCTAAAGAAAAATTAGAATCTGCTCAGAAGTATCATCTAATAGAAATTGAAATAAAGGAACAGAGAATAGAATTTTTCAAAGAGAAAGGAGTTAATAATCTTAAGATTGAAAAAAAGAATTTAGCTCTTGCTTATTCCAATATAGCAAACATTTTCAGAGAAAAAGGGGAATTAGATAAGGCACTCCGATATCAAAAAAAAGCATTAGATATTTTTGAAAATATGAATGATATTCACGGTATATGTAGATCATTACTTAATATTGGTAATATCTATGGCAATAAAAATGAACATCAGAAAGCTCTGGATTATCAATTCCGTGCTTTAAAAAAGGCAAAAAAAAATAATTTTAAACCACTTTCGGTAAAAATTTTGTTTAATATTGCCTCAACATATCAATATTCCCTAGAATACAAGAAAGCATTAACTTATTATCTTAAATGTTTCGCCTCCTTCTATTTAATTATTAAGAATATCAAAACTGAAACTTTAAGAAAGAAATATAGTAATTCTTTTAATCTGTTACCGTTTATAATAAATTCTATCCAATTATTACGAAAACCAAGCAGTAATTCTGATAGATATAAAAGTCCTACAGACAAGGGAACTGTTGAATATTATGCCTCAAAAGATAATATTCCTGAAATTAGGAATATTTTGAGTAATATATCTCAAGAAATCTTAGTTATCTCAGATGCAAAGGAACTTTTTGATTTTAAAATTGAAAATATATTAATTATTATTAATCAAATTCAAAAAAATAATATTGATTTAAATTTAAAAAAAATACTATATAAACAAATTATTGTTATATTAGTTACGGGTTTAGAAATTTATTTTAGAGAAAGGTTAATAGAAATAGCAAAACAGAATAATAATATTAATCTAAAAAAATTATATAATAAGTTTATTCCATCACTAATTAGGGAGACCAAAGTCAAGAAAATAAAAAACCATGCGTTAAAAAAAGATCTCTCGGAAATAGAAGTGTTTTTTAACAAGAATTTCATTAATTTTCAAGATTTAAAAGAGATATTTAAAGTATATTTATGTGTCTTAAATTTAGATTTGAATAAAATTATTCCAAACCAATATAAAAGGATCCTTAACAGATTATTACATCTAAGGCAACAAGTTGTCCATTTGAATATTAAATTGGAAGATAAAGAATATTCTGAAAATATAATAAATCTTATTAATATAATCAATAAAATTATTAATCATGTCCATGAATCAAAACAGATAGATCCCAAGGAAATCGTATTAAATAAAATTGGCATTCTAAAGATAATAGAAATTGGAAGTAAGAATTCAAAGAAAATTTTTGATGAAAAAATAAAAAATATAGAAATGCTACTTAAATACGTTAGTTTGAATAATAAATATAAGATCAATTACAGATTTAAGGTGATTATATACCAACAGATAATAGTTATGACGGTCTCTGCCTTTGAGATCTATGGGATAAGAAGATTTCTTGAACTTGAACAATCTCTTAAGAATAAAGAAAATTTAATTGATTATGATGGTGTATTAAAAAGATTTGTAAGCCAAAAAGAGAGAATTATCAAGAAGTCTGAGGAATCTGGGAAATCCATTTTTAAAATTCTAATTGAAGAAAGAAAAATTAATTTTCAAGATTGGAACCAATTTAAAAGGTCATATAATATAGCCTATAATATAATAGTTGGAAATATTTATGAAAAAACTCATATATTTGAAGAAATGCAAAATTTTTTTAAATGGAGAAAAATAGTAATCCATTCTAAAATTGATTCTCCTGTTCTTAATTTTGCATCATCCCCTCCAGAGGAACCAATCTATTTGAATAAAAAAATCTTAGAGAAAAATATTATATATTTTAAGGATGTCGTAAATACAATTCATACATTTTCTGAAAATCTATTAGAAAACTAATATTTAAAAGGTTTTATTAAAATTAGAAAATTTTAAATTTCGATTCTTTTCATAATAAGTAAAAGAAATAGTTAATTTGATGAATTTTTTCTTTAAATATATTTAAGAATCATATTATATGAAAATGATGAAAAATAGAAAAGATAGTTATGAGATTGACAATCTTTATAATAATAGTTATATAATAGAAATCTTTACTGAGGATTATTCAAAAATAAAGAAGATCAAAAAGGAACTTCATAATTTAGATTTAGAATTCGATATAACACCTTTTAGCGATTATAAAAACTTATTCTCTTCTCTTTAATGGTTTAATCATTACTTTATAGTAATATTCAGGATTTACTTCTCCAGATTTAATTAATTTATTCGGTATATGAAAAATATAATAATCTCCATGTTTTGAGGGCGGAGCAGTAAAGCTAACAGCAGGTGGAAGATCTTCATTATCCTCTTCAGTCATTATCTTATCTAATATTAAGATGTAAAAAAGGTTTTACTAAAGTTTTCTATGATTTATGGATAATACATAGAAAATATTTAAATATATAAAAATCTATTTGTTATTATAGAAAGGTTTTGTAAACTCCATAGAAATATCTTATAAAACCTTTGTAATAAGCTTAAGATGAAAAAAATGAGCTTAAATATTTTTATTGAAATTAAGAAATGGGTATCATAATGAATAAGGACTATGATGGAGAAAGAGAAAAGAAATTAAATGATATAATCAATATCAATCAAGTAAATCTAATTCGTATTTCTGAAGATGATGAGTGTATAACTCAATTTCCTAGAAAATTAAGACTTATTTTGGCAGAAATGTTTTATAGATTATCTTCTGAATATAGTAATGCATCAAATAGAACTATAATTAAAAAATCGATATCATTTTTACTTAAAAAAGATATCAAAAAAATTACAGAATTAAAGGAATTATTTGAAAAGCTCAAGATTAAAGAATTTAGAAGACCTATTTTGGTTTATCTCCATAGTCTTTTAAGGATAACTCAATATGTTATGTCTCTTAATGATTCAAAACAAAGAATAATAATAAAAAATGTTGTATCAGAATTAAGTTCTTCAGGCTTGGATCTAGGATTATCGAAATCTTATTTAAAGGAATTTATATCAAACTTAATTAAAGAATTCAGGAAATCGCTGGATGACTTTAGCTTACGTATAAAAAATTCAATATTAACATATAGTGATCTTAAAAGAATCGCAAAATCGAAAAAAGGTAAATTACTAAGCACTAAAGAGGATTTTGATTCCGCTAAAACTGAAGGGTATATAAGTCACACCGAATTTCTATGGGTGTGTGAAAAGGGTCATAAATTCTGGTTAACTCCAGCAAAAATTAACCAGGGGAGCTGGTGTCCTGAAGAAAGAGAGAAGAAGCCATGGACGTATGAAAGATTAAAAAAATTAGCTATTAGAAGAGGGTGTGAAGAAAATAATATTTCAGGTGAGTTATTGACAAGTCTAGAAGAATATAGAAAACTTAAGGAGATTACTTTTCCCAATAGAGCCAAATTTAAATGGTCATGTGGAATTGAGGGACATCCACCTTGGTTAGCAAGACCAGATAGTATTCTTTATGGATCGTGGTGTCCAGCATGTGCTAGCAATACTCCTTTAACTTATAATGATATGGTATCTATGGCAAGAAAAAGAGGAATAGAGTCAATAGGAAAACCAGGAAAATTTTGTACATCAAAAAAAGAATTTGAAAAGTATTCTAGCAAATCCACAACTCACTTCCTATGGCAATGCGGAGAGAAACACAAACCATGGTTATCTACATATTCAAACATAAGATTAGGCAGATGGTGCCCCAAATGTGCGGAGGGAACAAGTGAAAGAATAGCAAGATATTTTTTTGAGTCCATTTTTGATCTGAAATTCCCTAAATCTTCACCTAAATGGCTCAAAAGATTGACAAATCATAGATTGGAACTAGATGGATATAATGAGAGATTAAGGCTTGCTTTTGAATTTAATGGAATTCAACATTATATTCCTATTTATGGTCTTAAAAAATTAGAAATTCAACAAGAATTTGATTACCTAAAAAAATGGGCATCTGAAAAAGAAGGTGTCACTTTAATTATAATACCCTATGATTTTGATGGAAGAGCTGATTTTGTTGATTATGATAAGATGCAAGACTTTATTATTGATGAATATGAGAAAAAAACCGGAAAAAAATTACCTAACTTCCCACAATTTGATTATCGAACTCGTAATGTTAAGAGATTGGATGAATTTTAAGAGATTCATTATCAATTTTTAATAAATTTGATGAGTGAAGGAACTTAAATATTAGAACGCCTTTTTAGTTTTTAAATTATTAAAATTCTAACAATAAGAATTATTAGAATCATTTTATTGTTCTTAAAATAATAATTAATTTAGAAGACTCAATATTTTTTTAATAAGTTTCCATGACCTATATCGAGTCAATAGAGGATTTTGATCCTAAAAACGCAACACCTATGATACGCCACTGGTGGAGTATCAAGAAAAAATACTCAGAGCATCTCATCGCCTATAGAATGGGAGATTTTTATGAATTTTTTTATGATGATGCAATAAGGGTGTCAAAACTATTAGGCATTACTCTAACCAAACGGAAAGTAGGGGATGATGAATATCCATTAGCCGGAATCCCTCACCACGCAGGTCAATATTTGAATAACTTGGTGAAAAAGGGAGAGACGGTAGTACTAGTTGAGCAATTAGAAGATCCGTCAACAGTGAAGGGAAGAATTGTAAAACGAGGGGTTGTAAGAATATTATCACCTGGAACGATTACTGAAGCAGATATGCTGAACTCCTCTGAAAATAATTATATCGCATCTCTTGTGAAGGAAAGCGGAGAATTTGGATGTTCGTTCGCAGATATATCTACAGGTGAATTTGTTACTGCAGAATACTCAGATGATCAGAAAGATCCAATAGAAAAATTACTCAGTTTATTTGCTCGATTCAATCCTGTAGAATTGATTATTCCTTCAAATTTAAAAAAAGATGAAAAATTATTCATTTTTTTGACAGATATAACCGAAGCAATTGTGAAAACCTATGATGATTATTCATTTGAGTATGATCAAGCATATAAACTCATTAAAAGACATTTTAATCTATCCAATCTGAAAGGATTTGGATTGGACGATTCTGAGGTTGCAGTTCAAGCCGCGGGAGGACTTTTGGCATTTCTTAAAGAAACACAGAGAGATCTAATACCTAATATATTCAAAATTAAATTATTGAAAGAAAAAAATGTTTTACATTTAGATTATACAACCCAGAGAAATCTCGAACTGATAACATCGTTATGGGAAAAAGGTAAAGATATTACTCTATTTTCTGTATTTAATCACACTGAAACACCTATGGGAGCCCGTCTTCTTAAGAAAATAATTTTACAACCATTAACAAAGATTGATGAAATTAACCATAGACTAAATATTGTACAAAAATTTAAGGATGATATCTTTTTGCGATCGGATTTGAGAGAAGAATTAAGCGTAGTTGGAGACTTAGAACGTTATATTAATCGTATTACTTATGTGAATCGTACAAATGCAAGGGATTTGATCAATATAAAAACCTCCTTAGATAAAATCCCTAAGATTAGAGAATTATTAAAAAGCGCAAATATTCCCGAAATAGAAGAGTATTTGAAGAGTATTCAAGAATTCAACACTATAAGAAATCTTATTGGCAATTCTATTAAAA
>JAWOFX010000165.1:0-5301 GCA_046497275.1 Promethearchaeia archaeon | reverse complement strand
TTTAATTGCACCTCGCTCAGTAGCAATCCCCATTTCTTCTAATCCTAAATTAGAGGATTCTTTAGCTCTACCAATAGATACTAAACAAATATCCGCTTCAAAAACAGATTTTTCAGCACTATCTACCTGGTCTCTTGGAACATCAGCAGAACAAGTTGTAGCCTTTACCCCATTACCAGTATTTTCAACTGATAAGACATTTTGTGAGACATGAAGTTCGATATTTAATTCATCAAATTTCTTCTGTAATTCTCTAATAACCATTCGTTCCTCAGTAGCAATTGGAGAAGGAAGGTATTCCAACATAGTGACTTTACTTCCAAATGTAGAAAAAATATTACCAAATTCACATCCAATAACTCCTGCACCTATTATCAATAAACGTTCAGGAACTTTTTTGAAGTCAGGATGTAGAATATCATCGCTTGTTAGAATTCTCTCATGATCAATATTAAAGGCGGGGATTAAGGCCGGAGAAGAACCAGTTGCTATGATAATTCTTCTTGCTTTAATTGTTGTATTATTTTCTCCCTTAATTTCAATATCAAATCCCTCATCTTTATCTCCACCAATAATCTTTCCATGTCCCATATATACATCATTTTTCCACCCTTTTTCTAATGCTTCGATCCCATCAACTAATTCTTTTACAACTCGATTTTTTCTTTCAACAGCTTTTGCAAAATCAAGATCAAGAGTACATTTTAATCCGAAATCCTCACCATGTTCTCTTATTTTTTGAATTAAAGCAGATGATGCATATAATGCCTTAGTAGGAATACATCCCCAATTTAAACAAGTTCCACCCAGATTTTCTTTCTCAATTAGCGCAACTTTGGCACCAAACTGCGCTGCTCTAATTGCAGAATGATAACCTCCCGGACCCGCGCCAATAACCACCAAATCATAAATTTCATTGTTCATTTCTCATCAACCTTGAAATTAATATTATAGTTTTATATTACTTTATTATTGAAAATAGTTCGATAAATATTAATTTTGATTAATTTTTAGATTCAATAGGAATACTCAAAAATATGTTTTTTAAAGTGATTTAATTGATAATAAAAAATTATTCTCAAATTATTAACAGAGACATTTCAGTTAAACAGAAGAAGTTAAGAAAAGTTGCGTTATTAGCTTTAGAAAAAGCAATTGAATCTGTAAAAGCTAAAAACCTTATTCAAAATGCAATTAAAATACGAGATAATAATCTAATCATTCAAAATGACAAATATGATTTAAATAAATACGGAAAAATTATATTTATAGGAGGAGGTAAGGCAACTGCTCAAATGGCAACAGCATTAGAAGCCATAATCTCAAGAAACTTTAAAGAATTTAGCTATGAGGGAATGATAAATATACCTGAGGGATTAGAACTAAACAAAAAAGATCAACCTAAAAAAATCGTAATAAATTACGCAACTCATCCTTTACCAAATGAAAACGGATTGAGAGGTGTAAAGAATATGATAAAACTAGTTGATAATGCTAAGGAAACCGATTTAATAATAACACTCATATCTGGTGGGGGATCTGCTTTGTTACCTCTTCCTAAAGAACCTATAACTATAGATGAGTTGAGAAAAGTTAATTTATTGTTATTAGAATCAGGCGCAAATATCCATGAAATAAATACCATACGCAAACATTTATCAGATTTTAAAGGGGGTAATTTAGCAAGAAAAGTTCATGAATCAAGTGGAGCAACTTTAATTTCACTCATTATTTCCGATGTTGTTGGTGATGATCTCGATTCAATTGCTTCAGGCCCCACTGTTCCAGATGGGTCAACCTATAAACAAGCAATAGACATTTTAAATAAATATAATTTACTAAACCAAATTCCTCATTCAGCTAAACAAATCCTAGAGGAAGGAAATGCAAAAAAAACATTAGAAAATCCAAAATCAAATGATCCATGTTTTAAAAATACTAATAACTATTTGATTGGTAGTGTAAAGTCAGCTGTCAAAAATCTCCAGAAATATTTTTCTCAGAATAGTTTTGTAGTTAATTATTACTCAAATCAGATAACTGGAGAAGCAAAAGATTATGCAGAAAATATGTATAAATTAATCCAAAAAAAAAGAAAAGAAATGATAAAAAATGAAATTGAAAAATTAGTTTTAATAGGATCTGGTGAACTAACGGTCACTATTAAAGGTGGTGGTATTGGAGGGAGAAATCAAGAAATGTTGCTTAGTTTAATAAATATAATGAAGAATCAAGAAGTAAATTACCCTTTCCTCATTTTGGGAGCAAATTTAGATGGAATTGAAGGGAATAGTAAGGCAATGGGAGCTTTAATAGATAGGAATGTGATCCAAAAAGCGAAAGATAAAGATATACAAAAATATCTAAAAAATAATGATTCCAATTCATTTTTTAAGAAGATTGGAACGGAAATTATTACAGGGCCAACTGGATGTAATGTAAATGATATTATTTTAGGGATTCTGCGGTAACTCTGATTGGGAAGTGGTCTTCTCGACGCTTAAGAGGCGGGCGCGGTAGTTCTCCATGAGGGTTTCAAGATCATCGATATGAAAGTCAAAATTAAGTTAGTGTACATTAAAATTAATTTTGAAATATTATTTTTTTCATTTTAATGCTCGACGAAATTAAACAATTATCTAAAAAATTACGACCATATCTTTTTTGCTTAATTCCTACATTTACAATTTATTTAGATAATGTTTTTTAATTAGCATATGTTAAGATCGTCTTGATGAAATTTAATTTAATAAAAAATTATATTGCAAAATTATAATAGGTGTAAAGTAAAATGCCTTTATTTGGAAAAGAAGAAAAAAAGAAGAAGAAAGAATCTACAATGGGATGGGACGAGGAAGAGGCTGAAGAAGCACTTGAGGCTGAAGGATTAAAAAGAATGGAAATGGATGAGGGAAGAGTTCGTTTAATTGATAAAGATACATCAACACCGGTGATTGAAACATATGATGCAGATACAGGTGAATTAGAAGGTTCAATTCTATTGAAAGATGGAAATAGAGAAGGAATATTAGCATTAGTCAAAATAATTGAAGAAGTTAATGTGAAACAAAATCATGAAGCAGATATTGAATCTATTAAATTTAATGGAAAATTAAATGTTGAAAACCCAAGTAATAATGATAGACTTTGGGATATTGATCTCACACTTAAAAATATTGGAAGTACAAATTTAGAATCTGATGAAATAAAAATCACAGAATTAGGTACAGAAGAGGATGAGAATATTGATTCCAGAGATTTTGAATTAACTGGTGAGATTAAAAATCAGCTTATAATCAAAGAATATATTAATACTTTACCGAATGCGGATGAAATTCTCAATACACGAGATATTGAAAGAGATATTGATCGACTTCAAGAAAAATCTGCGGAAGCTGATGTAAATGAAGAAGAAGAGGATGAGGAGGAGGAGGAAGAAGAAGACGAGGAAGATGAGGAGGAAGAAGAAGACGAGGAAGATGAGGAGGAAGAAGAAGAAGACGAGGAAGATGATGAAGAAAATTGGACCGATGGGGGAACAGACGTCGAGGAGGGGGGATTAGAGTCTTACGCAATCCCTATCGATAAAGAAAACACAGTGATGTTTGCAATCGCAATGAAAAGCCTATTTGCTAAACCTATAAAAAACGTTAAAGTAATAAAGCATATTCCTTCAGATTTCTCTGATATAGAGATTAAAGGAAAACCACCTGGACGAGTTGATAAGGAAGGGGATCGCTTTATTTGGACTATAGACTCATTAGAACCCGAAAGAACGGTAATATTAAAATTTACGTGTGATGTTCTCGCAAGATCTATTGAATCTAAAAAAACTGGTGAGATTGAAGCAACATATCAAGGATTATCCTCCTTCGCAGAAGGATTAGATATTGATCAATTCGATGCTTATACAAGAAATAGGTTTTATATAGACACCATAGAAAGAGATGAGGAACCAGAGGTTTGGGATTGTAAACTTGTATTTGATAACACTTCTGAGTTTATTCTACATCTTTTAAATGCTGATGTATATTCACCTGAGGATGAAGATGAAAAATTAGTTGATATCGATCCAAATGATATCCCACCATTACCAGCTGGTGCCAAATGGTTTTCAATACCTTGGGAATATAGAAGCGAAGAGATTCCTAAATTTAGGAAAAAATTAGAGTTTCGAGTGATGCCAGACTTTCAAACAAGTGTCAATGGTACAATGGCGATCTCGGATGTTGAATTATCAGTAGCCAGCATTAAAGGAAATGTAGTTTATAGTTTAAAGGAAGAATTTCCAGAAAGATTAAGGGAAGAAGTATCTGCTGACATCTCTACTGAAGGAGAAGTAATAAATGTTCCAACTTTTAGGGAGAAAGATGTCTATGCTTCTGTTTTAATTGAAAATAATGGATCTGCTCCTTTAAATAAAATCACAGTTTCTCAAAAAGTATTTACAACTGAATTTCAACCTCCCGATAGTGACGAGGTAAAAGTATTATGGGATGGTGATGAAATTGATATCTCACCAGATGTTGTGTCTGTGAGCAATGGTATTCTAGATATTTCATTTGAAAATCTTAGAGAATCAAACACCGGTATGGTTGAGCCTGGTTCTACTTTGGAAATTCAATATCCAATTCATTCCGTAAAACCTGCAAAAGATGCTATCTTCGATTCGGATGTAGTATTCCTTGCTAATACTTATCCTAAGAGTAAGGAATTAGAATATAGACCAGATGTACCAATTATAGAAGCGCTTCATCTCAGGAGAAAATTCCGTGTCGGTAAATCCGTGGAACCAATATCCTCTATGGGAACTTATAGAATTGTCCTTACGGTTGAGAATATTGGGGATATGACTTTAGAAAATCTCGAATTAATGGATAAGGTACCCGATTCTTTCGAATATGGAGATTATTCTATGGAACCCGAAATTGCGGATGAAGTTGGAGAAGATATACTGAGATGGACAATTGAAGAGTTAGAACCTGGCGAGAAGTTGGAAGTCACTTATGAGATCAATGGTAAAGGGGAATATCATCCATCAGATGCGCAATTAGCTATGTAATTCTTACTATAGCATAATAATATTATATATTTTTTTATTTTCTTTATTTTAAGACTATGATCATTGAAATTTAGATCATTAATGTAGTTTTTCCTTTAACGATGGTGAGACGATGATAGGGCAAGAGAGACGCTGAGAGATACGCATTTGAAGGTTTTCGATCGTGCGCTTTCCGCATTGAACTCGATATAACTTATTTATATGCGTATTAATCGATTCATTTACTACTTTAATTGCAT
>JAWOFX010000163.1:0-2827 GCA_046497275.1 Promethearchaeia archaeon | reverse complement strand
TCGATTCTTTCTGTGAGTTTAAAGAAGGGTGTTTGCTTCAATCTTTTAATCAAATTCGAATCAGTTTTATTAAATTTCTTTAGTAAAAATTCGATTGGTTGAATTTCTTTCTCACCAAGCATTTCTTGGAGGATACTAATTAGAAGTGTATCGAATGTTATCCTTAATAGATCTTCTTTATCTTTTTCTGATTCTCTTGATATTAATACATCTTTTAATAAATTTATTGAATTTACTAAATAATCTATAGAATCGTGAGCAAGGTTTTTGATTTGAGGATTAAAATCTCGGTTCCTAGAGGCTCTTAAACTAAATGCTGCTACAGCTTTATATTCTGCAATCAAATGAAGAAGTCTACTTTTTACGTTTTTCATAACATTGATAAATTCAGTTTCATCTAATAATTTATCAACATATTTAACCGCTTTTTGAAAATAATTTGAAACTTCTATGTATTTTTTAGCAGCAGCTTCATAATTCTCCAAATTCAATAACTTAAGAGCTCTTTTTTCTTCCAATTTGTAGAGTTCGTCAAATTTATTTACAGTCATCACAGCTTTCAATATCAATCTTTCTCCATCATCTTTGCTTGTACTTGTTTGTTCTAATGCTTGGCCTGCTCTTAACAACAATTCTGAAGAAAGGTTGTAAAATTCCTCGGGATCTATGGTATAAAAGTAATCAGAAGCTCTTTTCCAAGATCTGCCAGCTGTTTCATAATCTCTCATTTGATAAGCTATATTTCCCAATTGGATTAGTAATTTTGCGGATATTTCCTCTAAATTTAATTCTTCTGTCTTTCTAATTATTGATTTTAATCGATATACTGCTTGAATATTATTTTTAAACTTCGAAATAATTGAAGATATTTTGATAAAAAGCTCGTCTAATTTGATATAGCTTCCCAAATCCAAGAATTTCTGAGCTGCCTTTTCGTAAAGATCAATTGCCTTTTTTCCTTTACCCTTATTAACTAATTCTTCAGCTTGATCGATTAATCGCATTGCTTCAATTTCAATTTCTTCTCTATCGTGATTATTTATCATATTTTTCTCCTAAAATTCAGAAAAGTTGTACTTTATTTTTTGGTAATAATTTAAAACAAACATCTTTGTTATACATCTAAAAAATAAATTTTAATTTAAAATTATTTAGTTTTACAGAAATTAATCTAAGAGTCTTATATTCTTATCTTTTATAATTTTTTTGAATTTAAGTGCTTGATAAGCCGAAGAAAAGGATTCAATAGCATCTTCTATTGCTCCATAAAAAATAAAATTACAGTACCAAGTTGCAATAAACATAATACTTGCCCTTCGATAACGCGTATGAAACTTTTTATTTAAGCGAGGAGAGGAATACTGGAATAAAAATAAATTCGGAGCAGTACCAACAGGCAATTCGAGAGATTCACTAACTAACTGTTGAGTCTCAAGAATATATGCTAAACTCTCTAAACTTGATATTCCTCCGTCAACCCATATTTTTTCAACTCCTAATTCTTTAATACCATCAATTAAACTGAGCCCCTTTGACTCTCTTTTTTTAACTAAATAATTAAACCTTTGAGTTGAGGTCATATTTTCAGATCCGATTATTAAAATTACTACAGTATCTATTTTATTATCTTTTATGAGTTTAAGTTCCTTTTGATTCTTCAGATTAGAGATTGTATTGTAAATATATTGTTTTGGTTTTATCCCTCTTTCCGTAAGGTGGTTAATACCCGCTATTCGAGCTTCAAAAGTACCTCCCAGTACAAATGGAGGATTATAATTGTCTAAATAAAAATCTAAGTATTCTATCATTGACTCAGGACTAGGAGCTGTTATTTCAACCATTGCAGGCAATTTATATTGAGAGGCAAGATCGAAATGTCTATTTATTCGTTTTTTAGCCTTTTCTCGATTAAAGTTCTTTGGATCATTTCGATCTATAATAGTCTCTCCGTCATAAAATATAGTACCTATTAAAACGGGGCTTAGATCAAAACCTCCTCTCTCAACTCGAATATTTCCATATTCATAAACATAACTTGGCATAATTAACCATGTATTTAAAATATGATATTATGTTTAAAATTAATTTATAGGAAATAAAAAAGTCATTCTAAAACTAATTTACACCCACAATTTTTACAAATCCCATTTTTTAATTTGGCAAAGCATTCTCTATGATATAAAACACCACAATCGCGGTTGCCACATTTAACTATTTCCTCATCTTTCTCAAATATTATATTACACACTACACAAGAATTGTAGAGTGCCTCATCACCCAATTCTAATGCTCTTTTTTTATAAGCGCTACATTCTTGAGTTGGGGCAGAATCTGTATTTAAATTTTTTTGGTATCCTGAAAGAACACTTAATTTTTGTGCTTGACTAATTTCAGAGGGGATTTTTAATAAATAAAAACAATGAGGACACCTAACGCTACCTGACCTCTTCATACTGGGATCATCTTGAGAGTCCGCCCAACCCGCCAAACAATGAATATGAAAAGGAGTCATACAATTTGGGCAATATCGTCCTGTTAAATAAAATGATCCTTTAGTTATTGGATCTATATCAGAGAAACATATGGAACATTTTTTGTAATCGGCAACTCCTCTAATATGTTTAATTCTTTGCTCATCATCTTTTGTTAGATCTTGTACTCTTAGAAGATTTGCCGCAATTTTTCTAAGAAAGGCAGGATTTTCTGTTAAATTTTTGAATGTTGAACTCGATAATTTTAAATTTGATTTAGCAAAATCGATTGCAGAGTCATTTAATGTTTCAACATCATTGATATAGTAATATATTCCATTAGAAATATCACTTAA
>JAWOFX010000116.1:0-4638 GCA_046497275.1 Promethearchaeia archaeon | reverse complement strand
ATTTAAAGTGGCCATAGGAAAAGCAGAAATTAATAATAAGGAAAATAAAGTAATTCCATATGAAATGGTTTTGAAAAGTATAGCCTCTACTAGAGAACTAGTTGAGAGAATCCTTCCTGAAGGAGAGATTGAATCACTTAAAATTGGAGCAAAAGCAATTGAAGAAGTAGTTAAAGAATCAATTGAAAAAGTTGCAGAGGGACTTCCTGTTATTGGTCATCATTTCGCTTTCCAAAGAGAATATCTTTATTGTTTTGATTGTATCCCAATTTGTATTGAAGGAACTTCTTATCTTCTTTCTGCATTATTACCGGATGGTGTAGAGCGATATTATGATTTGATGTTAAGCTGGGGCCATCCATTCCACACATGTTCCAGCCAGCGCGGAATTATGGGAATGACCCTTGAAGACTTATTTAAATTTGATGCAATCATTACTCCAACAGCTCCTTGTGATAATACTTTTGCAAGTTATCCCTTTTTTGCCTATAAAGATGTACCTTTAATCATCCCTGATCTTCCATATCTTCATGAGGAAAAAAGTTATGTGTATTATGGAAAACAATTGAGATCTTCTCTTGAAGAATTAGGAAAGATTATTGGTCAAGAGCCTGATTATGATAGAATGAGAAAACATATAGAATTGGAAAATGAAACTCATAATTATCAATTGGAATTATTAGAATTACGGAAGGCTAAACCTTGCCCTGTTGAGAACATGTTTAATGCCATAGCTGCGGGTGTTTCTGTATTTGCGTCAGGTAGCCCTCAAAAGTTAGATTTTTATAGAGAATATTTAGAGATCGCAAAGAAAAGATATAAGGAAAAACAAGAATATGGAAAAGAGGAAAAAATAAGAAGTATATGGCCCTATATGCTTATCTTTTTTGATTTAAGCCTCTGCGAATACTTAGATCGAGAAATCGGGATGAGTATTTTATTTGATATATTTAATTACAATTTTTATGATACTGTGAGGACTTCAGAGGGTTTAGATGTATTATTTCATGATATGGCCAAACGCGGAATGAATTATCCCATGATGAAAGAATCTACGGAATTTTTTTATCCTTTCATTGAAAATTGTATTCAAATGGCTAAGGATTATTCTGCTGATTGCTTTATTTTTACAAGTCATATAGGATGTAAGCAATTTGGATCTGTCCCCCAAGTTCTTCGGGAAGCATTAAGGGAAGAAGTTGGAATACCTATGTTAACTATAGATGTAGATGTAGGAGATAAACGGTTTACTTCAATGAAGGTAATCCGAGATAAACTGAATATGTTTGCTAAAACTTTATTATAGGTATCTTGAAAATCTATAAGATAAAATATAATTAAAGCAATCTCTACAATCAATAGGTTAGATCCTATATTGGAAATTGGAGGATTCGTTACATTAAATAATAAGTAAGATCCTATAGCAATAAGAATCAATCCAAGAATTATAAAAGCGATTAATATCCAATCTATAATTTTTTTGAGTTTAATCATTTTGATGAGATTATTAGAAGCTTTTGATTGAATATATATGGTGGTTTTTCAAGAGTTTCAAATATAATATTGTTTTAAGGTCAATTTAACTATTCAGTTGAATTAAAATTTTCTTTTCCAGAATTGATTATAAATTATGACACTGTTAAACTTTAAATATAACGTGCGAATAACTTAATCGAGAATATATTTTTTTTAAAAATTTCAGTCAGGATTTTCTATAACAATATAAATAGTTTAAGAATTAGTTGGGTTTAAGAAGATGAGAAACAATTTTATGGATTTTAAAGAAGGAATCATTAAAAAATATTTTAAAGATTTTCCTAGAATTTTAAATGATTCTAATATACTTAAAAGATCTGAGTTTAGTAAAAAAGAAGTAAAAAAACTATCCATTGAATTTGCTAAGAATCTGAACTTTCTTTTGAGAGAAATCATCCCAAAAATTTTAAATCAAAGTATAAAATATGAATTTTGGGATGAAATTTTGGGGTTTCATTGGGATAATGAAGTACGGCGAGTTACTAATGGTCAGTCATACGCAGTTAGTCCTGAGAAACTTAAGCAAATTAAATCTGTAGTTTCTGATATCCTTTCTGGGAAAATTATTATTCCAAAAAAAGATTATGAATTTAATATAGTTTGTTATAACTGTGGTGAGACTTCAAAATATCAAATCAATGATATTGAAAACCTTCCTACACGCCCTAGGAAAAAATGTCCATATTGTAATAAAATGATTACATTAAGAATTTCAAAAAATAATGGGAAAATTAGCGTTAAGCCTTATCTCGATTATAACGCAAATACATCAAATGAAAATGCGGAAAATGATTTCCATACAGAAGATTTTAACGAAATTGTTAATTTTATTAAGAAATATATTAGTTTTTCTCGTTATACGACTGGATTGTCTGGTCACAGAGTGAAATTCTCAGCAATAGTTTTAAAAAATTCTAATTGTTTAGAACCTCGATCTTGGTTGATTGAAAATTTAAGATATTTATTTCCAAAAATGTTCGGTCTTCCAATATCGAATAGGGTTTTAAATTATTTCATATTTAGAGATATGCCTTCTCCTTCTGATTCAAATAGATTGACATGTGAATTTCTTCAGGATCAGAGAGTTTCTTATAAACCCAATTTAAATATGCTCTTTGCTATTAATTATAATATCTTCAGATTGTCTTTAACAGATTTGGATCAGTTCGGCATTTCTATTAGTAAAGAAGAATTAATTCAAATAAAAAAATTTAGTTCTTTCATTATTTATTATTTTATTTTTAATAATCCTTTTGATATTCCATATATTTCCGATACTACTTCTGGTGGAATTCCAGTTAGTTTTGATTTCTTTGTCCCAGAATATTTTATTATAAGGGAGATTTATTTTATTATGTGTTTTGTTTCAGATGATTTTTTATCCTTTACAGATATTAGAGAAATATTAGGAATAAAGGTTCGATTTCAGCGTTATTTATCAGAAGGAACTCGCATGTCCAATATACTTACAGAATTGATCTCTCAAATAGATAAATACATAAAAAATCAAAAAATTCTTAATTATTTTAATAAAAAACTTAATCTATTTTATGAAGTGTCGAAGATAAGAGAGAGATACTATGCTTCTACCTTAGAATTTGCCTCATCTTTTCAAAAAAAAGTTCATAATTTCTTCAATATTTTTTTTAAAGTAGAATTTGATTCAGAAAAAAATATAGTCAGTTTAATTAAAAAAAAGTATATATATATTGATTATAAAAGAATTCCTATTCATCATAATTTAGCTTTCGATGGTTATTTCCCTCTCGATGATCTCATTAGAAAGGAATATAATATAAATAAAAAGTGGAAAGCAATAGTTTTTGAAGCTCACGGTAATTGGCATATCGATCTAAACACTTATTTAAGAATGTTTCCGTATAAATCAGAAACAGATTTCATTCATAGGCAAGAAATCGATAAGCTTAAGCGTGATATATGCTCTAAGTATAATTTTATTTTAATAGAAATTTATGAAAGTATTGAAGAAAATGAATGGAGAAAATTAACAATTAATCAGATTGAAAAAAAGATCACTAATATATCTTGATATTAACTTTTTTTACTTTTTCTCATTACTTCTTTCGATACAAATCGGGATACAGTCAAAACAATAAAGATATTCTCTTTGGAAAGCAAAATGATGACCAATAACAAAGAGTTCCTCAGCAACTTTTTCAATTGAATCTCACTTTTCCAATTCCCAAGATTTTGATTCACTCTTGTTTGGATGCCCCCACCTCGTACAAAATCTCTCTAAATCTCAGCGGAGAAAAATTCACGGAAAATGGACATACAAACGGATTGATCCTTTGACAATTGATCTCCAACAAAATTTAACTCGATTAATTATCGACCAATTTATTAATTGATCATCTAGAAAAGACTGCTGGAAACTTAACCGAATTATTTATTTTCTAAATCAGTAATTTTTGTTTCTAAATCTTGAATTTTTTTCTCTAAAGAAGTCAATTGAACACTTTTTCGTTTCTTTAGATAATATAAGACAAATGTTCCTCCAAATATGAAAACACACCATGCTACAGAGAAATAGGTAAAGTTTCCCGTATAGATATAACTAAGGATATCAACGAAGACAAGAGAACCTATAGATAAACTAAGCACACAAATTACCACAATCAAACTATCTAGGTTCAATGGAAAACCACTCTTTAACTTAATTACATAATATTCATTTTTAGTTAAAAGCCCGAGAGGAATTGAAAGGAAAAATAAGGTCCAACCAGAAATCAGAGTGTAGAAAAAAATCACCGGTGATAGCATTGAAGACAAGATAAAAGAGAATATCACTATTAAAGTTCCAATTACTAATAAAAATAATCCGAGATCTGATAATTTTGTCATTAATGAAAAAGATAATAACACCGTATTTAAATCTATTTGTGCTTTTTGCTGATTGCTTTATCTTCACGAGTCATATAGGATGTAAACAATTCGGCTCAGTCCCACAAGTACTTCGGGAAGCACTAAGGGAAGAGGTTGGGATTCCCATGTTAACTATTGATCTCGATGTGGGAGATAAACGGTTTACTTCAATGAAGATAATCCGAGATAAATTGAATATGTTTGCTAAAACTCTCC
>JAWOFX010000048.1:0-29901 GCA_046497275.1 Promethearchaeia archaeon | reverse complement strand
TTAGACCTTACACATAAGGAATTTATTAATACTTATAAGGCAAATTTTCCCAATTACCATCTTAAAACACTTTCTTCTCAGACACGTATCTCAGGACTAATGGCAACCATGATGAAGACGAAGTTTTTCCGCCTCACAGGCACTCATTTAGATTATTCTGTGATCCAAGGTAAATCGCTTATGAATCTATGTGAAATTGCACCTGAATTTAAGAAGGGAATAGAGACTCGAATTGCTGCGGAATTTAACTCTCCGTTAAATCTACTAAATGAGATTAATATAGGACACACGATTAATACCGAATTCTTAGAGGAGGAAATTGATGCTGGATTCACTATCGAACAAGTGAAAAATCTATTAATTACAAATGGAAGTTTTGAGGATCGAGAGAATGCATTGCTTAAAATCACTTCAGAATTGGTGAAAAAAGGAATCCCTTCTATTATATTTGACTTTTCTGGGAGTTTTTCTAAATTGCTTACATATTTTGAAGGTAGTAAATATGAAGATAAATTTTTATGTTTCAAATTGGGAAGTACCTTCCGCATCAATCCCTTAAATACAGACCTGTTGTTTGATAAATATAAGCGACAATATCGTGACTTTTTAATGGATATTTGGGCAATGTCATTTAAGCAAAATCAGAGAGCAACCGAAACTTTTCGAGAATATGTCAAAAAATTTGGAGAGGGGAAAGATATTGACTTATCTACAATGGTATTGGAGATTGAAACCCAGAAAAAATGGGAAAAAAGCCCTTATGCAGATTCTATTATCGCCTTATTTAAGGATTTCACGGAAAATGCGATATATATTCCCAAAGTAGACGAACAAGAAGAGGAGCTGGAGATCCTTCCCAATCATTTCGTTCAGAATGACCACACGATCATATTAGATCTCTCAATTCTTCAAGATCTTGAACAAAAGATTTTTATTTCTTTTATAATTGTCGCTAAAATTATTCATTATATTCAACAGTATGAGGATTATTTCCAAAAAATATTTATCATCCCCAATGCTGATATACTCTTTGATAATTGGTATTTAGATAGGTTTAACCATCTTAGGTATGGAAAAATCAATAAGATAATAGAACCATTACAACAGCGAGGCTTTGGACTTACCATCACATCAAATCAAATTCGATACCTACATCCGAATGTGTTCAACTACTTTCGAAATATAATCAGTTTTCGGGCAGTAGATTCACGCGATATCTCTTCACTTAAGAATATGATGAATCTCTCAGAACTACATGGTGTTGGATATTATAGCAATAGCCGAAATGATTCATATCAGATCGATTTTCTCATAAACCTTCAAGAACGAGAAGCATTAGTCCGTCGTGATGATTATAATCAACCCTACCCTATTTTGATAAACAATGAATTAAATGATAGTGAAAAAATGGACCATCAGAGTATTGTGAACTATATGTTTAGGCAAGGGTATAATTTGACTGATACAGAGAATCGGATTTTATCTGCTACAGATAAAACACTCTTTGAGACTCACTTTCATAATTATATTATCTTTTTGGAGGAGATAATACAATTTTTCCAGGTTTTGAGTAAATTGGATAAAGTGGGCAATTTATATAAAGCAAAGATCAAAGAAGAATTATTAAAATTAATCCATCCAAAAGCAAAAGAAAAATTTAAAAATAATTCCTTCAGAATTAAAGAGATACGAGATAAGCTTTTCGATCTATTTCTTAAATATAATTATATTATTGAAGATCATCCACGACGAGCAAGTAGGTCGCAATCCATTAGAACATCATACTCTGTGGGACCACAATATAGTGAATCTCTAAAAGATTATTTTAATTCAAAAAAAGAAAAGCCACTAGGGATAAAAGTTGAGACAATTGAAAAAGAATCGGATGAAGGGTATAAACTGGAAGCTCTTTTCCCTCCAGAAGATAGAGAATATTCAGAAGAACAAGAGGATCATATTAATAAAAAAAAATTAATAGATACATTTTTAGAATGCTTAATGCGAGATTTTTTCTTTGATCTTTCCCAAATTAATCTTTCCTTAAATAAAAAAGACTTTGAGAAAGCCTTATTACTTGAAATGAGTATATTACGGAAGTTTTTCGTAAATCTTTTCTGTGAGTTTTATTCAGAGGAGAAAAATGAGATTTCCCAACAACAGACAGAAAAAGCTATATCATTTCTTTATGAGCATCTCAATCCTCCGATATCACAGCAAAGAATTTATGACCTTTTAGATTCATGTAAAATAGGAGGATTAGAAGAGTCAGAACGAAGAGCTCGAATCCATGAAAATTTTGAAAATTTTCTTAGATTGTTCCACAAACTTCATGATTATTTTACTCACTTACAAATTAAGGAGAAATATTAATGAAAGAATCCACTTTAGAGGAATATTTGGAAAAATGGGTATTTGATGAGGTGAAATTAAAGGAATTGAAAGAGCAATTAATGAAACGAGTAGATGAACATTTAAGTGAAAAAGTAATTCTCACAATGATACTCGACTACTTAGCAAGTATATATGAGAATTTGTGTAGTTTCATCCCATTTTATTTTGATAATATTATAAGCAAACAAGAGATCGAATCTTTTTCTAATAAGATTTACTCTTCTCAAGAGAACATTGATGATTCTATACAGATTAGAGATCAGCTTAGAGAAAGAGAAGAATTTTTAGAACAAATTGCTAAGAGAATACAGAAGATCTTCCAAAGACTTGAATAAGTTGTTTAAAAAAGAGAAACAGGTAGTATATGGGTCAAATTAAAAATTTCTTAATATTCTATTTTTTGAATTAATTCTTCTGCTTGCGAGATAAACTCAATATTATTCATTTATTGTCTAATTAAATTTTCGAAAATGCATAAATAAAATCCAATTAAAACATAATTATTTATTTGATTTGAAATATGAGTGGTCTCATTCTGATATAATCATAGCCAACGACATTTGGTGCTAATATTTTCTCTTTCATCTTAAGTAAACCTGCAAATATAATTTCCGTTGCTAAATAAGAGGCAGTCAGATGGACAAAAGGTGCAAATGAACGATATGGAATCTCACCATTTTTCATTTTTTCGAAATATCCATATTCACGATCATAAATCTCTCGAAACCCTGGAAATTGAACTAGTTTTGGTAATAACTCTCTATATCCATCAAGGGATTTTTTTTCCAAGTCTTTTAAACTGAGATGTTTAGTGGTCATATCATAGCAAGATTCATAATCAATTGAATTTGATGTAAACCACCACGCCCAAAGATACGGTATCCCCCACGACTCAAGCATTGGAACCCCTTTCTCACAACATTTCCGGGCGATAATAATGGAAGTAATCGGGTCATCCAAAGAAAGACACACTACCTTCACCTTATTTAAAATTTTGTCTATATTTGAACATTTAATATCTTTATAATTTGATATTGATATCTCACGATCGATATTGAGTAGATGTTCTTGCAAATGATCGACTTTATATGTACCAAGATCCTTAGTCGTACATAATTGACGATTTAAATTTGATTCATCATATATATCATTATCACATAATACGAGATGTTGACATCCTACTCGGGCCAATTGATCCGAAAGAGGCCCACCTAACCCTCCTACTCCCATAATTGCAATTTTCGAATGTTTTATTTTTTCTTGTTCTTGGTGAGTGATGTGACCAATATTTCTTTCCACTCGTGAATAATATGTATCTTCAATGAGCATAATATTCTTAGAAGAGAATTCTATTTAAAGAAAAAATTGCTATTAATATGATTTTTTCTTTATATACTCACCCTACCTATAGTGAAGAAACACCATAAAGTGTAAAATATATGCAAGTATCACAAATAGAATCTCAAAAACAAATAAAAATGTATGATATTACAGAGCCACAAAAAATTCACTATGCGTTTGAAAAACTACTTTATGTGCCCGAAGAGGAGTTGAAACCGCATATTATTCATGAATTGATGATCTATCTGAAAATGAAATTAGAAGATGATTTATATCCTCTTAAGATATTTATCGCAAAAGAAGGACGAATTATCTCTGGGATTGTGGTTAGCCAAATCGATCCGGAATATCGTAGTTATGGACGGAAATGTGGCACGTTTGGCTGGCTGTATGCAACTAATTTTGAATCATGTGCTGCATTAATAAATGCATGTGAAGAATTTATGAGGGCACAAAACATCCGTAAATTAAGAGGACCAATTAATTATCCGAAACTTGTTGGAGGACTTGGATTTCAAATTAAAGGATTTTCAGAAAGAATGATGTCAGGGGTAAATTTTCACCGTCCGAATGTGCGCGAGTTACATTTTTTAGACCGATTAGGATTTGAGCGAGAATCCAAGTATAGCTGTGTCCATGTCATAAAAGATAAGTGGGAAAAAGGAAATATTGTCGATCCTAGCATAAAAATACGATATAAAACCTTAGAAGAATTTAAAGCGATGCGGAAAGAGATCATAAGTCTTGCAAAAGGTTCGTTTCATTCAATTTTGGCGGATGCTCCGGGAGGAAAAGATCGATTTGATGAAATGGCTCACCTCTTTTCTCTCATTTCCCAATCACATTATAAGCTTTCAGATAATTTTGACCCAAGAGAGTATACGGACGTTTCAGAATTCTTAGAAGCAATAAATTTTTGTGATTTAGAAAATGTAATAACATGGATGCCAATGGCATTTGAACGAAACACGGGAAAATTAATAGGATTAATTATAAGTCTTCCCAACTTATTTCAGATTTGGCGAAATGAATCACTAACTGAAGCGAATGTAGATACGGTAATGATAAGCAAGGATCATACAGGAAAAGGTATTTTTTCTTCTTTAAACAATATAGGGAGGATCGTGACTGGAATTAATGGTATATCTTATGCAGAAGGTACGAGTATTTGGTCCAATAATGATCAAGCGATCAAAACTATTTTTCCGCATTCAGAAACAATCAGGACTCACATTGTACTCCAAAAGCGAATAAAAAACTAATTTGAGATTGAAGAAATTATATAAGTTTTTAAAGGTTTTAAGAAAATAATTATCAGTAATTAATATCTTATCTAGGAGATTATCTTGAAAAGAAAAAATTTAGCTCTCTTAGTAATTTTTTTATCTTTTTTAATTGGTAGTATATTTATATATTCATTATATGTTTTTTATTTTGAAGAAATTATAAATTATTTAAATACTGTAGAAGAATCTATTTTTTTAGTAATTATAATTCTAATCAAAATAGTCATAATATCATCAATTGGGTGTTTTTTATTATATAAGTGGTATCATCAAGAAGACCAATATTATTCTGATATACGCTTTTTATTTAGTATTTTTTTCTTCTTCTTAGTTTTCGCAAAAACTATTGATATTGTGATTAATCTAGTTTTTTTTCAGGTGAGTTCTGCAGAGCTTCTTATATTATCTAAAATCAGATTCTTATTAATGGTTATAAATGTAATACCAATGTTGTTTTTAAGCATAGAAATGATATTGATATATTTCTCTTTGATGGATCGATTTAAAAAGCTTAGAAATAAAGCTTTTTTTAAAAAAATTCAAAAAATTACATTGATTTTGATAGCTTTATTAGAATCCATAGCAATTTTATTAGCACCTACTTATTCTATTATAATTACTATATATCCGTTTATTTCTCTAACTTCTCTTTTGATAATTTTTTGGATGTTTTTATTTGCTTACAGAACTCAGCGACTCTCCGACATAAATCCGTTAATTGTTGCTTTAGGATTTGGAATATTCTTATTAACATCAATTTTTAGAACATTAGGTCATAATCTTATCGATCCTAAGGTTAATTCCATAATTTCTGAAATTCTTGAAATAATTGTATTTGCAATAATATTTATTGGATTAATCAAAAAAGCAAACTATTATAAATCCTAAGAATAAAAATTATTTTTTTTAATTTTTTTCTAAATTTTGATGAAATTTAAGAGATATTTTCCTTCTCTAGTTAGTTCCATTTCACTTAATCTCTCTTTATATTTATTAAAGAGGATATAATCTTCAAATAAATTTGTGTAATGATTTAACTTCCATGCTGGAAGATATCCTCTTGGAACTAATCCATGAGCAAAAAATACTTGTTGATGAGATGGTATATAAGCAGATACGTAAGTTTCAACATATCGTACATTTAATTTATCAGCTAAAGATAAAAATGTTTTTAGAAAAACAAATAATTCACTAGGATTCCTTACTTGATAGTGTGTTTTTTCAAAATTATGAACTCTTGGAGTATAAATAAATTCAAAATATGAAGTTGATTTATCCAGACTAAAATGAAATTTTATGTAATGATAATTCTTTTCTGTTTTATGAATTTTAATTTGATTTTCTAATCTTAATAAATTTTCTCTATCAAATATTAACTTAGGTTCTATTAGTCTTGGTGTTTCTAGATTATAATTAATTTTAGAGTATGAATAACATCCAAATACGCTAGGTATAATTTCAGGTAATTTTTTACTTCTATATTTTTCAATTCTTTCTTTGTTATAAGCTATAATTAAAAGATCTGATTCAATTTTATTATAAAAAATATCTTTATTAGGAAACCAAGCGATCGGCCTTAAACTACATTCTCTGGTGATATATTGTGCTTTTGCATCTGCAGTACGAGTTTCTGCCCACCAAAGTAGGATTTTTTTTTTATAAACATTCCATACCATTAAACATGCGGTTATATATGCTTTTTTAGCATCCAATCTTCCTATCCAATTCTTTCTTACAACGAGACTTCTAAGATACCCTTTTTTCTCCTGAAGATCTAATACAAAACAAGTGGAGCCGATGATCTCACTTTCTTCATTCAAAAATACAATAAATTTATACTTATCTGACTTTATCATTCTTTTAATTTCATGCGGATCTTCCATTTCTTTATACGGATAAGTTCCTTCATAATCATCCTTTACGATATATGCAATATCTTTTGCCTCTTCAAGTTTAGCTAATCGAAGAAAAGGATTATATTTGTTAGTTTCTTTTTTTCGAATTTTAACATTTAATCGAAATTCTTTCGTTAAATCCGTGGATATATAATTTTTAAATGAGTTCAAAAAATCATGAATAAAATTCGGTTTTATTTCATTTAAGATTACTCTCGGTTCAACTAATTCTGGATAAATTATTTCATCTTGTATTAAATATTCTTTTGAAGCCATGGTTCAATTATTTTTTTACAAGTGTTTTTTTCTCTTCATTTTTGAGTATTAGACATTTTATAGATTTGTTATATTTAAAGAAAAAAAAAAGTTAGAGAAAATAATGAATATAAGAATATTTGTCCTAAAGTGCTTAGAATTATTAAAAAAAGTAATTTTTTATAAAAAGTATTCTAAAATTGTAAAAGTAAAACTAGAAATCAATATCCAATACGAAAATAAAACCTATTTCGAATTTATTTTTTCCATTACTCCTTTCTTTTTTAATAGAATTTCATACTTATCAATGTGCCTTTTTTTGTTCTTAGCATTCAATCCGTTGATATATTCGATTTTTATGCGATAATCTACATATCTGCCTTCTGGAGGTTCTTTAAAGAATCTTTTGGGTGGTCTTTTGACACCTATGAAGAAACCAGTTATAAAAAACACAATTGGTACCACATAATACCAACTAATCTCTGGATATTCAGCACCTATAAAATAGGCAATAATTATAATGCTAATTATTAAAGCGAAGTTCCCAATTTTTGCAATTATAGTATTTCTATACCTCGCTGCCCAATATCCATCATGATAGCCATCGGTAATATCTGGTAATAAATTAATATATCGGGCGTATTGTCGCTTTTTCCACGGAATTTTCCCCCACATTATTCCGTCTCCAGAGGAAATACTATCAAAAATAAAATGTCCAACGTATATACTAACTACTGGAGTGAGAAAGAATTCGGGATAGTATCCAATTACTAAACTTACGATAAAAAGGATTACTAGTGGAAAATATGATAACGGCCAATGAGTCCAAGAATAAAAGTGGTGTTGGACCTCTTTGTTAAATTTTCTCATCAATCTATTCTTTATAAAGTAGTAAAGACCATCGAAATCTGGAAATATACCAAATATTATACTTAAAAGCACAAGATATCGATTCTCTCCACCAATAATGAATCTCCCTTTCCAAATTATCCATATTACATAATAAATCAAAAACGCATAAGCGCCGTGATGTTCCATTCTTGCGATAGGTGAATCACCCTTGATGGAAGAATCGTTTTTTAGGATAATAAGAACTATTAATTAATAAATTTCTTTATTTTTCATACCAATCTTGTTAATAATCCAAATTAAGAGACACAATATTCTCTTAGAAGAATTAAAATTTGATGAATAATTTCAGAATGATTTTCATTAATAATTAATTATAATTTTAATGATATTAACAAGATTTCTTTTTAGTCTTCTTATATTCACACTGGAAGGCAAATGAATAAAAATTACTGGATAGTTTCCTTTTCCCAGTGTTAAAGCCCAAAAATAAATATAATTACAGAGATAAAATCCCGGGAAACTGGATATAGAAATTTTGTTAGGTTTATTTATAATGGAAATAACTTTCTCTAAATCCAGAGAAGTTTTCTTTCTAAATAGTTCAGCTAGGTTAATAAATCCTATTTTATATTTATTTGAATTATCTAATCCAATTGCTAGATTCCAAGCATATCTTTCGATCAATACTTTTTTTCCGGAATAAACTCCTGTCAAAATCACTAAATTAGGGTATCCCTTTAGGGTGGTTAAAAGATTCTTATAATTTTCGATAGAATCCATCCAGCTCACAGGCAGAACTTTTTTGATAATTTGAATTTTTTGAATAGATTCAGGGAATGATTTTGTAAGCGATTCACTTATATTTTCACTGAATAGGCTAAACTTTTCAAAACCCGTCAAAATTATCATTATCCAAATATAATTAATTTAGACAAGTTTTTAAAATAAAAATAAATCAATCCAAATCATTATTTATAATGATAAAGACGCCTAATACAATTGATTAACCTCAAATATGATAATGAATTAGTAAAAGTATATTTCTATTCTTATGGATAGGAAATATTAGCATTCTTAAATGCCATCAAGGTGGGGACTTGGCGAAGCCCGGTAAGTCCTTTGAATTATACTCGGATCCGGAATCGCGGCAGCCTCCAGAGTTGTTGGTCGCCGGTTCAAACCAACATTTCCGATTCGGAAATTGATGAAACTCCGGCAGTCCCCACCACTCTTCTAAATTCTTATTCTAAATAATTATTGATATATTGAATAAATTAGATTACTTAAGAGAAATCAAAAAAAGATTTGAGTTTACTATAGAATAAGTTTTTGAGAACACTATGTTGTTAAATATTCTCGTCGTGGAAATTTATACTATTGGAATCAAATTCCAAAGGAAACCTGTCATAATAAAGATTGGTAAGAAAGTCAATGCAAGAGTATTGGCGGTTGTAATCAGGATATTCATGCTTGGTCCAGCAGCATCTTTTAATGGATCTCCAACAGTATCTCCGATAATTGCCGATTTATGAGCAAAACTCCCTTTTCCACCAAAAAGTCCATTTTCTATCGCTTTTTTGGCGTTATCATAACTTGCACCCCCAATACTCATCCATAATCCATTGATAAGACACCCTATTAGATTCCCGACTAAGAATGCACCAGCAACCATTGGACCAAATAAAATACCGATAATTAATTCAGTGATAATTATTAATGCGACAGGTTCCATCATATATCTCAAGGCGTTATTTGCCGAGATATCAATACATGCCTGATAATTAGGCTTAACTTTACCCTCTTTAAGTCCTGGTGTTTCATTAAATTGGCATCTTACTTCTTTTATCATAGCCATTGTACCTTTTTGTACTCCTTTGAAGATTTGAGCGGCAAATACTGTAGAAAGAACAGTCCCAATACTTAATCCAAGAATAATTAATGGATTGCTGATATCTAAGAAATCAAATATATTAATTAGTTCATTTTCTGGTATAAAACTAAATAAATCTGGAGCTAATGTAGTTGTAGTCATTAAAAATGTTAAAAACATTACAATACTACTTAGTCCTCCACAAACCAATGCAAAACCTTTTGCAACTGCTTTGGTTGTATTTCCAACA
The DNA here is from genome assembly GCA_046497275.1 of Promethearchaeia archaeon. Classification (GTDB taxonomy): domain Archaea; phylum Asgardarchaeota; class Lokiarchaeia; order Sigyniarchaeales; family SOKP01; genus TEKIR-8. The sequence goes on along the minus strand of JAWOFX010000048.1, from coordinate 19,761 downwards.
GCATCCAATTTATCTAGATTCTCTCTGAGTCCTTCAGGAGCCTCATCACTCGCCATTTGAGCTATTCCTGCTGCATTGTCAGCAATTGGTCCAAATGTATCAAAACTTAATATAGTGCTTATTATTATATCGCTTGAACAAGAAGCCATATTGACACCATAAATTCCAAAAGCGATAAAGAATAATGCAGAAGGGGGTCCTCCTAATCCTAAGTCGGAATAAATTATACCAGTATAATATCCAAATATATAAGATGCAACAACAGAAATTACAAATATTACGATAGGACCAAAGGTTGATTTAAAACCTGTTGATAATCCGCTTAATATATTAACCGATGGACTAACATCCGAGGCGAAAGCAACTTTTCTTGTTGGACTATACTCTATCCGAGTATAATAAGTAGTAAAGACGATTGTCAAAAACACGGCAAGTAATCCAATTAAACTTGCAAAAAATAAAAATAGACCAGGTATTCCAAAAAAGATTAGATTGATTACTAACAAGACCAATACATTAAATAAGGTTGAGGAGATAAATACTCTCCAAATACTTTTAGAGGGTCTCTCTAAGTCGATATCTAAGAATAATATTGTAAAGAATAATGAATATAAACCGAGTGAAATAATTGTAATATTAGTTATAATGAAAATTGGTTCCCCAATAAAAAGAAATATTGTGATTCCTAAAAGCATTCCACCCACAGCGTCTGAGGAAGCACTTTCAAACAAATCAGCACCTCTTCCAGCGCAATCTCCAACATTATCTCCAACTAAATCCGCAATAATCGCAGGATTTCGTGGATCATCTTCTTTTATATTTAACTCATATTTACCGACAAGATCAGCACCCATATCAGCGGATTTAGTATATATTCCTCCCCCTACTTGAGCTAATAATGCTGCCACACTTGCTCCAAAATCATATCCCACTAATAAATAAATATTTCCTTGTGTTAATATAAAAATTAGCCAAATTCCAAACACAAACATCGAAATATTAAGAATTCCAGTGATCATACCTCCAAAGTAAGATAATTTAAATCCCTCATTTGGATCGTTTATAGAAGCTTCAACCACTAAAATGTTTGTTTTTGTTGCACTGATCATCCCAATATATCCTGCTAACAATGAGCTCATTCCCCCTAAAAGAAAAATTAATGCAGTAAATATTACAGCTAATAATGGAATTCCTAGATATTGAATTCCTGTAAAACCTACGGGAATGAATAAAATACCTAAGATGAGGAGTAAATATCTTGCTTGGTCTTTGAGATATATTTTAGCCCCTATAGTGATTTCTTTATTAAGTTCTCTCATGCGTAAGTTTCTCTCTTCTAATGAATTTATTCTTCGAAAAATAAAAATGACACAAGCAAATGAAATAATCAAAGTCACAGGGATAATAACATATAAGGCAATGAAAAATATGATATTATCAGAGAAATTTTCAAGAATCTTCCTTAAATCTACAATTGCGGGCAATTCAAATAACATTATCTCAACTCTCCTTTAGTTATTAGAGAATATTTTTTATTGCTCAAAAATAATATATGCCTATAAATCTTATTTATTTAAAAAAATTGACCTTTTATAGTCTAAAAAGTCTATGAGTTTTCTCAAAACCAGGAGAAAAAACCATAAAACTTTTATATTACCTTCTAAAATGATTTATTTAAACTTTATCATTTTATCTAAGATTCTTTTTAAAAAGTTTTGGATTAAAAAAATTAATTTACGATACTTTTTTGTAAAAACTTATGATTAAAGACAATCGTGAAACGTTCATTTCAAGATTAATCATATATTTCTCCATAATATTAATCTATATTAAACCACTAATTTAGAAGATCTAATTATTTTTAAAGAAAAATAGTTATCTCTATATTAAAAAAAAGTGAATTTTTTATGTATAAAATAGAAAAGATTAACGGAAATAAATTTTTTGTAAAAATTATAGGTACATTTCCGCCCTCAATAGCGAATAAATTTTCCGAGGAATTCTTATCACTCACTCAAAAATTAGAATTATTTTCTGTAATTGTCGATCTAGTTGATGGTATATTCTTAAAACTGAATTCTATAGAAATAGTATTAAATTTATTAAAGGAGAATAATAAAAAATTAATTAAATCTTCTTTTGTTGTCCCTTATAATCCTCCGTTAAGAGAAGAGATAAAATACATACTAAATAAAGCTAATTCGCCAAAAAGGAAGATTGTCCATTCTTTGGATGAAGCAAAAGAATGGATTGGAATTAGAGATATTATCATTAAAAAAGATTAAATTTAATTTAATTCTCCCTTCTGAAAGCGCTGAGTAATATAATACCAGTTATAATTGTAATTATCCCAATAATCTGTATCAATAATATATCTTCATTGAGGGACATAATCCCCATTAATATTGATAAAATTATGCTTGCTGATGTAAAACAAGGGACTACGCGATTTGCGTTAGATTTCGTGAAGGCAAATTGTGTCGTAATTAATGTTAACGTGGCCATAATTAATGTTAAAATACCAAAGATGATTGTTAATGTGACATCCGAAACAGCTGTAATTCTTTTTGATACATTTTGAATGGCCATTAAAGTTCCCGCAGTAACACCAAGAATTAGTCCCGAAACTCTATAGTCCTTTGAGCGAGAAATCAAAATTAATAATAATTCAATTACTATTAAAGAGATGGAAATTATAAGAAAATTGATTCCGTTAAAATCACTTGCTTGAATAATTCCTTTATTTGGATTAAATGCAGTAATTAAAACTACCCCAGTTATGATAAAAACTATTCCAAGAATCTCTACCTTTGATATTTCTTCTTTTAGCACAAAATATGAAAAAATAATGAAAACTATAAGTCCAAATCCATCGAGAGGGGCAATTATATTGATGGGAGCAAAAAGAAGCGCAATCCATTGAATGAACATATATGTACCTGTGAGGATAGTTCCAATTATCCATACTCCTGAATTTTTACTCTTGATTTGCCTATCAACTTTAAAACCTTCAATCGCATACTTTTGAATCCCTTTTCCAATATTTAAAATTGTATAAGCAATGATCCCTATAATTAGTCCAATAATTATATTTGGAGTTATTAGCATCTTTTTCTTTTTCCTCTTGGGTTCCTATCAGTTTTAAAAAGTTATAATGTTATATCCTTTTTCAATATATTTTGCCATACTTGGATGTCCCATCATCTCATCGCATGTAGGAAATCCCCCCTTTTCCACTTTTTCTAAAACCCCCATTTTATTTGAACAGGCTTTGCAGAAACAATCTAATAAGTCTTTATCCTCAAGCTTTTTATAAAGGCTGTGCATTGGATTAGATTCATTTTCAAATTCCTCAACGAGTTTACAGGCCGATCCTTCAACGATCACTTTTACATCAAAACCTTTTTCATCCATATCTAGCGCGTTTAATATTACATGGATAAAACACATAGGGTCTCCATTAAATGCATATAACGCATATTTTTTATCTACCATATAATTTTCCTCTGTAACATTTTTTTAACTATATTTGTATAATCTTATATTTAATCTTTTTTTATCTTGAAAATATTTTTCGATGTCCTTAAATCTCTAATTAATTTTTCAATGTGAGAATTAAACAATAATGTGAGATTTTATATATTTATGGAAGAAAATCGTTTGAATTCTTCATTTCTGAAGGAGTTTAGGGAGTATAATTTTTCTAACATCACTGAGGAGAATATTTTCTTGGTGGGATCAATTTCAAAAGCGAAGGAGTATTTTATCAAGATTGAATCTATTCTTCAAATTATGCATCAAAAGCTTGTATCAATCTGTTCTGTGGATGGCTTACTCAATAAAGAAAAATTTTCTGAGTACGAATGGGATCAGCTTCAAAAAATTGCACTCAGAAAATTACAAAAACAAGATGCAATCTTAGTATTAGATATTGCTAATTATATTGGAGACCAATCTAAAGAAGAGATTGAGTATTTTAAGAATGAATTAGACAAACCAATATATTATTTATCACAATTAAAAGAATAAAAAAATTCTTTTTACAGCATAAATTAATTACATTACGTTGGCTAAATCATATTTTTTTATCAGAATAATTATTTTTGTAGGTAAATTACGATGCTTTTAAATTATTTTATTGGAACTGCAGGGTCTGGAAAATCAACTCTGACTGCAAATTTAAAAACTTATATTTTAAATAGAAATCCAGAAGTTTCGGTTATTACTCTTAATTTGGATCCAGGAGTTAAAAACATGCCTTACGTTCCAGATATAGATATTCGAGATTATATTGTTTTAGAAGAGATAATGGATGAATATAATTTAGGTCCAAATGGTGCTATGATACTTTCCTCTGATTTAATGATAAATTATTTGGAAGATTTGAAATTTGAGATTGATCAATACAACCCTGATTGGTTACTAGTGGATACAGCAGGGCAACTTGAATTATTTTCTTTTCGAGAAACGGGCCCACTCATCGCAAGTTCCTTGGGGATTGGGGACGTGCAGAAATCTGTTTCCTTCCTTTTCGATTCTAACTTTGTGAAAAGACCAAATGGATTTGTCTCCACATTACTATTAGCTGCATCTGTCCAATTTAGATTTAAAAACATTCCTCAGATTAATGTTTTGTCAAAATCAGACATATTAGATGAAGATCAAATCGATATGATCATTAATTGGAGTCAAGATTTCTTTGCTTTAGAGGATTCCACAAACGAGCGGGAAAAAGGATTAATACGACAATTATCATTACTAATATCCGATGTTTTTGTTCAGATGGGATCAACTGCGGAATTGATTCCTTGCTCCACTATAGATGAACATTCCCTTGATCTTTTATTTGGTTATTTACAACGAATATTTGACTCAGATCAATCAGAATTTTATTAAATAAATGATAATTAGCATTATAATATTAAATATATCATCAAAATAAAATAAAAAATTCTTATGAAGATAATAGGTCCCATCGCAGGAATTGGTTCAAGATTACGCCCGTTCACACTTAGTAAACCTAAAGCCTTTATTACTGTAGCGGGAAAAACAGTGTTAGACCATATATTAACAAAATTTTTGAATACTTTTAGCTCTGACACTGAATTGATTCTTATTGTTGGTTATAAAAAAAGGCAAATTATAGATTATGTAAAAAAACATTATTCAGATAAGTTTAATCTGACATTTATAGAACAAATCCCACGTGGTTTTCAAGATAATGTTCCTTATTATTGGGGTCTTGGCGAAGCGGTTTATTTGGCACATAAACGTTTTAAAAATATAGAAATTAAGGATCATGAAGATGACAAGCGAGAAGGATGTTTAATCTTTTTGGGGGATATGATTCTATTAGATGAGTATTCTTATCTTATGTACCGTTATTATGAATCAGATGTGGATGGTATAATCACCGTGATGAGAGTCCCTAAAGAAGATGCAAGCTCTTATGGAATTGTGGATGTGGATGATAATGGAATAATAGAAAAATTGGTTGAAAAACCCAAAAATTATATCTCCAATCTAGCTATCGCTGGTATTTATGCGTTTTCTTATCATGCTTCCCAATCATTATTTAATAATCTAAAGGAAGAATTAAATGAAAAAAAAGAAAAAAATCAAGAAATTTATTTAACAGAGAGTCTACAGAAGTTAGTTGATGATGGTTTTAAAATTGCAGCAGTAGAATTAAAAAAAGGTATTTTAGATTTCGGAAAACCCTCTTCACTTCTAAAAGGCAATAAATATTTATTAGAACAACAATCCCATAATGTAGAGTATTATAAAGAAACAGATGTCAAAATTGAAAAATCATTAGTAAAAAATCCTTCCTATATAGGAAAAAATACAGAAATCATAAATAGTGTTATCGGACCCTATGTTTCTATAGGAAAAAATTGTCTAATTAAAAATTCAATCTTAGAAAATTGCGTAATAGAGAAAAATACTCAGTTAAATAATATTATTTCTGAAAACTCAATAATAGGAAGTAATGTCACTATAGAAAATCTTTCCAAAAAGAATTTAATAATTGGGGACAAATGTGTTTATTAATTTTCTAATTTTTGATAAATTTCAAAGATATTTTAATAACTAAAATCTCTTAGTTATATTAATGAAAATTTTTTTAAATTAGATCCTTTAAAAAGGTAATTTATATGAAAACATATGTAGCTTTTGATTCAGGTCATAAAGAACGAGGAAAGCTCACAGACAATTATTCCCAGCTTAAAGAATTGTTAGAAGCAAATGATATTATGTGTCATGATTTTTTGGAGAGTTCTATAACACAAGATTCTCTTCAAGGTTATGATATTTTAGTATTTGCTTGCCCTGATTTCGCAAAGATTTCTCGTAATGAAATATTAGAAATTGAAAATTGGGTTAAACAAGATGGCGGAGGATTATTGCTTTTATCCCATGCTGGGGGAGATAAGGGAAGGAGCAGTAATTTAAGCGAATTAAGTGAGATTTTTGGGATTATGTTCGAAAATGATCAAGTACTTGATACACAAAACAATTTTGGATTAGAAAATTTACCTATTATTTCCAATTTTACCCCTCCTCATCCTATAACTACTGGAATAAAGAAAATGTGTTATCGAGCTGGTTGTTCTTTATCTATTATTGGGTCTGCAATTCCAATTGCAATCTCTAATGAATCATCTGATCCTTTTTCATCCCCCTTAATTTGTGTCTCCGAACCTGAAAAGGGAAGAATATGCTGTAGCGGGAGTTATGAAGTGTTTCGGGATAAAATTGGGGGAGGTCTTCTTTATGAAACCCATACTGATTTAGCACTTAATATTTTTAGGTGGTTAGTCTCAGAATACAGATTAGATTTAAAATCAACCGAAACATATACACCTCCGGAACCTCAAGCTTCACTTGACATATCACAAATGGATTTAGAAAGGTCATTGACAGGGAGAAAAATTGGAGGTATTGTATCACCAAATCTGAAAGTTGATATAAGAATATCGAATAAAAGCGATTTGATGAATCTATTACAAACCTATTTAGATCATATAAAAACTATGGAAGAGACTCTTGAGAATTTGATCAAGGCAATTTCGATTTCAGAAGATCAAATCATAAATTTTAAAGAAAAGACACTAAAACAGAATACGCAAACAGTAAAAGAACCCTTATTCACCGAAGAAGATTTCGAATCCTTAAAAGATGAAGAACAAAAAATTACGACTGGAAAGGAAAAGGAAAAAGCGAACGAAAAGGAAATCGAAGAGGAAGAATCCGAAGATGAACAAATCGAAGAAGAAAAAATCGAAGAACTTGAAGAAATCACTGAAGAATTCGAAGAAAATATCGAGGAAGAAATAATAAATGTTGGAGAAAGGCGAGAAGAACTAAGAGAAGAAGTTGGGAGTTTAGAAAAAAAGTTAAAATCTTTACTCAATCTTATGGATTTCATAGAAAAAAATTATATCTCAGGAAAAATGGATGAAAATGATTATAATAAACAAAAAGAGAAACTTCAAACGGAAATTAAAAAAATCAGGAAAAGAATTGGAAAAATTTCTTCCGCATTAGAAAAATAATACTCTTTTTTTATTCAGAATTTTTATTTTTAGGTTTAAATTCTTGTGGTACAAAGGGTTGTGCATATTCATTAACTATTTTGAAAAATTCTTTATCTGTGAGACCTTTTGTAATTTTTTCAAGCTCATTTTTTATGATATGAAAGGATTTTCTAATCTCTTCTTTTGATTTTGATTCATGTTTCTGTTTTACTTCAGTGACTATTTTTTTTATAACCTCATCCGGAATACATTCTAAATCAAGTACTTTTAATTTATCCTTTAAAGCATGCATAATTGATTTAGAACCCGAGAATTTTCCTAAATAAAATTTCCTTCTCCTCCCCACCATTTTTGGATTGATTGGTTCATATGTCAGTGGATGAGCGAGAATCGCTGCAATATGTAATCCACTTTCATGACTGAATGCATAATCTCCCACAATAGGTTTATATTGAGAAATAGGTTGACAAAAATATTCTTCACAAATGCTGCTTAATTCAGGTAATTTAGTTAAATCAATTCCTGTATTAATTCCCATTCGTTCCAAAATAGTCGCAACCTCTTCAAGAGCAGCATTTCCGGCTCGTTCACCATATCCATTTATACATGTATGAGGATATTGACATCCTTCAAAAACACCCATAACTGTATTTGCAACCGCTAATCCAAAATCATTATGAGTATGAATCCCCATAGGAATATCCTTATTTAATGGTTTAATAACTTCATCTCTAATTTTTCCCACCAAATAGCTTGCGGATGGAGGCGTTAAAACTCCCACTGTATCTCCCAAGACTATTCTCTCTGCCCCTGCTTTAATTGCAGTCTGAAAAACATTTTTTAAATGATTAAATTCCGCTCTCGTGCCATCCTCCGAAACCCAATTAACCTTAAATCCATTATCTTTAGCATAATGAATTGCTGAAGTGATTTGTTGAAGCTCCTCTTCCTCACTCAATTTCAGGGTTTTCATAAATATAGGAGAAACAGGCATAAAAACAACGATTTCTTCTAGATCTGCATCTATACATGCATCAATATCTTCTTTTTTAGGACGAGCTATTCCCAATATAGATGCATGTTTACAATCTTCGTTCACGATTGTTTTTACAATATTCTTTTCGCTTTCTGAGACTGCTGGAAATCCAACTGCGATCATTCTGACTCCAATTTCATCCATCAATTTCGCTAAATGTATCTTTTCATCCAAAGTAAGATAGACTGTAGGGCTTTGCTCGCCATCTCTTAATGTTTCATCCCAAATACACACTTCTTTCGGAAGATTATAATCTTGAAGAGCAATTTCATTATAATCAACTAAAAGTTCTTTTAATTCTTCCTTCGTGAACTTATAACTCATAATAAGACCCTAATACCATAAGAGTGATATTTATATGAATAATTGACAATAAATAAATTAACTCATTTTTCCTAATTTTTGAAGAGTATTAAAAATTCCTAAATATATTAATAATAATTTCAACGAATTACTTTTTACCTTAAATGCTGAACATTTTTAACGTATCATATTTTGAGATCTTAATTAATTAATTAATTAACTTTTTAAGATACCAGTTCATAAACGATTCTGCATCTACCTTCCAAGCAATTTCATATGGGGAATTTTCATCATAATTTATCAATGTAGCACCACTTTCTTCTATCTTCATTTTAATTGGGATTTTTTCTGTGAATTGCGTTCCTATAGCCTCAGCAATCACCAATGCATCTTGAAGACAAGTAAAATCTATATCTTTATCTAAACGTCGAGATCTATAGGTTAGCCAAATGTCCATCATATCAATTATAGCCTTATTAAGATCAGTATCGTAATTTCTCAATTTTTCAATATCATTCTTATATAAAACTACTTTTGTAGACACATCATTACCAATAAATGTTATATCAATCCCTGATTCTAAAACTATTATTGCAGCATCAACATCACTCCTTATGTTATGACTCGGAATCGCGCTATATCTTTCATTGGGATCAGGAAAATCCTCAGGTATAGGATCTAAAAAGGTTATTCCAGCGGACATAGACCATATTTTTTTAACGTTATCTTTAAAGCTTGGATCCTTTTGAATCGCTGTTGCTATATTAGTAAATTGTCCTATTGAGATGATCTCTAATTCTCCGGGATACTTTTTCGCTAAGTCTATCATAAAATCAACACCATTTTCAATAATACCCATCTCTTTTGGATCTTTCCTAAATTCGTCATCTGTTAGTAGTCCAAACCCTTCTAATCCAGTTTTCCAAATGAAACCCCTCTTATCTATTGTTTGGTCTTTTCCAATCGCGACTGGGATATTTTCATTTGCTAATAATAGAATTTTTTTCGCAACTTTAGCTCTTAAAGTAGCAATATTATACATTGTGGTAATTCCTAACAATGGGATATTATCAAGTTTTAAACATAATAATAAGGCCATAGCATCATTAACATCAGAACCAATGTCAGTATCTAATAAAAAATATCTCTGATTGTTCTCTATAGACATCTTGAATGTAATTATGAAAATATTTAGAGTTAATTAATGATATAAATTACATGAATTCAAGGATTTTTCCCAATCTAAATTTAACTCTTTTAATTATTAAGATCTTTTAGATTTCTTTTATAATATAAAAAAATGGAAGATTTTAGAAAAAGAATTATTTAATTATATCTGTGATAAAACAAGTCTCTATTATCTTTATTCCATTGATACGGGATATTTTTTCTTCTATTAATGGATTAAAATCTTCAATTGAAGGGATTTCCACTTTTATAAATAATCCACAATCTCCGCTTAGACGCCATATATCGGTAATCTCTTCTATATCTTTTAATCCCTTTAAGATTGTTTTGATTTCCTTAAAATCAGGCTCAATTTTAACAGTGGCTTTTGTTTTTGGTTTAGAATTAATCTCGTAATCAATTGTAAATTTCTTAATGATCCCTTTTTTTAGCATCTTTTTTACTCTTCGTCTTACAGTAGCTTCTGTTTTACCAACATTCTCCGAAATTTCATTATAAGATTTACGTCCATCTTTTTTAAGCTCTTCTAAAATCTTAACATCTATTACGTCCAGTTTGCAAACCTCTAGTTTATTATCAGTTTTTAATCTAATAATTTAATTTAATAAATTATATATTATGATTATTAAAAAATTCTATAAATTAATTAAAATTTATCATTTTCATCTCAATTTTGGAGAAATCATTATACAAAAATGATATTTTTTTCTAAGAAACAAAAACATATTTATAAATTGTTACATCTTCTCAAATAAATCATCTATAAGAGAAAGGACTTTTAGATCATAAGTTATTCTCTTTGGAACTTTCATTAGATTTATTTTAAAATTTTAAATCATATTCTTTATTATTAATAGACACTATTTAGCCTAATTGGAAAAAATAATTTAAATAAATAATTAAATAAAAAAAGTCACTAATCCAAAAATTAAACCATTAATATGTCGGAATTATTTCTTGGACTTGATTTTTCCACGCAAAGTTTAACTGGAATTATCATTGACTATAGATTAAAGCAAGTGATTTACAGAGAACATATAAATTATGGCCATGATCTAAGTCTTTATAGATTTAAAAATGGTATAATAGTTGATGAAAACAGTCCGCAAGTTCACTCAAATCCATTAATGTGGATTGAAGCATTAGAACTTTTTTTTCAAAAATTACTCTTTAGTGAGATAAACATTAAATGCATTAAAGCAATTTCTGGGTCAGCACAACAACATGGAACAGTATATTTAAATGATAAGTTTGAAGAAAAAATTAAAAATTTGGGTCCTAATGCGTCTTTAGTCGACCAATTGAAGAATTCATTTACTCGAGAAACGAGCCCGATTTGGATGGATTCAAGCACCACGAAACAATGTAAGGAAATTCGAGAAAAGCTTGGAGGAAAAAAAAAAGTTATAATTTTGACAGGTTCAGATACGTTTGAACGATTTTCTGGACCGCAAATAAGGAAATTCTACCAACAATATCCACAAAAATATGAGAATACTAAAATAATTCATCTTATTAGTTCTTTTCTTGCATCTATTCTAACAGGTAAAAAAGCTCCTATAGACTATGGGGATGGAGCTGGGATGAATTTAATGAACATCAAGCAAAAAATATGGGATGAAAACGCTTTAAATGCGACAGCTCCTAATTTAAAGGAGAAATTACCCCCTCTTACAGAATCATATAAAATCATTGGAAACATTTCTCAATATTTTATCAAAAAATATAAGTTTTCTCCAGAGACAAAAATTATTGCATGGTCAGGTGATAATCCCAATAGTTTAATTGGTACAGGTTTAATTAAAAAAGGCAGATTTGCCTTTAGTTTAGGCACTAGCGACACCTATTTCGGATATTTAAAAAAGCTTCAGTTTGATTTGAAAGGAGAAGGACATATATTTGGAGCACCCTCTGGAGATTATATGAGTTTAATTTGTTTTAAAAATGGTTCTTTAGCAAGAGAAAAGATTAAGGACAATTATAACTTAACTTGGAGGGAATTTTCAAACATCTTAAATAAAACCCCTCCTGGAAATTATGGAAGAATTATGCTTCCTTATTTTTTTCCAGAAATCGTACCAATCGTTTTAGAACCGAAAGTTTATAGATTTGGATTTGATGAAACTGATATGGAAGCAAATATTCGAGCTATTATAGAAGGCCAATTCCTTTCAATGCGACTTCATTCTGATTGGATCGAAGATGAACCTAAAAGAATTTATGCCACGGGGGGTGCCTCCGTAAATAAAGATATTCTGCAAATTGCTGCAGATATTTTCAAAACACCCATAATTAAATATGAAATAACGGATTCTGCTGCATTAGGAGCTGCCTTAAGGGCATCTTATTCTTATTATATTAGACAAAATCCCAATATGAAATGGGAGACTTTAATAGATTCCTTTATGGAAAATCAAAAACAAGAAAAAATTAATCCAGATCTTACAAATGCATCTTTATATGATGATATGCTTCAAATTTATAATAAATTTGAAAAATTTGTACTTAAAAATGCAGAGAATCCTGAAATATATAGAAAAGAATTTATACAAAAATATTATTAAGAGTAAGTTTCTCTTTTATTTTCTCATTCTATCATTTTGGTTAAATTACTTTTCTAATTTGCTATTTTTTATAAAATAAAAAATTTTTATCAAATTAAGAACGGGAGTTGTAGATTGGGAATAAATTTTCATAAATCTGTTGATATATTTTCATTAGGTCATATGATGGCTGGATTTATTGTAAGTTATGTGTTTAGTATTTTTTTCAAATTTAAATTTTCTTATAACATGGGTATTTATCACCATTTAGTGTTTTTGTATTTATCGGATGGGAAATTCTTAAGCATACTGTTATAAATAAATACATTTACAAGAAATATTTAAAGGATTGGTCAGAAACTAAGGAGAATTCACTAATGGATATTATAATTGCAGAAATATCATTTTATATTAGTTTCATAGTTTTTTATGTTATGATTTATGATCTATTTCTTCTTATACTGAATTTAATCTTGACGCTCTCCTCTATACCACTCGTAGTATATATTGTAGTAAAAATGTCTTATAATGTTTTTATCCAATAAAATGCTTTTCGAGATATATGCGAAAGCCTAAAAATTAGACTTGATTATAATTTGAGCCTCAAATATAGACCAAAAGAAACAGTTAATTCAGAAATCGTTAGAATTATTTCATACGTCTCAGAGAAGATATGTTTTACCATAATTTAATATTATTAAAAATTTCATAGATATTTAATAAAAATTTAGTTTAATCCAAAACCAATCAATTCTAAAAGTTTAAATAGTGAATCAACACAATATATGTCAAAAATAAAAGATTACAATAAACTAAAAAAACTTTTGATAATCGTCGCATAAATTTTTTCATTTTCCAAATCATAAAATTAATAGTAATCAAAATATTAAATGTATTATTGATTTTACTAATCAACTATTTACATATCACATTAGCAAATATATTGCGATTTTAAATCTAAAAATATGGAGGTAGATGAACAATGTCAAATGAAATCCCCGACAATGTGAAGGAAAGTTTACATGAAATAGGTTTAACTGATTATGAAATATCGATTTACTTAACTTTGATCTCGAAAGGACCGATGGATGCGCGTGAATTATCTGACGCCTCAGGTGTTCCATACTCTCGAATCTATAATATCCTGACGAATCTTGAAAAGGAGAAAAAGTGGATCATAAAGGAAGAGGAATCTAGACCATCTCGATATTTTGCGAAATCTCCAGATGAAGCATTAGTAATCGCAAAAAAACAATATAATGATATGTTTAATGAACATTCTAATTTGATCATCCATCAACTCAACCCCATATATCAAAGCCATGATACTCCCATCAAAATTGCTCTCTATATTCATAGAGGAAGAGACGTATGTTTAAACAGAGCGCTTTCATTAATCAATCTTGCGAAAACAGCAATATTTTTAGTCTCGACCGATTTTGAATTCCTTGATATTTTTTATGAGGATTTTAAAAAAGCAAGGGCAAGAGGAGTTACTAATATTAAACTTCTTATTGAAGAGGAAGCGCTTGAAGAGAAAAAATTTATAAATTTATTAAAAAAATATGAAGAGATTGCTGAGATTAAATATCGTGATCAATTATTTGGAACATCAATCATTATTGATGAAGGAGAAGATGCTTTTATTATATTATCACAAAAATTTTTCGAAAAACTCTCTTATTTTGGTGTGGTCACAGATCATATAGCATTTGGTCCAGCAGCTAATTATTATTTCGCTTATTTATATGATACTGCAAAATTGATTGAATTTTAGTTAAAAAAGGTTAGATTCAATATTTTTTAAAACCTCTTTCTTATACTTCATTATATAACATTCAAGAAAATTTAATCAAATAATTATAGAACAAGAAAAATTATTAAACCATAGTTAATATTTAGATTTATTTTCTATTCATTCACTTTATCCTAAAAAGAATGCACATAGTCAACTTTTATAAATTAATACCTGAAAAAGATACCAAAACGAAAGACATTTCTCAAAAAAGAATAGATTCCAAATATATTAATTTAGTCATTATCATTATTCTTTTAATTACCATCTCGGTAATTATTTTTAGAAATTTGTATATTATTTTTGATTTTCCTACATTTTTAGAATATTATACTAGTGAAGATTTCTACATTTTAAGTGAAGCTCAACAAGAAGGGTTATTTAACTATTATAATACAGCAAGTAAATCTAGAATGCCTCTTTATTTATATTATTGGTATTTCATATTTTTTCCTTTTGGTATAATACCACCTTATATTTCAATTTATTTTTGGGAGATTTTAAGAACGGGACTTTCGATCTTTATCGTGAAAAATATTTACACTATTTCAAGAGATCGTAATAATTTTTTTGTTTTTCTAATTCCGTTCATTTTTGGATACATTTTTGATACAATTTTAGGAAATTCAAATTTTCTCATACTTTTTTTCTTATATTTATCATATAAATATTTAGACAATTCTAATTTTAAGAATAGAATTTGGATCGCTGGATTTTTTTTTGGTTTAGCATGTTTTAAAATTTATGTTATTGGTATGATTCCAATCTTATTATTAACAAAAAAATTAGATTTAAAACAACTGCCTAAATTCATTTCTCCATTTCTTTTATTTCTCATTCCCTATATTTTATTTCCAAATTATCTTTTTGAATTCATAGGTGGAGCTTTTGGTGTTGCCTCTCCAGATATAGTTTCTAAAGTTTTTTCATGTTATTTAACATTCTTTCAACCAGCACCATTTTTGATCTTTTCTTTCGGATTTCTAATAATTTTAGAATATATTTCTAAAAAAAAATATAGATTTATGGTATATCTAACAATAATTTTATTTTTCGGGCTCTTTATATTTAATTCAATGTATATTATTGCAATTGGGAGAATTTATTAAATCATGATTATGAGCTCGAGTCTAATATTGCTTTTAAAACTTAAATAAAGGAATCTTATGAGTCAAAATGTTCAATTAAGCTTTTAAAATATATTTTCTTCTCAAACTCAAACAAATCTCTTTGGATATATATCCAATTTTATAAAAATTTATCTAATTCTCTTTCTTATTATTAGATTATGGAAACCAAGAAAGTTGCTTTAGTGACTGGAAGCACTAGTGGTATCGGAAAAGCAATTGCTATAAAATTAGCAGAAAACGGACATCACATTATTATAAATGGAGCCTCTACTACTGAACTCTCAAATACTTATAAAGAAAAACTAAGAAAAATCTATGGCAGAAATATAGATAAAATGTACATTTATGTTCAAGCAGATATCTCCGTTAAAGATCAACGATCAAAATTAATAGAGATAATAAAAGAAAATTATAATCGTATAGATATTCTTGTAAATAATGCGGGAATACCCCCCATTGAGAGAAAGGATTTATTAGAAGCTACAGAGGAATCTTATGAAAGAGTTATGAAAGTTAACTTACAAGGGCCCTATTTCTTAACTCAAGATATCGCAAATTGGATGATCATATTAACAAATGAACTTAATAACTATTCTCCCTATATTATTAATATCTCTTCCCTTTCGAGTTTTGCTTCTTCTCCTAATAGAGGGGAATATTGCGTTTCTAAAGCAGGTATGACAATGATGACTAAATTGTATGCCGATCGCCTTGCAGAATTCGGAATACCCGTTTTTGAAATTCAACCTGGGATTATCAAAACAAGAATGACGAAGCCTGTGGAGGAAAAGTATAATAAAATGTTCAAAGAAGGTATCACTCCGATAAATAGATGGGGTTTGCCAGAAGAGGTCGCAAGAGCCGTAGAGGGTATAGTTATGGGATATCTTCCATATTCAACTGGAGATGTTATCCATATCGATGGTGGTTTTCATTTAAAAAGATTATGAGAGGATCTCAATGTCAAGTTTTAAAATAAATAATCATTTGTTAGAAATAGAATCTTATCATAGTGTAATAATTGGGTCAGGAGCCGCGGGATTAAATTGCGCGCTTCATCTTTATGAAGAGGGTATCCCTGCAAATGAAATTGCAATAATAACAGAAAAATTAGGGGCTGGAACCTCATTCAATACAGGCTCAGATAAACAAACCTATTATAAAATGTCAATTATAGGAGATAAGAAAGATAGTCCTTATAAAATGGCTCAAGATTATATTGCTGGAGGGGCGATGCATGGAGATATTGCTTTATTAGAAGCAAATAATTCTTTGCGGGAGTTCTTTCATTTAATTCATCTAGGAGTACCATTTCCTCATGATAGATATGGTGCATATGTAGGATATAAAACGGATAATGATCCTAGACAAAGAGCAACTTCTATTGGCCCTTTGACTTCTCAAACTATGTGTGAATGTTTACTAGGTGCGATTGGAGAAACTGGAATAAAAGTTCTCGACAATAATTATGCAATTGATTTAATGATAAATAATGAAGCAAATAAAAATTGGGCAATAGGAGTAATCACTATCAAGCTCGAGGAACTATCTGATGATAAAAACTTGTCTAACTTAATAAATTCAATGAAAATTGTTTTAGCAAATAATATAATTCTCGCTACCGGTGGTCCAGCTGCTCTGTATAAATATTCTGTATATCCACTTTCTCAATGGGGAAGCATGAGTCTTGCTATAGATGCTGGATGTATACTTCTGAACTTAACAGAATCGCAATTTGGCTTAGCCTCTACTAAATTCAGATGGAATCTATCGGGTTCATATCAACAAGTTATTCCAAGATACTTTTCCCTTGATGATAAAAAGGAAGAGAGGGAATTTTTAGAGGAGTACTTTCCTTCTTTTAACCACTTATCTAGAGCTATTTTTTTGAAAGGTTATCAATGGCCATTTAATTCAGACCGTATCGAAGAATATGGCTCCTCTCTTATCGATCTTGCAGTTTTTTATGAAATCGAAATATTGAAAAATCAAGTTTTTTTAGATTATAGAAAAAATCCAAAAAGTTTTGATAAGACGCAAATGAATCAAAAGGCAAAAACCTATTTAGAAAAATCAAATGCACTCGCTAATACCCCAATCGAACGCCTGGAAAAATTGAATCCTGCTGCTATCAATTTATATAAGGAACATAATATTGATTTACGGAAAGAACCTCTAGAAATTGCACTATGTAATCAGCATCTTAATGGTGGAGTTAAAGGAGATATTTGGTGGGAAACAAATATAGAAGGAATATTCGCAATAGGAGAGGTGAATGGCAGTCACGGAATTCATCGTCCTGGAGGATCAGCTCTAAATTCTGGGCAAGTTGGTGGTCTTAGAACCGCTCAAAAGATAGCTCATACCGATAATAAAATGAACATGACCGATTCTAATAAAATTATTAAACTTATTGAAAAATATCTACAATCTCGAATTGATGAATTTAAGTCGGTTTTAGCAAACAAGAATGCTGAAAAAACTACACCCAAGCAAATCATAAAGCAAATTAAGATAAGAATGGCTAAATATGGCTCGATTAGAAGACCACTAAAGGGACTCGCTGATGAAATAGAAAACATTGAAGATCAAATTCAAAATGTATCTTTAAATATTGGAATTGAAAAAAATCGAGAAATTTTATCCTATTTAAGGATGAAAGATTTGCTTAAGACGCAACTACTCTTTTTGAATGCGTTCTTAAATTACCATAATAAATATGGAAGGAGCAGAGGATCCTTCTTGATCTTACGAGATAATCTTGAAAAATGCTATGGGGAAAAAATAATTCTTCCACACGATAATTTAAAAGAATTTCAATTTCTCACCAGTAAGAAAACTTTAAAGAAGAAAATCCAAACCATACAATATTTAGATGGAGAGCTAAAAATTGTATGGGAAAAGGTGAGACCTATTCCTACCGATTTTGGATGGTTCGAAAATACCTTAAAAGAATTTAAAGAAGAAAAGATTTTCAAATGATCCTTCTTCTTTTAGGTTTATTTTTTAATTCGTAAGCAGAATCTCGAATAACACAGCCTGTACTTACCCCATTTTTCATAAGCTGAGAACATTGCGAACATGCGATACATACACTCTTCTTAGAAATTGTTCCCATTTCAAAAATCTGTTTTGGAAAATTAGGATTCGCGAACGCCATTCTGCCAAATCCACATATATCGACTTTATTATCTCTAATCAAACCAGCACATACATAGGGAGCAAATTCTCTCAGATAAGAATACCCTGATCCTATAATCTTCATCTCTGGAGGGATAATATTTCGTATTTTTTCAGTCATTTTTATCAAACGATAAACCCCACAAAGTGGATGTTCCGCTGGTTTTTCTCTTCCTTTGACAGGTATATCAAATGGTCTAGTAATATGAGGCTTATAGTGTGGGTTTCCCGCAGATATATTAATTAATCTTACTCCCAGCTCATATAATTTTTTGATTACTTTCATAGGTTCAGTAAGATCAATAGAGGCAGGAAATATTTCTCCCTTAGTTTGAGCAATTCCAAAACCTAATGGGTATGGAACACCGTCATAAACTCCCAATCGAGAAGATATCAGAAATGGGTCATCTTTAGGGATTTTCTTTCTTAATTTTTTAATTATGTTTAATAAAAGTCGAGATCTATTCATCAAATCATTTCCCCCATAAATAGAATCCTTTCTTGTTCGAGCACCTAGAAGTTCACTTATAAGATACCCATGACATGCCTTTATATCAACTCCATCAAATCCCGCTTCTCTTGCCAATAATGCTTTACTCACCCAAATATCTTCGACTTGATTTAATTCTTCGTCACTAATGATTTTTCCATCAATTTTAGAAACATTAATCGCAACATCAAGACTCATATTATGGTATGCCCTAATTGGGTATTTTTGATCTCCTTTTTTGCAATATCTTCCAGAATGATTTAATTGTAAAATCATTAATGATGGTTGATGAAACCCCAGATTCTCTAACGTTTTTTTGCTTTCAGATTTGATGAATTCAACAAATTTTCTAAATTCCGCAACATTATTTTCTGTAAGAGCTAATTGATGAGGATTTGATTTATACTCTTCTAATATAGATGTTGCTTCACACCAAATAATCCCTGCTCCTCCATGAGCGTATCGTTTATACCGTCTAAAGGTTAAACAACTGGGACTTCCATTTCGCTTTGAATCAAATCCCTCCATAGGTTGGATTGACAATCGATTTGGGAT
>JAWOFX010000134.1:0-37367 GCA_046497275.1 Promethearchaeia archaeon | reverse complement strand
TGGAAAAATTTATATCTATTCCATGAATATTGTTGAAAATGATGTGCTGATAAATTTCTTCATCGCTTAATTTTTTAGAATTGGCGCTGTTTTTGTAAAAATTAGACTTTAAATCATGTAGAATAGAAATTGCGGTTTTCAGAAAGATACCCTCTCCGCATGATGGATCTAAGATATTGATTTTTTCTATCTTTTCTTTTTCTATGTTTGAGGATGTGATCTCTTGGTTTAAGGGGGTATAATTTAACTCGTACTGATTTGGATCGTTTAGATAATATTGTAATGCTTTTCTCGTTAAGTAGTAAGCTATTGATTTCGGAGTAAAATATTCTCCCTTATCTCGCTTTCTATAGTTAGAAGGCATTGATATGTATTATTAATTTATATTTTCTATAGAATCGGAATAAAATTATTTACACCAATCTTTCTAAAAATTTTAATTATTGCTAAAATAATAAAATTAAGGAAATATTCTAGAAGAGAGAAATTAATCTTCAAATATCTTATTAAATTATCAGTTTTTTTTAATTATTTGGTTCCTTATAATACTTTAGGCTCTTTCCTCTTAATTAATAACCTATAAATTTAAGATATTTAAGAACAAATATTTTATCTTCTGTATACATTTTGGTGATAAATAATGGAGAAAAACAATATAAGAATATATAACATTGTGACAGGACTTGTCGAGATGGGATTAGCAATTCTAGTTCTAATATTTTCTGTTGAAGCGGTAATTGCATTCCTTATATTTTTGGGAATCGGTATGTTAATTGTCGGATTTGCAAGAATGATTGATGCATTAACTGATGAAAAATTATCTAATATCCAATTAATATGGAGGCTTGTTGTAAGTGTTGCGATCATAATTCTATCGTTGATTACAGTTTTTTTAACAATTACAAATCCTACACTCGCTATAACAATATTGATTATATGGATAGGGATAGCGTTTTTATTAACAGGATTAGTGCGATTTTTTGAAGGAATTTTAATGAAGGAATATTGGGGTTGGATGCGTGGATTATTTATAGTAGTGGGGTTAATAACAATCATCCTTGCTTTCTTGGTCATACTCTTTCCTATACTAGGATTTATCTATATAATCGTGACTTTTTCCATCTCTTTGCTTCTTAATGGATTGGTAAGATTCTTACTCGGAATTGTAAATATTGAATGATCGTGGATTATGTTGAATAATTGGAATCTTATTCATAAATTAAATTTAAGTCAGTGAAAACAAATGAAATCCCAACACCATAGGGGAATTATCCATAAAAATCTTAAACTTAGATTTGTATGAATTATTACTCCAATCTTACTAAAAATTCTAATTTTTTTTTTAAAATAATAAAGTTAAAGAATATATTGCTAGCAGGATTCCAAAGCTTATTAAAGCTGGTGCGGCTAGTCTTTTAATAACCTTATTATAAGTAGTCTTAAAATAACTCACAGAATAAGAGATACATGGATGGATTGGTGTAATTAAATAACCAAGGAATATCGCGACGTAGAGAAACACAAAATCGAGCAAAGGCATTATAAATACCATGTATTGATCTAAATAAATAGGAATTAAGAGAGGTAAAGGAACTTCGACACGCCCTGTAGCATATCCTAAAAAAAATCCTACGCAAAGAAATAGAATAAAGGGCAGATTGAGCGCACTAATATCCATAGTAACACTAGAATTATTGAAAACCTCGAGGAAAAGGAACATACCAAATATAAGAAGGGGAAATCGCCAAAGTTTCATATCTTTAGCAATTTTTTTAATAACTCCTAATTTGATATTCCCCATTTTCATTCCTACTATAATACTTATAATTAACCCAATGACAAGGTAGGTTTCTTCAGGGAGAGGAAAATTAAAAAAAGTCCTTCCAATAAAATCAATAATTGGAGCTATTATAATGGGGATGAAATTTATTAACACAATTTTTAAATCCCTTTCATTTTTACTGTTAGGAACTTTAATTGACCTAACCAGAAGAAAATAACCTATAATAACTAATAGGATGAAAGGGATAATCATAGAAATAACGATAAGATAAAGACTAATTTTAGCAATAGCGCTTCCGATAATTAATGCGGATGAAAGTGGGTATACAAGAATTACCACATGTCTATACCATATGTTGATTGATGCCTTGCGGTTCTCCTCAACATCCGTTCCAATCTGTTCAACAAGAGGAGCAGACATTAGGGCTCCGCCAGCGATGGGCAAGAGTCCAAAAATCGCGGGAGTTACCATCATAGAAATCCGCTTTGATACGTTCAATTTCTCAACAAGTTCTAGTATCAATCCAGATTCTCCCATAATCCCTCCTAAAATAGGAATCAAGCTTACCGCGACCATTAATAAAGCTGTCGTGGGATCAGTAATAACATTTAAAAATGAATTCAATAAACTAACTTGTGAAAGAAGGGCGAAAAGAATTGCTCCTATTGTTAAAATAATGCTTAGTTCATATTTGGAAAATAATAATATCAATCCGATTATAATAATAAAGCTTAGCCAAGCCGGTATCACATTGTTTAAAATATTTTATTACTTTAAAAATTTCTCTGAAAGATAATTAATTAATTTTGTTAAGTTCCTTAGTATTTAATAAGTAGGTTCATATTATATTTACAGAATAATTAATTTTAATTAGATATTTGACAATAATGTGGGATTAAAATGACTTCAATAACATTCTATGGCGGAATATCAAAAATCGGTGGGAATTGTGTAGTTATAGAAGAAAAAGGCAAGCGGATAATGTTAGATAATGGAATGAACTTTTCTAATGAGAACTCATTTTATAAAGATTTTCTGAAACCAAGGACAAATAATGACTTAAGAGATTATTTAGAATTAGGCTTGGTGCCAAAAGTTCCAGGAATTTATGGAAAGGATAAATTATGTGATGTTTGCATTCCTGAGATGGATCCTAGAAGCGAATACATTTTTCATACTGACTTAATGAGTTATGAAGATTATGTGGAAAAACATGGTTCCCCATATATTTCAGCACTCTTTATATCTCATTGTCATTTGGATCATCTTCGAAACATCAAATTTATATCTCCAAAAATTCCAATCTATTGTTCTAAAATAACTAAAAAAATGATAGAAATCATTTGCGATTTATCGAATTATGATTTCTTAAGATATGATATTAGCGAGATAGGAGAGAGAGGTAATAGAGGCTATTTCCCTGGTACTATATTTAAACAAAAGTGCTATGAAGATAGGATGATTAATATAATAGAACCTAGGGATATAATTGAAATTCCAGAGAATAGCAGAAATTTTCTAGTAAAGGGATATCCTGTTGATCATTCAGTTCCAGGTGCCATGGGTTTTGAAGTTTTTACAAGCGAGGGAAAATGTATAATATATACTGGAGATATTAGATTTCATGGTCATAAATTTGAAAAACAACACTCATTCAATTTCCTTGATAATATCCGTTCTAATCCAGAGGTTTTAATAACTGAAGGAACAAGAATAGATGATAAGACTGAAATGAGTGAAGATAATGTTTATGAAAACATGATTCAACAGTTAAAAACTGATGGAGAATTGTCAGAAAAACTAATAATTGCTTCATTTCCATGGAAATCTATAACTCGTTTTCACACTCTTTATAAAATTGCTAAAAAATTGGAAAGAACGCTTGTAATTCAATCAAAATTAGCATATACAATTCATAACTTACAAAATTTTGATTCATTGGGATTAAAAGATATTCTAAAAAACAAAAATCTTAAAATTTATTTGCCTCGTAAATCAAGTATGATTTATTCCAACGATGATTATACTTTTGGAAAACATTATCTCTCTTACACAACAAACTGGTCTAGAGATGAAGAAATAGAATTTTATTCAACATTATATGGTGAAGATATTCTAACAAAAGCCTATGAAATAAATGCCGAACCAAACTGGTATATTTTACAATTAAGTTTTTATGATTTAAATGAATTGATTGATATCCAACCTCCAGAAGGAAGTTATTATTTCAATCTTAAAACTGAACCTTTTGATGAAGAAGGGGAACTTGAAGAGAAGGTTCTTTTAAATTGGATTTCTAAATTTGGTTTACAATATGAACAAGAACGTTATCATGCTTCAGGACATGCATCTGGTCCTGAGATTAAAGAAATGATAAAAAAAATAAATCCTCAACAGATTTTTCCAATCCATACAGAAAAGCCAGAACTTTTTGATTTCAAAAATGCAATCACCAAAATTCAAAAGGGAAGAGAATATCAAATATAGAAAGTATAATTAGTCTAAATTTTCTTAATATATAAGATCTCTATATTCTAAAATTAAAAGAGGGAACTAATTATAACAGATTGGTATAATTTTTTAATTCTTTTTTATTTATTATGAAAATCAATTTATATCATATTGCTTCTTAATTCATAAGATATTATGCAAATTGAGAGTATTAAAAAAAATGATAAACGAACACTTTCCAGAAATAGAAGGAGATAATTTAGAAAAGAAACATTTCATATTACCCCAAGATTTAGAAGGAGAATTAAATATCGTTATTATTCCATTTCAGAGGATCCAACAATCTATGGTAGATGAGTGGACTTTTGAGTTAAAACCGCTATATGATCAAAATGAATTTTTACATCTTTATGAAATTCCAACATTGAGCAGTGCATATAGACTTATGAGCTGGATGATTGATGGTGGCATGAGAGCTGGAATACCAGATAAAAACGTCAGAAATCATACAATTACCCTTTACGTAAATAAAAAAGAGTTTAAAAAAGCGTTAAATATAGATACTGAAGATACGATATATATACTGATTGTTAAGAAAGATGGAGAAATTCTATGGAGAACAAAAGGTCATGTCAATGATGAGAAAATTAAGCAATTAAAGGATGAATTAAGAGAATTTGGAGAGCATTTCACCTTTGAGTAATAAGGATTGGACTCCTTAATTGATATAAAGTATTGAACCTAATTCATTATTAATCTACTAATTAGGTTAAAATAATTACATATTGAGGTTTAATACAATTGAAAAGACATAAAGGTCATGAACGTGAATTTCCTAATGCTCATTTATATCATTCTTTACTTCCAGTTGTTTTTATGAGCATTTGGTTTTTAGACTCGTTCATTTTTGAGTTTTCAACATTTCTTAATAATTATATTCCATTCTTCATTCGCCTATCATTATTTATTCTGATATTCGGAATTTCCCTCATTTTCATTTATCTATCCCATAATACTCTTTTTAAAACACATGAACCACCCGATACGCTTATCACTGATGGTATTTTTAAATATACAAGGAATCCAATGTATTTTGGGATTTTGTTAATTTATATAGCAAGTCTCGCATTCTCAATATCTCTGATTTCTGCTGCATTTATTCTTGTGATCTTTTTGGTTTACAATAGAATGGTTAACTTTGAGGAAAACATTTTATTTGAAATGTTTGGAGAAGAGTATAAATCCTATCAAGCAACCGTGCCAAAATGGATTCTTAGATGAATAACTTTTAATAAGCGTTATTTAACAATTAATCCTTTTTAAAGAAAATCATAGAATAGATCTTGTATTTGAGGTTCTAAATATTTTTTAAACTCATCAATGATTTTTTCAGAGAACGGAGGAATTTTAACTGATTTTAACGGTTTAATAGGTTCCACAATTTCTTGTGTGGTTTGCTCTATTCTAATAGTAGAAACTAATCTAGAAGCTTCTAGATATCGTTCTCCATCATATATTCTAAGATAAAAGGGTTCTATTACGAAAACATAATCAATTTCATTAATACCGTCCCAAGGTAATCCAGTATTCGCATAACTTTCGCAAATGACTATATCAAACTCTTCAAGAAGTTTTTTCTCTGCTGATTTATCTGCTTTTTCATAGAGAGGTGTTAATTTTTGTAAATCCTCACGATTTTGTATATCCATAATTTTACTGTGCGAGATTAATTTTTTAAAATATTTATCATCAACAGGAGATTTTATATGGTTATTAATTGCAATGATTTGTTCATTGTCCAGAGTTAATCGATCCAATATAAAGTTAGGCAATCCTCCAAAATTTATTTTATCGCTATTTGGCATCCATAAACGATGTACTGGATTTATGAGGGTTATAGGAACTTTTCTTTCCATTTCTTCATGTAAAGCTATAGCATCTGTTCCATAAAGTGTTCCTTCTTCAAGAGCTTTTTTAATATTTTTCCAATGATACCATAGATTATTCCCTGATTTAGGTTTAAAGCCACAAACAGATATATCTTTCTCTGTGAAAAACCTCATTAATGATAAGGTAAGTGTCGTTTTTCCCGATTTGTAATCTCTCAATCCAGCAACGAGAATCTTCATAATATCACATATGATAAGAAACTAGTGAAACTCAACTATTTTAAGAAATTATTGGTTAATATAAAATTTTGATACTATCCTCTAAGAATTTTTAAGACATGGCAACAAAATTAATTTATAAAAAATAGGAATAAAGGATTAATTACTTAATAAATAATTTTTAAAAAGAGGTATATAATTATGAATACTTTAGTAGTTTACTACACAAGAACGGGAAATACAAAAAAAATGGCAGAAGAAATCGCGGCGAAATTAGATGCTGAGCTGGATGAGATAATTGACAAGACAAAACGATCCGGATTTGTTAGATGGTTTTATTCTGGATATCAGGCGGTTCGTGAAAAATTGACAGAAATTGAAGATATGGAAAAAGACCCGAGTAATTATGGTTTAATAATTTTAGGGACGCCCACTTGGGCTGGGAAAATGACCCCTGCTCTTAGAACTTATATTACAAGATATAAGGATCAACTAAATAAAGTGGCCATTTTAATAACATCTTCTGGAAAAAAAGGGGATCCATTGATCGAAAGCATTAGTGAATTTTGTGGAAAGGATCCTATCGCTACAGCTCATATTATCCAAAAAGAAATAGAGGAAGATAAATACCAAGAAAAAATCGATCAATTTGTTCAAGAAATTAAAAATAAAAGCCAATAACTCTTTTTCTTTAATTTTAAAAATTGATTCTCCATTTCTAACAACTAAATTTTATCTTAAAATTTTAACTTCTATTTTTATTTCTTATATTTTTATAAAAAATTAGATGATTATAAATCAACATTTACCTTAATATTGATGCCTTCTCTTACTGATGGAGTGATTATGCAAGTTTCCTCAAAAAACATATCCCCGCTTCTCATCTCCCGAGTACATTGCTTTATCCTTTTTAAAACATCAGGATCATCTGTTTTCGGTTTCATTTTCACATCTATATTCTCAATGCGTTGATATCCCTTTTCTGTTTTGTAAAAAGAAATATCTGCTGAAGCTTCTAAATCATCTATCGTGAGATTTCTTTTATTTAAGCAGAATATAAAGCTCGCGCTTAAGCAACTGATAACGGTCATGCCTAATAAGGTTGCTGCATCGGGACCAATCATTTGTTCGGTCTCCTCTAATGTCTCATCTATAAAAATTTCTCTTGTTTTTTCAAAATCAAAAAGAGACTTAAAAATTAAATCCTTATCAAGCTGAATACTAACCTTAGTATTTTCTTCATGTACCATACTATTCACTCTATTTTTTGTTTAATACCTATTATTTGGGTAGATTAATTAATATAATTCTTCATTGGACTAAATAAATTTTCATCTTAATAGAAAATTTGGACTTTATGGTATTCGAAATATATTTATGTTGAAACTTATATAAGTAGTTCAAAAATAATCATTAATGATTAAAAAATGGCAACATTACCACCTATAGAATTTTTTAATGGAATCGTCGCTATAATAATAAACGTTTTTTTCTTCTATATAGGAATATCAATTCTTAGGAATTATTATAAATATAAAGATAAGCGTTTATTATACACGGGTATCGCAATCTTTTTCATGTCCTTTCCTTGGTTACCTATATCTATTTCGTTTATTTCGTTTCTAATCGTTAGTCAAGCACTTCCATTTGAGATATACTACATCTTGGGTTATGGATTTACGTTTGGTATTTTCTTTTGGCTTTTGGCGTTTACAGACATGACTTATAAAAGCAAAAAGAAAATAATTATTGGGATATATTCAGTATATCTCATAATTTTAATAATATTATTTTATGTACTCTTATTTACTAATCAACCGTTGATAGGAAGCATAAGTGGAACGATTATGGCATCCCATGGCTTATTTCTAAGAATTCGCAATTTAATTCGACTTGTTATCTTATTATTAACAGGATTCTTGATTTGGTATAAATCTAAAGATTCTCCGAGCGCAGAAGTTAGATTTAAAGCAAAAATGATATTACTAGGAGTCATATTGTTTGCTGTGGGAGGAGTTTTCTTTTCAATTACAAATATTTCGGTGTTACCTCTGATATTTTTCATACCAAGTTTATTTGGAGTATATGCAGGATTTGCTTTACCTGACTGGATGAAGCGTTTTATTACTAAGGAAGAGTAGAACACAAATAATTAAATTAATAATTCTAAATACTCATTTTATTTTTTTAGAAAAAAAGTAGAAATATTTTTTAAAAGAAAAATTGAAATTCTAAAAATTATGAATAGTTTTATTGATCTCCTATGTAAGAGATTCTCGTTTTGGGTATCTTGCTTGCACTTTTAGATTTTCTTGTAATAACTTATAAACCAACTCCTTACGTATCTCCTTCTGTGTATCCCATAAATTATTTAATTCATTCGGATCCGCTTCTAAATCATAAAGGTCACCTTTATCAAATCCCTCGTAAACCGTTAATTTATATTTATCTGTGATTAAATGACGTAGTCGTATTTGAATATTTGTTACTTCCTCGTCTTCCTCAATCAAACAACAATCTCTAACCGTCTCGTTTGGATTCTGTAAAATGGGTGTCATATCATAACCCTGCATATCGGGTGGTTGGTGGCGCTCCTTTATGTTCAATAATTCCAATATTGTTTTTGGAATATCAACTGAACTGATTAAAGAATCCGAAATACCTTTTTCTGTTATCTCTGGCACTTTCCAAATCAATGGAACATTAAGTATACCTTTATAGGGTGATGGGCCTTTAAGCAATAGTCCATGATCTCCCGCTAAATCACCATGATCGCTCGTATAAATCACCATAGTATTATCTTCTAATCCCAATTTACTTAAGGAGGCTAATATCTCCCCTACACTATGATCGATCATAGAAATTGAACCGTATGTAAGTGCAAGGAATTTCTTAGCATCTTCTTCAGAGGATTCTCGTAGTAAAGCCCCACGAAATATTGGGTCTTTTAAATATCTTCCCAGAAAATGATGGTCGTAAAGATTCTCAGCATCATCGAAACTTTCTGGTAATTCAATTTTATCTTGATCAAACATATCATAATAATTTCCGGGGGGACAGACAGGATGATGCGGATCAGGAAAAGAACAATGAAGAAAGAATGGTTTATCTTCAAAATCTCCTTTTTTATATTTTTCAAAGAAATTGATGGTTCTCTCTTTTACATAAGTAGTCGGATATAATTCTATTGGCAATGATGTTTCATACATAAGATTATCAAAAAATTTAGTAAATCGTTTCTTAATCTCAAGAGCGTGTTTCGGAGATCGTTCTTCTAACCAATCAAGATAATGCCCAGCGACTAAATCTCCATGACCTAGTGTAATTTCGACATCTTCAAATCCATAATAAGGAGATTCAAACCGTTTTTTCTTTTTCTCCACAGTTTTAGGTCGAATCCATTCAGAGATCAATTCCGCTGATTCTGAAGATCGTTTATAAGGAGGAAAATTAAATTGATAATGGGTTTTTCCTATAGACTTCGTATACCATCCTCTTTCTCGTAAAGTTTCAGCAATAGTAGGAATATCTTCAGGAAGATTTATTCCGTTACTCCTGACTCCATGTGCATTAGGAAATAAACCCGTTAACAACGTTGCACGATTTGGCATGCACATAGGATTTGCACAATACGCATTTGTAAAGCGTACTCCCTCATCCGCGATCTTATCAATATTAGGAGTATTTAATATTGGGTTTCCGTAGCATCCTAAGTGATCTGCTCTCTGTTGGTCTGTAATTATAAATAATACATTCATCCTTTCACTCATGTTAAATCAACTTTTTATGTTTTTAACTTGGAAATCTCTCTCATATCAACCTTTTTCGTTTCCTTCAAATATTTATATATTAGTGGGATAGCAATGATTGTAAATAGGCCCAGAATAACGAATGAAATACTTAGATCAAAAAATAAAGTAAATACACTCGTCGAGAGAAAGCCGACTGTTATTCCAAATGCACCAAAGAACGATTTTAATCCACTTCCACTCCCACGAGCTTCTGTTGGAACAAGTTCCAGTATAACAATACTAAGAGTAATCCATCCGCCCCAATAGCCAAATTCTGACATGCTCGTAAATATCACGGTCAGGGGAAAAGTTAAAAGCGGTTGAAATGCCACTAATGCAAACATAACTCTCGCAATAGGAATCATGACTGAAAAGAAATAGAGTAATGGAAGGCGACCAAACTTATCTGCAAGAGTTCCGATCAAAATAACCGCCATGTATACAGCAACAACTCCAATTAACATCATTAAGCTAATTTGATCTTGGGTTAAATATGGACTTAAGGAAACAGCTCGTACTACTAAATTTCTGAAGATTGAATTCATCCCGAAAATAAAACTTATAATTAAACAGACTTTTATTTGTGTTCCATTGGAAGATTTAAAAATACCGGAAATATTTTCTTTTAGAGTATTTATTCTCTGCTTTGAATCTAAATCTTTTTTCATATCAGTGTAGATAACCGGCTCCTTTAGAGTAAATAGAATTAATAGCCCTAAAGGAACACCTATTATTATAACCAACCACGTTATACCTCTCCAGTTTTGAGTTGTTTCAGTAATGAATCTAGATCGGACAATTGGGGCTAAAATTGCCCCGGCTAATCCAAAAATTAAGATAATATTAGTCCAAAAAGCTCTTTTTTCTTTGGGAGCTTCTTCTCCTATATATATCATCCATACGTCAGATCGTGTAAAAAACCATAAAAAGAATAGATATATAGTAAAATCAATGATGCTAGTGGAAAAGTTAATTAAAATTGCTATAAGTACCATTCCAAAGACTGTCACTGCTAACATGGTTTTTCTTCCTATTCTATCAGATAAATAGGTGTTAAATGCACAAAAATACATACCAACCGATGCTAATGCAATTACAAAAGCAAATATAGATTCAGGATTGGTAAACCCAGAGAGAAATTCATTTATTATGCTGTCTGGGACTAATGTTGGGAAAGAAGTGCTGTAGGAATCGATTAATTGGACTAAAACTAAAACAAATACGAGATATCTAAAATAATTTTTACTCACGGGCTCTGAACTATTGTTTTCCATTTTTTTTATTCATCTTATTCAATTTTTTAATTAAATATAATTTGATTTGTATGAAAAATTAGCTTGAGTTTTCTTTTTTTGCATTTTTCTTTTCTTGGTTTTCTACCTTTCTCTTTAAAAAGCTCCATGCTGGTGGTCCAAACCCTTCGGGGATATTTCCAACAAAAAATCTC
Organism: Promethearchaeia archaeon; assembly: GCA_046497275.1. Lineage (GTDB taxonomy): Archaea > Asgardarchaeota > Lokiarchaeia > Sigyniarchaeales > SOKP01 > TEKIR-8. The sequence continues at coordinate 25,787 of JAWOFX010000134.1, read as the reverse complement.
GATGGTTCTCCCATATTGAATGATTCTCCTGATTTGAAAAGATTTTCATTGACATATGAAATGAGTTTGGCTGGCATACCTATGGCCATCTCCTCTTCCTTTGTTAATGCGAGTGTTCTATCTCCAGTACCAGGCAATACAACCTCCGGCTTATCTGTAATATATGGTATTAGGACACCTTTAAGACATGACTCTCCAAATCCAATAAATGAAGAATTTACAAGGTATTTTCCCTCATAGCTTAATGCTTGTACGATATGCGTCATCTGAGCGGGATCCCCATAAACTAGAATAACATCTGGTTCCACAATCGTTTTAGTGAGAGGAGAGACGATGAATCCTACATGATCCTTGATTTTGAGATAATTTTCCTTCTTTGCTAAAGCACTATATTGAGATTGAACCGCTATTTCAGCTTTTGCATCTTTATGATAGCCAGATTTTATCTGGGATTCAATTATATCTTTAATTGGAACCTTTTTCCATTGATGAACAAGAGAACTAGTTATGCATGCATTATCTTCATAGGCCATAGCAACATGCTCTCCCCAGCGTCGTGCCATCGTGAAGGCTTGACATAAAGTAATTGTTTGTCCAATCTTGGAAGGTCTGTGGGCTTCTTCTGGAATCTCCTCGTAATCCTTGATAAATTTTATCGCAACTGGATAAGTTAATAATCTGAGTTTATTATAGAATTTTTGTCCCGTTGTTCTAAATTCTTCTATAATTTCTGACATTTTTTTAATCTCATGGAATTTTTTATACAAATACTAGTTTAATATTAAATTTGTATACGTTATAATATTTTTAAGCCACTTTAGGTTTTTAATTTTTCATACTAAACAAAAGATTTATAAATTAATATTGAATTTTTTTATTTATAAATCTTATCACTATTGTAAATCTGCAGTGTAAATCTTTAAATAGTTCAAGAAGAAAGTAATATAGAACACTTCTAAATTGAAAAAAAGTAATTAAGTTATGAAAAATGACAAACTCACAAGATAAAAACCCTTATGAAAAAATAATAGAAAATATGCGAGAATATCCACAAGATATCCCTATTACGGATGGAAAGGTATCTAAAGCATTCAGAGAATTTATCGAATTACTATTTACTCCTGAAGAGGCTGAGATCGCACAATATCTTCGAGTTAAACCACAATCTGTAAGAATTTTAGCGAAAAAAATTGGAAAAGAAAAAGAAGAAGTTGAAAAAATCTTAGAAGATATGGCAGATAAGGGGATAATTCAAGATATTGGAGGATATTCGTATTTTCTCACCATCGCGCATTTATTCAATGTAGGATATAAATATTCCAAAGCCTTAGAACGGTTGGGAGAGAAGGGGGCAGAGTTATATAATAGATTCTTTATAGATGAACAATTTTATAAGAGATATGAAACATCTGATAAAGGCACCTCATTAATGCGAGTAGTCCCTGTAGAGCAGTCAATAAATTATGAAACAGAAATATTATACGTTGAGGAAGTTCATAGAATCTTAGAGGATTGTCAAAAGCCCATCGTAATAACAGATTGTCCTTGTAGGAAGCGGAAAGAGATTCTTGGCGAAAGAGAATGCAAAGGAAAATATCCTGTAGAGGATTCATGTTTTCAATTAGGATTCTTTGGATCATATTTTATTAGACGAGGAGAGGGCAGAGAATTATCAATTAAAGAGGCGAAGGAGTTAGTTGATAAGTTTGCAAAAGCAGGATTGGTTTTTACTACGGAAAATCATGATAATATTAATCACCAGGTTTTATGTTGCTGTTGTGAGTGCTGTTGTGCCTTCGTGAGGGGTATGACGAGATTTGAAGATAAAAATGAGAACTGTTTAGCAAAATCAAATTATGTATCAAAAGTGGATAAAGGTCTCTGTAAAGGATGTGGATTATGTGTAGAGAGATGTCCTTTTGACGCAGTCACATTAATCGATGAGAAAGCCGATGTTAATCCAAATAAATGTTATGGATGTGGAGTTTGTGCGGTTACATGTCCTACAAAAGCTATTACTCTTCATCGAGAAGATCGAAATAAATTATTTAAAAATCCCGCCATCCTACAAAATACAATATATGAAGAAAATCGAGAATAAATCACGAAGATTGACATATAAAATATTATTTAACAAAGTTCCAAAAATAAAGTTTTATTGAAAATAAAAGAACAATTGATTTGATTAAGAAATGTCAAAAATAGAAATAGAACCGACGTATGTAGGAAAGAATGAAGATCTCAAGTTTATTGTCCCTAAAGAGCTTTTTAATATGAGTGCAGGTCCAGCGGAAACCATTGATCGTGATTTGGCAAAAGAATTTAGTAAATATATTAGAGGGACGTTTAAAGGATTTCAAGATGCTCGAAAGACTAAATATGGGAATGAAAATAATACTAAAACCCAAACAACTCCTCAATTTTGGAAAGATTTTGAAGCCAAAGCTAGAGAATTAAATGTAGATTTTATTGGTTATACTCCAGTAGACGAGAGATTTATTTTTCATAATTTAAAAGTATATGGAAAAAATGCGATTGTGTTGGGAATGGAGATGAAATGGGATAAAATTAAAACAGCCCCAAGCGCAATTTGTGAAATTGAAGTATTTCGAGTCTATAAAGTATTGGGAGATGTGACTATTGGACTGGCGGAGTATTTAAAAAGTAAGGGATATAAAAGCGAAGCGCACCATCCATTTGGTGGAAAACTATTATATGGTCCACACGCAGTCGCAGCAGGACTCGGCATTAAAGGACAGAATGGATTAATCATTACACCTGAGTTTGGACCCCGTCAAAGATGGAGCATTATAACGACTGATGCTGAGATACCTGAATCTGAAAAAAGAAATCTAGATGCATTAAAAGAATTTTGTGAGGGGTGCGGTGCTTGTGTGAGAGAATGTAAAGGAAATGCGGCCTACAAGGACCCCATCGAACGCGATAATTCTCCACATATTACCCATATAGACAGATCGAAATGTATACAAAGTATTTTAGATAATAATTACTGTTCCTATTGTTTAAAAATCTGTCCGCAAGGATATAAAAAATAAAAATCTTTAAAATTAATTGTTTCAAATTTAAAAAATTACATAATATAAATAAAGAAGATAAAAAATGAGTTATTCTCAAGATGATATTAAGTTTTTCCTCGGTATGTATCCTCCCAAGAGTGTACAAGATAATACCGTTCATTTGATCCCGTCATTTGGAAATGTTGGGATTATAGAAACGGACGATGGATTGGTAATGTTTGATATTGGATTAAAGCAGTTCGGTCCCCGCAATTTTAAGACTATTAGAAGCATTACTGAAAAACCTATAAAGTACATTATTTATAGTCATGGTCATTTCGACCATTCTTATGGGTTTGAGCCATTTATTTCAGAAATTAAAGAGAAAGGATGGGAAATGCCGGAAATAATTGCGCATGAAAATGTAGTTAAAAGATTTAAGAAATATCAGATGCTTGATGGATATCATAAATGGCTAAATGCTCAGCAATTTGGTTCCGTTATGGGAAAGGATGATGAGGTAATATCTCCCCATGAAGTTTTATATCCAACAATAATCCTCGATGGTAAAGAACCATTTGTGTTTGAATTTGGAGGAATAGAGTTTGAAGTTAATCATGATATTGGAGAGACAGACGATTCCAGTTGGTTATGGGTTCCAGAGAAGGAGTTAATTTGTAGTGGAGATCTGATGATTTCCTCATATCCAAATGTTGGAAATCCTTATAAAGTGCAACGATATCCGAAAGGATGGGCAATGGCAATGGAACATATGATGGAAAAAGATGCAAAATATATTATCCCAGGTCATGGGAAAATGATAGAGGGAAAAGATAAAGTAAGGGATGTTTTAGAAATTACCGCTGAAGCTATGCATTTTGTTCATGACGAAGTTGTTAAACGATTGAATGAAGGAAAATGGTTTGAACAAATATTCCATGAAATGCTAGAAATATATCCTGATAAGTTCAAGAATCATGAATATCTCAAGCCTCTTTATGGCAGCTATCGTTTTGCCATACATGCAGTATATAGATTATATCACGGTTGGTATGATACGGGAAATCCAACTGACCTTTTTCCAGCGAAATCACATAAAATCGCTCAAGAATTTTTGAAAATAAATAGACCTGAAAAATATCTCAACCATGCAAAAAAACTTTATGATAATCAGGAATATCAACTAGCACTTCATATGCTGGATGTTATTATTCAAGGAGAGGATTCTTTAGGGGAAGACAAATCATTGGAAGCGTTAAAACTTAAATATGATATTTTAAACAAGAAAATGAAAGAAGAACCCTCATTTATCGTTCGTAATATTATAAATAACGGAGCTAAACAGATTAAATCGAGGATTAAATCTCAAAAAAAATAAAAAGTTCGGAGGAATAGAAATGGAGCATTTAGAAACCTATAAGAAAATAGGACAAAAACTAATTGATAAATTAAAACTTCAGACTTATCCGATCGCAGTTAAACTGATTAAAGAAAATGAAGAAGTCTCATCCAATGCCTTAAGACCTCTCGATGTATTTGGAAGAGAAATTCCCGCTTGTTTAAGTTACACATGGTGTCGTCGTTCAGGATTTTCATTCTTTTTAAAAGGAGAAGATATTGTGTGTAAACCAATTTCTATTCGTAATTTTGGCTTTGAAAAAGTGGATGATCCAAATGTCGTGTTTGAAGCATGGGAAAAAAAAGCAGGATATAAAAAAAATATGGTAGCAGAAAAAGGATCAAGAGAATGTGATGCTACGCTTGAATTTGGAGAGTTCAAGGGTTTAGTTGTTTCTCCTCTACACGCATCTATTATAATTCCCGATGTGATAATGATTTATTGTACGCCGTTAATATTATCCCATCTAATCCTATCAGCTACTTATAATGGTGATTATATAACAAGTTATTTCAATGGAATGGAAAGTTCTTGTAAAGAGGGCATAATTAGAACTTTTACAACAAATCAATGTCAAGTTGTAGCTCCGGGTATGGGAGATCGCGTTCTCGCGGGAGTACAAGATTTCGAGATGATTTTTTCTATTCCAGAATCTAAGTTAAAAGAAGTTAATGATAATTTATTTTTAGCCGGTAATAAGATCAATCCCAAACCCTTTGGGATTCCAAATTTAAACGCCTCATTGGGTCCATTAGATATATTTGGAAGTCCTAATGAACCTGGTGTATGGCCATATTTAAGAAAAAGAATAAAAAAAGATAATTGAGATTAATTAGAAATGTCAGGTAAAAATAAGAATTTAGAGGAGTTCCAAAAAGCAGGTCAAGAGCTTTACGATGAACTTCATTTTCAAAGTTATCCAATTGGAATAAAATACATTAAAGATGAGTCGGAAATACCCAAAGAGGCAATTCAACCTTCTAAGAGAGATAAAAGAATGAGTATATGCCAAGCATTCTATATGTCTCGAAGATTTGGAAACAATTACGCCATTACCGCAGCGGATAATTTTTGTACACCTTCTACGGTTGCCCATGGTTGGGTAAAGATCTCAGAAGAGGAATTCATTGAAAGCCAAGTCCGTCAAGGATGGCATAAGGATGAAAAAGCAGAGATTAGAAGAGCTAAAAAATTATATTCAAGTAATTTTAAGAATATCATGGAACTTGGATATTGCGGATTGATTTCATATCCATTACATAAATCACCCCTCATTCCTGATACTATTTTAGTGTTTGGGAATGGAGCACAAATAACTCACATAATTCATGCTCTCTGTTTTGAACATAAAAAAAAATATAGTATAAATTCAAGTTTTGAAGGTTTTGGAGAATCTTGTGGAAAAGGAAGTTTAATGCCGTTTCTCACTCGAAAAGCCCAAATTGTTATTCCCGGATCAGGCGATAGATCATTTGCTGGAATTCAAGATCATGAGATTGGAATTGGAATGCCCGCCGATCATATCTTTTATATACTTCAAAATCTGTTTAAAACAGGAGGGAGGCAAGGTCTTGGCTTTCCAATTAAATCAATGATCCCACTAAATTTAACAGAAAATTTAACTCCAGGATTTAAATATATGAAAGAATTGATTGATAGAAAATTGGTAGAGGAAAAAAAAGAATAAGAGATAAGAAGAGATGATAAGTCAAGATAAAATTCTTATGGACGGAAAACTTCATGTGTTTTTGTTGGGGTCTGGAGGTCCCATAAATAATGATAAAAGAGTAGCCTCTAGTATTGCTATAATAGCAGACGGAGAATTCCTTCTTTTTGATGTGGGACCGGGTTCATATAGAAATGTTGATGTATTGAGACTTCCCGCAGGAAAACTAAGTAAAATATTCCTTACTCATTTCCACTCTGATCATATAGGTGACCTTGGAGAAGCAAATATGCTTTCATGGGTAAATGGAAGAGAAAAAGCATTGGAAGTATATGGTCCTAAAGGAGTAGATAGAGTAGTTAAAGGATTCGAAATGGCATATGAGTTAGATACAGGATATAGAATAGCACATCATGGATTAGAGATTCTTTCACTAGAAAATGGTAAAATGATAAGCAAGCCAATTTTAATAGAGAATAAAGATGAAAGAAAACTATGTTTTGAAAGAAATAAATTAAAAGTATTTGCTTTTTTAGTCGATCACTCACCTATTGAACCTGCATTTGGGTATAGAATAGAATATAAAGGGAATGTTATCGCGATCACGGGGGATACAGTAAAAACAGAAAATTTAGCAAACCATTGTCAAGATGCTGACATCCTTTTTAGTGAAGCTATTTCTTATAAAATGCTCAATAATATAGTTTCGGGGGCAAAGAAACTTAAATTTGATAGATACGCAAAGATCTTAACTGATATTCAAAATTATCATATGAATCCAGTAAAAGCAGGAGAATTAGCAAAAGACGCAAATGCAAAAAAATTAGTATTTGTTCATATCACTCCATATCTACCCAATGAGAAGGCAGAAAAAATGTATTTAAATGGAGTTAAGGAAGTTTTCGATGGAGAGATCATCTTAGGGAAGGATAGAATGAAATTTCATCTCGAACCAAAATAATATGTTAAATAAATTAATATGAATTTAAATGAATTGAAAGAAGAGATTAAGAAAATAGTTTTAGATTCAGGCGCAAAACTAGTTGGTGTAGGTAATAGAGAAAGGTTAAAAGATGCTCCTCCTTCCGCAGATATGGAATATTCTTTACCAGATGCAAAAAGTTGTATAATATGGGCATATCCCAATCCCATTGAAGCATTAGAAAATTATTTTGCCAAGAGAGAAAGAATGAGTCTTAAAAAATTCCAACATTTTGCTTATACTACCGCATGGAAAACAGCTGTTAAAATTAAAGAATTTATTGAAGAGAATACTAACTTTAAAGCATTTGCGGTTATTCCAAATGGCAAATATAGAAAAAAGGGAGGTTATTCGAATATTTTTAAGGACGATAAGTCATACCCTGATTTTTCATTAAGATACGGCGCAGTTGCAGCAGGATTGGGACATATAGGATGGTCAGGGAATTTAATAACTGAAGAATATGGTGGCTCGTTATATCTCGGAGGAGTCTTAACAACAGCACGTTTGGAACCAGATCCAATGGCAGAAGAAAATCACTGTAATAAATGTATGATATGTTATCAAGCGTGTACAACTGGGTTTTTTGATAAGAAACAGGAAGAGGAAACTCAAGAAGTTATTATTGGAGGAAAAAAAGAAGTATATGCAAAACGAGGGATTTATTCTAAATGTGCTATTGGATGTGCTGGATTGACAGGTTTATCAGAGGATGGAGATTGGAGCACTTGGAGTGCGGATCATATCTGTTTGAAAGAATATAGTAATCAAGAATGGAAAGATGATCCTATGCTTGTTAAAAAAATAATGAGAAAAATCCTGTTAGATGAAAATACTCCAGAAAATCTGAAGAAATTTAATAGGGAAATACTTAAATCATACGGGAAAGTAGGTTCCACAGAAAATGTGGCAGAAAGACCTTTGAAAGATACTAATCCTCGATGCGGAAATTGTAATTTTATATGCGTTGCTGATCCAAAAAAGAGAGTCGAATTGTTAAAATTATTAAAAACTTCTGGAAAAGTCTTTATTGATGAGGAGGGAAGAGAATACGTAAAAAAGATCGATAAAGAAGGTGAAGTAGAGATATATTACCCTCCAACAGAAGAAGAATTCTTTAGTAAGGCTGATAATGAAGTATAGATCATAATAAAAATTATTCTAAAAATAAATCAATCAATAAATGGAAAATGATTCAAAAATGAGCAAAAAGATCAATGTATTGTTTATAATTACCGATCAGCAAAGAACAGATCATTTAAGTTGTTATGGGAATCGAGTTCTCAAGACGCCAAATATTGATAAAATCGGTGAGGATGGAGTTAGATTTACGAATTATTATTGCAATACTCCGATTTGCATGCCGAATAGAGCAAATTTTTTCACAGGTTCTTATCCAAGTGTTCATGGAACCAGATCAAATGGAATTAATTTAAATCCAGAAGAAAAAACGATAGCAGACAGCTTAAGAGAGAAAGGATACCATACAATTTCGATTGGGAAAACCCATTTCAATTTTTTTTCTCATCCCTTTAGTAGAAATGTATCTTCTCTGGAAGACATCTCCGCATGGATGATGGGACAAATTCCAAATCCATTTCCGACCCCTTATTATGGATTTGATGAGGTTTTATTAACAGTTGGACATGGAGATGTGATGGGAGGGCATTATTTTGAATGGCTAAAAGAGCAAAATTATGAAAATATAGATAAGTTAAAAAACCGATTTCTGGCTATAAATGAAAATTATTATGAGACTGAGTTGCCTGAGGAGCTTTACCCTACTCATTATATAACCGAACAAACTCTTGCGTTTTTTGAGAGATATTCAGAAGGAGAGTATGGAGATAAACCCTTCTTTTTGCATTGTTCTTATAATGATCCACATCATCCGGTCTGTCCTCCGGGAAAATATAAGGATCTTTACTCACCTGAAGATATCATATTACCACCTAGTTTCAAAGACGGTGAAAATTTGCTTGAACATCCATTTTTGGGTCAACATATAAAGGATGCTCGGTTTAGACATCTATTACCTCAAAAAGTTGATGAAAAAACTGCTAAAAAATTTACCGCATTAACATATGGATCTATTTCCATGATTGATGATGGTGTCGGAGCGATATTGGAAAAATTAAATGAATTAGGACTTTTTGAAAATACAATGATTATCTTCACAAGTGATCATGCGGATTTATGTGGAGATCATGGTTTAATATTGAAAGGTCCCGCACATTACAATAATTTAATTAATATACCACTTTTATGGAAAGTTCCTGGTAAATCGGTAAATAAGGTTTCAAATTCACTCATTTCAACAATTGATCTGCCAAAAACAATCTTAAATATGTTAGGAATCAGAGAAAAATATCATCCAAAACGAATGCAAGGGTATGATTTTACCGAAGTTTTAGAGAATCCAGATAAAAAAATTCGCGACCAAATTTTAATAGAACATGATGAGGAGATAGCCAAAGATAAGATTATGAGATTACGCACCCTCGTTACTGAAACTTTTAGGTATACAATATATGAAAGCTTACCTGAGTTTGGAGATATTTATAATCTGAAGGAAGATCCCGATGAAATGAATAATTTATGGGATGATGAAAATCTTAGAAAGGAATTGACTGATCGAATGTTAAGAGAAATAATTAGATTATATCCACGGTATCCAGAAAGAGATGCGTACAATTAAGATTATTTTTAATTAAAAAAATAAACTACTTTAAAATGAAAAAATCAAAGAACAAAAAGTCTGCTGAGGAGTATAGAGAGGAAATTATCGCCTTCATTGATCATAATCCTTCAGGGGTAACCATCACTGATATCGCAAAGGGTATAAATACCTCTCGCGTTACTGCTGGAAAATATATAGCGATTTTGTTAGAACGGCAAGAAGTATTTTTCAAAGAAATTGGTGCGTATAAACTCTATTATAGTTCCAAAAGCCAGTTAATTCCCAGAGAAATGGTCTTTTCGTATTTTGAGGGGTTGTTGAATGGGTTAGACCAGTTCATTGAAGATAAAGAAAAATTAAAAATGATAGGAAAAAAAATAGCTGATTATATGGATTTTCCTTACGGTTCGAAAGTACCCGCAGAAGTTCTCCCAAAAAACAACGGAAAGTCCGTGGATAAATTTTTAACTTATTTTGGAAGCATGATTCCATTCGTTCAATTTGTCTATAGAAATAAAATAAATGTTATTACTAAATTAGATGAGCATAAGAAGAGAGCCATATATCGTCTGAGTAATATAAAAGAACTTGGGAGATTTATGCAAATTCATTTTTATATTATGATGGGCGTTATTGAAAAATCTATCCAAAAAAAGCTAAATTTGAAGGTTAGGGCTCAGATTGAAAAAATGGATTTCGAAAATGATATTGTAGAATTTTCTCTTGAGTTTATCTAAAAAAAAATTAAATATAATAAAAAAAAAGAATATCTCATAAATTTGTTTATATTATTCTGGATGTTTAATATTTCTGTCCCACATAAGAAGATTTCTGCCACTTAGTTTAAAAGCATCATAGAGATCAGTGAATAGATTCTCCTCTTCCATTTGCTCTTCAAGAAACCAATTTAAAAGTTCAAATGCATATACTTCATTCTTCTGTTGAGCTAAATCCATTAAATTCTTTATTGTGCTGGTAATATGTTCTTCATGGGAAATTGCCTCTTTTAAAACGGTTTCAACATCCTGCCAGTCAGTCGAGATTTTTTCAATTGTTCCATATTCTACTTTACCTCCAGCTTCTAAGATATAATCTACGAATTTCATTGCATGTTTATATTCTTCTTGTTCTGCATGTGTACGCATAAACTGAGCGAAGCCTTTTAGACCCTCTCGATCCGCCCACGCAGCCATTCCTAAGTATATATATGCTGATCTTAGTTCTTCGACGATTTGTTTATTCATTAAATCGTTCATTTCTTGGGAAATAAAATTTACCATTTTTTTTTCACCTTATTTTAATTCACGGTTAATTGATAAAAAAGGTTTTTTTTATGATTTCAAAAACTCTACCGGTGATTTTATTATTTTTAAAGGCAATTTTAATATATTGTTTATAAAAACTTAATTTCAATTTCCTCTGCTCATTTCATCAATATAATAATTAGTGTGAATACTAATCGTAATGTTGTCAGAGGTTTAGAGGTCTCTAATGATTAATTTAGCATGTAATCAACAGCACCCAGAAGGTGGATTTTAAGAGTATCAAATAAAGGAATTTTCACATCCTTGGGCTTAATAACTAAGGGAATCTCTGTACAGCCAAGGATTATTCCCTTTGCCCCATTATTTATTAGTTCATGTATAATTTCTAAAAATTTTTCCTTAGTTTTATTCTTAAATATACCTTTAGCAAATTCAGTATAAATCGCATTGTGAATGTAGTCTCTTTCCATCTTTTTTGGGAGTAATACAGAGAGATTGTGCCTATCTTCTAGTCTTCTAACATAAAAGCCTCCTTCCATGGTAAATCTAGTGCCTAATAACCCTACTTTATTAATGTTCTTCTTTTTTATTGCTTTTGAGGTCTCATCAACGACATGAATGATGGGAATTGAAATCTGTGATTCAATTTGATCGGCGATCTTATGCATCGTATTTGAACAAATTACAATAGCTTTGCATCCTATCAATTCAAGTTTTTTGCAGATTTCAATCATCTCTTCAGTAATTATATCCCATTTATCACTATTTTGAAGCGGTAAAATTTCTTGAAAATTAACTGAATAGAGTATTATTTTTGCTGAATTCCAATCTCCTAATCTTTCATTAACTATTTCATTAATTACTCTGTAGTAGTCAATAGTATTTTCCCAACTCATACCTCCAATGAGACCAATTAATTTCATTTTGGTTTCTCCCAATAACTTCTCCCCCGCCAAGTATCTTTTAAATCAAATCTCATGAGCTCTTCCGGAAAGATTTCGAAATAGGTCTGAGTTTTTAAATAGGGCTGATTAAATCTTACTATCCAAGATTTCAGTAGACTTCTCATAACGAATAATGGGATCCATCCTGCTCGATATTTTTCCAATTCATCAAGAAAATATGCCTTCTCATCTTTTGTAAGGTCATCTGAGAAATAACCTAACATATGCATCAACACATTTATGTGAGAAGTAAATTTTGGTGGATAAGCTAAAAGTTTGAGAAGATGAGATTCATATTTTGTTATGAGTGTTGAGAAAGATTGTTTTTCTTGATTTGCGACTATACGACCCATTTCTCTCATCTCTGCCTGATTATATGCCATGAAAAGAAATTTATTGTTTGCCTGAAAGTCAACTAATCTTCGCATTTTTTCAGAATTCTTGACTTCTCTAAACCTAGCAATTGTGTATAATTTAGTTAAAAAATATTCTCGTATTCTGAAATTTTTCAGTCTCCCTTCATTTTCAATAGGTAAATTTGGAAATCTTTCCATTACTACTTTTCCGAACAAACCAGGACCCATTCCTAATTTCGCTGCCCCTTTTTGGATGCTTGCCAAATATGGAGTGTGTTTAGTGCCACAAGACGGTGATTTATATTTCAAAATAAATCCATCTACATAATCCAGAGAATCTAAGAAATTTTCCGCAAAATTAATCATTGAGGATGTCACATCTCTTCCCGTGGAACTTTGCATTAATGTTAAAGAATCATCCTCTTGAATAATCCGAATTGGATCTCTTGGAACACCCAACCCGATTTCAACTTCTGGACACACAGGGATAAAGTTTACAAAACTCTTCATCTCTTTTACTACATCACTACTTATAATATTCGCATTATAACGACAATACTCAAATTCAATGCATTTTGAGCTTACTACCGTCGGTTTTACAAACTCATTCAAATCTATCTACCTCTTTTTTTAAGAATTATAATTATCTATAAAATTTTGAATATCAAATTTTCTCTTTAAACCATTATAGGACATATATCTTACCTTTCCAAAGATTTTTCGCTCCTTCCATGCTCTATCATGAATACCACCTATGGACCATGCAATTCCCGTATATCCATTTGGATCTCTCCCATCCAATTCGTATTTATCATTCAAATAAATCGCAATATCAAGAGCCTGCTCTGGAGATTCCGTCCATTCAAGAATCTTTTTCCCCCAATACATCCTCATATATCCATGCATTTTTCCTGTTTTGACCATCTGAAGTTGAGCAGCATTCCACGCATCATCATGAGTTTTTGCATTTTCGAAATCTTCTGTCGAATAGATATATTCTCTTTCATTATTACGATGGGTATTTAACGTTTCTTTTGCCCAAGAATGAAATCCTTCAAAAGCATCATAGCTAGATTCATAAAAGCAGAAATTATCAGATAATTCTTTTCGAACAATAATCTCATCATAAAAGGAGTTTTTTAACTGTTTTATTGGTTTCACTTTTTGAGCTTCTAAAACCACTCTCTGAGACGCTATGTGTCCAAAATGTAAATAAGGAGACAAATTAGAAGTCGCGTCTTTGGTTGGATCATTCCTATCCCTATTATAGTCATGAAATTTAGTTTTAAGGAATTTTTTTAAAGTTTTATGAGCTTCATCTTCTCCAGATATAAAATCAATGCTATTAGATTGAATTTGTTGAAGATTCATTTTATTAAAGATTTTAGACCATTCAATAGAAGAAAAATTTTCATTCCAGGGGTTTGGATGTTTTTTTATTTTTGGAAATTCATCTAAATATTGATTTAATTTGCTTTCAATCTTACTACGTAATGTATAGGCAGCATATTCCTTTTTATTCGAGGCTTCCCAGACTGGGATTATATTATGAGCATCTACTTCATAAAAGGGAACTGAGATAAGGTCTTTTATTTTATCAATCCATGCTTGTTTTATCTTGAGGGGAGAGAAATCAGTGATCAATACACTTATATTGTAATCATCAATAAAATTTGGGATGGTTTCTTCGGAGTATCCTTGTTTGAGAACAAATGAGATGTTAAGTGAGTCTAACTTTTTTTCTAATTTTTGTAATCCATTTACCATAAACTTATATGCTCTCATGGTTGCTTCCTTGAACTCTGGCAATAAGTTAAAAATAACAACAAGCGGACTTTTTGTTTTTATTGCTTTCTCTTGGGCATATATTAACGCCCAATTGTCGTTTATTCGCTGATCTCTACTCATCCAATATAAAATTGGTCCTTTTTTTTCAGGTGCCTTTTTTAATTGCCGGACTCGTCTAGAATTCATAATGAATAGTAATTTAATAGGGAAGTTTTATTCTAAAAGTTTAATTATGGGTATCTATTCTTTATACTCTCTAAATTGCCCAAAGTTTTCAACAGTGTCATATTTCTTTTTTTGCGATTGAAAATGGACTATAATATTACAGTTATCAAGTTCTGGAATCGCTTCAAAAAGTTCATTATCCCCATATCTAATTACTTTTAAGACATGAGGCATATGATGTCGAAATATCTTATCTCGCAGCCATGCCCCACCAAAAGCAAAACCGCCGCTTACGTGGAGATACACATGAAGCTCATATTCATCCTCATTCTTCTTCCATTCTGCTAACACTTCATCCCTCATTAATTTCGTATAGAAATCTGAAAACTCTTCAGTATCATATTCTTTACTAATTGTTAAAAAGAGATCTCCCGTAAAATCTGAATGAGTGAGAGTATATTTTCGCGGCAAAAATGATTCTCTATTCTCAATCGAATCAAGATATTTTATATGAATTTTTTCTGGAACGATTTCACTCATATTGACTCTCTTATTACAAATACTCTCCGTTCAATTTATATCTTATAGTAATATTTCATAATTTTATGTGATCAGAATTCTTTTAGATAACAATAGAATTTAGAAATCTCATTCCTAGTATTAAAAAAAATAAAAAAAGAGATTTTATGGATTTCGTGCCTTTTGTCTCAAATATTGAAGGATTCCGTATTCAAGTAGAAAATTTAATGGGTGTATCAGATAGCTATAAATTATTTGGAATGGAATGGAAAAAGTAATCAGAATTTATTAATATCGTGAAATATGTGAAATTATATTCCTCATCTTTAGTTCAATTTAGTTGAAATTTAATTTTAATTTCTAAGAGAACCTATTTTTTTTTCAATAGCTTAATTTAAGAGTTTTTATATATATCGGTAACTTATATATAATAATGATATATCGTAGATCGATATATAGAATTTAATCTCAATATTTTAGGTCCTGAATAATGACAGAAGAGCATGTTAAACGGTTTGAAAGAGCAATGAAAAAAGGATTTATGAGTATGCTAGTGCTCACGATTCTGGAAAAAAAACCGATGCACGGTTATAAAATTATGCAGGAAATCGAGAATTTTACGCTTGGCATGTGGAAACCTTCAGCCTCGACAATGTATCCGCTTTTAGATGATTTATGCAAAAATGACTTAATACAGATAATTGAAGAGGAGAAAGAAGACAAACGTCCAAGGAAAAATTATAAATTAACACTGAAAGGCGAGGAAACTTTAAAAAGACTGATCCAAAAACAGAGAGATATGATGAAGGCAATGCGTTCAATAATTATTACATCATTTGGATTGGAAGAAGATGATTTGTTTGATGATGATATCGAACGCATTATGTTCCCCCCAATGATTTTTAGAAAATCACAAAAAATCCCGAAGGAAGAAAAGATAAAACTCTTAGAAAGAAGAAAACGATTTGTTAAGATGAGAATCCAAAAATTAGAAGGTTTTCTACAAAATATTGAGAATGAACTTGAAAATTTGAAAAACAAAAAATAAAATGTTTGATAAAAAAATCAAAGCAGGTGAAAAGAATTTTAGAAACTATCATTAAACTCGAGAATTTGAGTAAACATTTTGGGAACCTGAAAGCAGTTGATAATATAAATATAGAAGTCAAAAGAGGGGAAACAATTGGATTGGTAGGGCCTAATGGAGCAGGAAAAACGACAACAATTAAGATGATCTCAACCATTATGAAACCTACAAGTGGAAAAATCTTTGTTCAAAATAAACACGGAGAGCTTCAAAACTTATTTGAAAATGATAGAAACCTCGTTCCGAGGGGGTTTCTCATAGATATTCCCTCATTTTATGAAATGACACCAGCTCAATTATTAAAATATTTTGCGAAATTACAGAATTATCCAAACGATCAAATTGAAGACAGAATGAACAAATTGCTCCAATTATTCAATTTATATGAATGGAAATATGAAACCGTTGATGAATTCTCAAAGGGGATGAAGCAAAAACTAGGGATAATACAAGCTATTATTCATGATCCCGATTTTATTATCCTTGATGAACCACAAACGGGACTAGATCCGAAAGCTCGCATTGATGTTCGGCGTTTTATTCGATCTTTACAAAAACAAGGAAAAACTATCTTCGTTGCTTCACATCTATTACACGAGATTTCAGAAATTTGTGATAAGATTGCGTTAATAAACCGTGGACAAATCGTCGCATTCGATACGATTGAAAATTTGGAACTAAATTTAAAAACTAACGAATTGGTATTCCAACCTTTAAAAGATATATCTTCAGATAAGTTAAAACCAATAATAGACAAATTAACTAAGGAACTTGAGCCTTATTTAGATAAGGATTTAGATCCAAAAATATCGAAAATCCCAATATCCTATAACATAAAAGATAAGGAGTTTAACATATATTATGATGGAAAAAGAGAATCACGAGCAAAAATACTCAAGATTCTGGTCAATGATTTTCCTGAGCTAAATATCGTATCATTTTCACAACCTAGAACATCCCAATTAGAACGTATCTATGAACAATTAATAGGAACAGATGCACAAAAAGAAATGAATAGAAGGAGGTTTAATTAGAAAAATGGACTTTTTTAATAAATTATATATAGGAATGAAACCGATTGGACATACGTTTATATTTGAATTAAAAAAACAATGGAAGAAATTTATTGCTTTTTCAGTTATTACTGTTGGACTAGTCCTATTAGCAAGTTGGTTACCTTATGCGTTTTTTCCTGGAAACTCGCTACCATCGATCCAAACGGAATACTTCAGAACAAATCAGACTTTTCTTTCATTTATCCTGATCTTTGCGAATTGTTTCTTTTTTTCAGGAATTATATGCTCCGAATATGATAAAGAGACTGGATTCATCCTCTTTCCCAAGATAAGCAAATATAAACTAATTATTGGGAAATATATCGGCAGTTATGCTTTAGTAATGGGCATAAGTGGTGTATTTTATTTCACTTTAGGATTACTTGGATTATATTATTATGGTGGCCCTCTTAACTTTAGATTCTTTCAATCATTTGGGATGGCTCTTTTATATATTTTAGCGGTAAGTAGTTTCATAACCTTTTTCAGTTCGTTCATGAAAAAAGAAAATATAACAATAATTACTACAATTCTAATTCTGTTAATCGCTTTTAACGTAATTACCCAATTCGTTGTCTTAGCTAATCCTGATATTGAACCACTCTACTCATTACAATATGCGGGAAATTTAATGTCATCTATTTTATATTTAGATTTTCCAGAAACCGTAGCGGAACGATACACTCAAATTTCTGTAAGAAATTTCACTTTCAGAACATGGAATACGCCCACAATATTCGCAGGAATCTCTATTATGCTTATATATACGTTCTTTAGTTTATTATTTGCGGCTATAATTTTCAAAAGGAGGCAATTATAGAATGACAACAAAAAGAATTAAGATAAATAGAAAATTTAAAGTCTTTGTAATGCTTGGATGGATTATTATCTGGTTGTTTACTCCTTCTTTTATATCAGCAGCAAATTATTCTGTTTCACTACAAAAAGGTTCGATGAGGTATAGGATAGATTCATATGATGAAGAAATATGGAATGCAACCGTTAGTGAAGAATTCGGACCAGAAGAATATTTTGGGGAGAATGCAAACATCACAGGTTCAGAGAGTAAAAGTATTTTTCGTGGGTGGTATGATGTTACTTATAATACTTCAGAACTATTTTTCAGCCTACTTATTCCCCCAGATAGAATACCAACTCTGATAGGGTTAGGGTTCAATCAGAGTTTTGTGGATGAAAATTATACTACAACTTATGAGATAAATCTTATATTAACCGCAAAATGGAGTTTTCACCCAGAAAATTTACCAGAAAGCGCAACCTACCCTAATAGCGTTTCATACATCCTTAAAGATCCACAAGGTTTTAAAACACTCTTAGACGATTATAATTCATTCACGGAAGAAGTTAATAATTATACAGCGCCTCTCAAGATTTTATCAAATTATACCGCTAATAATTTCTTATTTGAACTGTTCCGCACTAGATTCGCGGTTGCTAGCCCAATTGATTCCTATTTAACAGAAATGGTGAACACTTTAAATAATGTAAATGTTTCTAGTGAAGCAAATACCCTCATATTAGACATTCAAGGTGAAGATAATTATAGTGTTCAAATAAACTTTGAAAAAACAGGATTACAATCAACTATAACTTTTTTAGATAGTGATGAGAATGTTTTTTACAAGATAACGCCTTATGGTACAGAATGGGCGGTTTGGCTTACAGTAAGTATTGTTGGAGCAGTAATTATTGCCGTAGTGGTATATGCTTTTTACAAAAATTGGAAACGTAAAAAGGAATTTCGGGCATCGTTAGTGCGAGTGCAACCTTAAATTTAAATTTTTAATTAATCTAATTTTTTCTTACTTATTTTTTAGTTAGATCGCATCCTATAAAAGTAAGATTTAAAAAACTGTATAGGATATGCTTAAGATCAGTTATAGACTAATCTAAACCTTCCTCTGGTCCATAGAGCTTTCTCTTTGTTTTATATCTTCCGTATTTTTTAGTCAGTTCAATCATCATATCCATTCGCTCAAATGGAGTACCTCTATTGACACCACCACCCGTCGAGAGGATATAACCACTTCCCGGACCATAGATGGTAATATTTTCAATAATTTTTTGTTTTAAAACTTCATCATCAGGTTCTCTGAGCATTACATCTCGACCAGGTATTTGTCCTACTAAAGTAAATTTGTTTTCTAAATTCATAACTGTTTCTTTTGCTTTTTTATGAGGACCCCATTCTTGTCCATGGAACATCGCATATCCCCAATCGCCTATTTCATCCAAAAAATGCTCACTTTCATTTTCTGAATGATAAAACATAGCTCCAGTCATTGGCGTCAGTTCTTCACATACTCTCTTATGATACGGAGCAAAAAATTCATCAATATATTTCCTTCGCATGAAACCGCTGACATGATCTGCTATAAGTATAATAGTCGCATACCCACCAATAAGTTCAATCCATTCTTTTTGGAATTTTATAACAACTTCAGTACATTTTTCCAATAGAGTATGAATCAACTCAGGTTTTTTGACCATATGAAATAAAAATTTGTTATAACCATAAATTAAAGTTGCTAATTCTACTGGACCAAATTCACCTGTACCAGCGGGTTTTATACCAGATTCTAAGGAATATTCGATTTTTTCTAACCAGTCTCCCGTACCGGGCAAATCCCATAAAGTGTCTGGGACTTTTAACTCTTCAATTTCTTTGGGTGATTGAATAGCCCTTTCTAGCACGGATGGGATTAAATCCTCCGGTTCCATTAATTTACAGCCCAATGCTTCTGCAACTGCGTATGGTTGGTATATAGAAACTGCGCAATAGGCATCAGAAAATCTCTCTTTAAATCTCTCTCCGGTCTCAATTTGTAAATCTACATCATTAAGGTATTCTTTCACTTTCTTGCCAGCGAAATCTGCCATAAGGTCGAATTCGGGAAAAAATAAAACGGGTACTCTATCCGGCTTTAAATATGCCATCGATTTTAGCATACGTGCCGCCGGGTTCAATTCTCTTCTAGGTGTCATCTTTAATTGATAAATACATTTGGTTTTTTACTTAATTTATCTTAAATTTTAATTAAATCTTATTGTTCTTAAGTATAATATATTTTCTCTTCAAATATTATGATTCTCTTAATTCTAAAATAGAAACCATACTGATGATAAGTTATTTATAGAATTCATAATAATCCTAAATATCTTTATAGGAAGTTAAGTAGCATTTTAATTTTAATTCATAGATATTAAGAGAATAAAATAAATGAGCAAGAAACCTAATATTATTCTAATTTTTGAAGACCATAAAGCATTTTATGGACATGGACAGCAAGCAAATGCTCCTAAGATTCATAAACCAAATTATGAAAGAGTAGTTAACGAGGGAGTTGAATTTACACAATCTTATACCGCTTGTCCATTATGTGGTCCAGCGCGAAGAACACTCCTTACTGGGTTATATCCACATAGTCATGGAGAAATCAAAAATGAAACAAATGAAGATTATCGTAATGAAATATATTTTGAAAAACTAGCAGAACAAGGATATAAAAATTATTATTTTGGTAAGTGGCATGCGGGAGCTGGAACTGCTCTAGATTTCGGTTGCGAAGGGTTCTCTTTACCAGGGTATGGAAATCCTTATTTGACTCCGGAATATAAAAAATACTTAGAGCAAAATAATTTAGATTATATTCAAGTTAGAATTCAAAAGAACTTTGAAGACCCGATCTCGAAAAATCTTGGGATAAAAGAGGGGGAGTTATATGAACCGCGATTTCCGGTATACTCAGAATATTTCACAGCAATTATGACCACTCCCAAAGAAACACATGAAGCATTTTTTCTTACACATATGGCCTGCGAGAAACTAAAAGAAATCGCTAAAGATGAAAATAAGCACCCCTTTCATATGAGAATTGATTTTTGGGGGCCCCATGAACCTTACATCACTTCACAAGAGTATTTAGATTTATACGAGCCAGAAAAAATTCCTCAACACCCAAATTTTATAGACAATTTAGACACTAAACCAGAATTATATCGAAGGCAAAATGGTGATCTTCTCAGTGAGGATAAGCATTTAATATTGCCGAATCCCTTACCTTGGTCAGAATGGCAAAAAATATTAGCTATTAATTATTCAGAGCAAACTCTCATTGATGATGCGGTGGGAAATTTTTTAGATACTCTGGAAGATCTTGGGTTAGCGGACAATACCGTCATTATTTGGGCGGCAGATCATGGTGATGCTGTAGCTTCTCATGGGGGTCATTTTGATAAAGATGCTTACATGCCCCAAGAGGTGATACGTGTTCCTTTAGCTATTAAATGGCCTGATATGGTCTCCCCAGGGAAAAAATGTGATAAATTCGTGAGTAATGTAGATTATCCAACTACTTTCTTAGATATAGCTGGAACAAAATTTAGGAATTCCGTCCATGGAATGAGTTTAGTACCATTATTAAAGAATCCTAACAGCAAATGGAAAGAGGAACAATTCGTTGAAACGCATGGGCATTTTACAACGAATGTAGGAAGAGCATTAATCACGGAACGTTATAAATATATTTACAATGAAGGTTATATGGATGAGTTTTATGATTTGAAAGAAGATCCTTACGAGTTAAATAATTTAATTGATATAGAAGACTATAGCGATATGTTAAAAGATATGAAAACCAGATTACGATCTTGGCGCGATAAAACCAACGATGATATAACCTTTGATATGATTAAAGGAAAAAAATTGAATCGATAATAATTATTTACCTTAAACCCACTCAATTTTTATATCTTCTCTGGGCGGAACTCTCGTATAATTAGCCTTTGGATATCCAATTGCTAAAGAATAGCCAACACGATGATCATTTGGAATTTTCATAAGCTTTTTGATTTTTTTTGATCTATTCGAGAAATACGTAAGATAGCCTAATGAACACGTTCCTAAGCCAAGCAATTCTGCTCCGAGCATAATATAAGTGGCTGCTAAAGAACAATCTTGGGAGATTCCTCCGATTTCTTCCTTACCATGAATACTAATTAATTGTCCGTTCCAACACCAAAAATCAACTCCTTGATTCACTTTTTCTAAAATCCATTTTGTTTGAGGTAACATTTCAATTGCTTCATTGTATCCTTTTTCTGACATTTGGGTTTTCAAAATCTCCTTTCCTCGTTCGTTCTCTGCCATATTTACAAAATTCTGCATATTATTGGTTATTTCTTTTGAAATTTTTGAAACTACTTCTTTATCTTGGACGACTGAGAAGAAGACATTTTGAGTATTTTTTGCGGTGGGCGAATGTCGTGTTAAATTAAGAAGTGTCTCAATATCTCCTTTAGGGATTACTTTATCCTTAAATTGCCTTTTGGATCTACGGATCAAGGTTAAATTTCGAAATGAGTCAAAATTAGGTAGATTTTTTTTAATCTGTTTTACTTTAGGCAGATCTTGATCATATTTTTTTAATCTAATAGCTTCAACTGGACAAATTGCTACACAATGACCGCATTGAATACAAGTATCTTCAAAAATGCCCGTTATTTCAAGATTATCAGATTCTATGAAAAATAACTGAGCAGGGCATGCTTTAATACATGCTTTACATTTCGTACATTTATCTCTATCAACTTCAATGAGAGAATTATTTATATTTTGCATGATATTTTTATTAACTTATTTTCTTATTAATTCTATTTATCTTTTATTTGAAAAAAATAATGGTAAAAAAAGATATGAAAAAAGTAAGTAAAATAAAAACCTGAATCTCCTTACTATATAATATTAAGATTTTTCTTGATCGGATTTTCTCGCTATTAGCATCTCTATCAATTGATTTATTCTTGGAACCATTGAAGAGGGATTTGGTAAATCTCCTTCAGATAAGAGACAGTTTTCAAACAACTGAGTAACAATGGGTTTTACAATTTCATTATCTTTGTCTTCATTATAAATTCGAATTAAATTTTCCACAATAGGATGTTTTGGATTAAATTCAAGAATTTTTTTGGGGATAGTGAATTTTTCTCCAGAAATATTTTGCGTCCAATAACGCATCGCTCGTTGTTGACTTGAAGTGGGACCACCAGCTGGGTTTGCTAATCTGCAAGGGCTTCCGTATAACTTATCAGATGGTTTTGCATTAATAATTTTCTCTTCTAATATCGATTCTACATATTCCAAAAATGATTTAACTTCTTGGGAGACTTTTTCTTCTTTCTCTTTCTTCTCCTTTTCCTCTTCCTCTTTTTCTTTTTCTTCTTCCTCTGGTTCAGCAACATCGATGGGTGAAAATTTAATATAGTTCATTTCTTTCTCTTCGCCCTCACCTTCTTCCATCTCCACTTTGTAATCATTCATGTTCATCATTAAAAAATTATCAATTGGCTCATCTAATAGGATAACCTCGAGATCATTCTCATTATAATATCCCAAATGTGGAGAACTTTTCATAATCTCTAAATCTTCCCCTACCAGATAGAAAATTTTTTCTTGATCATCCTTCATGCGATCTACGTAATCTTGAAGTCCAATTAACTCATCTTTATCTGTTTTTGATGACTTAACTCGTAGTAAATCTTTAAGTTTATCCTTGCGAGCGACATCTGTAATAATTCCTTCTTTAATAAAATGAGCAAATTCATTCCAAAATTTCAAGTATTTCTCTTTATCATTCTTAGCAAGATCCTTCAATTCCCGAATAAGTTTTTTTACAATTAAACCGCTCATCTTCATCATTAAGCGATTGGATTGAATGGTTTCTCGTGATATATTTAATGGAATATCTTCCGATTCAAGCACTCCTTTCACAAATCTCATCCATTGTGGGATTAATTCTTTACAATTCTCCATAATCATTACATTTTTCGAATACAGTGCTAATCCATAGTCTGTTTCAGGCTGCAAAATATCTTGAGAAGGTGATTCTGGAATATATAAAAGAGACCGAAATCGTATGCGTCCACCTACTTGATAATTTATTACATGAAGATAATCATCGTAGCGATTCGAAATATAGTGATAAAATTCCTTATATTCTTCCTCAGTTATCTCATCCTTTTTTTTCTTCCAAAGTGGTTCGACTTTATTAGCGGGTTCTTTCTTTTTTTCTTCTTCTCCCTCTTCTTCCTCTTCTTCCTCCTCGACTTTTATCTTGCCCTCTTCTGGAATGATCCCTTCCTCCAATTCATAAATATAGATAGGAAACGGTACAAAGTTTGAATATTTTCTAATAATATTCCCAAGACGAAATTCATTGAGAAACTCTTCCTCTTCTTCTTGTAAATAAACAATTACATCAGTACCTCGTTTTTTCTTTTCAATAGTCTTAATATTAAATTTTCCTGTACCCTTGGATTCCCATTCATAGGCGTCTTCTTCTTTTAAATAAGATTTTGTACGTACTTTTACATTTTTAGCTACCATAAATACCGAATAGAATCCTATACCAAATTGACCTATAATATCCAAATCTATTGTTTTATCTTCTTTATCTTTCATCTCTTTTAATTTTTTAATAAATTTTTCAGTTCCACTACCTGCTATAGTCCCTAAATCATTGATGAGTTCGTTTTTTCCCATACCAACCCCATAATCCCTTATGGTCAAAGTTTTTTCTTTTGGATTAAAATATAGTTCAATTCGCAAATCCTCATCTGGATCCTCAATATCTCTGTTTGTTAAAAGAATAAATTTAATTTTCTTCAGTGCGTCAACAGCATTACTTATTAATTCTCGTAGAAAAATCTCCTTGTGTTTATATAATGATTTACTCAAAATATCAAGTAATTTTCTTATTTCTGCTTGAAATTCATATTCTTGTTCGCTCATACTTAGAAAAATTTGTTTTTATTTTTAAAAATTATTTTAATAGTTCTAAAGATTCAACAGGAGATTTTTGAAAGATCATTAGAAAAAATATAAAATATTAAATATCAAAACATCAATAATAAAACGAGAGTTGAATCGACTCAATTTTCAGTGGAGAGATAATTTTAAGAAATTATGATGAATTAAAAATAAATTAGAAAGAAAAAATAATTAAAATATAAAAGTTAGGTGGAGAGAGCTATGATAAAAGTAAATAATGTGCAATTAATTGATTTAGAAGTTAAAAAGGATGGTGAGGAGGTATTTTAGGCGCAAAATATCAAGGTAAAAAAAAGATCGAACTAGTAGACCTTCCAAAACCAACACCTAAGGGAAAGGAAGTTTTGGTCAAAGTAAAATACGCTGGAATATGTGGTTCGGATCTTGAAGCCTACAAAACAGGGCTTTATCCTGCTCATGTTGTATTAGGGCATGAAATTTGTGGAACAATTGCAGAACTTGGATCTGAGGTAAAAAGATGGAAAATAGGAGATCGAGTTACAATTTTTCCTGCAATAGCATGTGGTAAGTGTTATTTTTGTAAAAAAGGTCTTATTAATCTTTGTGCCTTTGCCGATGAAATTGGAATAGGTGCGAATGGAGGACTAGCCGAATACATATTAGTAAATGAGGAAACTCTTATTGCTTTACCAGATTCAATTCCCGATAAATATGGTACGGTATTTGATCAGATTGCTACTCCATTAATGGGCTTAAGAGAAATAAATTTTACTGCTGGAAATTCTGCTGTTATTCTAGGGATGGGCACAATGGGGCAGTTTACATTACAATGTTTGAAGTTGGCAGGAGCCCGAACCATTGTAGTTGTAGAAAAAAATCCTTATAGATTAGAGATTGCAAAGAAATTTGATCCTGATGTCGCATTAAATAAGCTCAAATTATCTAAAATCAAAAGAGCAAATAAAAAAGGAATATCTGGAGCTGATTTTGTATTTGAATGTTCAGGAGTGCCTGTATTAGTAAATGCTGCCATAGATGTTGTTCGAAAAGGGGG